>UQBY01000008.1 GCA_900539375.1 uncultured Clostridium sp. | reverse complement strand
GCCAGCGTTCGTCCTGAGCCAGGATCAAACTCTCAATAAAAAGTTTAATCTCTAAATCTCAAAAAACTTACTAATAAAAGAATTGCTGGTTTTTAACTTATTTATTCTGTTCAATTTTCAAAGACCATTTTACCTCGTCGCCCTCAAGCGACTTTTTTAGTTTATCATCAAACTTTTTTCTTGTCAATAACTTTTTTTAGTTATTTTTTCAAGTTTGTTTGACAACAGAACTTATCTTATCACTTATCTCTTAACAAGTCAACAACTTTTTTAAGTTTTTCAACTTATTTTTTGTATTTGTTAACTGTCTCTCTCAGCGACGTGTTTTATCTTATCATAATAAACAAATTCAATTTATTAAATATATATCTTTTTATTAAATTAATTAATACTTACTATGTTTTTCATAATATATCTTAATTATTCATATAATGATACGCATGGATATGTTTCTATTATTAATTAGTGTATAAAAGCCTTTTTTAAGCTTTATTTTCTCAATAATTATTGTAATTGTTTATTATTAATCTTAAAAAAGGTTACATGGTCACGCCATATTCCATCTATAAATAAATATTTTTCATTTAAACCTAATTCTTTAAATCCACATTTATTTAAAACTCTTTTAGATTTTTCATTATCCACTAAAACAGATGCCTCTATTCTATGTAGTCCCAATTCATTAAAAGCATATTCTATTATTAAGTTAACAGCTGAAGTTATTATTCCTTGCCCTTCTTTTTCCTTGTCTATAGAATAACCTAATATTCCACTCTTAACCACTCCATATAATATACTTGATATTCTTAATTTCCCAATAAGCTTTTCTTCTTCAAATACACCAAAATCTATAGCTGTTCCATTTAAAAATTGTGTATAATTATCATTTAATATGCTTTTTTGAGACTCTACTGTATAAAATTCCTTTTCTCTTGCTGGTTCAAAAGAAGCTAAATGTTCTTTATTTCTTATATAATATTGTGTTAATTCTTCTGCATCTTCTGGAGTTAATATTCTCATATAGTATTTTCCAAATTCAATTTTACTAAAACTTACTCTTTCTCCTTGTTTATATTCTGCTCTAGATATACCAAAGGAAACTTCATTTTTATAAACTCCTTGGCAATATAAATTATCACAAAAAATACCCTCTAAGGTAAATCCTAAATCTAAGAATGCACTTAAATTTAATTCTTCAGAAGTTACTATATTAACCTTATTTAAATTTTCATCTTTAAATACAGCTTTTAATAATAGTTTTAGTGTTTGTTTTAATAAATTATAGTTTTCTTTTCTATAAAACTTAAGATTTATATTGCACTTTCTATTATTTTTATCCATATCAACTATGGTAAATCCACCTATATTTATTTTATCCTTATCTTTAACAACATACTCATCTGTATTCTTTACATTAAGAATGACCACATCTTTTTCTCTAGACATAAATACCTCACCTAATTTTATGATATTATATATATTATAATTTTATATTTTAATTTCCACAACAAAACAATTTTATTATAAAGGATTGGTGATATTATTTGAATAAACAAAATATATCAAAAATGAAATTTTTCTTCTTAGGTCTTGAAAATAAATTTAATGAAAATAGTGATTTATTTAAAGATATAAAGGTTACTTATAAAACTGGATTAAAAAGCTTTAAAGGTGTTGGAACTTTTAATAATGGTAAGATTTCATATAATTTTAATGGTATAACTAAAGATTTTTCTATTAAAGACCTTTTAAATCATATTTCTTTAGAAGCTGAAAAGTATGATTCTCTTTCTTTAATTTATTCTGAAAGAGGAAGTGAACTTATAATTACATGTGATAATAAAGATGTGAAAATGAACACAAAAGAAATTGAAACATCAAAAATATTAGATGAACATAATGATACTTCTTCTTTACTTAATAGAAATTATCTTATAAAAGTTGGTCCTGCTAATGAACTTTTAAAAGCAATAGGAATAATGAGTAAAGATGGTAAAATACTAAATGATAAAATAAGAAAATATAATCAAATAGACCATTATGTTGAACTTATTGATAAAGAGCTTGAAAAGCTTCCTAAAAATCAAAATATAACAATTTTAGACTGTGGTTGTGGAAAATCTTATCTTACTTTTGTTTTAAATTATTATTTAACAGAAGTAAAAAAAATAAAGTGTAACTTTATTGGAATAGATATTTCTGACAAAGTAATTGCTGCTTCTAGAAATATTGCTTCATCTCTTGGCTATAGAAATATGGAATTTTTAGCTATGGATATAAAAGATTTTAAACCTAAGAAAAAAATTAATATGGTAATGTCTTTACATGCTTGTGACACAGCTACAGATATGGCATTAGCTTTAGGTATAAAGGTACAATCTGACCTTATAATTGCAGTTCCTTGTTGTCATAAGGAATTATTAAGCCAATATAGCTATGAGCCTTTTAAATCTATAACTAAATATGGCATATTAAAAGCTAGAATGGCTGATGCTTTAACTGATGGAATGAGAGGGATGATGCTTGAAGCTAAAGGATATAATGTATCTATTGTTGAATATATTTCTCCATTAGAAACTCCTAAAAACTTAATGATAAGAGCAACTAAAACCTCTAAAGAAAACCCTAAATTATTCACAGAATATATAAATTTATGTACAGAATTACATGCAAATCCAGCATTATTAAGATTTTTATATGAACAATGGGAAGCTTAATTAAGCCTTTAACTTAATTTTATTTTTAAAAGAAGCTATATTAAAAAGTTTTTTATTTCTTAATTTAGATAGCTTCTTTTAATTTAACTTTTTTATTTTTTATAATTAATTATATCTTTTATTACTTCTCCACCAATAATCATTCCTGCAACTGGTGGTACAAAAGAGATACTTCCTGGGATTTGTCTTTTAGCTGCACATTTTTTAGTTCCACCTGTACATACACAACCTGTTTTACAAGTAACAACATCTTCTGTTTTTGGCTTTGTAGGAATTTCTTCTGAATATAAAACTTTAAGTTTTTTAACTCCTCTTCTCTTAAGTTCATATCTCATAACCTTAGCTAATGGACAAACTTTTGTTTTGTATATATCTGTTATTTTAAATTGAGTAGGGTCAAATTTATTCCCTGTTCCCATAGAACTTATTATTTTTATTCCTTTTGAAGTACAGTATTCTGCTAAGGCTATTTTTGCAGAAACTGTATCTATAGCATCCACAACATAATCTACATCATCATCTATGATTTCTGGAATATTTTCTTTTGTAACAAATATTTGATGTGTTATTACATTACATTTTTTATTTATTGAAAGAATTCTCTCTTTCATAACATCAACTTTAACCTTTCCTAAAGTATCATATGTAGCATGAATTTGTCTATTTAAATTAGTAAGACATACAGTATCATCATCTACAAGAATCAATGTACCTACACCAGCTCTTGCTAATGCTTCTACAGTAAAGCTTCCTACTCCACCAATTCCAAACACTATGACTTTGCTATTTCTAAGATTATCTAATCCTTCTTTTCCTATTAATAATTCTGTTCTAGATAAAGCATGTTGTACTTCCATTTATTTCACTTCCTTTTTTTAATCTCTATTAATAAGTATACCCAAATAAACAATCTTGTGTATAGAAATATTTATTTTTTTTTGTTAAACTTATTCATAGAATAAATTATTAAAGGAGTTTTTAAAATGATTTTAGGAATAATTGGTGCTATGAGCGAAGAGCTTGAAATATTACTTAAAGATATGAAACTTGAAGAAAAAAAGACTGTTGGAAATATGACATTTAATAAAGGTGTTTTATGGAATCAAGAAGTTGTTGCTGTAGTTTGTGGAAT
Source organism: uncultured Clostridium sp. (assembly GCA_900539375.1). Classification (GTDB taxonomy): domain Bacteria; phylum Bacillota; class Clostridia; order Clostridiales; family Clostridiaceae; genus Clostridium. The sequence continues at coordinate 106,144 of UQBY01000008.1, read as the reverse complement.
TGGTAAGGTTAATGCAGCATTATGTACACAAATTTTAATTTCTGAATTTAAAGCAAACAAAATAATAAATGTAGGTGTTGCAGGAGGAATTGGAAAAGAAATTTATCCTGGAGATGTTGTTATTGGAGATAGCCTTGTTGAACATGACATGGATTGTTCAGTATTTGGAGATGCCCTTGGTCAAGTTCCTAGAATGGATACTTTTGATTTTAAAGCTGATAAAGAATTAGTGGACCTTGCTGAAAAAGCTTGTGAAAAAGTTGGTGGATTTAAGACATTTACAGGAAGAATAGTTTCTGGAGACCAATTTATTGCAAGTGTGGATAAAATTCATTGGCTTGAGGATAACTTTAAGGCTTTATCTTGTGAGATGGAAGGAGCAAGTATTGCTCATGCATGCTATGTAAATAATGTGCCTTTCGTTGTTATAAGGTCAATTTCTGATAATGCTAATAATGGAGCTCATATGGATTTTGAAAAATTCACTCCTATAGCAGTAAAAAACTCCACAGCTATATTAAAAGAAATGATTCTTTCAATGTAAAAAAATAGAGCAGCAAAGTACTTAAAATTCTTTCTGCTCTATTTTTTTATATTTAATTATTAACTTAATTTATGAATGAATAATCCACTTCTAAGTTTTGGTTCAAACCAAGTTGATTTAGGTGGCATTACTTCTCCAATGTCTGCAACGTTCATTATATCATGAACTTCTGTTGGGTACATTGAGAAAGCAATTTTCATATCACTATGAACTCTCTTTTCAAGTTCTTTAATACCTCTTATTCCGCCTATAAAGTCTATTCTATCTGATGTTCTTACATCTTCTATTCCTAATATAGGAGTTAAAACATTATTTTGAAGTATAGCAACATCTAGGCTGTCTATTGGGTCTTCTGCATTATATATTCCATCCTTAGCTTCTAAAAGATACCACTTATCTTCTACAAACATACCAAATGTATGCTTTTTAGATGGTTTTACTTGTTCTTTTGATTCTGTTACAACAAACTTTTCTTCAAGTTTTTTAATTAATTCATCAACAGTTAATCCATTAAGGTCTTTAACTACTCTATTATAGTCCATAACCATTAAATCATTATCTGGAAATGCAACTGCTAAGAAATAATTAAATTCTTCATCTCCAGTATAATTTGGATTTTCTTGTCTTCTCTTTATTCCAACCTTTACTGCTGAAGCTGATCTATGGTGTCCATCAGCAATATATAAGTTTTCAACTTCTTTAAACATATCCACTATTTCATTTACTATTACAGGATTGTCTATAACCCATACAGTATGACCTATTCCATCTTCTGAAAGGAAATCATAAATAGGCTCTCTCTTTTCATCACTATTTGTCCAAGCCTTTATAATAGCAGATGCAACATCATGTTCTTTATATGTTAAGAATATTGGACCAGTATTAGCATCACAATAATCTACATGATTAATTCTGTCTTGTTCTTTATCAGCTCTTGTAAATTCATGCTTCTTTATTGTATTGTTTATATACTCATCTATTGATGCACAAAAAACTAATCCAGTTTGTGCTCTTCCATTCATTGTTTGTCTGTATATGTATAGACAAGGAGTCTCATCTTGCATATATTCGCCATCATTAATCATTCTGTTAAGGTTATCTCTTGCTTTTTCATATACCTTTTTATCATGAACATCTATAGATGGATCTAAATCTACTTCTGCTCTATCTACATGAAGAAATGAATATGGATTACCCTTAACCATTTCTCTAGCTTCTTCACTATTCATAACATCATATGGAAGTGCTGCTATTTTTGAAGCTAACTCTTTAATTGGTCTTATACCTTTAAATGGTCTTACTGTAGCCATTGTGTTTCCTCCTAAATATTAAAGATTAAAAAATGTCTTTATAGTTGAAACTACTTCTTCTCCAATTCTTGTTTGAGCTTCTTTAGTTGCTGCTCCAATGTGTGGTGTAGCACTTACTCTTGGATGATTTACAAGTTCTGTATTCTTAGTTGGTTCTTCTTCATAAACATCAAGACCAGCTCCTGCAACTTTTCCACTGTTTAAAGCTTCTAATAATGCAGCTTCTTCTACAACTTTTCCTCTTGCACAGTCTATTAAGAAAACTCCATCCTTCATCATATCAAATTGAGCTTTTCCTATTAATGAACCTTGGTTCTTGTCATATGGAACATGTAATGATATGAAATCTGAAGTTTTTAATAAATCTTCTAATGATAAAAATTCATAAGCTAATTTATCATTCTTTCCAAATAAATCAGTGTAAACAACTTTCATTCCTAAAGCTTCAGCTTTCTTTGCTAAAGATTGTCCGATTCTTCCCATTCCTATAATACCTAAAGTTTTTCCAAAGATTTCTGAACCTTCATATTTCTTTTTGTTCCATTCTCCATTTCTCATAGTTACATTTGAAATTGCTATATATCTAGCTAATGCAAACATATGACCAATTGCTAATTCTGCAACTGAATTTGAACTTGCATTTGGAGTGTTCTTAACTTCTATTCCATTTGCATTTGCTGCTGGAATATCTATATTATCAACTCCAACTCCTGCTCTTATAACTAACTTTAATTTGCTACCCTTTGCTTTTTCTGAAACATCAGCAGTTACCTTTGTTGCTGATCTTACTATTAAAACATCATATTCTCTTACTGCTTCTCCTAAATCTGCTTGTTCTACATGACTTGTAACAACTTCTGCCCCTGCTGCTTCTAAAGCCTTTACTGCTGATGCTTCTAATCCATCATTTGCTAATACTCTAATCATAATTATAAAAATCCTCCCTTATTTTGTTACTTATTGCTATTTTTTAAAATTAACCCTTACTAAGTGTATTTCTATCACATACAAGTGTTCACGGTAATTCTTATTATATACCATTTATATTTAAAGTACAACTTATAAATGTGCTAAATTTACTATTTTATATACTTAATTTTTTAATTTAATTAATATTATTCTTCATAATTAAGCACAGACTCAGTTTCTCTGCAATATCTTACACATAAACATTGTGATAAATTTCTTGGACATCTATAACACAAACATGATAAATCATTACCTGAACACTTTCCTGATAATTTTTCTGGACACTTAGGACAATTTACTCCATTTCCTGCTGGCATAATTTTTCATCTCCTCTTTTAATAATTATTACATTATATCACAAAAGCAGAGGAATATTCCTCTGCCTTTAAATCTAACTATATAAGAATGTCTTTTTTATTAAAAATAATATGTCCTATAATATAACTAACTATTGTAGTAGCTATCATTACAATTACACCAAAACCTAATGTAACATTTGGATTATTAAAATTCATTGCACAATATCCACTAACTAAACTTGTTGTATTTCCATAACTTGTAAAGAAAAATCTTGATATTGCTCTTATTGTTTGAGACATTTCAGGAATAATTGTTGCTGCTACACATAAAATTACTGAAACTGCCATAGTTATCATACTGCTTTTAAATATAGCTGATATCATAAACATAAATGCACAACATACAATTATAAATAATATTTGTAATCCAAAACTTTCAAGTAAATACATCCATCTAGTTGATAACACTCCACTTCCTGCAACTTCAGCTAATTGAGGTCCACCATTTTCTGCTGCATTAGTATAATCCCACTTAAAAGCTTTTCCTATATATTGTGGCATTTTTCCTGCATCAAATCCTGTAAAAGCACTTATTCCAGCTACCACTAATGCTTCTAATCCTCCAATCATTGTAACTACAGTTATAACTACAGCTATAAATTTTGAAAGAATAACTTTTCCTCTTGAAATAGGTTGTACTAAAAGGAACTTTAAAGTTGGAGGAGTACATTCTCCTGATACTATATCACTCATAAATACAGCTATTCCTGCTGCTAAAATTAATGTTCCTATAATAGCTATAAATTTTATGCCATAATTTATACCATTAAATTCCCATTCCTCTATTGGTTTCATATTATTATCTAAATAAATATTTATCTCTTTAAGTCTTTCTTTGAAAGAAACTTTATCATTTTCTGAATATGAAGAATCTTTTAGATTATCTTCTATTGTCTTTTTTTCTTCTTCTAATGATTCTCTCCATGCATTAGGATTATCCTTATTATTTTTTATTTTCTCTTCTAATGTATTTATTTGTTGTTCTAGTTCTTTTATTCTACTTTCAGCATTTGTAATTTCTTCTTTTGCCCATTCTTCATTTACAGTTTTATAATATTCAATATCTGATTTTGAATACTTTATACTATCTTTTAAAGATTCTATTTGTCCCTCAGGAGATTGATAATATTCTGTGTTCTTAGCTTCTTTATAGCAAATCACACCCATTCCAACAATAGTTAATGCAAATAATGCAAACACTATCCAAGTCTTCCCTCTTTTAAAAATTTTAATAAGTTCATTTTTTATCAAAGTAAAAATCATTATCTTATCCCCCCTTCAACAAGTTCCATATATCTTTGTTCAAGTCCCTTTCTATTTTTAAATATTTCTTCTACTCTAATATTTTTTTCTAATAATATTTTTAATAATTCAGAAGTTTTACCACTTTTTATTATTAAATGAATTTCTTCATCAATTACACTTGCAGATTTAACTAAATCAATATTTTTTAATATTTTAACTGCCTCTTCTTCATTACTTGATACTATTAGTGTTAAACTATCTAATTCTGTATCCATAGTATTATCATGAATATCTTCAACTGATTTTATTACTCCCCCATTTGTAAATGCAACTCTATCACAAAGATTTTGAACTTCACTTAATATATGAGAAGATATAAATACAGCCATACCCTTTTCCTTTGCAGCCTTTTTAACAACTTCTCTAAAATCAATTATTCCAGAAGGGTCTAATCCATTAGTAGGTTCATCTAATATTAATAACTTAGGCTCACCAATAAGTGCTGCTGCAAGTCCTAATCTTTGTTTCATTCCTAAAGAATATTTCTTTACTTTATCATCAATTCTATCTTTAAGGCCTACTAATTCAATAAGTTCTTCTACTTCTTCTTTAGATACTTTTCTTATTCTTGCTATTTGCATAAGATTTTCTCTTCCTGATAAATATTTATATAATTCAGGATTTTCAACTACAGCCCCAACATTTTTTAATGCTTCTTCTTTCTCCTTTTGAACATCCTTTCCACATATTTTTATTTCACCTTCATTTGGAGCTATTAAACCAACAAGCATTCTTATGGTAGTTGTTTTACCTGCTCCATTTGGTCCTAAAAAACCAAATATCTCACCATCTTTAACAGAAAAATTTATACCCTTAATAATTTCTCTTTTCCCAAGCCTTTTCTTTAAGCCTTTTACTTCTAAAACATTCATATTTCTTCCTCCATTGACTTTATAAATTTATTTTATAAGTAAATTCTTAATATTAAAGATATAAATTTCTTAGCTTTTTCTTAAAAATATATTAAGACATATTAAAAGGATGTAAAAAAGCTTTATTTATCTTTCTTACATCCTTTTTCATTTTATTTATATAAATAATTGAAATATAAAAAGTGCAATTACTCCTGGTATTCCTAAAATTCCAGCAATTAATGCTGTTACTATATTTATTCCAACTGTTATTCCAAAGTTTACACCAATTAAATTAGCAATGTATAAAAGCACTACGCCTGATATACCATTAATAAGTATTTTTAAAGGTAACTTTAATAATTTTAAAATTAAATATAATATTACTAACCCTATAAAGCCATATATTATAAGTTTTACATTCTGTGACTGTAATAAGTTTTCCATACTTTCATCCCCTTTATATTTTTATTCTGACATATTTATGCATTGATATAGTATATATTGGGTACTTACTATTATTCCTTTTTCTTTTGCTAATGCTATTAGATACTCTAATCTCTTTTTTGCTGCTTCTTCTAAATAGATGGCCATTTCGATAAGGTTTTCGTCATAAACAATATTAAAGAGATTTCTTGCTGTTTCTATCTCTAACTTAGTATTTTCTATTGCTTTTATTATGTCAAGTTCTCCTTTTTCATATTTTTCACTTTTAGTTTTTGCCATAAATTTCTACCTCCAAAATTTCTAGGCCTACTATCTATATAATTATATTCTGATAGTTATTTTATTATTCCTAGACCTTATGTAAATTTCATCTTTAGATTTCTATGTTTTCTTGGGTTTTAAACATAAGTGAAAAATATTAAATAAAAACTATATTTCTTTTCTCCCTTCTAATGCCTTTGATAAAGTAACTTCATCTGCATATTCTAAATCTCCTCCAACAGGCACTCCTGCTGCTATTCTTGTTACTTTTACATCTAAAGGTTTTAAAATTTTTGCTATATACATTGCTGTTGCTTCTCCTTCTATATTAGGATTAGTTGCAATAATAACTTCTTTTACATCCTCTTTCATTCTTGCTACAAGTTCTCTTATTCTTATATCTTGAGGACCTCTTCCTTGCATTGGAGATAAATTTCCATGTAGTATATGATACAATCCATTATATTCTTTAACTTTTTCCATTGTCATTACATCTTTAGGTTGCTCTAATACACATATTACACTTTTATCTCTATTAGGATTACTACATATTGCACAAGGGTCTTGGTCTGTAAAATTTCCACATACTGAACAATACTTTATAGTTCCTCTTGCTTTAACTAATGCATCTGCAAATTCTTTCACTTCATCTTCTGGTAAATTTAATACATGTAATGCTAATCTTTGCGCTGTCTTTTGTCCTATACCAGGAAGCTTTGCAAATTCTTCAATTAATTTTTCTATAGCTACTGGATAAAAATCCATTTATATCATTCCTTTCAAATAATAAAGCATACAGGAAAATAAACCTGTATGCTGTATTTATATCTCTAGCTTATTAGAATAGTCCAGGTATGTTCATTCCACCTGTTACTTTTCCCATTTTATTAGCAGTTTCTTCATCAGCCTTTCTCATAGCTTCATTAACTGCACTTAAAACTAAATCTTCTAACATTTCTACATCATCAGGATCAACCACTTCAGGTTTTATATTAATTGCTAGAACTTCCCTTTTACCATTAACCTTAACTGAAACTGCTCCACCACCTGCTGCTGCTTCAAATTCTGATTCTTCTATTTCTTTTTGCACATTTTGCATTTTCTTTTGCATTGCTTGAGCTTGCTTCATTAGGTTATTCATATTGCCTCCACCGAAGCCACCTGGAAATCCACCTTTTGCCATAAATAATTCCTCCTTCAACTTTAATCTAAAACTTATTATATAATATTTTTTTTAAGAATTCTATCTTTATTCATCAAATATTTCCAAAGGAATATCTCCCATAGCATCTTTAATTAAATCTTCTGTAGATTTTCTTTCTTCATTTTCTCCATCTACTATAAATCTAACCTTTAAATTTTCTCTCATTACCTCTGAAAATACCTCATTTATAACTTTAATATTTTCTGGCTTTTCTAATCTTTGCTTATTAAAAGAATATTGAGCATCATATTTTATAGTAACAATTCCATCAGTACAATCTACAACCTTTCCTGTAACAATTGAAGCAAAAATAATCATTGCTCTTCTTGATTTAAATGTTTCTAAAATATCTTTCCAAGCCCTTTGAACATCTGATGTTTTACTCTTACCTAAAGAATTACTATTTTCTAAGGAAGAATTTTTTTCCTGTGTTTTTGGTTTCTTTTCTATATTATTGCCACTATTTGCTACATTATTCCTTAAATTATTATTTTTCTGTACTGGTTCTGTTTTGTTTCCTTGAACTACTTTAATTGAACCATTTTTTATAGCTTCTTCAAGTTTATTTATTCTTGTTAAAATAACTTCATTAGATGTATCGTATTCTATTTTACACATTTTTATAGCAGCTAATTCTAAATATAATCTTGCTTGTTTACTAAGTTTAGCATTTCCTTCAGCTTCTTGAAGAATTCTTATATCTCTCATTATTTCTTCTACACGAATTCGCTTACTTTGTTCATCTAAAAGCTTTATATTTTCTAAAGACATATCAAGTACTTCTTGAGGATTACTTGTAACTTTTAACATAAGTAGATTTCTATAATGTTCTATTAAATCCTTTATAAATAAGTACATATCCTTTCCTGCAAAAACTACCTTCTCAATTACTACCATTGCCTTCTCTACATTTTTTTCTATTATAGCAGAAGTAATATCAAATAAATATTCATTAGTAACAAGACCTAACATTTCTACAAGATTATCATAATTTACACTTCCATCTCCCATAGAAATTGCTTGGTCTAGTATGCTTAAAGCATCTCTTGCAGCACCATCAGAAACTCTTGCTATTAAATCAAGACTTTTATCATCTGCAAGAACTCCTTGAGCTGTTACTATTGTCCTTAATCTTTCTGTTAAATCCTTTATACTTATTCTTTTAAAATCAAATCTTTGACATCTAGATAAAATAGTTATAGGAAGTCTTTGTGGGTCTGTTGTTGCTAATATAAAAATAACATTTTGAGGAGGTTCTTCTAATGTTTTTAAAAATGCATTTACAGCTACCATAGAAAGCATATGAACTTCATCCATTATGTAAATTTTATATTTTCCTTCCTGTGGAGGATATTTAGTATCATCTATAATATCTCTTATTTTGTCTATACCATTATTAGATGCTGCATCTAACTCTGTAACATCAATTGCAAGTCCTTGACTTATTTTTTTGCACATTTCACACTCATTGCAAGGATTTCCATCCTTAGGATTTAAGCAATTAAGAGCTTTTGCCATAACTTTTGCAGTAGATGTTTTACCAGTACCTCTAGTTCCACAAAGAAGATAAGCATGTGCTATTCTATCATTAGCTATTTGATTTTTTAAAGTTGTTGTTACATGTTCTTGACCAATTATATCATCAAAAGTTTTTGGTCTCCATTTTCTATACAATGCAGTATATGCCAAAATTTATACACCTCATTTCTTTGTAAACTAAAAATTTATTTTTTTAATAATATTTTTTCTTAGTTTCCTTCATAATATAAACTTTCTGCCTAAGTACATATATTATAACATATTTATATATAACCTATTTCATTTGTTATTTCAAAAACTTAATATATATATAATGTATTTTTTAGTTGATACTTAAAACCTACACTGTTAAAATTATTATAAAAACTTTGAGAGGATGTATATTAATGATATCTATTATAGCTGCAGTAGCTAAAAATAATATAATTGGTGGAGATAATAAACTTTTATGGCATATTCCTGAGGACTTAAAACATTTTAAAGACATTACTTCTAATCATACAATTATAATGGGAAGAAAAACCTTTCAATCTTTGCCTAATGTTCTTCCTAAAAGGCATCATATTGTTTTAACAAAAGATAAAAATTACATTATTGATTCTGATTCTGTTACCATTGTTCATAATTTAAAAGAAATAGTGGATAAATATAAAACTTCTAAAGAAGAGGTTTTTGTTATTGGTGGTGGAGAAATTTATTCTGCTTTTTTACCTTATTGTAAAAATTTATATTTAACAAAAATAAATAAAAATTTTGAAGGAGATACTTCTTTTCCCAAAATTGAGCCATCTCAATGGAAAGTTACTTATTCTTCTGAATTAAATAAAACTCTTAAAGATAACTTAGAATTTAAATTTATTAATTTAACTAAGAAAAATTAAGGATAAGAAAAAGAGGGTATCTGAGTAAAGCAGATTCCCTCTCTTTCTTATCCTATTGTTTTTGTCCTATATTGTTAATCCTATTGAAGAGTAACCAAATTTGTATCTATATTATAATAAAAAAACACAAAAAAATAAACCGTGCACCCCAGATTGACGATGCTTCACATGCGTTACCCTAGTAGTTAGCTCAAGCCAGATTGATCCACGGCACACGAAAGGGACCACTTATCGCTGCTTCCTTCCGGACCTGACGAGGTTCATGGGTTCCGTTGCGTGGGACCCGACTATCAACACCACTTTCTAGGGGCAGACCATACAAAGACAAGGCCTTCCTGGGGAATTCAATCCTGCTATAGCGGATTGCAGGTTACAAGGCACCGCTGACTCCCCATCTAGCACGGCAATGGCGGAGAGAAAGAGATTCGAACTCTTGATAGAGTTGCCCCTATACACGCGTTCCAGGCGTGCTCCTTCGACCACTCGGACATCTCTCCAATTTTAAATCTTTTATTTAAGATACTTTTTTATAATATCATAGTAATAAATTATTATCAAGTTTTATTTTATAGTTTTATTTACATTTATTTCAATAACAATTTTAACAAAAGCTATGGTATTAAAAATTATTAATATGATATAAAATATTTTATCAAAATAATCTAATACTATAATATATCTTTATCAAATCTTTTTGTACCATAGCCTTATTTAAGCTTATAAAAATTAAAAATTATTTTTGTAACTTTCTACTTCATTCCAAGTAGGAATAGATTCTAGTGCTCCTAATTTAGTTGTTGTTATTCCACCAACTAAATTAGCAAGCTTAATTATTTCTTCCATTTCTTTATTTGGAGTTTCTAATATTTGTGTTATAACAGCTCCTATAAAAGCATCACCTGCACCAGTAGCATCTTTCATCTCTATTTCCTTTGTTGGTATTAATGTTTGTCTTTCTTTTGTTGTTAATAAAGCGCCCTTTTTTCCTAATGTAATAATTAAGTTTTTACACCCTAAACTAACTATATATTTTGCAGCTTCTTCTATATTTTTCAAACCACTTATTAAAACAGCTTCTTCTTCACTTAATTTTACTATGTAGCTATCTTTTATAAAATCTTTACAACATTGAACAAAAGTCTCTTGCTTATGAGAAAATAAAGCATCACGATAATTGGCATCAAATGTTATTACTTTATTATTTTCTAATGCATAATCTTTTAATTTATAATAAGTTTTCTTTAATTCTCCTTCAAGAAATGCTGTTGCACTTCCAAAATGAAATAAATCAAAATTTTTTAATTTAGATTCTATTAACTCAAAAGATAAACAAGAGTCTGCATCTCTCATAAACTGAAAATCTCTATCACCATCTTCAGTAAGAGATACAAAGGCTAATGTAGTATTAGCATTTTCTAACTTAAACATCATCTCTGTATTAATATTATTCTTGTTAAATGTATCTTCTAAAAATTCTCCAAAAGCATCCTTACCAACAGTTCCACAAAAATATGCTTCTGCACCTAATTTTGATATTGCTGCTGCAACATTTGCAGGAGCCCCACCAGCTTTTTTTATGAACCCTTCTGTTTCTTTTAATGATTTACCTGCACTTGTTGATATAAAATCAATTAATGCTTCACCTGGACAAAGTACCTTTTTCATATTTTATCGACTCTCCTTTAACTAGGATTTTAAAAATTTTAATACTACATACTATATACTTCTATATTTTCAATATCTTTAGCTTCTATAGAAGATTTATTGTTATATATAACATTAGAAATAACATATCTGCCACCGTTGACAAAAATTTCTACTATTCCATTATCAACATATATTTTTAGTTCATACTTTCCATCAAGTTTTGGAGTATTAAATACAGTTCCTATTTGAACATCAGAAACAAAAACCTTACTTCTATCAACTAAAACTTGGTCATCTTCTACTGATATAACTAACTCTCCAATTTTTAAACTACTGCCATCTTTTAATTTTGTCTCTATTTTATATGGTTCATTAAACTTAAAGCTTGAAATATCAATCTTTTTATCAAACAATTTATCAATATAATTTGGCACATTAAAATAAACATCATTATCAATAACATTTATTACTCTTGGAAGGCTCATCATTCCAATCCATTCCTCACCATCAAACTTCTTAGGCATACGCATCCAGCCAATCATTATTCTATTTCCATCTTTATCTAAAGTTGTCTGTGGTGCATATAAATCTAATCCTAAATCTACATAGCTATAATCATTTACTATTTTCATTTCACATTCATCTTCATCATATTCAACTATTGAATATATTGAATTATTTGTATAGTTTTTACCATCTAATGTAATGTTCTCTGGGGATAAAAGTAAAACATACTTTCCATTAACCTTAAATAAATCAGGGCACTCCCACATATCTCCTATCTTTTCATCAAAGCAACGATTTTTATAAGTCCACTTATCTCCATCCTCACTTGTATAAAATAATGCCTCACCAATAAATCCTGTATGATCTTCTTTTTCAAATTTACTTCCAACTATCATTGAATATTTATCTTTATACTTCCATACTTTAGGATCCCTAGTATGAGTTTTATTTCCTAAAGCTTTATTAGTTATTGGTGGTATTATTAAAGTTTTATCCTTAATATTATCAAACTTATATCCATCCTTTGAAACTATTTCAACTTGACAAGCATCAAAATTATTATTTTCTGGTCTATGTATATCTCCCTTTAATGTTTTATTATATTTTATTCCAGTATAATAAAAACGTAATCCATCTTCTTCTGCTAGTGAAGTACCTGAAAAACATCCATTACAATCATATTCTTTACTTGGATATAAAGCTATTGGATGATGCTCAAAATTCACTAAATCCTTACTAGTAGCATGTCCCCAATGCATTGTCCCCCATTCACATGAATATGGAAAATATTGATAATATAAATGATACTCTCCATTATAATATACAAACCCATTTGGATCATTTATCCAATTCCTTTCTGCAGTAAAATGTATACTTGGTCTTAACATCTCTTCTTTCCTCCATTGTTTCTTTTCTAATATGTAATATTTTCTTCAGTTTCTAAATCAAAAAAGTGTATTTTATTTGTATTAATTACAAAGTTAAAATCCTCTCCAACCCTTTTTAAATCATCCTTACCAACACGTGTAACTGCAGTAATTCCTCCTAATTTAAAATATAAGTTATTCTCATTTCCCATTATCTCTTCATGTTCTATTTGAGATCTTAATATATTATCTTGATAAAGATTTAAATTTAAGTTATCAAGTTTAATATCTTCCCCTCTAACTCCCATATACATTTTTCCACTTTTTCCATCTAGCTTCTTTACTATTCCTTCTGGAATAGTTATCTTATTTCCATCACTAAACTTCACTATATTTCCATTTACATCTACTTCAAAGAAATTCATTTGAGGAGAACCTATAAATCCTGCAACAAACTTATTTTTAGGATTATCATATAAATTCATAGGAGTTCCTATTTGTTGAATAACTCCATCTTTCATAACTACTATACGGTCTGCCATTGTCATAGCCTCTACCTGGTCATGAGTTACATAGATTGTAGTACTACCAAGTTCTCTATGTAATTTACTTATTTCGTTACGCATACCTACACGAAGTTTTGCATCTAAATTACTTAAAGGTTCATCCATTAAAAATACCTTTTGATTTCTAACAATTGCTCTACCTAAGGCAACACGTTGACGTTGTCCGCCAGATAAATTTTTAGGCTTACGTTTACGATATTCTTCTAATCCTAGTATATCTACTGCCCAATCTACCTTTCTTTTTATTTCATCCTTTGGTGTATTAATATTCTTCAATCCAAATGCAATATTGTTTTCAACTGTCATATGTGGATATAATGCATAGTTTTGGAATACCATTGCAATTCCACGATCTCTTGGTGGCAATTCATTAACTACTTTACCATCTATTGTTATTGTTCCATTTGTTATTTCTTCAAAGCCTGCAAGCATTCTTAGTGTAGTTGATTTACCACATCCTGATGGTCCAACAAATACAATAAATTCACCTTCATCTATTGATAAATTAAAATCTGTTACTGACTTTTTCTTTGCATTTTTATATTTCTTTTCAATATTTTTAAATTCTATAAAACTCATATATTTTACCTACCCTTCTTTTGATCCTGATGACATTGCACCTTCTACTAATTGCTTAGAAAATAATGAATAAATTATTAACACCGGAATTGTTATTAATGTTATAGCAGCTAAAACCTCTCCTTTAGTTATGGTATCATTAGCTGTAATTGAATTTAATCCTATCTGTACTGTTAATAGCTTGTCTGATGTAAACACTAATGATGGCCATAAAAAATCATTCCATATACCTAAGAAAGTAAATACACCTACTGTTGCAACAATTGTCTTTGACATTGGAAGTACTACTCTAAAGAAATATTTTATCGGTCCACAATTATCCAACTGTGCTGCTTCGTATAATTCATCTGGAAGTTTAGAAAATACTTGCCTAAATAAAAATATATTAAATGGACTTACTATCATAGGAAGAATATATCCTATAAACGTATTTAGTAATCCTACCTTAGCTATCATTATAAAGTGTATTGTTATTATAGTTTCCATAGGCACAATCATTAAAAGAAGAATAATGAATACCCACATATCCCTAAATGGAAATTTTATTTTTGCTAAAGCATATCCTGCTAATCCATTAACAATAATACTTAAAATTATTAAAATTGCTGCATAAAATAAAGTATTAAACATATATTTAATTAAACTACTATTAGTTATAATATCTATATAATTTTTAAAGAAATTATGAGTAGTTAATGGTGGGAAAAATGCTGCCATACTATTCATATCTTGTGCTATTGCGGCTTCTGATTTAAAAGAATTCATAACCATCCAAACAATAGGGAACAAGAAAAATAATGATAATACTAAAAGAAATACAGTTAAAATCATATTGAATTTTTTACCTTTTTTAGAAACCATATTACTAATCCTCCTTCCTATTTGTTAGCCAATTTTGAATACCAGCTAATGCAATAACTAAAATTGCAAATATTATTGACATAGCTGATGCATATCCCATATCCCAATTTACAGTTCCAGTCTCATAAATATAATAGACCATTGAATATGTTGAAAATGCTGGACCTCCTCCAGTCATAACCATTGGCTGAACTACTAACTTAAATGCTCCTATTGTTATAGTAAGTAATACATAAACAGTTATTGGTTTAAGCTCTGGTAAAGTTACATTTACAAACGTTTTCCATGAACTTGCTGAATCTATTTCTGCTGCTTCATAAAGACTTGGAGAAATAGCTTGTAATGCTCCTAAGAAAATAATCATTTGATAACCCATTCCTTGCCATATACTCATTATAGAAATTGACTGTAAGGCCTGCTCTTTTGAATGTATAAAAGGCTGTGACGCAATACCTAAATTATTTAATATTGTATTTATTAATCCATCTGGATTATATAACTGCATCCATAAGGTTGATACAACTGCTAATGACATAACTACTGGTATAAAAAATGCTACTTTAAAATATTTCTTACAATGAGTAACTTTATTTATTCCCATTGCTAATAATAATGCTCCCCCCATTTGTAATGGAACTACTATTATTGCAAATTTTATTGTGTTTAAAAACGCTTTCCCAAATAATTCATCTTTAAATAATCTAGTATAATTTTCAAGTCCTACAAATTTAGTCGCCTGAGGATCTAATGTGAAAAAATCTGTAAAACTAAATACTAAAGTTAATATGATAGGAATAAATAAAAATAAAGTTAATAAAACTAGTGCTGGTCCAAAAAAAGCCGTTCCCATTATCTTTTCAGCTTTCTTATTCATTCTCTCATCTCCTTTTTAATTTTGATATCTAAGCAACCTATCCTCTATTCTTCTCATGGTTTTATATAAAGAATCTTTTGGTGTTTCATCATTTAATAAAACGCCTTCCACCGCTTGTTGAAATGATGTACTTATTTGAGGATAAACAGGTGATTTTGGTCTTGGATGACCATAAGTTTCTAATTGTTCATATAATTGCTTAAATAATCCCTCCTCTTGGAATACTGGTATTTGTTCATAAGCTCCATAAGTTGAAGGTAAATTTCCTGTTTTTTCATACATTGTAATTCCACTTTTTACTCCACTCATATACTTTACAGCCTCTGTTGCTGCTTCAACATTTTTGCAAGCTGATGTTACAGAAAAAGCCCAACCTCCTGTTGGAGTATATCTTTCTCCATTCCAACTTTCCCCTACTGGATATGGTGCTATACCAAGATTAATATCAGGGAAATTTTCAGTGACCCTATTTACTGTCCAAGCTCCATCAAATAAAAATGCTGCTCTTCCTGATTCAAACAAATCTTCAATATCAACTTTAGAAACATAACCTTTATCAATTAAAGTTTTAAAATAATTTAATGGTTCTTCATTTTTTTTGGAATTGAATATTCCATTTACCTTTAATCCATCTTCACTTACAAAATCGCCACCATTTGACCATATAAATGGTGCATAAAAATAAATTGTTGTTTCTCCTGTTGGAAATGGCATATCGATTACATAACCATTATCAAAATAATTTTTTGCTTTTCTACACACTTCTAATAACTCACTCCATGTCCAAGGATCATCCATTGGAGGAATCTCAATTCCAAGTTCTTTTATTATATCTTTGTTGTAATAAAATCCCACACTAGATTCCATTACTCCTAGTGAATATAGCTTTCCATTAACTGTACCCTGCTCAATCATTGATGGAAGATATTCATCTAATTCATCTTGTGTTATTTCAGCCAATGGTTGAATAATATTATTTGCTGCATAGGATGAAACATTAGGCCCATCTACTGTAATAATATCTGGTAATCCACCTGATATTACTGAGGCATTTACTTTATCACTATACCCCCCTCCACTTTCATTTCTTGGAACAAATTCAACATCTAAATAATACTTTCCATCAAATTTTTCATTAAACTCTTTTACTGATTGTGCATAAGCTTCTCCTTCTGGTGTATCTTGTATTACATGTACCCACATTGTAACAACTTCTTCTCCCTCATCATAACCATCTTTTCTGGAATAACCCTTTTTATCATTTCCTAGTATAGAGCATCCTGAAAAATTAAAACACAATAACACTAAAAGTAACAAACATATCCTTTTCACTTTACACTTACCACCTTTCTTTCTCATATTTTAACAAATCCGTTTTAGTAACCGGTAAAGTAACCGGTTACTTTGTCTTTATATTACCATGATATAGTTTTCATGTCAATATAAAAACTATATAAAAAAGACTTTTTTTGATATAATATTATATATAAGGAGGCGATTGTTATAAAAAAAGTTACATTTAGTGATATTTCAAAATATACGAATTTTTCCAAAACAACTATTTCTAGATATTTCAATGCTCCTGAAACCTTAAAAAAGGAATCAATTGAAAAAATTGAAAAGGCATTAATTGACTTAGATTATAAAGAAAATAAAGTAGCAAGAAGTCTTGCAAACGGAAGGACTGAAATAATTGGAATAATTATTCCTAATTTATATCTACACTATTATTCTAATTTATTGAATCATATTATTAATACATATCCAAAATATAATTATAAATTTCTAGTATTTTTAGGAAATTCAAATCCAAATGAAGAAATGAATTATATTAAAGAGCTATTATCATATAAAATTGAAGGTTTAATATTATTAAGTAATTCTATTGATTCTAAAATCTTAAGCTCTTTAGATATACCAATTGTAGGTATAGAACGTGAAGACAAATATATTTCTAGTATTAATAGTGATAATTATTCAGGTGCTTTAAAAGCTACTAATT
The DNA here is from genome assembly GCA_900539375.1 of uncultured Clostridium sp. GTDB lineage: Bacteria > Bacillota > Clostridia > Clostridiales > Clostridiaceae > Clostridium. The sequence continues at coordinate 88,572 of UQBY01000008.1, read as the reverse complement.
TATTAATTGATAATAATTGTGATATTCTTATACACATTAATAATGATGTAAGTAAAGATATGCCTTCATATAAACGTATTGAGGCATTTAAAGATGCATGTGAAAATAGACATGTAAAATATAAACTTTATTTATCAGATAAGGGAAGTTCTTTTAAATCTTCTTATGATGATATATATAATATATATAAACAAATAGATAAGGATTATCCTAAAATAAAGAAAGGTATATTTGTTAGTAATGACACTCATGCTAATATACTATTAAATATTCTTATAAGAAATAAAAAAGATATTCCTGATGAATATGAAATAATAGGATTTGATAATTCTCCAATATCTACTGAAGCAATAATTCCAATTACAACCGTAGGGCAAGATGTAACTAAGATTGCAAATGAATCAATAAAATTAATGTTAAGACAAATAAACTTAAAAAAAAGAGGACAATTATTGAAAACGCAACATATAACTATTGACACTAATCTATTTATTCGAGAAACAACTAGCTAAAATCAATTTCTTGATTTAGAAGGGAGCATTAAATAATATTTTCCATTTAACACTCCCTTCTAAATTTTTCATTCCGTTTTGCATAAAAAAAATCCATTAATAAATTTCCACATCTCTCATCATATGACCAAACTACTTCAACAAAAGAATTAAGATTTCTATTATCAATTAAATTAACTACTGAACCACAAGCTCCCATATCTTTATTAAAAGTTCCTATAATAAGTTTAGATATTCTACTTTGAATAATTGCTCCAGTACACATTGGGCATGGTTCTAATGTAACATACATTTCACATCCTAATAATCTCCAATCTCCAATAGTTTTGCAAGCTTCCTCTATAGCTATTATTTCTGCATGTCTTGTTGGATTTTTTTCTATTTCTTTACGATTATGTCCTCTTCCAATAATAACTCCATCTTTAACTATAACTGCTCCAATAGGAATTTCTCCTTCTTCATATGCTTTTAGCCCTTCTTTTATTGCTTCATACATAAAACTCATAAAATTTTCTCCTAATAAAAAAGTAATTTTAAAGGGTAGCTTTATGCTACCCTTTTTTAAGTGTAAATTCTAACCTTTTTAATACGATTTTTTTCAACTTCTTCTACTTTGAATTTTATTTTTCCTATAGTTATTTCTTCATTTTCTTCTGGCATTCTTCCTAGTTCTTCAATTATAAGACCTCCAACAGAATCCAATTCTTCAGATTCCATATTAACTCCTATAAGGTCACTTATTTCATCAAGTTTAGCACTTCCATCAACTATATATTCATCTTCTTTAACAACTTTTACTTTATCATCATGTTCATCATATTCATCTTCAATTTCACCAACAATTTCTTCTACAAGGTCCTCTAAAGTAACAATTCCTACAGTTCCACCATATTCATCTAGTACAACTGCCATATGAATTCTATTTTTCTTCATTTCATTAAATACTTCAGTAACTTTTTTAAATTCAAATGTATAAAAAGGATCTCTCATATAATCTTTAAGTTTAAAATGTTCTTTATTTTCATTTGCTAATATTAGATCTTTTACATTTAAAACACCAACTATATTATCAATAGTTTCTTCATATACTGGTATTCTTGAAAATTGGTCTCTTTTTATTACTTCTAAAATTTCATTATATTTATCTTCAACACTTATTGTTGTCATATCAACTCTTTGAACCATAACGTCTTTTACTTGTTGGTCTCCAAAGTCAAAAACATTGAAAATCATTTCTTTTTCAACATCTTCAAGAACTCCCTCTTCTTCACTTACTCCAACCATTGTCTTTAACTCTTCTTCAGTTATAAATGGCTCTGCTTCATTTGGATCTGCTCCTAATAATCTTATAAATAAAGATGAAATAGCAGTAAATAAGAAAACGAATGGTTTAAATACTCCAACAAAAAATTGCACTGGTTTTGCAACCTTTAATGAAACTGCCTCTGATTTTTGTTTAGCTACAGTTTTTGGAGTTATTTCACCAAAAATAAGTACTAAAACAGTCATAACACCTGTTGATATTGCTACTGCTGAATCACTTCCGTTAAAAATTTTAACTGCTAATGATGTTGCTATTGAAGATGCACCTATATTTACTATATTATTACCTATTAGTATTGCACCTAAAAGCTTATTTGGAGTTTCTGTTAATTTCTCAACAAGTTTAGCTCCTTTAACACCTTCATCTACCATATTTCTTATTCTAATTTTACTTAATGACATTAATGCTGTTTCTGACATAGAGAAAAAGCCTGACATTAACAGCAAGATAACTAAAATTATTACCTGCCCCGTATAACTGGAATCCAAATGTAATCACACTCCTAAATTTTTTAAAATATTTTTATTTAACATTATATCACATTTATTTTATTATTTTGTTATATTAATAAAATAATTTTAAAAATTTTTATTTATTACGTTCTTCTTCAATAGCCTTTAGCTTTTTTTCAGTTACCATAAGACCCTGTTCATAACGGTTAATTTTATAATTTAACCTATCTAAAGAATCTTGCATATCTTCCATTTTTTCAATTAATTTATTACGTTGTTCAATAAGAAGTTCTTTTCTTGCATTAATAGTGCTATCTCCTTCTTTAAATAAACTAACATATTCTATTAATGCTTCTATTTGAACTCCTGCTTTTCTCATACATTTCATTAACTCAATCCAACCACAAGATTCTTTATCATAATCTCTAATTCCACTTTTGTTTCGTGGCACCTTTGGAATTAACCCTATACGTTCATAATAACGAAGAGTATCTGGAGATATATCATATTTTTCACTTACTTCTTTTATTGTCATATTATTCCCTTCCTTTTTTATTTTCATCTTTTAAGAAGATATACCATTAACATAATTTTGAACCTTTTGTAATACTTCATCTGGATTTCTTACCAAATCTTTTACTGATACTTTTAAAATATATTTTTCCTCAAATCTTTCAACATCTTCTATCTCAATATTATTAGTTAAAATAACTGCATCTGCCTTTTTTATATCCTCTAATGTTATTTTGTTTTCTATTCCTATTGCACCTTGTGTTTCAACTTTTATTTTAATACCCTTTGCTTTTGCATGTCTTTCTAAAGATTCTGCTGCTAGATATGTATGTGCAATTCCAGTTAAGCATGCCGTTACTGCCACTATATTCATAAATTAAACTTCCTTTCCAATTAATATTTTATATTTATTATTTTATTATACAAAAATATATAATTATCTACAACATTATAACTGATTTTACAATTTTACTTTTGAAAAATTTGCTTTTTCCATATTAATGTGGTAATCTGTGAACTAATGCTATATAGGATTTACTTATATTATTATGATATCATAATAATATATATAATTCTTTGTGGGGGTAAAAAGTTATGAATGCTAAAGAAAATAAAAAGAAACAAATAATGCTTATGCTTATTGAAAACTATGAGCCCATTACTGTATCAACTATTTCATCTAAATTAAATGTTAGTCCAAAAACTATACGTAACTATCTTCAAGAATTGGAAATGGATTTTCATGACTTAAATATTGAACTTGTAAAAAAGCCTAGCATTGGTATATATTTAAACATTGATAAAGAACAAAGAATATTATTAAAAGAAAAATTAAATATTGTTTTAGATAACATATATTCATCTACATACAGACAAAAATATATTTTAAAAACTCTTTTTAAAAATAGATATACATACACTATTCAACTTTTTGCTGATGATTTATATTGTAGTAAAAATACTATATTATCAGATTTGTCATATGTAGAAAAATGGTTAAAAAATCACAACTTAAATCTTATTAGAAAACAAAATCAAGGATTATGGATTGAGGGTGATGAAAACGTATTTAGAGATGCTATGATGAGCTTATTTCATGAAATAAATGATGAAAATAATAATATTGATGATGCAGAAATAGACAAGCTTGATTATAGAATAGATTATATAAATTATAACAAAATAAAAATGTTTTTTCCTAAATTAGATTTTTATTCAATTCAAGGTATAATTCAAAAATCCGAAGAAAAATTAGGATATTATTTTACTGACCAAGCCTTTGTAAATTTAATAGTTCATATTGCTATAGCTATTGAAAGAATAAAATTTGATAAAAATATTTATATGGAAGAGGATAATTTTGAAGATATTAAAAATAATAAAGAATATGATATTGCAAAATGGGTTGTAGAAGAATTAAGCAAGGCTTTAAATCTTGAAATTCCAGAAAAAGAAATTGCTTATATATGTCTTCATATGTTAGGTTCAAAAATTCAACATGATATTTCCCTTGATGATTATAATTCTATAATCAATTCTCAAAATGATATATATGTTGAATTAGCAAAAGAAATAATATCTCTTGTATCTGATATTCTTAGAGTTGATTTATCTGAAGATAAAATATTATTAACAGGCCTTGTTATTCACTTAAGACCAACTATAATAAGGCTTAAAAATAATTTAGAACTTAGAAATCCTCTACTTCAAAGAATAAAAGAAGAATATTTAAGTGTGTTTGGAGCCACTTGGTCATGTAATAGCATATTTGAAAAGAAATTTAATATTTCTATAAATGAAGATGAAGTTGGTTATATTGCTCTTCACATTGCAGCTGCAATAGATAGACTTAATAATAAAACAAAAGCTATTGTAGTATGTTCTAGTGGTATTGGAACTTCTCAAATGGTAGCTAATAGATTAGGAAAACAACTTCCTGAATTAGAAATAAATGGAGTAATTCCTATAAAATATTTAACAGATGAAATCATTGAAGAAAACGATATAATAATTAGTACTATTGCATTATCTAAAAAGATACCTAAAGTTGTATGTGTAAGTACTTTTATAAATGAAACTGATATTGAACATATAAGAGAATTTTTAAGTAAAAGTAAAATTAAAAATAACCATATTGTAGAAGAAATTCAAAATAATAATTTAAACATTAATAATATTATATCGGCTGATTATTGTTTTATAGATGATGGAAAGCTATCCTATCTTGATACAATAAAAAAATATGCTTTAATAATGGAGAAGGATGGTAAAATAGTTAAGCCAGGATTTTATAAAGATATTTTAGATAGAGAAGAAAAGGATTCTACAATAATTGGTAATGGCATAACTATTCCTCATGCTCATGAAGAATTAGTTTTATCACCAAAAATATGTATAATTAAATTAAATAATCCTATTATTTGGAATGAAGAAAATATAGATTTAATCCTTATCCTTGCTTTAAAATTTAAAGATATATCCACAACAAAAGTATTCTTTAAAAATTTTTATTCTTTATTAGATAATAAAGATATGGTTAAGAAAATTAAGGACTCAAATAGCACAGAAGAAATTGTATCTATATTTCTTGATTTAAATAACTAAATAAAAAAACAGATAGTTCTTTTTGCTTTAACTATCTGTTTTTTATATAATCTATTCTATACACTAAGCAACTTCAACTTTTCTAAGACTGTCTTTACTTAATTTTTCATATCTATTTAAAAAGTCCATTAATTTATCTATTATAATTTGAGTACCACCCTTTATATCTGATTCTATATTTAAAGCTAAAACAGGTTCATGTAATGATAATCTTAGTAAAAACCATCCATCTCCATTATTTTTGTCACAATTTACTCTAATGCCTTCATAATTTTCTTTTACAATACTAAATCCGCTTACATTTTTCACATACTCTTCTAAATCATCTACAATTTTTAACCCATAATCTCTAAAATTTTCTTCTCTTATTTCAAGTCTAATATCTGAACTTTCACATGGGGATTTTAATTCTTTAATTAAACATTCTACTTTTTTTCCATCTGCATTTAATTTAGCTATTTTTATTAAAATTTTAGCTATTAGGTAAGCTCCATCATCTAAAAAATAATTTTCTTTTAAAGCTGCATGACCTGATGTTTCAATTGCTAAATAACACTCTTTACCTTCCTTATTTAATCTTATTGCTTCATTTATAACATTTCTATATCCTCTTTTAAATCTATGGTGAACTCCACCTAATTTTGAAATAAATTCACCTAAACCTGTTGAAGTAACAGAGTCAGTTACTATAACTGATTTTGGATGTTCCTCTAAAATAATAGAAGAAATTAAAGCTATAAGTGCATTTTTATTTATTTCCATTCCATTTGAATCTACAATAGCTGCTCTATCCACATCAGTATCAAATATTATACCTATATCAGCATTATTAGCTAATACAGTACTTCTTATAGAATCCATAGCTTCTTTATTCTCTGGATTTGGAATATGATTTGGAAATGTTCCATCTGGCTCAGTAAACTGGCTAGAACTAACATCTGCACCTAAAACCTCTAACACTTTATGTGCAAAAAAACCACCAGCTCCATTTCCTGCATCAACAGCAATTTTAAATCCTAACAATGGCTTGTCATAATTTTTTTCCGAATTAGCACCTTTTCTAATCATATCAACTAATACTTTTGAATATACACTTATAAGGTCAACCTTTAAAACATTACCCTTATTTTCAAAAATCTTTTCCTTATCTTCACTCTTACATGCTTCTAAAAGTATTTCCTTTATATCATCTTTTTCACATCCACCTTCTTTTGTAAAGAATTTCAATCCATTATAATAATAAGGAAGATGACTAGCTGTAATCATAATAGAACCATCACAATTATACTCATCTAAAACTGTTGTCATAAACATTGCTGGAGTTGTTGCCATTGAACAATCATATACTTCACATCCTAAATTGCTTAACCCTTCAATTACAGCAATCTTTAATGATGGCCCTGAAATTCTTGAATCCATTCCAACAGCAATTTTTAGATTTTCACTTTTTTTGTTTATTTTTTTCTCTAGTAATTTTACAAATCCATAAGCTATAAATTTTGTAACATTAGGAGTTAGATTAACTTTCTTTCCAGCTCCTTCAATAGCTACACCTCTTATATCTGAACCATTTTGTAATTTATTGTAATCTACCAACATTTAAATACCTCCTAATGTTTTTTATAGTGTTCTATCTTTTTTATTATTCTTTACAAAAATTCTTAGTAGTTTCAAATATGTTCTCTTCAGTTAAACCATAATACTCTAATAATTCATTTGGAGTTCCTGATTGACCAAACATATCATTTATTCCAATAAATTTCATTTTCACAGGAAATTCTTGAGATAACACTTCACTAACTGCTGAACCTAATCCACCAATTACACTATGTTCTTCTACTGTTACCACTTTACCTGTTTCTTTTGCAACTTTAACAATAAGTTCCTTATCTATTGGCTTTATAGTTGAAATATTTACAACTGTTGCATTTATCCCTTCACTTTTTAATCTTTTTGCTGCTTCTAAAGCCTTAGCTACCATTATTCCTGTTGCAATTATAGCCACATCTTTTCCTTCAACTAATACTTCACCTTTGCCAATTTTAAAATCAAAATTTTCATTATGAATTGTTGGAGTTGCGGCCCTTCCAAGTCTTATATATACTGGTCCATAATATTCTGCTGCTGCATGTATTATAGCTTTTGCTTCAACATCATCTGCTGGATTTAATACAACTATATTAGGTATACTTCTCATTAATGCTATATCTTCAACTGATTGATGAGTTCCTCCATCTTCTCCAACAGTTATTCCTGCATGAGTTGCAGCAATTTTTACATTTAACTTTGGATAACATACTGAATTTCTTATTTGTTCAAAAGCTCTTCCTGCTGCAAATATAGCAAATGAACTAGCAAATGGAATTTTGCCACTAGCTGCTAATCCGGCTGAAGTTGATATCATATCTTGTTCTGATATACCCATATCAAAAAATCTTTCAGGACAAGCCTTTTTAAATGCTACTGTTTTTGTGGCTTGTGCTAAATCTGCATCTAAAACCACTACATTTTTATTTTCAATTAACTCCACCAAAGTTTGTCCATAAGCTTCTCTAGTTGCTATTCCCATTATGCTTCTCCCCTTTCTAATTCTTCTATAGCCATTTTTCTTTGTTCTTCATTTGGAGCTGTTCCATGCCATGACACATTATTCTCCATAAATGATACTCCTTTACCTTTTATGGTCTTTGCAATTATTATTGTTGGTTTTCCTTTAACTGTTTTTGCCTCATCTACAGCATTACCTATAGATTCTAAATTATGCCCATCTATTCTAATTACATTCCATCCAAAGGCTGAAAATTTTTCACCAATTGGATTTATATTCATAACTTCTTCATTTGAACCATCTATTTGCAATCCATTAAAATCTAATATTGCTATTACATTATCTAATTTATAGTGTGCTGCACTCATTGCCGCTTCCCAAATTTGACCTTCTTGAACTTCTCCATCACCAAGAATTACATATACTTTATAATCTTTTTTATCAAGTTTAGCTGCTAAAGCCATACCATTTGCTGCAGATAATCCTTGTCCTAAAGAACCAGTTGACATATCAATACCTGGTGTTGATTTCATATCTGGATGTCCTTGTAGCATACTACCAAATTTTCTTAATTTAACTAAATTCTCTTTTGGAAAATAACCTCTTTCAGCTAATACAGAATAAAGTGCTGGAGCTACATGTCCCTTTGATAATACTAATCTATCTCTATCTTCCATTTTAGGATTTTTAGGATCAATATTCATTTTGTCAAAATATAATACTGTTAATATATCTGTTACTGATAATGAACCACCTGGATGTCCTGATTTTGCAGCTGCTAAAGCTTCAATAACATCTATTCTTACATTCTTTGCCACTTCTTTTAGTTTTATTGTATTCATTTTATCTGCACCCTTCTCTCCTTATTAATATCAATGCTAGTTAATAAGGCAAGTTATTTTAAATAATTACTTGCCCTATCAAACTATATTTGCTTATTATTTAATTTTTATGCCAATAGGATTTCGCTTTTCAAATTTAAAAATATTCTCAAATTTTAAATTTTTTAACATATCAATTGCTAAAAGATACCCCTTAGAAACATCTTCAGTATTATGTGAATCAGAACCTATAGTAATTATCTCACCACCAAGTTCTTTATATAATCTTAAAACCTCTATAGATGGATAACTTTCCTTAACACTATTTCTAAATCCTGAAGTGTTTATTTCAATTCCAATATTTCTTTCTATAACTTTTTTTAATATTATACTTAAAATATCTTTATACTCATTGAAATTATAATTTCCAAAATCATCATAAGCATATCTTTTCATTAAGTCTAAATGACCAACAACATCAATATCCGAATCTTCTGCTAATTTATATATTTCTTTAAAGTAATCTTCATATATTTCTTTCTTATTCTTACCTTTTATATAAGTCCTTAGCTTTAAAGTATTTATATTATGAACAGACCCAATAATAAAATCTAAATTCATTTCTTTTACTTGCTTATTAAGCTCATTTTTTAACTTTGGAATATAAGGTTCTCCTATTTCTAGTCCTTCTTTTATTACCAGCTTGTTTTTAAAAGCCTCTTTACATTCTTCTATTTCTTTATGATACCTATTATAATCTAAAACATTATAACTAACATCAGTAGGGTCTACACTAAAATGCTCTGTAAAACAAATCTCAGATATTCCTTTTTTAATAGCACTTTTGCAAATATCATAAATGTTAGCGGTTCCATCAAAGGAATTATCAGAATGAACATGATAATCAATAATTTCCATATTAATCACTTCTTTTTTGAAACTATGAAACTTTTGAAGTAAATCCTTCTAGGTTAAAGCATTTTACATACTTATCAATTGAATCTTTAATCTTATCAACAACATATTTTTCGCCATCTATTCCAACTTGGCTTAAGTTATCAAATAAGTTCTTTATTTCTGCCTTTACTGAATCATTATTGAAAGTATAGTGTCCACTTATTTCAGTTATAAGATAAGTAAGTTTTTCATCTTTTAAAATTTCTTCAAAGCTTAATTTATCCTTACCATCAACCATCCATTTCTTCCATCTTCCACTCTTTACTGCTTCTTCTTTAATTACATTACCTAAATTTGATTTTGCTGATATTAAACCATCTTTATATAATTCATTTTCAACTTCAACTAGTTTTAAATAAGCTTGAGTTTCTACTGTTCCAAACTCTGGTGCAACATTCATTGCTGTTATTCCAAGTGCTGGATGTTCTAGTAAAATTGCATCATCTAAATAATCTCCATTGTGTTCTTTTAATCCTACACCATATTTTTTAGCACTAGCTGCAAGCTTTTTAGATGTAATAGCATCAAAGTGTCCTACATTTTCAGTTAATCTAGTTAAAGTACCAGTTTGTCCAACTATAAAGCAAGGAAGTGGTAAATCCTTTTCTTTTAATTGTTCTGTTAACTTTTGAATAAACTCTTCATATGATTCTTGTGATGTTAATCCACCATTTGTTTCTTCTGTTCCCACTTCATAACTAATAGAAGGAAGATTTCTTTCTTTTCTTTCTTTTTCAACATATTCTATTAATTCTATTGTTCTTCTTAAAACTACATCCATTTCTATAGCTTTTCCAACAACATATGGATCTTTAGTTGGATCTATGTGTAAAAGGTCAAATCCATTTAATAAATCTTCAAGATATGATTGCTTTCCTAATTCCATTGCTTCTTCTTCTGGTAAGTGAGCATTTCTTTCATTATCTCTTTGCCATGGTCCACCATGATCACGACATAAGTAATATAATCCATCAAATTCAACTTCATTTGCTACCTCTTTAATTGCTGATGCAAAACCTTTTTGGTCCCAGTTACAAACATATCCTCCACCTAATTCTTTTGAATCAACTTGGTTTCTACTAGCTATAAACATTAATGGGAAATCCTTTTCTTTTGCAAGAAGCATTGATGCTTTTATTAATGTTTTAGACATAGGTCCAATTCCTAGCATTGATGCCTTTTCGCTTCCTTCTAATTGTAATGATTTTTTTACTACTTCTGATAAACTTAATTTACTCATAATATAATATCCTCCTAACATTTATTAAAATACTTACTTTTTATTCTTTAAATTCTACATTTCAATTTCTTTAAATACATTCATTAACAGTTCTAATAATCTATCTTTATCAGTACTATTAAATAATTCATGTATAAATTCTTCATTCATTAGCTTTCTAGATAAAGCTGCTAGAATCTTTAAGTGTTGATTTGATGCTGCTTCTTCTGGAACTGCTAGTAAAAAAATTATCTTTACCGGCTCACCATCTAATGATTCCCATTCTACTCCTTCACTAACTTTTCCAAGTGCTACAGTTGGTATTTTAACTGCATCACTTTTTCCATGTGGTATTGCTATTCCAAACCCAATACCTGTTGTAGTAAGGCTTTCTCTATGCAATACTTCTTGAACATATTTTTCGTAATCGTTTAACCTATTTTCTTTATCTATTAAACTCGCTAGTTCTTTAATTATCTCTTCTTTAGTATTACTTTTAAGATTAAGTTTCATTAGATTTTTATTTATTATATCTACCATTTTATCCTCCTCCCTTTAATATTATTTTTTAATTTCTTCTATGGCTAAATAATATCACTTATATATTTTAAATTCTATATTCCAATATTTTAAATATTTACCTATTATTGCGGTAAATTATTAATATCTTAAATCTATTACACATTATTGTGGTAACTAATTATTTTTCAACTTTTTCTTCCTTAACTTCTAAATTAGGTTTTGTAAAATGTAATATTGCTGCTGATACAAGAGACCCTACAACAATTGCTATAGTATACCATAGTTTACCGTTTACAACTGGTAAAATGATTAATCCTCCATGTGGTACTAATGCTTCAACATTATTCATCATTCCTATAGCTCCACCAACTGCACTTCCTACTATTAAAGCTGGTAAAACTCTCTTCATATCTTTTATTGCAAATGGAATTGCACCTTCTGTTATTCCTATTAATCCCATAAAGAATGCTGAAATACCTAAATCTTTATCTTCTGAAGTATATTTCTTTCTATCAATAAATGTTGATATTGCAAGAGCTAAAGGTGGTATTGCACAAGCTATTCTATGTGCTCCATTTGGTGCATAAATTCCTTCTGCCATTAATGCTAAAGTAAATGCAGTAGCAGTTTTATTTATAGGACCACCCATATCAACAGCAGTCATAGCACCAATTATTAATCCAAGAATAATAGCACTTCCACCTTGTAATGTTCCTAAAACTTTTACTAACCAATCCATTGCTAAACCAATAGGTACTGAAATAACATAGATATAAATAATTCCTAAAACAAAAGTTGTAAAAATAGGTACAATCAATATAGGCATTATTGATTTTAAAGTAGCTGGAACTTTCCATTTCTTACACCATCTAACTACATATCCTGTTGCTACTCCTAAAATCATAGCTCCTAAGAATCCTGTTTTTACTTGAGATTCTCCAATAGGATTATTTGCAACATATCCTAAAATCATTCCTGGTGCAATTCCAGGTTTACCTGCAAGTGAATATGCAATATATCCAGATAGTATTGGAATCATCATTGCAAAACCAGCTGACCCTAAGTCATTTAAGTTTTTCATAAAAGGTGAAGTAATTTCCATTCCAGATTCTCCAGCATTACCTGTTGATAAAGCAATTGCTAGAAAAATACCTCCAATAACTACTGCTGGTAGCATATAAGAAACCCCTGTATTAAAGGCTTTTTGTATGTCTTTCCATATCTTGTTATCCTTACTCATTTTTCATCTCTCCAATCTTTTTATAATTTTTCTGCTTGGTCAATAATACTTGCTGGATCTTTTATTACTTCTCCTGGCTCTACTTGAAGTACCTTTCCTTCATCCATCTTTTCTTCAAATCTGTCTTCCCCATCAATACCAATTGCTACAGCTAATATTACTACATCAGCTCCATCAACATCTTCTTGTTCAAGTTCATTTTCAATTCCCATACTTCCTTGAGTTTCTACTTGAACTTCATATCCTCTCTTTTTACATTCTTTTTCAATTGCCTCCTGTGCCATATAAGTATGAGCTATTCCTGTTGGGCATGCTGTTACTGCTACTATTTTCATTTTAAATTCCTCCTAAATTTCATTTTTAATACACAATTAATCTTTTTATACATTTTTGCTTACATAAATATTACATTTTTCTCTCCTCCTTTTATTTAAATTTTAAATTTGTATGTGAAAATTTTTAAGTTTTTCTATGATTAAATAATATCATGTAATCGTTGTAATTTCTATATTCCATTATCTCAAAAGCTTTACATATCATTGTGGTAATTTATTATTTATTAAATAAAACTTTCTATAACAAAATTTGCAAAACTTTTTTAAAATATAAATTAATAAAGTAAAAGGGCTGTTTCACAAAGAAATTTTATAACACTATATATTGTATTAATATTTCTTCATGCAACAGACCCCTTAAATAGTATTTAATTGTTTATATATATTTTTAATTTAGTACCTATTTTGAATATAATTAAAGGCTCTATCCTAGTGATAAAGCCATTCTTTTTTAATATATGGTACCCCCAACAGGGATCGAACCTGTATCTGCCCCTTAGGAGGGGGCTGTTCTATCCATTGAACTATGAAGGCATATATTTAAATTACATTATTGATTTTATTATAACTCTCATTTATTGTCAACATAAAGAAAACTTTCTTCTTTTAAATGAAAATTAATAGGTTCCTTAAATACATTAAATATATTTAAGGAACCCTATTTTATTTCTTTAGCTTTTCTTTTTTATTATTATAATATTTTTTTGTAATTAATCCTCTAGCAAATATTAAAATACCAGCAATTAATATTAAAGTTAATACTAGCATCCAATGTTTAAAACTTATTTTTACTAGCGAAAAAAGATTTCTTCCTATTGGAATTACATAACAAGCTGCACAAAATGATATCATTGTACATACCAATGTGAATTTAAATTTAGTAAGTGGTGCAGATACTCTAACTAAGATAATAAGGCTTATTCCCATAAATGTTAATAAAGCAACTGACCTTGAATATTCTACACTTGCCCCAGATATATAGGTTATTATATATCCTAATAATACAAGTGACATCATTATTATTCCATTTGGGATACTACTAATTAATATTCGCTTTAAAAATCCTTTTTCTACTCTTTGTTTAGCTGGCAAAAGTGCTAAAAACAATGCAGGTATTCCTATAGCACAACTTCCTACTAAGGATGATTGTATTGGAAGAAGTGGATATGGAAGTCTTATTATTGATATCATTAAAGCTAAGCATACAAAAAATATTGTTTTTGATAAAAATAATTCTGCTACTGTTTCTAAATTGTGTATTTGTTTTCTTCCTTCTGCAACTACTTTTGGTAATGAACCAAAATCTGAATTTAATAATACTAATTGAGCTACAGCCTTTGTTGCCTCTGAACCATTTGCCATTGCTATTCCACAATCTGATTCTTTTAAGGCTAAAACATCATTTACTCCATCTCCTGTCATTGCAACTGTATGACCATTTTTTCTTAAAGCCTTTACTATATCCTTTTTTTGATGAGGTGTTACTCTCCCAAAGACAGTATAATTATCTATAACCTCTGACAACTCCTTTATTTTTGTTGGTAAGGTTCTTGCATCTACATATTTTTCTGAATTTTTTATTCCAGCCCTTTTAGCAACTGCAGCTACTGTTACTGGATTATCTCCAGATATAACTTTTAAATTTACATCCTCATCATTAAAAAACTGTATAACGCTTGGTGCCTCTTCTTTAATAATATCCTCTATAAGAATTAATGCTATTGTTTCAACTGGAGTTTTTATTCCAAATTTTAATGTTTCTTGATTTACCTTAACTAATAAAAGAACTCTCATTCCTTGTTTAGCATATTCTTCAACCTCATTAGCTATTTCACTATATTTATCCCCAAGTAATATTTCTGGAGCCCCCATTGCCCAAGAACCTAAGTCTTTAAGAACAATTCCTCCCCATTTTCTTCTTGATGAAAATGGTATTTTTTCTTTTACTACTAACCCTGGGTCTTTTGAATATACATCTAAAATTGCCTGTTGTGTTGGATTTTTACTTGGAAGATTATTAGCTATTGAAGCTAAAATTTCATCTACTTTTTCTTTATTATAATCACCTAAAAGCTTTATCTCTGACAATTTTAATTTTCCTTCTGTAATTGTACCTGTTTTATCCACACACAAAACATCTACTCTAGCTAAAATTTCTGTTGCTGAAAGTTGTTGAACTAAAGTATCATATTGGGCTAATTTTACTATAGACACTATAAATGTTGCACTTGTTAATAAAACTAATCCTTCTGGTATCATTCCTATTATTCCTGAAACTACACCAATTACTCCATCTTGCCAATTACCTGTATTTGAAAGTATTTGAGTTATTGTTAGTCCTATGCCTAATGGAAGTATAAGCCACACTAAAATTTTCATTATTTTATTTATTGAATTTTGTAATTCTGAATTTATTATCTTAAATTTTTTTGCTTCATTTGCTAATTGAGATGAATATGTATTTATTCCTACTTTTTTTACCCTTGCATAGCCTTCCCCTGCTACTATAAAGCTTCCAGATAATATTTCATCATCATTATTTTTATTAACAGGGTCTGCTTCACCTGTAAGCATTGATTCATCAACTTCAAGTTCGTCTCCCTCAATAAGAGCACAATCTGCTAACACTTGACATCCTGCCGTTAAATACACTACATCATCTTTTACTAATTCTTCAACTAATATATCTTTTATTTTTCCTCCTCTAAGAACATTAGTATGAGCCATACTTAGAACTGATAATTTTTCTAAAGTTTTTTTAGCATTTAATTCTTGAATTACACCAATTATACTATTAACTATAATTACTCCTGCAAATATAGCATTTTTAGGAGAACCAGCTATAATACATATTAATGCTAACACTATATTTAATCCATTAAACAAATTAAAAAAGTTTGCTCTTAAAATTTGAGGTAATGTTCTTGAAGGGGCATTTGGTATGGTATTTACTTCTCCCTTTTTTACTCTTTCCTCTACTTCCTCTTCTGTAAGTCCATAAATTCTCTCTTTTGCATTTTTATATGAAGGTTTATCTTTGATATTTTCACATTCCATTATAAGCACCACTTTCATATTTTATTCCATATTTAATATAATAGCCCCTATTTCTTAAGATTTTCATAATTTTAAGTTATGTTTTTCTTACTTCTTTGTATAATAAGCAACTCCTATTGACCCTGGACCTACATGAAGCCCTATTATAGCTCCAATTGATTGTATTTTAACTGGTATTTTTAACTCTTTTTCAAGCCTTCTAGCAAGATTTAATCCTTCTTCTTCACAATTTATATGATGTACAATAACTTCTCCTAAACCTCTTTCTGTCATATCATCAAGAACTTTTTTTAATATGACTTCTACAGCTTTCTTTTTGGTTCTTACCTTATCATAAACAGAAGTTTCTCCATTTTCTACTGTTAGTATAGGTTTTATTTGAAGAATAGTTCCAAGCAGTGCAGATGCACTACCTATTCTTCCACCTTTTTTTAAATATTTTAATGTTTCAGGAACAAATAAAAATCTACTTGAGTTAATAACTTTTTTTGCTTCTTCCACAACCTTTTCAATGCTTTCTCCTTTTTTAGCAATCCTTGCAGCTTGAACTGCTGAAAATCCCATTTGCATACAATTACTTTTAGAATCAATTAATTCTATCTTAGTATTAGGACATTCTTCTAATACCATATCACGTACCAAATGTGCTGTTGAATATGTACCACTCATTTTTGAAGATATAAAAATTCCAACTATGTCATAGCCATCCTTTGCAATATTTAGAAAAACATTTTTCATTTCTTCAATACTTGGTTGAGATGATTTTGGTATTTCATTTGACTCATCCATCTTTTTATAAAAAAATTCATTTTCTAAATCTACTTCTCTATAACTTTTTCCATCTAATAATACATTTAAAGATACCACTGATATATCATTTTCATTTAACATTTCTTTAGGAATATAGGCTGTACTATCCACTACAACTTTTACTTTTCTTGAATCCATAAAATCCTCCATGTAATATTTTGCTATTATATAATTTATTATAACATAATTCTATAATATATATTTTTTATGATATACTAATCTTAATAATATTTATTTTTAGGAAGGTTTTTGTATGTTTAGAACGATTTTATTTTATCCAGGCATAATTTTAAGTTTAATTATTGCTTGTATTTTTGAATTAAAAGTTAAAATTCTAAGGAAAAAAAGGGCATATAAGGAAGCAGAAATTTATGCTCATAAAGTATCTATGAAATGGGCAAAATTTATAATGAAACTTGCTGGTGCAAAGATTACCTTAAAAGGTGAAGAAAATTTAGCTATTACCAAAGAACAAACTGTACTTTTTATAGCAAATCACCAAAGTAACTTTGATATTCCACTTTTATTAAGCTTAATTGATGTTCCTAAAGGATTTATTGCAAAAAAAGAATTAGAAACTTGGCCTTTTATAAGCACATGGATGAAAGATATAAGATGTGTATTTATGGATAGAGATAATATAAGAAAATCTGCTGAAGCTATTGTTGAAGGTATTAACATCTTAAAAAGTGGTCATTCAATGGTTATTTTTCCAGAAGGAACTAGAAGCAAAGGGGGCCCTACTCATGAATTTAAAGCTGGAAGCTTTAAACTTGCAACAAAGTCTAAAGTGCCAATAATCCCAGTTACCATAAATGGAAGTTATAATCTTTTAGAAGCTAATGGAGGAGGAAAAATTAAATCTTCTAATGTGGAAGTAATTATCCATGCTCCAATTGAAACTTCTAAACTTTCAAAAGAAGAATTAGCTTCTTTACATGAAACAGTTGAAAATATAATTGTTAAAGATATTAAAAAAGCATAATAATTAACTACAAAAAAGACTTGTACCAATTTATAATTGATACAAGCCTTTTTTAATTTATAATCTACAAAGTTCCTTATAACTATCTTCTACTTCTTCAAAAGAAAAATTTCCTTCTTCTAATAAATCCTTTGAAAGTTCTTTAAGTCTATTATAAAATGCCTTTCCTTCTTCTATTATTTCTTTATCTTTATTAGTATCTTCAATCATCTGAAATAATAAATCCTCTGCTTTATCAAAACTTCCTAAAAGTTCATAAAGCTTAAATATTTTTTTCTGTATTCTTATTGGAATTTCATATTCCATAAGTTCTTCTATTTCTTTTTTGCTTTCATTTATATACTTTTTATCTATTGCTTCATCCTCTTCATATCCTTCAAAAAATGAATCCACAATTTTTTCATAATAGAAAAGCTTTTTTGAAATATCCCCTTCTTTTTCACTTACTAATCCTTCAAGCTTTAAAAGTTCTCCAAGAGCAATGTATTTTTCTGCATTATATTGATTATCTTTGCTTAAAAGTTCTTTAACAGTTTCAAAGGAAAGAGTGTCTATTGTTTCTATATCAAGACCAATTAATGCTCTAAATTGTTTATTAATTAACTCTTTGCATTTTTCTATATTTCCATCCTTTAAATTTTTGTCCACTTCCATTTTTAAGATTCTTAAGCTATTTTCTACTTCTTTCATATAATCATTTTTTAACATATTCCACCTCTATCTATCAAAAATTATACTTTTTACAAGAGCAAAAGCTTCTCTAAGATATAAAACAGGTGCCATATACCACTTTGTTCTACTTGAATAAATGGTTATATTTTCATACCCTGCATTTTTAGCAAGAATACTACTTCTAAGAGAATGAAAATCTGTAGTTATTATTTTTACATTTACTTCATTAATACTTTTTTTGCTATGTTCTTCTATTTTTTCTTTTGAAAACTTAAAATTCTCATTAGTATTTGTAGATTTATTTTCCATGATTATTCTGCTTTCTTCTACTCCATGATTAACTAAATAGTTTTTCATAGCTTCTGCCTCTGATATTTTTTCATCATTTCCTTGTCCGCCAGAAACAACTATATAAGAAGTATTTCCATAATCATTAATGTTTTTTAATGCTGCATTTAACCTTCCTGTTAATACTAAACTTGGCTCAGTTTTATTTTTTAGTCCAGCTCCAAGAACTAATATATACTCTGAATTATTAGTATTTTTCTTTGGGAATGTTATTATAAATCCTTCAAGAATAACAATAAATATTAATCCTAAAGAAACTATTATCTTTAATACTTTAAAAAGACTTTTTTTCTTATTTAATTTATCTTTAATAAAATGATAAATTATAAGTAAAACTGCTATTAATATAATTCCTTCACTAAAAGCAAATTTAGTTCCACTTAATGCACTAAGAAAAATAATATATATTATTAATAATGCTCCAAGTATTAAGTCCCAATTTTTTTTCAATAAAATCAGCTCCTTACTTTTCTAAATAAGACATAACATCATTAGCATAAGCTCTTAAAACTTCTGCAACACTCCAAGCTTGAGTATAACATCCTCTTCCTGTTATTGGAGTTTCCCCATCAAATATTTCTGCAATTCCATTAATACAACCATCTCTCATTGTGTCTTGGAATACATCACACATTTCCTTAGCTCTTAATATTGCTTCTTTAGAATGATTATTTACTTTACAATATGCAGTAATAAATCCACCTATTAAAAATCCCCATGTAGTTCCCATATGATAAGCTTTATCTCTATCTATAAGCTTTCCTATATATTGCTTTTTAAAATCCTTATCCATAAATGAAAGAGAACGAAGTCCATAAGTTGAATATAAATGCTTATAAACAGTATTTACAATTTTCTTTTCCTTTTCTTCATCTAAAACAGCAAAAGGTAATGAAACAGCCCATATTTGATTTGGTCTTATTTTATCATCATTTTCATCTACCACATCATAAAGACATTGAGTTTCTTCATTCCAGAATTTTTTCTCAAAAGATTCTTTTACCTTTACAGAAAGATTTTTATAAACTTCATATTTTTCTCCATAATACTTAGATAACTCTTCCATTATCTTTAATGCATTATACCAAAGGGCATTTATTTCTACTGGCTTTCCATGTCTTGGTGTAACAACTAAATCACCAACTCTTACATCCATCCATGTTACTTGGTCTAATCCATCTCCTGCAAATACTAATCCATCTTTATCCATTCCTATTGAAAAATCTGTTTTTGTTGAATATGCCTTAAATATTTCCTTTAACTTAGGATATATTTTTTCCTTAACAAATTCATAGTCTTCTTTTTCACCTGTATATTTTAAATACTTATAAGTAGCTTGGAAGTACCATAAAGAAGCATCAACAGTATTATACATAGGTTCTGTATTTTCATCTGGAAATACATTAGGTACTAATCCATTTTTAATATATTTAGCAAAAGATTCTAATATTTCTCTTGCATCATCAAATCTTTTAGTAACTAAAGTTAGTCCTTCAAAGGCTATCATTGTATCTCTGCCCCAATCTGTAAACCAAGGAAAACCTGCAAGAACTGTTTTTAATCCTGTACTTTCTCTGTTAACTATAAAATGGTCTGCAGCCTTTACTAGATTATCTGCAAGAGAATCATTAAGATTAGCTTTTCTTACCAAACCTTCTGCTCTTTCTTTATATTCTCTTACTATTTCAAATCCTGATTTGTCATTAAGACCTTCTATTGTACATTTAACATAGAACTTTTTCTTTTCATATGGCTCTAATTCAAGTTGCACTTCATATGGTGTATAATGATTGTCAACTCCTAAAAATCCAGTTCTATGGTCTATCATATAGAAATGATTTTCTTCAATTAAGTAATTTGGTGTTGCCATACTTGTAGGGATTAAATTTCTATCATAATAAGTACCATCAGATGTATAAAAATCTATAGTTATATCCTTATTTTTTTCTGGAACTAAACTTAACTTTTTATCATTTATTATTGTTTTAAAGTTTAATTCTGCCTTTTCACTAACATCTGCATATCCTCTATAATTAAATAATGGTACAACTCTTAACTTACAAGCTTCACTTCCATTTTCTATTTCATAACAAACAACAGCAGTGTTATGACCATATTCAACAGCAATAGTTTTCTTTAAATATATATCCTCAACTCTGTATGTATACTCTGGAACAGAATCAAAAGTAAACTTTTCTAAATACTTTTGTCCATCTTTTGATACACCTATATACTGCTGAGATGTTAAATCATATTCTCTTCCTTGAACTTCTATAATTTCTTGAGTTCTTGTAAATATAAGCTGTCTATTAACTGGAGGATTTAAAGAAGCAATTAAATATCCATGAAAACACATAGCACCACCACCAGATACTGTATGATTTGCATATCCTCCTATTCCATTACCTATCATCCAAGAAAGCTCATTCCCCTCTTCAATTGTTCTCCAAAAACTTCTTCCATATTTATAAATTTCATTCATTTTTTAATCCCACCTTAATTAAAATTATACTTCATATAGCTTTATTACAACATAATATTTAAAACATTGTAATGAAAAATTTACACTTTCTAAACATTTTCATTGATTACATTATACATAATTGTTTTTTTATTTTCTTGCAGAATTTAGTTATAATATAAAACTATTATGTCACTATATTATATAAAAAGTACTATCATATTAATTTCTAATGATAGTACCCTTTTTAGTATTTATTTAGCTTTTACTTATTTCTATAAACTTTTCTATATTTTCTTCTATAAGCTTTAATGAGCTTCTCCAAAATTCTATATTATGAATATTTATTCCCATAACTTTTGCTACATCTTCTAATTTATTTTTTCCTGTTATAGAAAGAAGCTTTTCATAGTCTTTTATAAAGGAATCTCCTCTTTTTAAGTATTCTGCATATAATCCTTTTGAAAATAATAATCCAAAAGCATATGGGTAATTATAAAAATTATAATCTGCATCATAATAATGAGGTTTCCAAAGCCACATATATGGATGTAAAAAGTTTTGGTCTAATCCATCACCATAGGCTTCTTTTTGAGCAGCAAGCATAAGATTTTTTATTTCTTCTACTGATAATGCACATTCTTTTCTCTTTTCAAATAAATTCTTTTCAAATAGAAATCTTGAATATATATCAACTATAACTTGAGTATCATCACATATTTCTGTTTCTAATATTGCTAAGGCTTCTTTTTTATTAGCATTTTTTATTGCAGCAGTTTTTATTATTGTTTCACAAAAAGTTGAAGCAGTTTCTGCTATGGGCATTGGATAATCAAAGTTTAATATTTTTTCATTTTTTAAACATTCCCCATGGAAACCATGACCTAATTCATGAGCCATAGTAACTACATCACTAAAACTTCCTCCAAAGTTTAATAAAAATCTACTTTCACCTATTGAATGAATATTTTCACAAAATGCTCCACCTACTTTTCCTTCCTTAGGCATAACATCTATCCATCTATTGTTAATAGCTTTTCTTGCATAATTTCCTAAACTTTCACTAAAACTTCTAAAGTTTTTTTCAACAAAATCTCCTGCTTCTTCATAAGAAAACTTCATTTCACAATCAACTATAGGAGCATATAAATCATAAAAAGGAAGACCATTTTTATGTCCTAAAAGTTCCCCTTTTCTTCTTAAATATTTTCTAAACACAGGTAAACTTTCCTTCATAGCAGAAAGCATTGCATTTAAAGATTCTTCATCCATTCTAGAATCTAAAAGAGTCATTTGAAGAGGAGATTTATAACCTCTTATATTAGAAATTGTTATAACTTCACCCTTTATTCCATTTAAAGCCGCAGCTACTCCCTCTTCAACCTTTTTATAAGATTTTATCTCAGCTTCATAGGCACTTTTTCTTACCTTTTCATCTTTGTCATAAGCCATATTTAATACTACTGTAAGAGGTTCTTCTTTCCCATTAATATCTACCATTAAATTTGAAACTAAATTATCTTTAAGTTTAGCCCATGCACTAGAGCCTGTATTTTTCATATTAGATATAATATTTTCTTCTTTTTCACTTAATATATATCTTCCCTTTTCAACTATTTCAAATAAGAAAAATTCATGTTCTTTAAGAATACTTGATTGATTTATAATATAAGATAAATTTTCTAAAGAACTAATCCATTTTTCAATCTTTGCAAAAGTTTCAACAACCTCTGTAAGCTTTTTTTCTAATATATCAGAGTATTTTAATGCTTCTTTATCTTTAGTATTTACACTTAAACTTAAGTTTATAAAAATCTCAAGTTTATTAGATAATTTTTCAAACTTAGAACGCTTTTTTATATATTCTTCAATCTTTTTTATATTAGAATCTCTTCTTTCAAAAAAAGTTGTACCAAAGTTTTTTATATCTTCTATACATTTATCCAATTTTAAAATATCATTTATAAATTCTTCATCTTTAAAAGATTTATAAATTTCACTTAAGCTCCAATTTAAATCCATATCTTGCCCCTTTCATATTATTTACCTAAATATTTTTTCATATTTAATAAAAGAAGTCCTGTTTTAGGAGATTTTTTTAAATTCCCATTTCTAATAAATCCAAGCTTTTCATAAAAGCCAATAGCGTCTTCTCTAGAATTTAATTCCACAGCTTCTGTTTTTAATTTTTCAGCTTCCTTTACTAATATATTTATAACTTCAGAACCTATTTTTAAATTTCTATAACCTTTTGCAACTGCAACCTGAGATATCATTCCTATATTATTTTCAACAAATAATCTAGCATGACCAACTACCTTTGAATTATAAACAGCTATTACATGTATGCCATTATTTTGTTTTTCTGCTAATATAGTTTCCTTTGAATAATTATAATCCTTAAAAAGTTCCTCATATACAAGTTCTATAGTCTCATCATAAAATTTTGATTTTTTATCTATAAATAGCCATTTAATATCTTTATTCATCTTAAAACCTCAGTTGTTTTTTATTTTACTATACATTTTACACTAAGCTATGTAAAGAATAAAGTTTTATTCATTTTTAAGAATATACTTCCCCTTTTAAATTAAGTTTATACTATGAAAAACTCTTATAAAATAATTTTTTTCTATTATAAATTGTTTTATTTAATTATTTATATATTTTTTCAGTTATAACTTATTTTTAATGCTTTTTTAATATTTTTATAGATTATAATTTTAAAATAAGTTGATATTTTTAAATTTAATGGATATATTATTAGTATATAAATAATTTTTGAGGTGTATATAATGAAATCAAGAGATATTTATTTAAATAAATTAGTAAACTTTAAAGATAAGCCATTAATTAAAGTTATTACTGGAATAAGGCGTTGTGGAAAATCTACTCTTTTAGATTTGTTTGAGGAATACTTATTAAATAATGGTATAAAAAAAGAAAATATTATACACATGAATTTTGAAGATTTACTATATGATGAAATTAAAGATTATAAAGATTTAAATAAATACATTAAAGAAAAAATTTTAGATAATGATAAAAAATATATTATCCTAGATGAAATTCAACAAATAAGTAATTGGGAAAAAGCTATTAATTCTTTTCTTATTACCCTTAATTGTGACATATACATTACTGGTTCAAATGCTTATTTATTATCATCTGAAATATCTACACTTTTATCAGGACGTTATGTTGAAATAAAAATGCTTCCATTATCTTTTAAAGAATATTTAGAGTTTAATAATTATAATACAAAAGAAAATTTAGAAGAACATTTTAATGATTATTTGTTATATGGTGGACTTCCTATAGTTTCCTATGTTCATGATAAATCCGCAATACGAAATATACTTTCTGGGATATTTAATACTGTTATAATTAAGGATGTTTCTAAACGTAATGCTATAAGAGATATTACATTACTAGAAAATTTAATTCGCTATATAGCTCAAAATGTAGGTAGCCCTATATCCTCAAGAAATATTAGCAATTATTTAAATAGTGCTGGACGTAAAACTTCTACTGAAACAATTGATAATTATTTAAAAATGCTTGAAAATGCATTTATAATATATAAAGCTAATAGATTTGATATTAAAGGAAAAATGTATCTAAAAACTTTAGAGAAATATTATATTGTTGATACTGGAATCAGAAATGAATTATTAAGCTTTAAAGATGGGGATTATGGTCATATGCTTGAGAATTTAATATATATAGAACTATTAAGAAGAGGTTATGATGTAGCAGTTGGGAAAATAGATAATCTTGAAGTAGATTTTGTTGCTCAAAATTATGATGAAAAAATATATTACCAAGTAAGTGCAAGTATATTAGATGAAAACACTAAAAAAAGAGAATTAAACCCTTTTGATCATATTCCAGATCACTATGAAAAAGTTATTCTTACAATGGACAAAACTCCAATTAAAGATTTTAATGGCATAAAAAATATAAATATAATTGATTTTTTATTACAATAACAAACTATCTAAAAAGCTATAAAACTAACAAATATTATTGTTAATTTTATAGCTCCTTATAATAAAATTTTTAGCATTTTCTTTTTTCTTTATAAACTAAAAATATTCCTATAGATACAAATATTAAGGCAATTAAAATTTTCACATTAAATATATCATCTCCAAGCACAATTGCAGATAAAACACTTCCAAACACAGGAATAAGGAAATTAAATACACATATTGTACTTACCTTATTATATTTTAAAAGTTGTGTCCATATAGCAAAGGCTGCTGAAGATATTAATGCCATGTATACTAAAAGAAGTGATGATTTTATTGTAAATCCTGTTAAATGCCCTCCAAAAATTAAACCTAAAACAATTAATATAGTTCCTCCTATAAAAAGTTGGTATCCTGTAACAATTGAAGCATCTTTATTTCTTGTAACCTTCTTACTATAAATTGAAGATATAGAAAGCATAAGAGCAGATAGCATTATAAAACCTTCTCCCTTAAACTTAAAGGAAGTTCCTAATAAATTACTTCCATCTAAATTAACTATAACAACTCCTAAGAATCCAATAATACATCCAATAACTTTATTAAAATCTATTCTGTCATTTTTATATATAAAGTGAGCTAATATTATACTAAAAAACGTTCCTGTTCCATTTATTATGGAGCCTCTTACTCCTGTTGTATATGCAAGTCCTATGTAAAAAAATATGTACTGCATTGTTGTTTGTATAATTCCAAGAAGTATAAGTTCCTTTGTGTCATTTTTTGAAAAAGATAATAAATCTTTTCCTAAGGCAGCTTGGCTTATAAGTACAAAAAATCCAGCCATAGCAAATCTTATTCCTGCAAAAATAAGTTTTGTTGCAATATCATCTCCTGCTATATTAAATAAAGAGTAACCAACCTTTACAGCAGGAAAAGCACTGCCCCATAAAATACAACATATAGTTGCTAAAAGCACTATTTTTTTTCTGTTTGTATAAAACTTTGTTTTGTCCATTTTCTTAATCTCCTATTATTATAAATTCCTTAATTTATAATATCACAATGTATATTTTCTTAAAATTTCTTATACTTTTAAGAATTTTCTAAAAATTCAAGTTGACAAATCAATCCATTTAATAATATAATTGTATCACAGAAGAATAATAAAAAGCCTTGATTGGGAGGAGTATATCTATTTTTGAAACAAAGAGAGGAAATGCAAGGTGTAAATTTCCATGATAAATAGATAGAATGTAGCCTAGGAGCTTTTAATAGAAATCATTTTTGAAAGTAGAATTAAACGGAGTACCTACCGTTAAAAGGGTAATAATATTGGTAATTTTTACCCGTATTATAATGAGTGTGTATTTTTTAATACAAATTTAGGTGGTACCGCGATGATTTTTTCTTCGTCCTATGGTTTTAGGATGAAGATTTTTTTTATATTATTTTTAAGGGAGTGACAATATGAAATATAATGGTGCTGAAATCGTTGTTAAATTACTTGAAAATCAAGGAGTAGAATATATTGCTGGAATCCCTGGAGGATTTAATTTACCAATATATGATGCTTTATATTATAGTAAAATTACTCATATTCTAGCTAGACATGAGCAAGGAGCTGCCTTTATAGCTCAAGGAATATCTAGAACTACAGATAAAGTAGGAGTTTGTATGGCAACCTCTGGTCCAGGTGCAACAAATTTACTTACAGCTATTGCTGATGCAAAACTTGACTCAATTCCTTTAGTAGCAATAACTGGGCAAGTACCTCTTTCTGCTATAGGTACTGATGCCTTCCAAGAAGTTGATGCTTATGGTCTAACAATTCCTATAACAAAGCATAATTTTCTTGTAAGACATACTGAGGATTTATTTACAATAATTCCAGAGGCTTTTAGAATAGCTCAAGAAGGTAGACCAGGTCCTGTACTTATTGATATTCCTAAGGATGTTCAAACAAAAATAATTGAAATTGAAGATTTTCCTTCTTTTGCTGAGTCTATGCACAAAAAAGGAAAAGCAGAATTAAAAGTATCTGCTCTAAAAAATATTGCAGATGTAATAAATAAAGCTAAAAAGCCTATAATATTTGCTGGTGGTGGTATAACTAGCTCTAAATCAAATGATGATTTATATAATTTTGCTAAAAAGAGTAATATTCCTGTTACTTTAAGTCTTATGGGAATTGGAGCTTTTCCTCATGATGATGAATTAAGCCTTGGTATGCTTGGTATGCATGGTGCTCCTTATACAAATTATTTAATTAATGAGGCAGATTTAATAATAGCCCTAGGTGTAAGATTTGATGATAGAGCTACAGGAAATGTAAATGATTTTTGTCCTAATGCAAAAATCATCCATGTAGATATTGATGCATCTGAAATAAACAAAATTAAATCTAGTAACATATCAATGGTTGCTAATGTAAAAGATTTTTTAGTAGATATTTTGCCATATATAGAAAAAAGACTTAGAAGTAAATGGCTAGATAAGGTTAGAGAATATAAAATTAAATATCCTCTACCAGCCTATAATAATCCTATCCATCCAGCAAACATTATACCTTTTATTGCATCAAAGGTTTCAGAAGATACTATAGTTGCTACTGATGTTGGAGAACATCAAATGTGGACAGCTCAAAGGTATCCAATAAATAAACCAAAAACTTTTTTAACTTCTGGTGGTTTAGGTACAATGGGATTTGGATTGCCTGTTGCAATTGGAGCAGCTTTAGCTAATAAAGATAAAGAAATATTATGCTTTAGTGGTGATGGTTCAATACTTATGAATATTCAAGAACTTGCAACTCTTGCAGACTTTGGATTAAATGTTAAAGTAATAATTTTAAATAATAATCATCTTGGACTTGTTCGTCAACAACAAGAATTATTTTATAATAAACACTATATAGCATCACGCTTTATATCAAATCCTGATTTTAAATTAATAGCACAAGGATTTGGAATAGGAAGTTGTAATTTAGCTGAAGAGGAAAATCCTTTAGATAAATTAGAAGAAATCTTAAAAACTCCTGGCCCATATGTAATTAACATACCAGTTCCAGCTATGGAAAAAGTTTTACCAATGGTTGCTCCAGGAGGGTCAAATACAGAAATGATAGGTGGTGTAGTATATAATGATTAATACAGATTTTTTTCTTATAGAATTACTTGTTAGAAACCATCCTGGTGTAATGAGCCATATTACTGGACTTTTTGCAAGAAGAGCCTTTAACTTAGAAGGTATATTATGTTCTCAAACTGGTGATGGAAGTACTAGTAAAATGTTTTTATTAGTAGAAAATAACTCTGCTTTAGACCAAGTTATAAAACAACTTGAAAAACTTTATGATGTATTAAAAGTATCTGTTCATTGTGATTATGATAAATCAGTTTTTGAAAATTTAGATGATGTATTAAAAATAAAATAAAATTAAAAGGTTCCTTATCTTATTTAGCTTACTGCTTTATAAAATAAGGAACCTAATACTTAAAATTATTCTTTATTTATCTTGGTTTTCATTAATAAGTTTTTTTAATTTATTTTGAACTAACCATAACTTTTTTTGCTTTCTGTTGTATGCCACCATTTTGTTTTTATTGTTTTTATTTTCATCAATAAGTCTTATATACTCTGCATCTGCAATTTTTAAAGCATCTTCAATTACTAAAAGTTCATCTTTAGTAAACATCCTTATCACTCTCCATTAAAGTTTTTTTTATTTTATTATATCAATTAATTTACCCAAAGAACCTACTAAATTAAATTTTTTTTAAAAAAGTAACCGGTTGCCACAAAACTGACACATATCTTTAATATAATAAAATCATAAAGTTAATATTATTTTTATCCCCATTTTTTAATTTTAATCATCCCCCCTAAAATGATTAAAGATTAAAAGCAAAGCGCTTGTTTCCCCAACAAGCGCTTTTTACTATGTAATATTATATTTTAAGAATTATAGCTATCTAATGTAAACCAAAATTCTACCCCTTTATCAATATTTCTTACTCCAACCTCCCCTTTATGTGCTGATATAATTGTTTTTACAATGTAAAGGCCAAGACCTATATTATTTCCTTCATTTCTTGTTCTAGCTTCATCAGTTTTATAAAAACTGTCCCATATTTTATTCATTTTTTGCTCTTCAATTTCTTTTCCATCATTATAAACTGAAAATCTTATTTTATTATCTATATTACTAAGTTTAATTTTGATATTCCCATCTTTTGTAGTATGTGAAATTGCATTTTGAAGATAATTTTTAACAGCTTGCTCTAAATAAAAAACATCTCCTCTTACAATACATCCTTTTTCAATATCTTTTTCTACAGTAAGCTTATTCTTTGTAAATAATACTGAAGTTTTTTCAACTATGTCATCTATAAATTTAGAAAAATCAATTTCATCCATTCTCTTTTTATTAAGACCATACTCAATGTTTGAAGTGTTTAACATACTCTTTATCATTTCATTCATTTTTCCTGCTTCTTCAATAATTATATCAAGACACATATTTTTATCTAAACCTGACACATCACTTTTTAGCATTTCAGCATATCCTGTTAATAAAGCTAAAGGACTTTTTAATTCATGAGACACATTAGCTATAAACTCTTTTCTCATCTCTTCACTTTTCATAAGAGATTCATTATCTTGATATAATAATTCATTTTTTTCAACTAATTCATCAATAAAACTTGATAACTTGTCTGACATTACATTTATACTATGTGCAAGACTTCCAATTTCACCATGGGAAGCATTTTCATTTGCTTTTTGTGAAAAATCAAGTGCTGCAACATTTTGTGCTACCTTATCTATTTCTTTTATAGGGGTTGAAAATCTTATTGCATATATATAAGCAGCTCCAATTCCAATAATTATTGCAAAAATTGCAACATATATTGTTATGTGGTTAAGTACTCTCACACTATCTACAATAGCAAGAATTGGTGTTTCAATCATTATATATCTTTCTCCATAATTAGAATCTATAATTCCATATAAACTTAAAGTCTCTATATTAAGATTTCTAAAACTTTTTCTAGAAATTATTGATGGATTTTTAGAATAGGTTACACTCTCTGGTTGTGTTCTTAAATTAAACCCTTCTCCTAACTTTCTTCCTGAAGTATAAATAAGATTATGATTTTCATCAGTAATTTCCACTTGAAGACCCTTCATTTCTTCAAAAGATGAAATTATTGAATTTAATTCCTCAGAATCATCAGAATAATTTTTTTCTATCTTATCATATAATGAATAAATAGCTTTCTTTTTCTCTGATACAAAATAAGGACTAGCAATAAATAAATTTATAATTACTTGTATAGTTACAATAAAACATATAATAATTGTAACAAATAATGCCAATTTATTTCTTATAGATTTCATCCTTTCACCTCATTTCATTATTCTACCTCAAATATATATCCTGCACCATGAACTATTTTTATATAACTTTTATCTTCTTCAAGCTTTTCACGAATAGATTTTACACTTTTATCAACTAATTCTGAATAATTTTCTGCCTTTTGATTCCATACTTCATTAAATATTTTTTCACGTTCTAAAACTTTTTTAGCATTATTTATAAAATATAATAATAAATTAAATTCTTCTTCCTTAAAATTTAATAATTTTCCATTATGAATAACAGTTCTGTCTTCTTTATTAATAACAATATTCCCTGCTATAATTTCTGATTGATTATTTTTATTAGCACGTCTTAACACAGATTGTATTCTTGCTAGTAAAATTGTTGGAGAAAATGGCTTACTTACATAGTCATCTGCCCCATTTTCAAAACCTTTAATTTGGTCATATTCTTGGTCCATAGCTGTAAGCATAATTATAGGTGTAACATACTCTTTACGTATAGTCTTTAATACTGAAAAGCCATCCATTCTAGGCATCATAACATCTAGTAAAATTAAATCTATATCTTTATTATGTTCATAAAACAAATCTAATGCCTCTTCTCCATCAGCTGCTTGTATAACTTCAAAATTATTTCCTTTTAAAAATAAAGTTACCATTTGACGAATCTTAAAATCATCCTCTGCAATTAAAATAGTATTTTTCATCATTGTTCCTCCCCAAAAATAAGTTATTCAAATTTATCTTCATAAAATCTTTCCATTCTATTCCCCATATTATTTAGTATTTCTGAGTATTCTTTAAGTTCTGCAAAAATTTCTTTCTTTTTTTCTCCTGATGCCTTATAACAAAGTTGATGCTCAATACTTGCCCAAAAATCCATTGATAATGTACGAATTTGGATTTCTACAGGGTAATATTGCTTCTCTCCATTTTCATAAACCTCTACTCCTATAATTAAATGATAGCTTCTATACCCATTAGGTTTAGGATTTTTTATATAATCTTTTTCTTTTATTAAAATTAAATTATTCTGTTTCTTTAGTTCATCTATAATTGAATATACATCTTTTATGTAATAGCATATAACTCTTAAACCTGCAATGTCTTTTAAATTTTCTAGTGCTGATTCAAAGCTTTCTTCAAAATTTTTTCTCCTTAACTTTTCAAACATACTTCCTAAAGATTTAATTCTACTTTGAATTGAATGAATTGGATTATGGTCATATCTTCTTTTATAAGCTAAATCCATTGCTTCTAGCATGACTTCAATTTCTTTCATAACATTTCTATAGGGCTGAATAAAGTCCTCATATTCTTTTAAATTTTCAATTATGTCTTCTACCTTACTATTCATATTATCCCCACTTTCACTAATAAAATCTTATTTATCCACATTATAATTTTAATACATAATTATGTCATATTTATGATAAATAAATAAAAATTTAATTTATTTTTGTAACCTATGTTACAGATTTTAAATTCACTTATTTATATAATGTGCTCATAAACTTAAATTATTGGAGGAATACTAATGGAAAATTTAATGTTCTGTTATCAATGTCAAGAAACTGCAGGGTGTACTGGATGCACTAAATTCGGTGTATGTGGGAAAAGCCCTGATTTAGCCAGAATGCAAGATTTATTAATATATGTAACTAAAGGATTAAGTGAAATAACAACAAAACTAAGAGAAGAAAATAAAACTATTCCTTTTGAAATAAATAACTATGTAACTTTAAATTTATTTACAACAATAACAAATGCAAATTTTGATAATGATGTTTTTTATACTAGAGTATTAGAAACTTTAAAAATTAAAGATGAACTTTTATCTAAATTAACAAATAAAAAAGAACTTTCTGATGCTGCTATTTGGAATGGTAAAACTAAAGAAGAACTTGATAAAAAATCTTATACAGTAGGAATACTTACAACTGAAAATGAGGATGTAAGAAGTTTAAGAGAATTAATAACTTATGGATTAAAAGGTATGTCAGCCTACTTAAAACATGCAAATGAACTTGGATATGATAGTGAAGAAGTAAATATATTTTTGCAAAAAGCTCTAGCAGCTACTTTAAATGATTCTTTATCACTTGAAGAATTAATATCATTAACTTTAGAAACTGGTAAGTTTGGAGTAGATGGCATGGCTTTATTAGATAAAGCTAATACTGAAAGTTATGGAAATCCTGAAATAACAAAAGTTAACATAGGAGTTCAAAAAAGACCTGGTATATTAGTTTCAGGACATGACTTAAAAGATTTAGAAGAGTTATTAATTCAAAGTGAAGGTATGGGAATAGATATATACACTCATTCTGAAATGCTTCCTGCACATTACTACCCAGAATTAAAGAAATATTCTCACCTTGTAGGAAATTATGGTAACGCATGGTGGAAACAAAAAGAAGAATTTGAAAGCTTTAATGGACCAATATTAATGACAACAAATTGTATAGTTCCACCAAAGGATTCTTATAAAGATAGATTATTTACTACTGGTACTGCTGGATTTGTAGGATGTACTCATATAGAAAAGGATGAAAATGGTCATAAAGATTTCTCTGAAATAATTGAAATGGCTAAAAACTGTAAAGCTCCTACTGAAATAGAAACTGGTGAAATTCTAGGTGGCTTTGCTCATGCTCAAGTATTATCTTTAGCTGATAAAATAGTTGAAGAGGTTAAAAATGGTTCTATTAAAAAGTTTATAGTAATGGCTGGATGTGATGGAAGAGCAAAATCAAGAAATTACTATACAGATTTTGCAAAGGCACTTCCTAAAGATACTATTATACTAACAGCAGGATGTGCAAAATATAAATATAACAAATTAAATCTTGGTGATATAAATGGAATTCCAAGAGTTTTAGATGCTGGACAATGTAATGATTCTTATTCTTTAGCATTAATAGCATTAAAACTTAAAGAAGTATTTGAATTAGAAGATATTAACGACCTTCCATTAGCCTTTAATATTGCTTGGTATGAACAAAAGGCTGTAATAGTGTTATTATCACTATTATACTTAGGTGTTAAAAACATTCACTTAGGACCAACTTTACCTGCATTTTTATCTCCTAATGTTTTAAAAGTTTTAGTAGAAAACTTTAAAATAGCAGGAATAACTGATGTAGAAAATGATTTAGAAATCTTATTAAAATAAGATAATTTCACATAAAAAGAAGGAATATATTGTTTTATTCTTCTATGAAGGATTTTTAATATATTCCTTTTAATTTGAATTTATATAATATCTAAAATTTCTTTAGGGCTTTTTATAATCTTCATTGGATTATAACTTTCTAATTCTTCAATTGTTCTAAAACCCCAAGCAACTCCTATTGTATCCATTTTAGCTGAAATTCCTGTCTTCATATCTGTATTAGTATCACCAAAATAAAGGCATTCTTCTGGAGATACTTGAAGTTCTTTTGCAATAAGTAATGCTCCTTCTGGATTTGGCTTTATTTTTACATTTTCTCTCTCTCCATATACTTTATCAAAATAGTTTTCTCCAAATATTGCCTTAACATTATCTAAAGTTCTTGCATGAGGCTTGTTTGATAAAACTGCTATTTTTATATTTCTTTTCTTTAACTCTGAAAGCATATCTTTAATTCCATCATAAGCTTTAACGTCATAAAGACAATGTTCTTTAAAGTACTTTTGATAAAGAACTAAAGATTCTTCATAATACTTTAATTCCTTATCTCCACAATGAATTAAAGCACGTTCTATAAGTTTTTTATATCCATCACCAATAAAGACTTTACATTCCTCATCATTAATAGAACCAAGATTATTTTCTTTTAATGTAAGATTGACACTATAAGTCATAGCTTTTATAGAATTTATTAAAGTTCCATCTAAATCAAAAATACAACATTTATATACTTTTTTAGTGCTCATAAATTTTTCTCCTTATGTAAAATGTAAATTTCCATTTTTATTTTAGTTTTCTTTTATATAATACATTATTTATTAATAGCTTTCTATAAATTACTTTAACTTTTTATTTAAACGTATTCGCAGACTTTTATGATATAATTTAAATTGTAAGTAATTAATATATGAAAGGATTGATTTTATGAAAATAGGAACAGTAGGCACAGGTGCTATTGTAGAAGAATTTTTAAATGCTGTAAGTGAAGTAGAAAATGTAAATTGTGTAGCAGTTTATTCAAGAAAACAAGAAACAGCTTCAAACTTAGCTAATAAATTTAACATAAAGAAAACATATACTGATTATGAATCTCTTTTAAATGATAAGGAAATAGAATTTATATATATAGCTCTTCCAAATAGTCTCCACTATGAATATACATTAAAAGCATTAAAATCTGGGAAGAATGTTATAAACGAAAAGCCATTTACATCAACAATAGAAGAGGCAGAAACATTAATAAAAACTGCAAAAGAAAAAAAGCTTTTCCTTTTTGAAGCAATTACAACAATACATCTTCCTAACTACATTAAAGTTAAAGAAAGTCTTAGTAAAATAGGAAAAATAAAATTAGTTCAATGTAACTACTCTCAATATTCAAGTAGATATGATAGATTTTTAAAAGGTGAATTTGCTAATGTTTTTACTACTAAATTCTCTGGTGGTGCTTTATATGATATAAATATTTATAATCTTCATTTTGTAACTGGACTTTTTGGAAAACCAGAAGAAGTAAAATACTTTGCTAATATTGCTTTAAATGGAATTGATACCTCCGGAATTGTTATACTTAAATATCCTAATTTTATATGTGAATGTATAGGTGCTAAAGATGCTGAAAGTCCAAGCTTTGCTATTATTCAAGGAGAAAAAGGATATATAAAAGTTAATGGCCCATCTAATAAATGTCCTTCAATTGAAATACAAACTAAAGAAGGTTTAGAAAATTATAATGAACAAAAATATTCAAATAGAATGACCTATGAATTAATTGACTTTGAAAAAATATTTAGTGAAAAAAACTTTGAAAAATGTTATGAACTTTTAAATCACTCTATAAAAGTTATTAAAACTGCTGTTAGGGCTAGAAAAGATGCTAAAATAATTTTTGAAGCTGATAAATAAAAGTTATAAAAAAAGCGTGACAGTGTTAAATATACTGTATCACGCTTTCTTTATTATAAATTAAGATAATTTATTATTTTTACGTTTTTTCACTACAAGAATTGTACCACTTACTACCATAACACCTAGTGCCATAGTACCCATAATAACCCATAATAAAGTACTGTTAGTATCTCCTGTCTTTGGCTTATTAGAAACACTTCCTAAAGTTTTATTTCCATAAGTCTTGTTGTTATTTCCAGTATTGCCACTATTACCACTTTGTCCTGAATTATTAGGAACCTTTGGAGTTTCTGGTTTGTCTGGTTTATCTGGCTTATTAGGAGTTTCTGGCTTATCTGGCTTATTAGGAGTTTCTGGTTTATCTGGCTTATCTGGTTTTTCAGGAGTTTCTGGATCTTTAGGAGTAGCAGGAATTGTTACTTCTGTACGACTCATCTCTTCACCACAACCTGTACAATAAACAACTGAATCATAATGACCATCTGTTGTTTCTGTTGCTTCAACAACATTTTCCTTTACAGCTTCACCTGCAACATGAGTATGTTCATATGTTGCATCTGGTGTAGCAGACATACGCCATAATTGAGTTCCATAGAATGGATTAGCTGTTCCAATAACCATATAATCAGTAGTTGCGGCAAAAATACGAAGACCATGATTATAACGATCACTAAAACCATTATTTGTAACAGTTGTTATATCTACACTGCCATCACTAGCTTCTTTAATTGCATATAAGTCAAATCCTGCAACAGAATCTTTCATATATTTCATGCAAGTTAGTAAATCTTTCATATTTTCAAGTGTTACATAGTCTAAAAGCATCTTATATGCAGCCTTAAGAATATCAGGCAACTCATCTTTATATTTTTCATACTCATTTAAAAGTCTTTCATAAGTTTTAGCAAAAGACTCAATATCATTACTTGAAACAAGAGCTGTTAATTGGTCAAGAGTTTTATTTATTTCATCTAACGCATTAGCATCCTTATTATTAATTACATCTTTATTAAAATCAATGTCACCATCAACAATTGCATCAACAACTTCTTTTTCTTGTTCATCTGTTATGCTGTAAACATCATCAACATTTTCAATGGCATCTTCAACAATTGCAGTAGCATTGTCTTCTGTAAGTTCCTCAATTCCATTTTCTGCTGACATAAGTGAAATTTTTTCATCTTGTTTAAATGAATTTTTAATTAATTCAACTAAAACTTTAATATAGTTAACTTGACTCTTCCATTCTTCTTCAGACATTTCAAGTAATTCACCATTAACAAGTTGTGCAAACACATGTAGTAAAGAAGTTTCATCCATTGTACTTAAATACATTACATCATCATAGACAGTTGTCATCCATGTGTATTGTGTCATATGAGTTTCATAACCACTTCCCCAACCTGAGATGCCACCTTCTGGAAACATTTCAGTAGGATCACCAACAACTAATTCAACATTTTCATCTTTATCTAAACGATATAAATTAATAGATTGAGTTAAGTTATTTGCTAAAGTTGCAAATTCTTTATATTGTAAAATACCTCTTAATCCACCATTAACATCATTGTATTCGCCAATGTATAAATGGTCATTATAAACTTGTAAAGTACAAGCCCCTGAAGATGTACGTTCTGGGTCAATACCAAAAGTATATTTTGCATTGTCATTTTCTTTGTCTCCAATAATAGGTGTCCAAGTCCATGCATTAGCATCATCAATAGTACCCTTAGTTTCATCATAATCACCACGAACAACAGCAAATGGACGGAATTGACGAGTTTTCTCATTCATAGTGTCATATGTACCACTAACTATAGAAACATAAAGACTATTATTATACTCAACAACTTGGTAGATACCTCCACCACCTGAAGAACCATCACGCCAAATTGCAGGATAATTAAATAAATCGTTCATATCAGCAATAACTTTAAAATCACCTGAACCAGGATCATTTGTGGCATAAATAACAGCTTGTCCATTATCATCTGGATTATTTGTATCAATTGTTAAACCACCAGCTATTAAATAATCCTTATAAGTACCTATAGCACGTGTTGAAGTAAATACATTTTTAGCATTAAGAGCACGATAACCCTCTAAATCAACACATTCATAAACCTTAACTAATTCATCTGTTGTTGGGTCAAGTTCATAAATACTTGGGACACCAGTTTGCATCATAATTTCCATATCTAAAGCCTTTGAACCATATTGTGTTAAAGCATCACCTTTACTAACAAGTCCAACAAAATATAACTTATTATTATATTCAACAGCACTTCTAAATATTGGAACACCTTCACATTCACCCTTTTCAAACATTTCACGAGACATAAGAACTTTAGTTTCACCTGTTACAACATTAAATTTAAAGAAAACACTTCCTGCATAATAGCCATCCTCTTCTCTACCCTTATTTAACTTACCATTAAACATTGCATCAACAACAGCTGTAGCAATATCTTCAGAAACTCCTTCACCAACAAGAGCATTCTTAGCTTGACTATATGCACTTAAAGCACCATACATTGTACCTACATAAATCCAATCTCCATAAGTTGCCGCACAATAGCTATAAGATTGTGTTGAATCACCTTTTCCCGTTTCACTAACACCATCTTTGTAAGCCTCAATATTGTGATTTCCAAGATAATCTACAACCCCATCTGCAGTTTCAGTTCCTTCTGAAGCATGTGAAATCTTTTCAAATGTGTAACCATTATTTGTATAGCTATGCTGAATGTTAATAAGATTATTTTTCTTACTAGCTGCTAAAGCACTAACACCACTTACACTTGAAAATAGCATTGCACTAATAACACCAGCAACTATACGCTGAAAATTCTTTTTTCCAATCATCTTTACTCCCCCCTATTTTATTGAAATTTTTATCAAAAAAGCCTTAAAAATAGGCTAAATCGAACTGTTTTTTTAGGAAAAATTTGAGTTTTTTTAATATTTTATACCTTAAGTTAAAAAAAGTCAACATTACTTATATACTGAATATCAATTAATAATAAAATGAGACTTAATATGATAAAACAAACAAGGGCTGTTGCACAAAGAAATTTCATAACAATATAAATTGTAATATGTGTTTATCAAATCACTATATATTACATTAATATTTCTTGATGCAACAGTCCCATTCTTGCTAAAATAATAACTTCTATATTTTTATCTATATAATTTTATAATTAATATGATCATTTTCATTCATTGCTAATATCATATTCTCTGCAATTCTTTTTATCACTGGAACAGAAACAGAATTTCCAGCTTGCTTATATAGCTGACCATTACTTAATTTCTGTGGTATTTTATAATTTTTAGGAAAACCTTGAAATAATAAACATTCTCTTGGCGTTAATTTTCTAATCCCATATTTATCTTTTATTAAAGGAACATTATGTCCACCAGTTCCCATATTAGCTGTTAATGTAGGACATACTGAACTTTTATTTTCTCTTATATAAACTCTCCTTAATTGATATATTGTGTCTTCTTTAGTTATTGTTTCTTTTAAATCATTGTAATATTTTGACGAAGAAGTATAGTAATATTTTTCATCTACTTTAATTTCTTTATTTACAATGTCTCCAATAGATTTAGTCAATTTTACTGATTCAGGGAATTCAAATCTATGACTTTCATCTCTATCTAAAAAACCTACAACATATATACGTTCCCTATTTTGAGGTACATTCCCAAATTCCATAGAATTAAGAACTTTATATTTTATATGATACCCTTCTTGTATTAAAGCATCTTTCATTATATTAAATGTTCTTCCATTATCATGATTAACTAAATTTTTAACATTTTCTATTATAAATGCTCTTGGTCGCTTATCCTTTATAACTCTTAAGGTTTCAAAAAATAGATTTCCGCGTTCATCATCAAAACCCTTTCTATAGCCTGCTATAGAAAAAGCTTGGCATGGAAAACCAGATGTCAATATATCTATATCTGGAATATCTTCTGTTCTTATATCATGTATATCTCCTTCAATAAGATATTTGTCTCCAAAGTTTTCTCTATATGTAATACAGGCATATTTATCTATTTCATTTGCCCATACAATTTCTGCTCCTGCCATTTTAAAACCTAAACAAATTCCTCCAATGCCTGCAAACATACTTCCAACTTTATAGCTGTAATTCAATCTTTATCACCTCTTTTGAACTATTTTTCGTATATTTAGTATATCATATTTTCATATGTTAAAAGAATGTTTTTATATTCCTTCTTTAAATTCATCATAAGAACCAATTTTAGTAAAATCAATTGAATACATATTATTTTCTTCCTTATATATTACAACTGAATCTATTCCAAGCTCTTCTAACCTAGCATAAGTTAAAATCTCTCCTTCATTTAAATTCATGACTTGTCTTAATATCCATTCTCCTAAGTCTGTATTGGGATTAGTCATTAATGCTTTCCCTCCATCTTGACAAATTTTAGCATTTAATCTTTTTCCATCTGGAAGTAATAAGTCAAATGTTTTATCTCTACTTGGGAAAAATCCTTTAAAATTTTTACGAATAAATATAGGAATTGGTATATAAACTTCATTGTATTTTCTTTTTCTTCCATTTGCATTCCATTGATTTAAGCCACTTTTTTCTGGCACTTTCTTCTTTTCAGTTTCTGAATATAATGGTAAAAATACATGTGGTTTTTCTTTATTTATAGGCTCAAAGGTCAACTTATTACCTCCTGTTAATAAATTCATTATTATCTCATACGGATCTGCTATAATTTCAACCTTTGTTTCTAAAATAACATTTTTAGTTATAAATCTTTTATATAATGTACTTTTTGATAAGTTAATACTATACTCATTAATATCATCATTAAAAGTTACTGTATTACTTCTTCCAAATTTAATGTTTTTTATAGAATCTATATCTATTAAATCCATTGGGCATTCAAATACTTTTATTTCGCCTTCCTGCCTAACAACACAATGATATATCATCTCATTTAATCCATATATTCTTTTTGTGGCATTTATTCTCTCATTTCTTAATTTTGAAATTATTAATACTATCTCATTTTGTGACTTACTTTTAAATAAACTTGCATCCTTGTTAAATTCCGCAACTTTTTGCCAACTCTTTCCGTTGCCTTCTAAAAATGTTTTTATTCCTATACCAACTCCATTTTTAGATGCATCAGCTGAGCAATCACTTCTAGATAAATTTTCTGCCTCAAATACTTTACAAAATATATTTTCAACTTCTCTATATCCTAAATATGGTACAGCACTTTCAGAAGATAATCTTGATAATGATGCCATTGCTTTTAACATATTTATATATCTCTTTTTAGTATTTCCACTTTCTTTTGTTATAAACATAATTTTTCACCTCTTTATAAAAAAATATACTTAAGCTTGTCTAACATACAAATTATATACTGTACATTGCATAATGAAAATTATAATATATATTTTTTATATTTATTAAAAATTTTAACTTTAAGGTTTAAAAATCATATCATTATGATACTCAATAAAATGTTTATTTGGTATAAATCTATTTGGCAAAATTATTTTTTTTCCTTCACTTTGAGCAATCCATAATTTTGTAATATCATCAACTTTTTTTTCCTTTAATTTTGAAGATACAATAATTTTGTAGTTTTTATCTATGGTTATTAATCCTCTATCAAAAGCCTTATCATGTAATGCATTTAAACATAGTCCATTTCTTGGATTAGTTTTTTCATCTTCATTATTACTTACTTTCCATGGTTTTATATGACTTGCAATTAATAATTCACTAATAGATATACCTGTCATACAACAACAATTATTATAAGAACTTAAAACAACCTTTCTAAAGAAGTCTTGTCCAATTCTTTCATTAATTACTCTTTCTCTTTCTCCTCCTAATATGGCTTCTTTATACTCAATCTCATCAAAACTATTATAAGCTAAGTTTAATTCAGATTCATTTTTTATCTCCTTATTTTTTAACTTAAATAAAAGTTTTTCTGCTTCCAATATCAATTTATTACTATTCTCATTAAACTCTTTCCATACTTCTTGCTCAATCTTACTACCATTTTTTAATCCTTTTATTCCTCGTTCTTGCTGAATAGGATCGTAACTAGCTATATTACACATTTTCATTGCAACTGCACTTTCTGTTCTTCCCAATATTTTAGCAACTTCAATAATTTCAGGATTGTTTTTATTTATTTTCCCAAATGGTATTTTGCAATATAATGTAAATGCTATCAAAGTTTCTTCTCTTGTCCATTTTATCCCCTTCATAAACATCATTCCTCATAAATTACTTAAATAAAAAGAAAAGGGCAATCTTTTTAATTTTTACCCTTTATATAATTAGGTGTAAAACTACTATCCCTTTAGGGTAGTGGATGTAAGCCCTAACCTTAATTTTAAATATACTTTTCAATTGTTTCTTTAGAAACATTTCCCATACTACAAGAAAAATATCCATCAGACCAAAAAGTTCTCTCCTTCCAAAAGAACTTACTAATTTCTTGCATATTATTGTTTTGTCTTCAAAGCCTATAAGTAGATATTTACTTAAACAATTTGACCAATTCTAATACAGACATTGTAGGTTCGTATTGAACAAGTAAGAAATTTACCCTTCTTATGATTAGCTGGTGTATGACATTTACTACAAAGAGTAATTAAGTTTTCAGGTCTATCACTGCCACCTTCACTTCTATATTTAATATGATGAATCTTTAGTATTTGGTCTTTCTTATCTTTGTTTTTACAATTAGGATTTTGGCATTTATGGTTATATCTGTATCTAATTTGTGCTTTAAAGATGGAGCTAACCATCCCTTCTTTTTAGATTTAACTCTATTATTCCATCTAGCTTTTCTATGTCTTAATCTACTCGTAGAATTCAAGACTTGGGAAACATCTTGAAGTACCTATATATTCTCCAGTAACGTAGCAATTCGCTGTTTTCCTAAAAAAGATACATTCCGACTGTTTAGGCTATTCAACCATCACTATTAAACAATAGTAATACTACTCTCAAGGATATGTGAAACTTAAAGTTTTTACCTCAAGCCACTATCCTTTAAGGTAGTTTGCTGTTGACCTTAATACTATTGCCATTAACACTTATTTTATCAAAACTATTTAAGAACTTAGAAAATTGATTATATCCTTCAGCTTTAAAACTAAAGTTTGGATATTTTGCTTTTATTGCTTCAAGTATAAATCCTATATTTTTTATTTT
This sequence comes from uncultured Clostridium sp., assembly GCA_900539375.1. Taxonomy (GTDB): domain Bacteria; phylum Bacillota; class Clostridia; order Clostridiales; family Clostridiaceae; genus Clostridium. The sequence goes on along the minus strand of UQBY01000008.1, from coordinate 45,500 downwards.
CTTTTTATTATTTTCAACTACATCAATTATAAACTTTTCAATTTCATCTCTATCTATTTTTCTTTCTTTTTCTTTTACATAGTATAAGTTTCCTTCCTTTTCTAATATTAATCCACTAATATTTTCAATAAAGGTTGAAAGCTTATTATATCCATAATATCTCACATCAAATTCTGAGAACTTTTCATTAAGTTTCTTTCCTAATGTTCCTAAATCTGTTCTTTTTCCAGCCTCAGTATCTCCATGTATTACCTTTACAATGAAATCTTTTATTGTTGATATATCTGTAACATCATCTTCATCCTCATTTAAATTGCTCTTTTCAGAATTACTATTTTTTATTATATTTCCTACTTCTTTTTCATCATCTTGAAGTAATAAATCTAAATACTTAAATTGGTCACATGACTTTACAAAAGGCTTTGGAGTTTTGCTTTCTCCCATACCAATAACAAACTTCCCTTCTTCTCTTAATCTCATTGCAAGTCTTGTAAAATCACTATCACTTGTTACTAAACAAAATATATCAATATCCTTTGTATACAATATATCCATAGCATCAATAATCATTATAGAATCTGTAGCATTTTTTCCTGTTGTATAGCTATATTGTTGTATTGGATTTATTGAATTTTCTAGTAATTTTTCCTTCCATCCATTATTCTTTGACCAATCTCCATATATTCTTTTATAAGTTGGAACTCCATACTCTTCTAACTCATCAAATATTATTTTTACATAGTTATGAGATATATTATCTGAATCTATTAAAACTGCTATTCTTTTTTGCTCATGCATAACTCCACCACCTAAAATTTACTATTTATATTTATTATATCAGTTTTAATTAGTAAATCTATAAAAATACTTTTTCTTTTATTCTTACTAAATCAGAGTCTTTTATTTCTAACTTTTTCCCTTTAGCTATACCTTCTCCAAGTTCCTTTGATATTTCATATATTGAATTACAACATTCTAGATTTTCATCATATAATGTTAATAAATCTTTCAAAGGATATTTCATGGAAAATTCAATAAAGGATTCATTAAATGAATTTAAAGAATATATTAAGAACTTAGATATAAGTCTTGCTCAAACTGAACAATTAGGAATTATTTTTATAATATTTGGCTACTTAGAATTTTTTAATGGGGCTGATATTGATATTTTAGAATCTTTAGAAATTAATTATACTGGAAAATCTCCTGATGAAATCACACTTCTTGGACAAGAACTTATTTTTATTGGCTATATACTTTTATGGATTGTTTCAATAGATAGAGTTAATGAAAAATCTTTAAGAAATGCAAAAAACAATAATAATTTTCATATATCTGCATATATTCAAATTGCTGATTCTTATTTATTAAGTGTTATAGCTCATTTTATTAGACTCCAAGCCTTTTATGAAGTAGTAAGAACCAATTCAAATGAAGAATTTATAGAATAAAAAAGAATTGCTGATAATAATTTTTTATCAACAATTCTTTTTTTAATATTATAAGTAGTTATATTTTTTGTAAAATATATTTTTCACATAAATTATTATTGTTCCTATAATAGCTAATATGCATAATAGAGTTATTTCTGTACTTTTTAATATATTTAAGCATAATAGCTTTCTAAATAATATTGTTGCTATAAAAAATCCAATTGCTGTTGTAGATGATAAAAAGATTCTCATTTTAGTAAATGGTCTACATACTCTTATAACAGCTAAGATACTTGTAAATCCTATAATATAGTACATAATTGTATGTGTTTTATCAATATTAATATTTAATAATGGAGCTACAAAATATATAATTATTATATTTAATATTATAACTAAAGAATATGGTAAGGCATTTCTTAATACATTTTTTAAAAAAGATTCCTTTATTCTCTTTCCATTTGGTTCAAAGGAAATAAAGAATGAAGTATATCCCTCAATAGCAAGGTCTATTACTGTAATTTGTATTGGTATGAATGGAAATGCTGTGCAAGTTATAATATTTAATATTGATAGCATTACTGAATATAAAGTTTTAATAAAAAATATTTTTGCTACATTAGTAATATTATTTACAACTCTTCTTCCTTCCATTAATACATCTTTTAAAACACTAAAATCTGAATTTAAAAGAACTATTTGAGAAACTTGCTTTGCAACATCACTTGCTTCTGGAAGAGTTATGCTACAATCTGCTTGTCTTAAAGCTATAACATCATTTACTCCATCTCCTGTCATTGCTACAGTATGACCTTTTTCTTGTAATGCCTTAACTAATAAATACTTTTGCTCTGGAGATACTCTTGCAAATATACTATACTTATCTACTAAATTAGGAATTTCATCATCTGAAGTTATAGACGATAAATCAATGTATGAATTATAATCCTCAAGTCCAGCTTGCTTTGCTATGCTAGAAACTGTTATTGGATTATCTCCTGAAATTATTTTTACATCTACCCCTTCATCTTTAAAAAATCCTAACATTTCTTTTGCATTTTTTCTTAACGGGTCTGATAACTCTATTGTTGCAATAACTTTAAGTTCTGATAATGTTGAATTTTTTATATATTCCTTTGAAAAACCTAAAAGAAGAATTCTTTTTCCATCTCTTTGAAGCTTAATTTTTTCTTTAGGCATTACAAAATTACTTTTTTCCATTAGTTTCTCAGGAGCCCCAACAATTATTGAACCTATATCTTTAAAGGTTATTGAACTCCATTTTCTCTCTGATGAAAAATTTACTTTATCTAAAACTTCAAAACTTTCTTTTCCTTTAAAATAATTTTTTAATGCTTCAAATGTGGCATTATTATCTCCCATTTCATTAACAAAAGCACTTAATGCAGCTTCAACAGATATTGGCATTATATTATTATCAAACACATCTATATTTGAAACTTTCATTTTTCCTTCTGTTATAGTTCCTGTTTTATCTAAACATAAAGTATCTACATGAGATAAGGTTTCTACACTATATAAATCCTGAACTAAAACCTTTTTCTTAGCAAGTTTCATCACTCCTGTAGCTAGAGAAATACTAATTAATAAAACTAATCCTTTAGGAAGCATTCCTAATAATGCTGCTGAAGTTGATACAACAGACTGCTTTAATAAATCACCTCTAAAAAAGTAAGCTTGAATAAATAGTAATATTCCTACAGGTATTATTATAAAGCTTGTTGCTTTTGTTACCTTTCTCATAGAATCAAAAAGTTCTGATTTTAATTTTTTGTGTTTTTTAGATTTTAATGCTATTTGAGCAGCAAAATTATCTTCTCCTACTTTTTCAACCTTAGCACAACATTTTCCGCTCACTACATAACTTCCAGAAAATAATTTATCACCTAAATTTTTAACTATAGTATCTGATTCTCCTGTAAGTGAAGATTCATTAACTTCTACTTTTCCATCTAAAACAACAGAATCTGATGGTATTTGATTTCCCATACTAATCACTATAATATCATCTAAAACTAATTCATCTACATTTATTTTTTTTAAAACTCCATCCCTTATTACTTCTACTTTAGATACTGTTAAAACTGATAACTTTTCTACCATATTTTTAGCATGAATCTCTTGAATTATTCCTATACATACATTAATTATAATAATTAACATAAAGGCTAAATTAGAATAAGCTCCTACTAATGTTAATGCTATGGCTATGATAAAATTAAACAAATTAAATAATGTAAATACATTTTCTGAAATTATTTGCCAATTAGTTTTGGTATTTTTATCATTAACAATATTAATTTGACCTTTTTCCTTTCTTTTAAGAATTTCTGCTTGTGTTAAACCATTAATTTTTCCTTCAATCTTCATAAATTTACAATACTCCATTTACATTTATAATTTTCCCATATTTTTGGTTTATTATAACTTGTATTTGTAAATTCAATGTTAAAAATTTATAAAGATATCATAAATTTTTTAAATGTATAAGGTCTTCCACTACAAATAAAAGCATAATCCCCATTATTTTGTAAAGTTCTAATGGCTTCTTTAACCTTATTTAATTATTTTTATTGTTTTTTATTGTTTTTTATTATTTAATATCGTTTGTTCTATTTGTAAATAGTTTTTATTATTATTTTTTATCTACAATTTTTAAGTCAACATAAAATATAAAAATTTTTATATATAAATTTAATTCATTATTAAGCTTTAAAAACATATTTTTGTATTGCCTTTATTACTCCATTTTCACTATTACTTTCAGCAATGAAATTACCATATTTTTTCATATCTTCATTTGCATTTTTCATAACAAAACTATAATATGCTTTTTCAAGCATCTCAATATCATTATAAAAATCTCCAAATACCATAGTTTCTTCAAAAGATATATTTTCATCCTTTTGAATTTTTTCTAAGGCATATCCTTTATTTACACCTTTATTATTTATATCTACCCATAGCTTTCCTGAAACCACTACCTTTAATTCTTTCCCAAATAATTCATTTAAAATAGGATAGGAATTTTTTGCTGAAATGTTTAAATCACATACAGTAACTTTAAAAATGTCATCTTGAATATTATTTAAATCCTCAACAACATATTTTTTTATATAGTATTTATCTATTTCTTCAAGGAATTTATCTTCACAACACATATGATATGCTCCTTTAATACCACATAAAATTAATGTTATGTTAGGGATTTTTTCACAAGCTTTTATTATCTCTCTAATTTTATTTTTATCAATTATACTTACTTGTGGTTTTTTATTTTCTTCTGCAACATAAGAGCCATTATCACATATATAATATAATTCATCACTTATTGGTTTAAAATTCTCATATAATGTATAGTATGGACGTCCACTAGCCACAACAAATTTAACTCCATTCTCTTTTAACCTATGAAATACATGAAAAAAATCTTTTGGTAAATTTCCTTTTTCATCTAGTAATGTTCCATCCATATCTGTAGCTATTAATTTAATCATTTTTTCACCTGCTTCTTAAATATTTTCTTATAAATTTAATTTGTATTTTTATATTTTTTCAAGTAAATTATAAAATAAAGCAATAACTTTTTCAATAATAATTAATAAAAAACAATACAGATTGATAATTTAATGGTATAATAAGGTCAAAGAACAAGTGGAGAGGTGAAGATTTTTGTTTTTAGAAGAGAGATATGAAAAAATTATAGAGTTATTAGAAAAGAAGGGGCGTGTTACAGTAAAAGAGCTTTCACAAGCTTTTAATGTAACAGAAGACTGCATCAGAAAAGATTTACGTGAACTTGAGAATAGAGGTAATTTAAAAAGAGTGTATGGTGGAGCTATGATTCAAAGAAATCATAGTGATATTAAACCCTTAGATGAAAGAAAAAATATAAATATTGATACAAAACGAAGTGCGGCTTTAAGGGCTGTTGATTTAATTGAAGAGGGAGATATTGTTTTTTTAGATGTCTCTACCACCAACTTAGAAATGGCAAAAATATTAAATAAAATGGATATTAAAGTAACTGTTGTAAGTAATATGCTAGAAATCATCTTAGAATTAAGAAAAAATCCTACCATTAGAACTATTTCCATTGGTGGAGAATTTAATAAAGAAGTAGGTGCTATAGTTGGTGCTGCTGCTAATAGATATATAAGTGAGTTTACCTTTGATAAGGCTTTTATTGGTGTATGTGGCGTTAATATGGATACTGGAAATATAAGCACCTTAGATTTAGAAGATGGAAATACTAAAAAAACTATAATTAAGTGCTCTCATAAAAGCTATGTTCTTATGGAAAATGAAAAATTTAATTATGATGAGTTTTTTAAATTTGCTTCCATTACAGATATAAGTAGCATTATCACAGAACAAGGTATAATTAATAAATAAAAAGAAATTTAAGCACAATATATAGTATTATTTTTTAAAGTTTCACTTTATATTGTGTGTATTTTATAAATCTTTTTGTAAATTTCTTTTCATATATTAGCTATTTTTTTATACCTTTTCTTGTAATTTTATTTTTTTAGATATGAAAGGGAGTACATCATCCTTCTCAATATGTAACACATATGCAAATTCTTCATGAAGTATATTGGTAGCTTCTTTTAAAATTCTTTCATCTGCAATATATAATCTTTTTTTATTTTTCTTTAATTCTTCTTGATGTAGGTATAATGTTTTTATTAATCTTATAAGTTCTCTTCTATCTCCACTATATAAAATTTTAGAATATGTTTCTTTTCTTTCATTAAAATCATCAATCCAAACTTCTTTTTCATTTGGTATATCATTAATTAAATCATAAATTTCTTCTACAGATAATACTTTCTTCATTTTTGATGTTAATTTTTCATTTTGAGTTGGCACATAAACTGTAGAATGCACATCATTTACTGGCTTTAATACATAATATTCATTTACTTCATTTGCCATTTCTTTCTTCACAATATCAAAAACCTTACAAACCCCTTGATTTCCATATAAAACTATATCATTTTTATTATGCATAATGCTTCTCCTTTCAAAAAAATAACATGTTGTTTACATAAATGCACTTGCTTTTTTAGTAAACAACACGTTTGCTATACTTAAATTGTATCACTTTCTTTGAAAAAATGTCAGTAATTTTATTTATCTTTTTTTATTTCATCAATATAAGCTACTGCTGATAATGCAGCTATATTCCCTTCTCCAGCAGCTTTTATATATTGATAAGGTGTTCCTACTATATCCCCTGCTGCAAAGCATCCTTTTAAGTTTGTTTGCATTTTTCTATCTACCTCAACATGATTTCCATCAAGCTTTAATCCTGGTACTAATTGTCCTGGAGATATACTGTCTCTTAATATAAATATACCATCTGTTTCTATTTCAGAATTTTTTAATATAAGCTTATTTGCTTTTTTATCACCACATATTTCAATTGGAATATCTTTTATAATTTCAATTGAAGAGTCTACTTCTACCTCCTCTTTATACATAGGAACATAATAAACCTTAGAAGCTACAGTAGCTAAAAAATTAGCTTCTTTCTCTTCCTGTTTATTATAAGATATTATAGTAACAACCTTTTCTTTATATAATGGTGCATCACAAGTTGCACAATATCCTACTCCACGTCCTAAAAACTCTTCTTCCCCCTTAAATGGCTTTCCAAAATTAACTCCTGTAGCTAATATTATTGTAGTTGCTTCATAAATTTTTTCATTTGCCATTATTGAGAAATACTTTCCCATAGAATATATATTATTTACCTTTTCTTCAGTAATATTTATATCCATAGCTTCTATGTGTTTTTCAAATTCTTCTTTAATTTCTTTACCACTTCTATTAAAAAAACCTAAATAATTATTGATTTTTTCTGCTTTTTCAAGTTTATTACTAAGATTTTTGCTACCAAAAATAATAAAGCTTTTCTTTCTTATTCTTGCATTTAATGCAGCAGATAGTCCTGCAGGTCCACTTCCTATTATTGCTATATCATATCTTTCATTCATATTTTATCACCTCATATTTATATTATTTCACTATTTTTATTTCTAATGTGAATTATTTTGTGGAAGAAAAACTGTTATTCTAGTTCCTATTTCTTCTCTGCTTAATACTCCAAAATATCCACCATGTTTATCTATTATCCATTTTGCAATAGAAAGGCCAAGGCCTGTTCCTCCAGTCTTTCTATCCCTTGCTGTATCTGCTCTAAAAAATCTTTCAAATATATGAGAAACATCTTTTTCATTCATTCCAATACCACTATCTTGAATATAAAAATAAACCTCTTCTTTTTCATTTTTTCCTATTTTAAATTTTATTAACTCACCTTTATCTGTATATTTAACTGCATTTTCAATAAGTATTCTTGCAGTTTGTTTAAGAAGAGATTCATCTCCATAAATTTTTATTTTTTCATTTTCCTCATATTTATATATATGATTTTCATCTATCATTTTTGATTCTTCAAATACTTCATTCATCATATCATTAAGAAAAAACTCTTTACAATTAAGCTGAGTTTTTCCATTTATTCCTCTAGCTAAAAATAAAAGTTGCTCTACTAAGTTTTTCATATTTTCAACTTCACTTTTTATTGCTACAATTGATTCATTTAGTATTTTTTCATCTTCTTTTCCCCATCTATCAAGCATATTAGCATACCCTTGAATTACTGAAATAGGAGTTCTAAGTTCATGAGAGGCATCAGAAACAAACCTTGCTTGTTGCCTATAGGATTCTCTCATTCTATCTAAAAGGTTATTTATAGACTCTTCTAAGCCTTGAAGTTCACTATCTCCTGTGTGAATTTTTTCATTTGATGTTGTTGGACTAATTTTAGAAATTGCTTCCTCAAGATTTTGAACTTTTTCTTCATCAAAGGTCATATTACTTAGCCTACTTGCAGTTTCTGCTATTTCATCAAGAGGCTTTAAAGTTTTTCTAATTTTTGATGTTCCAAAAACTATTTCTTTTAATATTAAAAGTCCTTGAAAAATTAATGTTGGCACAAGAATTTTTTTAATTGCTATAAAAAAACCACTAGCATCTTTCACCATAGTTTTTCCATTAGTCCATGTTACAGTATAGGTTGCACTTTCTATAGGGAAAAATTTAATAATCCTTTTTGTATTAGGGACAAATTCCCCATAATAATTAATTTCTCCTTGAATACACCAATAACAAATAACAAAAGCTAATAAAAATATATCAAGTAATAAAAATTTAGAAAATATCTTACTTACAAATAAAGAATTAAGTTTTATAGCAATAGATGTTACTTTTTTATTTTGCTTTTTCTTACTCATCCTTTATAACATATCCTACACCACGTACAGTTGATATTATCTTTGTTTTAAATTTATCATCTATTTTTGTTCTTAAATATCTTATATAAACATCTATTACATTTGTCTCTCCTATATAATCATAACCACAAACCTTCTCCATTAATACATCTCTTGTAAGAACTATATTTTTATTTTCTAATAAAACTTGTAGCAGATTAAATTCTCTATGGGTAAGTTCTACTACATTTCCATCATAAGTTACCTCATGTCTTCTTTTATTTAAAGATAATAATTTATAAGTAAGAATATCTAAATTTTGTTTTTTCTCAATTATAGTTCTCTTTTTTAAAGCTGTTCTTATTCTTGCAAGTAATTCTTCTATTGCAAAAGGTTTTGTAATATAATCATCTGCACCTGCATCAAGACCAGATACTTTGTCCATAACAGCATCTCTTGCAGTTAACATTATTACAGGTATATCTGAATTTTTTCTTAACCTTCTAAGTACTTCAAGTCCATTAATTTGTGGAAGCATTATATCAAGAAGAATTAAGTCTATACCACCTTTTTCAGCTATTTCAAGTCCATCTCTTCCATTATCAGCTTTTACTACTTCATATCCTTCATGAACTAACTCAAGCTCTGTAAATCTTGCAATTTTTTCTTCATCCTCAACAATTAAAATCTTAACCATTTCCCTTATCCCTCTTAAAATCATTTTTTATCTTTATAACATATTTAGAAATACTCTTTAAATGCTTATTAACCTGACTATTTTCCATATTATATCCTTCTAATGAAAACTCCATTTCAAAAAATAAACCTACTATTAATAAAAGTATGATTGTAGAAAAAGTGAATACAATCAACAACACTATTACTGTTATTGGAAGCTTTAATATCACTTTATTGTTCTTTTTTATTACAAATAAAATTGTATTTCCTTTATCTATAATCCTACATATTGTTTCAAAAAAACTTTCAGAAAATTTTTCTTTTTTCTTTTCATTACTTTCTGTTATTTCATTTAAATTTTCTTTAGGAATTTCTTTATATTCATTAGTAAAATATGTACTTACAGATGGCTTTTTTATCTTACCTATTCTTTCTAAATACACAACAGCATCAAGTATGTCCCAATTTGTATTTTCTAATGTATCCTTTGCCTCTTCATAACTTATATTAGTTTTACTTCTTAACTTTTCTACCATTTCAACTTTTTCCATAAATCTCCTCCATATTTATATAGCTTTCCCTAGGAAATTTACTTTTATATTTAAAATTATAGCATATACAAATAAACTAAACATTAAATTAGAGGTTTTGAATACCTTCAAAACCTCTAGCTTTGTAAATTATATCTTTAATTATTAAATCTTAGCAATTTTTATATCCTTCATTAAAATCCTTTTTTATATCTTCAGCTGAATTTGATGCTTTTCCTAAAATATCATTAACCTTATCACATTTTATATCTGGGCCTGTTAAAGAATACTTATATCCAAAAAATAATCCAACTAAAAGCAATATTACAACTGGCCAAAATGCAAATATAAGTAATAAAGAGGATATTGTTAAAGAAATTTTTATTGTTTTTTCTCCTTCTTTATTTATTGAAAAGTAATTTCTGTTTCCTTTATGAATAACATTTTTAACAAATCTACAAAACCTTCCAAACATTGTTCCAAACCCTCCACATTTCTCTTTCTTGCTATCTGATTTTTCATTATCACTTTCTTTTACTAATACAACAGCATTACCAACCTTCGATTCATTTACTTTTCCTTGTCTTTCTAAATAAATCATTGCATCAAGAAGATCCCAATTATTTTTTTCTAATGCACTCTCTGCTTCTTCATAACTTATCTTTGCCTTATTCATTAATTTTTCAATCATTTCTTTTCTTTCCATATAAATCATCTCCATATCTTTACTATGGCTATATAATAATCTTAGAAAATTAATCTAAAATATAAGAAAGATTAAAATTAGATTAAAAAGTAAGGGATGAACTTTTAATAATCAAAAATTCATCCCTTAAAAATATTATTATAGAATTTCTCCATTAGATTCAATTACTTTTTTATACCAATTGAAACTCTTTTTCTTCATACGTTTCATTGTACCAGTTCCATCATCATGTTTATCTACATAGATAAATCCATAACGCTTTTTATATTCTCCTGTTGTAAATGATACACAGTCAATACATCCCCATGGAGTATAGCCCATTAAATCAACCCCATCTATTTCTACTGCTTTCTTCATTTCTTCTATATGAGCCTTTAAATAACCTATACGATAATCATCATTTATACTTCCATCTGCTTCTACTTTATCTACAGCTCCAAAGCCATTTTCAACTATAAATAAAGGTTTTTGATATCTTTCATATAGTAAATTTAAGGCATATCTTAATCCAATAGGATCTATTTGCCAGCCCCAATCTGAACTTTTTACATAAGGATTTGGAACACTTCCTGGAAAACCTGATACTCCATCTCCCTCTTCAATATTATCTGCTTTAACTGCATTAGTCATATAATAACTAAGTCCTATATAATCTACTGTGCCATTTTTAAGTATTTCTTTATCTTCTGGTTCCATATGAATGTTAAAGCCTTTTCTTTCCCATTCTTTTATTGCATAAGAAGGATATTCTCCTCTAACATGAACATCTCCAAATAAATATCTATCATGCATAGCTTCTACTGAATACATCATGTCTTCTGGCTTACAAGAGTAAGGATATAATGGAACACATGCCATCATACAACCTATCTTAAAATCTTTATTAATTTTATGACCAAGAGATACAACTTTTGCACTTGCAACTAATTGATGATGTACAACTTCATACATACATTCCTCTGGATTTTCTTCCTTGTTAAAAATAACTCCTGAACATGTGTAACCAAATAAAGGATATTTATAATTTTTTTGATTATTAATTTCATTAAATGTCATCCAATATTTAACCTTATCCTTATAACGTTTCATAACAGTTTCACTATAATGAACAAAGAAGTCAATTACCTTTCTATTTTTCCATCCACCATATTTTTCAACTAAATAGTATGGCATTTCAAAATGTGATAATGTTATAACAGGTTCAATATTGTATTTTAATAATTCATCAAATAAATCATCATAAAATTTTAACCCTTCTTCATTTGGCTCTTGCTCATCTCCATTAGGGAAAATTCTTGTCCATGCAATAGAAGTTCTAAAACATTTAAATCCCATTTCAGCAAATAATGCTACATCTTCTTTATAGTGTCCATAAAAGTCTACTGCTTCATGATTTGGATAGTATTTATCTTCTTCAATTGTTTTTGTAATTACCCTATCAACTCCATGAGCTCCACCAGTAAGAACATCTACTATACTTATTCCTTTTCCGCCCTTATTATATCCCCCTTCTACTTGGTGAGCTGCTACAGCACCACCCCAAAGAAAATCCTTAGGTAACATATCCATAACCTCCTATTTTATTTCAATAACATTTTCACATAATTCTAAATCACAATTTGCATTTAATTTAATTTCTTTATATTGGTCTGAGTTAGTTACAATAAACATAATAGTATCATCATAACCATTATCTTTTATTACCTTGCTATCAAATTCAACTAAAACATCTCCTGACTTTACATGTTGTCCTTGAGATACTTTTGCTACAAAACCTTTTCCTTCTAAATTAACTGTATCAATTCCTATATGAATTAATAATTCAACTCCATCTTCTGTTTGTAATCCAATTGCATGTTTTGTTGGGAAAACAGTTACTACTTCACAATCACAAGGTGCAACAACTATTCCATCATTACACTTTATTCCGACACCTTTTCCCATAGCTTCTGATGAAAATACAGCATCATTAACTTCTGTAACTGGAATAACATGACCCTTTGCAGGAGTTCCTATTTTTATTTCTCTATTTAATATGTTGTTACTTTCAACTTCTTCTACTTTATTTTCTTCTGTTTTATCTACTTCTTCTTTAAATCCAACAATCATTGTAAGAACCATTCCAAGAACAAATGAAACTACAATAGATATTAAGAAACCAATAAATGCTGTCATATGACCAGACTTAAAGTATGCAGGTATAGTTGCTATTCCTGGCATATTGTAGCTCCATGATACTGCATTAAATCCACCTGCAATAGCACCACCAACAGCACCAGCAATACATCCACAAATCATAGGTCTTTTTAATCTTAAGTTAACACCATAAATAGCTGGTTCTGTAATACCAAAAATTCCTGTTATAGCTGCTGGAAGAGATACATCTTTCATTTCCTTATTCTTTGTTTTAAAGAAAACTCCTAAAGCTGCTCCTGCTTGTGAAAATACTGCAGATGCTTGTAATCCTGTAAATGTATCATATCCAAGATTTGCATAGTTTCCAACAGTTACTGGAGTAATACCCCAATGAACACCAAAGATAACTAATACTTCCCAGAATCCGCCAACTATAATACCTGCAATAATTGGATTTAAATCATATAAATAGTTGTAAATTCCACCAATTGCTCCTCCTACAGTACTTCCAAATGGGCCAAAAACTAATAAAGTAAATGGAACCATTATTGCTATTGTAAACATAGGAGTAAATAAATTTCTTATAACTGTAGGTAATACTTTTTCAAAAAATCTTGCAACATAAGAGGCAACCCAAACTGCTAAGATTATTGGAATTACTGAAGATGTATAACTTAGCATTTGAACCTTTATTCCTAAGAAACTTAACTGTGTACCATCATTCACCATTGATATATAATCTGGACAAACTAATGCACAAGCAATAACCACTGCAATAAATTCATTTACTTTAAACTTTTTAGATGCTGTAATTGCAATTAATACTGGTAAAAATGTAAATGCAGTCCATGATATAAAGTTTAATATTTTATAAGTTCCACCATCTGTATTTATCCAATTTAATGCTACAAATACACCTAATATTCCTTGTAATATACCACAAGCTGCTAATGTGTATAAGAAAGGAGCAAATATACTTGATATAACATCAATAATAGTACTAACAATTCCTGCTTTAGGTTTTCCACCATTTGCTTTTTCTTCATCAATAGTAACTAATTTTAATACCTCTTCATATGCATCCTTTACATGGTTTCCTATAACAACTTGAAATTGTCCTCCTGCTTCCACAGTTGTTATAACTCCTGGTATTTTATTTACCTTTTCTTTGTTAACTGATTTCATGTCTGTTAATATGAAACGTAGTCTAGTTGCACAATGAGTTACATTAATTATGTTATTTTCACCAAGTTCTTTAACTAACTCTCGTGCTGTTTTTCCATAATCAATAGCCATAATTTTAATCCTCCAATATTCATATTTTTATTCCTTTTTGTACCTATATTCTAATAAATATATTAATAAATGTCATCGTTTTCGAGAGCAATAGGCATATGTAACTATCTTTTGATATTTGTTACTTAAAAAAAACACCTTGTAACATAAAATAAGCCATTTACATTTTGGAAAAATCCAATGTAAATGGCTTAAAACCTATTTTAAAGTCTTTTTGCTATTGCTTCAATAATAAAAATTACAGGAATTTGGGTTGTTATATTATACTCTTCTTTTGTTTTTTTATTGTTCATATAATATGCAATATTATAATCTGACATTTTAGCTAAAGTACAGTCTTTACTATTAGTTATACTTATTAATTTACATCCATGTTTTAAAAATATATTAGCTAAAGAAATTATTTGTTCAGTTTCTCCTGATACAGAAAGCATAATTACCACTGCATCTTTATATAGCCCTTCAAAATTAGGATAAAAAGGATCATCTATATAGTGACTAAATTTCCCCATATTTGAAAAGTAACGAGCTCCATATTTGCCTAAAATACCTGAAGTTCCAACTCCACCAAATATAATATGGTTTCCTTCCCTTATTACTGTTGCTATTTCATCAAGATTTTTCTTATATTCACTAGTATTTGCACTATTAAAATAATTCATTATTTCTGAAATATCATCAACAGGTTTAATTTCTTTATTTTTTTCCATATACATTTTAAATTGTACCTTAAATTCAGAATAACCATCACAATTTAATTTTTTACAAAAACGCATTATAGTTGAAGTTGATACATGAACACTATCTGCTAACTCCCTAATAGTCATATAAGGAATTTGCTTAGAATTTTGAAGTATATAATTATAAATTAACATTTCTACATTATTGAATTTCTTTATTTCACTAGAACTAAACATTACAAGCACCTCAAGTTAAACCTTTTCTTAACTATTAAATAATATCATATTAATAACTATTTTTCACCTAGATATATTTAACACCTAATTTTTCAAGTTCACCTTCTACTTTTTCAACATCATTAGGACAAAATGTAAATATTCCATCTATAATCATAGATACTTTTATTCCATTTTTTATAGCTCCTTTAGCCGTATAGAAAGCACATTTAGTTGAATCACAACCAATAATAAATATTTCATCTATACCTTTTTCCTTTATATACTTTTTAAGTTTTCTGTTAGTAAAAGCATCTCCAAAGGCTTTTGTAAAAACAACATTATTAACTTTTTTTAATTTATGGTGCAATTCTACTCCTGGTGTTCCTTCTATAGAATGACCAAAAAATTTTCTAAAGAATAACTTATTAGGTAAAACTTCTTGTATGTATATTATTTCTGTTCCTAAGTCATATTCTTTTTCAATAATTTTATTTACACTATTCATATATTCATCTATACTGTTAAAAGTTTTTTGATGAAAATTAGACATATCTAACTTAAATTGGTTCTTAAAAAAATCCTCATTTTCAAAATATTCCTCTTGTAAATCTACAACTAACAATGCTTTCTTCATTTAAAATCATCCTTTCTTTTATACTCATTAATTTTGTTATGAACAAAATTCACCATACCTTCAATGTGGTGTCTCATTATATCTTCCATAAATTCTTCTCCTATAATTTCAATATTGTTATTTATTAAAAATATAGAACGTATTATTCCTGTAAGTATACCTTTGTCCTTTTGCGAAAAATGAACTCCTTTAGTAACCATAAAAACAATATTATCAACTACTATAGAATCATTTTTAAAATCTTCATTTACTTTACTCTTAGGCAGTTTTCTAAATAAATATTCTATTTCCTCATAATCAAAAAACACTCTATATTCTGATTTTTTTATAATCTTAAATAATTCGCAAAAATTATTTACTATAACTTCTTTTGTTAATGGTTGTTTTTGAAAATCTAGAGCTATTTTCTCATGAACCTCTTTTACAACTTCATTTCTAACTTCAAGAAAAAATAATTCCTTTGTTTCATAATATCTATAAAATTGCCCTTTAGCTATTTTACATCTTTTTACAAGTTCATCTATAGAAGTGTTTTTAAAACCATTTTTAGTTGCTAATTTTCTTCCCTCTTCTTTTAATCTCTCTTTATTTTTCTTATTTTCTTCTTCAGTAAATGCCTTTCCCAAGTTCTTCACCTCTATGACTATTTATTTTTTATAGTCATAGTATACTTCGTTTTCTATTTTTTGTCAAATAAAAAACTAGCCATCCAAACTTTTTGTTTAAATAGCTAGCTTATTTAAGCCTATTATATATTTTTCACATTACATTTATTAAATAATATAAGTCCAAAGTTAAGAATTAATGCTACTATAAAAATTATTCCTAAAGGTACTTTTTTATCAATAACTTGTCCAAAAAGTAATTGTCCTGGTGCAACACTTATAGTTGCTATTGCTGTTGAAAATGCTGATACACGTCCAAGCATATTTAAAGGAACTTCTTTTTGTATAAATGTTAATGTAAGTACATTTGATAAAGCTAAAGAAAACATAATTAACATACCAGAAAAAGCAAATATTCCTGCCATAATATAATTATTTAATTTTATAAAGCCTAATACAGTCATTATTGTAACTCCTAATATCATAGGATAATAGGTATAATGAACTTTCTTTATAGAAAATAAATTTGGTTTTATGCTAATAAAAAATCCACCTAATATCATTCCTAAAACACATATAGCTTCTACTATTCCATAAACCTTTGAAGAAAGATTTAAAAAAATATTAATAAAATATGGAGATACTATTGATAATATAGGAACTAAAAATATATTGCAAAAAGCATATGATGCTATAATTCCTAAAATAATTTTCTTTTTATTTTTTAAATAAATAAAACTATCTTTCATATCTATAAATGATTTATTTATAAAATTCATTGAAAATACCTTTTCTTTATTTTTCTCTATATCTTTTATATCTATAAATAGTTCTATTATTGCAGAAATTAAAAAGCTTATTGCATTTATTATTACTATTAATTTTATTCCAAGTAGTCCATAAAGAATCCCTGCAAGTATTGGTCCTAAAAAGTTTACAATGGAATTAATTTGATTTATTATTCCATTAGCTGAAGTAAGTTTATCTTCTTCTACCATTTGAGGAATTGAAGCTGTTACTGCTGGTCCATATAATGTATAACATATTGATAGCATAAACATAACTACTCCAATTATTAAGGTACTATCCTTTTCTCTTAATAATACAAAAGCGTAGCCACCTATTAATATTGCACAAAAGAAATCTAAATATACCATTATTTTTTTCTTGCTTACACTATCTGAAAGCTTTCCTGCAATTGGTGCAAATATTATATATGGTATAGTAGAGATTGCTAATATATTAGCAAAGGTAGCTGTACTACCTGTAAATTGTAATAGATATAAAGACATACTAAATCTTTGTATTGAGTTCCCAAATAGTGAAATAATCTGCCCTAAAACTATTATTATAAAGTTTTTATTTTTCATGATTCCCTCTAAAAAGTTCATATTCTGTACATATTGGATATTCTCCATTTTCACTATATTTTAAGTTAGCATCTATACCATAAATTTCTTTTAAATTTTCTTTATTAATTACATCTATTGGTCTTCCTTCACAAATAATTTTTCCCTTTTTAAGTCCAATAATATTATCTGCAAATCTACAAGCATTATTAAGTTCATGAAGAACTATAACTACTGTAATATTTTTCTCTCTATTAAGCTTTTGAAGAACTTCTAAAACTTCTAATTGATAGGACATATCTAAATAGGTTGTAGGTTCATCTAGCATTATTATTTCTGTTTCTTGAGCTAAAGTCATAGCTATCCAAGCTCTTTGCCTTTGTCCTCCAGATAAATTTTCAATTTCTCTATCTGTAAATTCACTAAGTCCAGTTTCTTTAATTGCCCAATCTATAACTTTTTTATCATGACTATTAAGTCCACCTATAAGTTTTTGATAAGGAAATCTTCCAAAGGCTACTAATTCTCTTACTGTAAGACCACTAGGACAAACAGGTCCTTGAGGAAGAAATGCTACTTCCTTTGCTATATCCTTTTCCTTTATCTTATTTAAATTCTTATTATTTATAAAGATTTCTCCCGCCTTAGGTTTATTAATTCTTGATATTGTTTTTAAAAGTGTTGATTTTCCACATCCATTTGCTCCAATAATTATACTTATCTTTCCTTTAGGTATTGATAAACTCATATTTTCAATTATTGTATTATTTTCATAGGATACATATAATTTTTCTACACTAATAGCTTCCATCATTATTTCTCCTTCATCATTAAATAAATAAAATATGGTACTCCAAATATTGATACTGTTATTCCAACAGGAATTTCAATTGGTGAAAATAAATTTCTTGAAACTCCATCAGCAATAAGAATTATTATTACACTTATCATTGCTGAAACTGGTACAAAATTCTTATGATAAGAACCCACCAATTTTCTTGCAATATGAGGAGATATAAGCCCTAAAAATCCAATATTTCCTGCAAAAGCTGTAGCTGTTCCTGATAATATAACTGCTAAACTTAAAAATTTCTTTCTTTCCTTTTGAATATTTAACCCTAAAGAAATAGCAAGCTCATCTGATAAATTTAAAATGTCTAATTTCTTATGATTTAATAAGACTATAATAAACATTATTGTTACTATAGGAATAATTACCTTTGCATAATTCCATCCAGAACCCCAAAGACTTCCTGACGTCCATACTAAAACCCTATTATAATCTCCAACCCCTCCTCTAGAAGTAAAGAATGTTATAAAAGCATTTAATCCTGCATTTAGTGCAATTCCTATTAATAAAAGCCTTTTAGGTCTCATTATTCCACCTTTGCTACACAGTATGTATATAATAAATGAAGTAATTGCAGCTCCTATTATAGCCATAAATGGTAATACAAAAATTGAAAATTCTCCAAGCTTGTTATAATAGTTTCCTGTAGAATATGTAATAAAAATAACTGCCATAACTGCCGCCCCAGCATTTATTCCTATTATTCCTGTATCAGCTAAATCATTTTTAGTTATAGTTTGAAGAATTGCACCTGCTGTTGATAATGCAACGCCAACTGCAATTCCTACTAAAAGTCTTGGAAGTCTAATATTTAATATTGCTGTATTTTGAAGCCTAGTTCCTTTTCCTAAAAGAGTATTTATAACTTCTAAAGGTGAAACTTTATAAGTTCCCCAACACAATGTAACTCCAAAGGAGATAATTAATAAGGCTACTAAAATTATTATAATTATTTTAAATTTATTTTTTTTCATTAACCTCTCTCCTTTCTAGCTGCCAAAATAAAAAATGGTACTCCTATAATTGCTGTAAAAACTCCAATTGGAGTTTCATA
The DNA here is from genome assembly GCA_900539375.1 of uncultured Clostridium sp. Classification (GTDB taxonomy): domain Bacteria; phylum Bacillota; class Clostridia; order Clostridiales; family Clostridiaceae; genus Clostridium. The sequence continues at coordinate 26,023 of UQBY01000008.1, read as the reverse complement.
TGGATTAAATAACATTCTAGCTAAAATATCTGCAAAGGTTAAAAGAACGGCTCCAAGTAAAAATGAACATGGAATATTTTTTCTATAATCTTCACCTAATATTTTTTTGACTACTTGTGGAACTATAAGCCCTACAAAAGCTATATTTTTTCCAACGGCTACAGCAGCTGCACACATTGGTATCATAACCATAAGAGTAATGAATCTTATTTTCTCTGGGCTTTCTCCAAGACCTATACAAACATCATCTCCAAGATTTAATATATTTATTTTTGGTGATAATAAAATTGCTATTAAAAACCCTATTGTTCCAATAATAAAAACAAGAAGAAAGTCTGACCAACTAGCATTTCTAAATCCTCCAGAAACCCAAAAAGCTATCATTTGAGACTGGTTTGATAAAAGTCCTATTATTGTTGTTAATGAAATGAAAAATGTGCTCATAGCAGTTCCTGCTAAAAGTATTTTGGTAATAGAATTATTATTGGCTTTTTTTGATATAAATCCTAAAACTATAATTCCTGATAAAAATGCTCCTATAAAAGATGCTATCATTACATTTTTTGTTGTTATTACAATTCCTGTTGCATAAAATATTGCTATTACTAAAGTTGCTCCTTGACTTACTCCAAGTATAGAAGGTTCAGCTATTGGATTTCTTGTAACCCCTTGAATCATTGCTCCTGTTACTCCTAATATTCCTCCTGTCATAAGTACAGAAAGTGCTCTTGGAATACGTACATCTCTAACCAGCATAAGTTCTAGTGTTTCACTATAATTAAATATACTATTAAAAATGTCTCTAAAAGTAATATGGACGGATCCTAGCCTTATAGCTAGAACCAGTCCTATAATTAGAAGTAACAAACTAAAAATCACAAATATTAATAAATGTTTATTACTTTGTTTCATTTAACATTTCACCTATTTCATCTAATAATAAATCTCTTCCTATTGAACTATAACCTTGATTAAAGTATGGTGAGGCTCCTAATTTCACTACCTTTCCTTCTTTAACTGCAGGTAAACTGTTCCAAATTGCATTACTTTCAAGTTGTGTATAATCTTCATCAGTTGTTATTAAGAATATATAATCTGTATCTATTGCAGCTAATCCTTCATATGTAACTACTGGAAGACTTATATTGCTTTGTTCTGGCATTCCTTTAGGCTTGCTAAGTCCCATATCTTCATATAAAACACTTCCAAAACCAGCTCCATCAAATATAAAGAACTGTCCACCACTTGCTAAAAATGAAAGGTAAGTTGTATTTTCTCCATACTCAGCCTTAATTTTATCTCCAGCTTCTTTAGCTTTTTCTTCATAAGCTTTTAACCACTTTTCTGCTACATCTTCTTTATTAAATACTTTTGCAAAACTTTTAACATCATCTTTCCAATTTAAAGCTTCTAATTGAATCATAACTGTTGGAGCAATTTCACTTAATTGGTCATACATTTTTTCTTGAACTGTTGATATTATAATTAAATCAGGATTTAAATTCATAACTTGCTCTATATCCATAGTGTCTTGCATACTATAACCTAAAATTTCAGCTCCCTTTAATGTATCTTCTAAGTATTTTGGGAACTTAGTATAATCATAAGCATCACTATTTGCTGTTCCTATAACCTTATATCCTAAAATTGATAAAATATCACTATTACCACTTAAATCTACAATTCTTTCAGGCTCTTCTGGTATTTCAACTTCTCCTTTTACATCAGTAACTGTTACAGTAGATTTTTTTGATGTATCCTCTGTATTTTTACTATTTCCACAACCTATAAGCATTATTCCTGCAACACAAACTACAGTTAACATTTTAAACAAATTTCTTTTTTTCATGACATAAATTTCCTCCATATATTTTTTTACTTTTTCATCCTTTCAGATTTTATATGATAATGATTATCATTTCAACATTTGCACCTAATTTAATAATTTTATCATCTATTAAAATTATTTTTGTTATAATAATTACAAGAAGATATTTTTAGTATTTGTAAATATAAATCATTTAAATCTAAAATTTTATGTTTTTAAGAAAGGAAAAGCTTTATGATTGCAAAAAGTACAAAAGATTTTAAAGAAAAAGTTTTGAAAAAATTGACTTTTAAGCCATACAACAAAGGAAATTACATCTTATATGAAAATAAAAATAGAAAAGAGCTTGGCTATCTTATTAAATATTCTAGAAAAGGTTATTATGATTTTGGTATTGGGGATTATACCATTCCTTCAAATTTTTCAATTTCTTTTGAACACAATGAAGAATTAATAAAATTTGGAACTGTTTATACTGGAAACACTAAATTTGAAATTAAAGATAGTGCCATTTCTTCTTTTAGTCCCTCTTCATTTTTTGTAAGTGAAAAAGGATTAAAGGGAACTCAATCCTGGAAAAAAGGGCAACATTTTCATGGAACAGAAATAACTATTTATAGAAAATATTTTGATGAAGTTATACTTCCTAATTTTCCAAATTCATTAGATTTTACTAATTTTATTACTAATTATACCTATCATTACCTTCCTCTTGAGATAGCTAAAATTATTCAAGACCTTAGAAATCTTGCAGAAAGAGAGGAATTAACTCCTCTATATTTAGAAAGTAAAATTTTAGAATCTATTGCTTTAATTAATAAAGAAATATTACATTCTCCAGAAAATGTTTTTAATACTCAATTAGATTATGGAAATATTAAAATAGGAAAAGATAGATATGTTGCTTTAACAATTTCAGATATAAATTCAATACAAAAAGCTTATGATATACTAACTAAAGAATTTTTTCATCCTCCAACAATTAATGCTTTAAGTAAAATGGTCTTTTTAAATGAACAAAAGTTAAAGGCAGGTTTTTCAGCAAAATACCATATGTCTATAAGACAATACACTACTTCTGTTAGAATGACAGTAGCTGAAAATTTGTTATCTACTACGGACTTAAGTATTGATGAAATAGCTCAAAAAGTTGGCTATAACCATAGTGCAAACTTTATAAAAATGTTTAAAAAGGTTCATGGAAAAACTCCTCTTGCCTTTAGAAAAAAGAAAATATGATACTATTTACACTTGTTGCTTGAATTTATGTAAATTCAATGATAATCTAAGAAAGTATTACTATATATTAAGGAGGAAAAATATGAAGAAAATTTCGTCAGAAAAACATTTAAATGACATGGATTCTTCACGTGGAAGTTTTTCTAGTCGTATTGGCTATGTTCTAGCTGTTGCTGGTTCTGCTGTTGGTCTTGGTAACATTTGGCGTTTTCCATACCTTGCTGCAAAATATGGTGGAGGTATGTTTTTATTAGTATATCTAATTCTTACAGTTACTTTTGGATATGTACTAATTATTTCAGAAACTGCATTAGGACGTATGACAGGTAAAGGTCCAGTTGGGGCATTTAATGTCTTTGGAAAAAGCTTTCCATTTAAATTTGGTGGTTGGGTTAATGCTGTTGTTCCTATGCTTATAGTCCCTTATTACTGTGTAATTGGTGGATGGGTAGTTAAATACCTAATAGAGTACATAAAAGGAAACGTGCAAGTATTAGCTGGAGATGATTATTTTTCAAACTTCCTTTCATCTTCTGGAAGTGTGGAGTTTTGGTTTATAATATTTTCATTAATTGTCTTTTTAGTTATTGCTGCTGGTGTTAAGCAAGGAGTGGAACTTGTTTCTAAACTTACAATGCCATTACTTATAGTCCTTGCTATTTTTGTTACTATATACTCTGTAACACGTCCTGGAGCATTAGAAGGAGTTAAGTATTTTCTTATTCCAAACTTTAAAAATTTCTCTTGGATGACTGTAGTTGCAGCTATGGGACAAATGTTTTATTCACTATCAATTGCAATGGGAGTTTTATATACCTATGGCTCTTATATTGGTAAAGATGTAGATATTGAAAAATCAACAACACAAATAGAAATATTCGATACAGGAATTGCTCTTTTAGCAGGTATGATGATAATTCCAGCTGTATTTGCTTTTTCTGGTGGAGACCCTAATACATTACAAGCTGGTCCTTCACTTATGTTTATTACATTACCTAAAACTTTTGCAAGTATGGGAGTTGGAACTTTAGCTGGTATTATTTTCTTCTTACTTGTTTTACTTGCAGCTTTAACTAGTGCAATTTCTATTATGGAAGCTAGTGTTGCTACAATTTCAGATGAATTAAAATTGAGCCGTAAAAAAAGTTCTCTTTTAATGGTTGTAGTTATGCTTGTTATTGGTTCTGCCTCATCACTAGGATATGGTGTTTTAGACTTTGTAAAAATCTTTGGAATGTCATTTTTAGACTTCTTTGATTTCTTAACAAATTCAATTATGATGCCAATAGCTGCTCTTTCAACTTGTATTCTTATTATTAAAATAGTAGGATTTAAGAAAATTGCAGAGGAAGTTGAAGTATCTTCAAACTTTCGTAGAAAAAAACTATACAACTTCTTCTTAAAATATTTAGCTCCTATTTGTATTTTAATTATACTTATAAGTTCTATTGCAAGTGTATTAGGTTTATTCTCATTATAAAAAAATATTTTTAAACAAAAAAAGAAGCATCATTTACAAATGCTTCTTTTTTATGTTTTCATTTAAATTACTCATATAATTAAGATTTATATCATATAAATTTTTTCTTCCATCCTTGGTTATATATAATATATTATTTTCTTCTAGTTCCTTTAAAGAACTTCTAATTTTAGACTTTCCAATTTTACAAATAGAACTTAAATCATCTATATCTAATCCTTCATCTCCAAATAAGGTGTTTTGAATAAGTATAAATAACACTTTAAACTTTCTACTATCTCCAACACACATTTTTTCTGATATATTTGTAAAATAATTAAGTTTATTATATCCTTCATCTAATGAATCACACAATTCCATTAAAGATTTAATTAATATGTCAAAAAACTTCATCACAAAAATAGTTAAATCTCCTTTGTTTTTTTCATCATTAGTTTCTTTAAAACTTTTATAATAAGAATTTAGATTTTCCTTTATTGTTGAAGCTAATTTATATGATACTAAAGGGTGCAAATTTTTAGATAATAAATAACTACTAATAAATCTACTAGTTCTACCATTTCCATCATAAAAAGGATGTATATACCCAAATATATAATGAAAGACTGCTATTCTTATCATGTAATCATACTCATCATTATTTAAAATATTTAGACCCTTAGTCATATTAAAAATTATATTTTCTTCAGGATATACTCCACTATGAATTATCTTTCCAGTAGGATTTTGTACATAAACTTCTTCTTTTCTAAAAATTTTTCCATCAGGTTTATTTTTTGAATCTTCTTCAATGACTTCTTTTAATACTAATTCATTATATAATTCTCTTATGTCTTCACAACAATTAAGTTTTATTTCCTCTTCTTCTAACAAATCATATTTTTTAACTAATCCATATAACCTTGTATTTTTATTATTTTCTACCTTACTATTTAATATATCATTTATTTCTTTTCTAGTGCTATTTACTCCTTCAATTTCATTAGTTATTTTTATTTCATCAACAAGACACTTTTTTCTGTATTGCTTTAGTGCAATTAAAGGAACTCTATGCACCTTTTTTAATAAATCACAATTAAGTTTATAAATAGATTCTATTCCCTTTAATATATCATTATTAATTATTAAAAAAGCATTATTTTCTTTTATTTTAAAATCAAATCTATAAGTTGATTCACTATTATATCTGTTTGTATATATTTTTAAATATTCATTATTATTACTATAAAATATACTTGATAAAGGTTTATACTGCATTAACTTATTCTCCTTATTTTTTACTTATTATAATATATGAAATTTAATAAGTAAATACTAATTTTTTATATATATTTATTAATTTTATTTATTTTAGCTATATTTATTAGCAAAAATATACTTTTTCTTTTATTTAAGATTAAATATACAACATTAATCTAAAAAATATCCCCATACAAATATTACAACAATTAACCATTTCATTGACAATCTATTTTTTAGAGAGTATAATCCCTTTTTGCATACCTAAAAATCATATATTTCGTAAGGAGGAATTTTTTATGACATTTTATCAAGAATTACAGTTAAATCAAGCTGGTTCTAAGGAACTTATTAGAAATACACAAAATAACAAAGAAAAATTTAAACATATTGCTATTTATTTGTTTAAGATTTTTTTAACTATGATATTTTGTATGGCATTTGTAATTGGTTATAGCAAAATTTTTGGAAACTCTAACAGTGTTGTTGGTGTAGTTGTTTTACTTTTTGTTTTAGTATTTAGAAATATAGATTTATCAATTAAAACTTCCCATGCTATTCCTTCTTTAATAGCTATCTTTGCCATTTTAGCCTTTGGTCCAAGACTAAGTAACATTAGTAATATCTTTGTTGAATTATTAGTTAATACTATATGCATTTTTTTATTAATGTTTTTAGGATGTCATAATGTAAAGATGTGTAATCATTCTACTTTAGTCTTAGGTTACTTATTATTATATGGTTATGATGTTTCAGGCACTTTATATATTAAAAGACTAGAAGGACTTGCTGTAGGCATTATAATTACTGGAATAATATATTATGTAAAACATAGAAAAAAGGAACACAAATCAAGCTTATCAAGTTTTATTCAAGAATTTGATATTAAATCTGATAGAACAAAATGGCAATTATCTCTTACCATTGCTATATCTTCTATTTTATTTATTGCAAGATTAATTCATCTTCCAAGAGCTATGTGGGTAGGAATTGCTGTTATGTCTATAATTAGCCCATTTCCAACAGGCAAAAGAGAAAAAGCAAAATCAAGAATTTTAGGCAATATTTTTGGTGCATTACTTGTATTTATAATCTTTACTTATTGCCCTAAATTTATGTATGAGAACATTGGTATTTTGGGAGGGATAGGAGTAGGCCTTTCTGCAACTTATGGTTTTCAATCAGTTTTCAATACCTTTGGAGCTATAGCTATTGCCTCAACTATCTTAGGTTTTCCAGCAGCCATATTTTATAGAATATTTAATAATGCTTTAGGAGTTGTATATGGATTACTTTTTAATAAATGTTTTTGCAAATTTGTAAAATAATAAATATAAACATAATATAACCTTATTGTTTTTTGTAGAAAATATTTTATACAAAAAGAACCTTAGTAAAATAACTTACTAAGGTTCTTCTTTATGTAATTTATAATGTATAAATACATATTAATATTAATCTTTATAGATTTATTTGTGTTAATTTTTTATTTTTTAATATAAGTACAATATCTGCCTTTTTAGCCAGTTCCTTGCTATGAGTGACTACTATTACACACTTTTCATGTTTATGGGAGCTTGTTTTCAATATTTCTATAATTTCATCTGCTGTGTCACTATCTAAATTTCCTGTTGGCTCATCTGCTAATATTACTGGTGAATCTGTAACAAGTGTTCTTGCAATGGCAACACGTTGTTGCTGTCCTCCTGATAATTGTAATACATTTCTATTAATTTCATCATCAGCTAAGCCTAAATTGTTTAAAATTTCCTTATTCGCCTTAGGGCAAACTATTTTTAAATTTTCTAAAGGTGTCATATAATCAATTAAATTGTAATTTTGGAAAATTAATGAAATATTATTTTTTCTATGATTCTCATATCCCTTTATTTTTATATTTTCATTATTATACAATATTTCCCCACTTTTAGGTTCATCTAATCCAGCTAGCAATGATAATAATGTTGTTTTTCCTGAACCAGAGGTTCCTAAAATAGCATAGAATTTTTTCTTTTCAAATTCCATACTTATATCACTTAGAATTTTTTTCCCATTTTTATATGAATAATTAACTTTATTTAATGCTAAAATTGACATTTCTATTCCTCCTAGCTCATTTTTGATAATATTTCTTTTGGTTTTAATCTAATTATTGATATAGATGAGGCTATTACTGAAAGTATAATAATTACTGTTCCTATAACATATACATAAACTAATTCTCTAAATTCTACTTTTACATCTATTTCATCTACTGTATGGGTTGCTAAAGAACTATTAACATCATTTCCTAATGAAAACCCTCCAAATCCACTTTGAACATCTTGAATAGCTTGTTTACCTGCTTGCTGAACTAGTGTGTTCCCTATATTTTGTGAAATTAGCTTACTTGAGAAATACGAACCTCCAAAAGCTAATATACTTATAAGTAATAATTCAATTATATATTGAGAAATAATATTAAACTTTGAAATCCCTATTGAAAGTAATATACCTGTTTCATGAATTCTTCCTTGAATCCAAAATGCTAACACTAAAGAAAGTATTATTACTCCTGCTATTATCGCTCCAATCAAAACCATATTTATAATCTTATCTAAGGAATCAAAAGACTTAGATAATGCTAAAAATGTATCTTCACTTTTTACTATTGTATAATTATTCCAGTTACTAGGAATATATTTAACTTTTGATATTACTTTATCTACTTGACTCTTTGTATTGAAAGTGGCATTTGTATATTTTATATTTCCATCTGAATATCCATATAAAGTTTTAATAGTATCTATATCAGTAATTAAAAGATTTTCAGGCATTTCTAATTTGTGCCCTGCTCTTTCAGTATTTTCACTTTCAAAAATACCTACAATCTCAAGGTCATAATCACTTTTAGATGAAGTTGAAGCATTGAAATCGGCAACACTCTTTTTTGCTTTTATAGTATCACCAACCTTTAAATTATTTAATTCTGCTAAGTCCTTGTGAATTAATACCTTATTTTTATCAGTAGAAACAATATGTCTACCATCAACTAATTTTAATGATTTACTTATGAACTTAATATCATATTCTGAATTTTCATGTGCTTCTACAGAAAAAAGTTTTTCGTATTTATTATCATCATTGTATTGAACCACATTTTTTTCAGGTTTTATATAATTTATATTTTCTAAATCTAAACCAACTCCCTGAATTGCACCATCATAATTCTTAATACCTTCCACCTTTGAAACCTTATTAATTAAATTTTCTGGAATTGTCCCTTCAAAATTACTAGCAAGATTAGCTTGTAATTCAAAAGTATTTGCCATATCCTTATTTGAATTTTGTCTTGCTATATTGGCTGCCTTTTTAACTGAAATTCCACTTAAAACTGCTGTTGCTATTCCAAACAATATAAATAGCATAATAATGCTTTTTATTTTTTTTCTTGTTATGTATAATATTGCTCTTTTAAATATATTCATATTTATGTCCTCCCTATTTATTAGCTTAAATGTATTCTATCAATCTAATATGAAATATTTATGAAATTAAAAAATTAATTTTATAAAACTATTAAATAAAATCAATTTCAAAACTCATACCAGTTAATATTGATTTAAAAGAATAATCTAAATTATAAATATTTAAAATTTGTTGAACAATATATAACCCTAATCCATTACCTCCACTACTCTTATTCCTATCAAAATCCACTCTATAAAACGCCTCAAAAATATGTGCTAAATTTTCTTTTGAGATTGGCTTACAATCATTTTCTATAATAAGTTTTTTATCTTTTATATATATTCTTATTTCCTTTCCCTCATCAGTATAATTTACTGCATTAGAAATAATATTAGAAATTGCTTTAGTAAATAATTTTTCATTTACTTTAATATTGAAAGACTCCTCTAAGTTCATTACAATATTAATTTTTTTTGACTTAGCTATTAATTTATATGGTTCTATGTTCTTTTCTATCAATTTCCTTAAATCTAATACACTTAGATTTTTATTATTTATTATATTGATTTTTGAAGTATCTAAAATTTCTTGAACCATTTTACTTAATTCATTAACTATATTCCTACATTTTTCTAGATATATATAATGATTTTTGTATTTTCCTATATCATATAACATATTTTCAATCATTATATTTATACTCATTAAAGGTGTTTTAAGTTCATGTGATGCACTTCTTAAAAAATCTACTTTAATTTTTTCAGATTCACTTACATTTTTTATTTCCTCTTCTAATGATACAATTGTATCTAACAGATTTTCATATAAACTATTTATATTAGTTGCTAACATTCCTATTTCATCTTCAGTTTTTACTTTACAAAAGGCTTCTTTATTTAAATTCTCCATTTTTTTTGTAACATCACAAATTTCTTTTATTGGCGTTGTAATTTTTCTTGCATATATATATGATGCAATAAGAGCTATGAATAAGCTTATAAAAATAGAATATGGGAATATTTTTAATATAATATTTCTTGTTTCTGTGAATGATTCTAAATCCATTACTATTTCAACACTGCCACTTATATTGTTCCTTTTTTTAAAATCCTTACTTTTTATTATTGATAAATTATTTATATTAATATATTGACCTAATCTTTCTCCATTTTCATAATCAAAACTTTCTACAATATTTTCACCACTTAAATTAGGAATTATTAAAGAATCTTCTGTAATTTCATCTTTATTAACATATATATCTACTTTATGGGAACCTTGAAATACCTTCTTTTCCTCCCCTATAGTAAGTAAAACTTGAATATTATATTTTTCAGCAAAATTCTTGGCTATATTAAAAGATTCCTTATTTTCAGATTTATTCACTTGCTCAATTAAATCTTTAATAATTTTATCAGCTTCCTTTTGCTTATTATTCACATATACCTTAGGTAACGCTAAATAAATTAAACCATTTGAAATTAAAATTATTATGCTTATTATGACCATTGTAAATATATATGTTTTTGAAAATAACTTTAACTTACTCATTATTACTCCTCAAATTTATATCCAATTCCCTTAACTGTAACTATGCAATCTAATAACAACTTTTTTCTTATATTTTTAATATATACATCAATAACTCTATCATTTGGTGCTTCTTCAATACTCCATAAATTATCTAAGATTTGTGCTCTTGTTAAAACTTTTCCCTTATATTTTAATAATAACTCTATTAATTTTATTTCCTTAGGTTTTAAATCAATATTTTGGCCATTTTTTCTTGCTGAATATCCTTCAAAATTAATTTCTATATCTCCATGACACCACTTCTTTTTATTTTCAGCAACTTTAGTTCCTCTCCTAAGAAGTGCTTCTATTCTTTTATGTAAAACTATTATTGAAAATGGCTTTGTAATATAATCATCTGCTTCTTCATCAAAACTCATAATTTGAGTATAATCATCACTCATTGCTGTTAACATAACTACTGGAACATTGCTTTCTTGCCTAATTTTATTTAAAACAACAAAACCATTAGCTTTTGGAAGCATTATATCTAAAATTACTAAATCAATTTTATTATTCTCAAATAATTCTATTGCTTGCAATCCATCTTCTGCACTTATAATATTATATCCAACCTCTGATAGATATTCACTTACACCTTCCCTTATTTCTTTTTCATCTTCAACAATTAATATATTGATTTTCATTTATATTTTCTTACTACTCAAAATATAGACAAATATTTCTCACTTATATTTACAAATTCCACCTTTTATATTTAAGTTTTCAAAAAAACTGCTTTTTACATTTTAAGTAGCAATTTCTCCTTTCTTTTTTAATTTTTATACTTTCTTGAAAGTTTTTCTGGTATGTTTCTAATTTACTTTTTATTTTTCTTTTATCTTTTTATTATTCCTTATATATATTATACATTTTTTGAATCTTTTCTTTCATTACTTTTCTTAAACTTTTTGGTCTAATAACTTCTAAAAACTCCATTTGACTAAGAAGCCACATTATAGCACCCTTACTATAAACTTCTCCTTCAACAATAGCTTTATCTCCATCCCAGCCAATAATTTCTGCTGTTGGAATTCTATCAAGAACAGCTTCTAAAGAATCTCCCCAAAATTTAAATTGTATATGGGCAAGTTCACCTTTATACATAAAGTGAATTTTCTTTCTAAATTCCCCTTCTTTAAATTTATCCTTATAATCAATCTTAAATTCTTCATTAGTAACTTTATATTCTTTAAACCTATCTACCCTAAATGAATATATATAATCATCTCCATTATCAGCATTTTGAGCCATTAAATAAAAATAATACTCATTAAAAACTATTGCTAATGGCTTTAATCTTACAGACCTTGTTTGGTTGTCCTTTCTAGTATAAACAGCTTCAATAATTTTTCTTTCTGCAATACTTTTATTAATATCCCAAAGAAAATTACTAAGAGTTTTACCACATTTTTTATTCTTATTATGCCTTAATTCTTCATAATTAAATTCCTCATTTATTAAAGCATTCTTCATCAACTTATCATTGTTAAATTTAGCTGTAAGAGTGTTAATTATTCTTTCCATTTCACTTTTTGAAAAAGCTCTTGATTCCAATATTATCTTACATATTGCAAGTATATCACCATCACTAAGATTACTTTCAGAATTTCTATTTACAAGCTCATAAACACTTTTCTTTGAATTATATTCTATCCTTCTTATAGGTTCATTATTATTTCTATCATGTTCTTCAAAAAAGTCATTTAATTCTTTAATATATCTTTGAACAGTCCTTAAATCTACTCCATATTCATAGGATATTTTCTTCTTAGACATTGCTTCACCATTATTAAACCTTTGATATAGCTCTATTATCCTATAAATTTTATTCTTTTCTATCTGCATCTTTTTCATTCCTTCAATCTTTAATTATTTTATCTAAAGTTTCTAAAATAGTTTCTTGCCTTTCCTTATTTATTATATGTTCTATTTTTGATAAGACTTTACTCTTAAAATCCTCTTCATCTGGTATGGTTACAATAGGAATGAACCTTTTCATTTTTCTGCCACAAAAAGGACATCTCCTTATATTATTATCCTTAAAAATATCCATTACAAGCACCTTCTTTTTATTATTTAGAAAGCCCTAAATATCACTAACTTTTAATGATAATCAGAGCTTAAAATAAGTATATTATTCAGTTTCTTTTGTAACCTCTTCTTTATTTTCACTTGATAGATTTTTTCTTTCTTTAACTTTAGTGTATATAAAATATCCTACTCCACCTACTACTGCTATAATTAAAGCTATTTTTATTAAAAACCATAATACAGAAACTACACCTGATATTAATCCAAAAACTAAATTAACTATAAATGCCCCTACAAAAAAGCAACTAAACCACTCAGCAATTATAGCCTTAAACCCACCCCAATATGCAATTTCAAATAACTCATTCAATAACTTAAATAAAGCTGTACCTATTATAGCTGATATTATTGTAGCTATAAGGCTAACTATTCCGCCAACATCAAAAACATTCATATTCTTTACCTCCTTAATCTTTATGCCTTTATTATTTCACTTTTATATAGACAACCTTTGTCACTTAAAAAATAAAAAGAACCTTAGTAAAATAAATTACTAAAGTTCTTTTTATTCATAGCAAAAAACCGCATTTACTTATGGTACGGTTCATTATTCATAATTCTAAATCCTCTATAAATTTGTTCAAGTAGCATAACTCTAAATAATTGATGTGGAAATGTCATTTTTGAAAAGCATAGTTTGTAATTTGCTCTTTTTATTACTTCTTCTGAAAGTCCTAAACTTCCACCAATCACAAATACAATGTTAGAGTTTCCCATAACTCCACAGTTTGATATGAACTTTGAAAATTCTTCTGATGTAAGGTGTTTTCCTTTTAAGTCCATAGCTACAACATAAGAGTTATCTTTAATTTTTGATAGTATTAACTTGCCTTCTTTTTCTTTTATTTGTATCTCTTCTTTTTCTGATGCATTATCTGGTGTTTTTTCGTCTGTTAATTCTATTATTTCTAACTTGCAATATCTGCTTAGTCTTTTTGAGTATTCATCTATAGCCATTTTTAAATATTTTTCTTTTAGTTTTCCTACTGCAATTACACTTATATTCATAAAAATCCTCCATCTTTAAACAAACACTTTAAATATTTCTTTTCCTTCAACAATTAATTCTTCTTTTTTGTAGTCCTTATTCTCATTAAAATTAAATACTAATGAATATCCATTTTTTTGATTGTTAATATCAAAATAGTCAGCTAGTTGTTTTAAGCTTCTTTCGTGGTATTCTTCTCCTCACCATATTTTAAGTTCTATTATGTATTTATTGTAAGTTATTACTACTTATTTTAGTATACCTTATACCATTCTAAAACAACAACCTAATATCTCTGTTGTTGTTTTAGAATTATTTTATATATTTATATGTTTTATATGTTTAGGAATATATAAAACTAGCATGATTACTAACTTAAAAATTTTTAATAATACTTTTACGGAGTTTATTAATACATTTGCGGAGTTAACTAATACTTTTACAGAGTTTATTAATACTTTTACGGAGTTAACTAATACTTTTATGGAGTTTATTAATGCTTTTGCGGAGTTAACTAATACATTTGCGGAGTCTATTAATACATTTGCGGAGTCTAAAATGTATATAAAGTTAAAATAATACATGTCTTTTTTATTTGTATTAGTATTTTTTCTATGCTATAATACCCACGGAGGTTTATAAAAATTGAAAAAAAATTATCTAGTAACCAAAGCAAATACTCTAATAACTGCTAGCTATAATTTAAGTTTACAAGAGCAAAAGCTAATACTTACATTAGCTAGTATGGTACAACCAAATGATGAAGAATTTAAAGAATATGAATTTAAAATTAAAGATTTTATGGAACTTTTAGGAGTTGAAAGTCAAACAAAATATACTGAAGTTCCTAGAATAACAAAAGACTTAATGAAAAAGGTATTTGAGATAAAAGAAGGAAAGGATATTGTTCAGTTATCTTGGTTAAGTAGTGCAAGATATAAAGTAGGTGAAGGACTTGTTATCTTAAAATTTGATTCCTCTTTAAAACCTTATTTACTACAATTAAAAAAACTTTATACTAGCTATAAACTAGAAAATATATTATCTCTTAAAAGTAAATATTCATTAAGATTATATGAAATTCTAAAATCTTATCAATTTAAAAAACATTGGGAAACTAACTTAGAAGAATTAAAAAAAATAATAGGTGCTGTTGAAAAGTCCTATTCAGTTTATCAAAATGTTAAAAATAGAATTATTATCCCAGCTCAAAAAGAACTTAAAGAAAAAACAGATATATCATTTGATTTTGAAGAAATAAAAACAGGAAGAAAGGTAACTTCAATAAAATTTTATATTTACAATAATACAAACATTTCTAATGATGAAACTAAATCATCAATTGAAGAAAATACAAAAGATATTAATAAGGTTTTAGATATAATGGAAAATAAAGTTTCTTTTTCTGAAGCAAAATCAATATATAAGTTTGCACATGGTGATTTAGACTTAATAGAAAAAGTATATAATTATTCTAAAACTCAAACTTTAAAAAAAAGTTTAGTAGGATTTATGATAACTTTAGTTTCTCCTGGTGAATTTAATGAACCTATAAAAAATGCTGAAATTAATTATAAAGGTTTTAATAACTTTAAAGGTAGAGATTATGACTATGAATTGTTAGAAAGGCAATTAATTGGATGGGAGGAATCTGAATAATTTGCAAAAAAATAGGGCTGTCCTTAAATATATTAAGACATCCCTTTAGGTTTATTCTTCTATATAGTCATCAACATCTATAATTACAGAATTGTCACTTAATCCTTCTATTCTCTTTAATTTAGGTAGTGTTAATAAAAGCATATTATCATCAAATGACGCTTTCATTTTTGTTACATCTACTTCTTCTATATAAAAATTTTTTACCCAATCTCCAGTACCTTTTATAACTGTAACAATGGTGTTGTTTTCATTAGAATAAACCTTTTTTCTTTTTATTGTAAGTATAGCTTTGTTTTTTTCAAAGTCAATGCTTATATCCTTTGCTGTAAGCCCTGGAAGATAGCCTTTTATTAAATAATAGTCTCCAAAATCTTTAAGTTCTATATCATAATCATCTTCTTTAAGAATTTCTTCTGTTAAGTTATTTACAATATCACTAGATAATAATTGGTCAACCATATTTTCTATAAAATTATCATTAAATAAGCTATCAAAAAAATTTACATTACTTTTGTTATTATTATTAAAATTAAAAGGAAACATATATACACCTCTTATCATAGAAGTTTATAGTATATATGTATTAATTTATTTTATTTTTGATACTAAGGAAAATATTAATATCCTATTTCTTTATTTAAAAATATTACATGAATTCTATCTTTTCTTCCTTGTCTTCTTATTAAGGTATATTCATTACATATTCTTTCATTACTGCTACAATCCATACAAGTCCCTATTTTTGTGCAAGGTGTTTTCTTATTTAATCTTTTTGCATTTATAGGTGCACTTATTCTTTTATTTCTATTTATAGCTTCTTCAACATCTTTTACTATCTTATTTACTCCACATACCACAATTACCTTTTCTGGCCCATATAACATAGCTGCAACACGATTTCCATTACCATCAACATTATATAATTCACCCTTTTCAGTTACAGCATTACTGCTTGTAAAATATGCATCTGAAAAGAATGCACTTTTATAAATATTAATTACTTCCTCTGGTGTTAATCCCTCTTTATTTCTATCTGAAAAGTCATATCTACCACTTCTTAAATGTTCCATTACTCCAGTTTCAAATAAACTCATAGAGCCACCACAAGTTACCTTAGAGCCTTCTTTAACTAACTCTTCTATTTTAGATATTAATTCCTTTTCATCTTTTACAAAATATCCATTTATATTATTAGCTTCTAAAGCTTTTATAGTTCTTAATATTTTTTGTTCATTTACCCATTCTACATTCTTATCCATAAATACACCTCATTTCTAAATTAAAAAGAACTCACTAAAAAGCGAGTTCTAATTTTTTATTATATTATTTATTTCTTCCACAGCACTTTTTATATTTCTTACCACTTCCACAAGGACAAGGATCATTTCTTCCTATCTTGTTTTCATTTCTAACTATTTTAGATTCTCTATATTCTTTCTTTATAGCTTCTCTCTTTTCTTCTGAGAAAATTCCATCCCATTGTGGTAAAGTATATAAATATTCAGCTTTTGCATCAAGCATATTAAAATATAGTTTTTCTAAATTAATATCAAATACTAATTCTGAATCTTCACTTAATGTTTCTAATTCATAAGGATTATTTAAGCTATCATTTATTCCATCAATAAATCCCATAATGAACTCTACTGTTGTTCCTTGTTCTTCTGCTAATTCCTTTATTGTAGTTTTCTTAATTTCCTTATGTTTTGCTAATAAATCTCTATATATGTTTGTTTCTATCTTAGAATATTCTCTCCAAAATGCTGCTTCGCCCTTTGTTTTAACATAGTCTACTACCATGTCTGTCCAATTATCATATAAACTCATAGTTCTCTCCTCTTTCTCTTATAGTTATTCACTTATTCATACAAAGTATAACAATTTGTTAACGATTTTTCAATAATATTATTTACTAAAATTTACTTTTACTTAAAATTCTATATATCCACTTGGATTATCTCGCTTTGCCATAGAAAGTGTTATATCTTTTCCTTGTACAATTCCCTTTTCTTCTATAGCACTTAATGCTGTTTGAAATGCTAAATCTGGATTATTATTCGTTTTACTTAAATGTCCAAGTAATATATTTTTTCCTTCTCCACATTTTGCAATATCAATAATAGCTTTTCCACAATCTTCATTTGATAAATGGCCTATTTCACTTAAAATTCTACGCTTTAAAGTATATGGATAAGGTCCATATTTAAGCATATTTACATCATGGTTGCTTTCTAGTAGGATAACTCTTGAATCTTTTATATTATTATATATTTCATCTGTAAATGTGCCAAAGTCAGTAGCTACACTAACTTTTTTATCATTATTTGAAATAGTATAACCAACAGGTGCTATAGCATCATGTGGAATTACAAAAGATTTAACATCTAAGTCTCCTATTTGTACTACGCTTCTTCTATCCATAATCTTTATATTATGTTCTTTTATTTTTCCTAAAGAGGCTTCCATAGCACTCCAGGTTTTGTCATTGGCATAAATTGGGATATCATACTTACGCGATAATATCCCAACACCTTTTATATGGTCACTATGTTCATGTGTAATAAATATTCCATCTATACTTGAAGGATCTTTATCTATAGATTTTAATGCTTCATCTATCTTTTTTCCTGGAAGACCTGCATCTATAAGTATATTAGTTTTTCCAGATGATACAAATATACTATTTCCACTACTTCCACTATATAATGAGCAAAATATCATTTATTCTCCTCCACATTCGTCCTCTACATCAATTCTAAATATATCTGCACCTAAACTTCTAAATTTACTTTCTATATGAGGGTACCCTCTATCAATATGTTCTATGTTGCTTATTTCTGTTCTTCCATCTGCTACAAGCCCTGCTATAACCACTGCTGCACCAGCTCTTAAATCTGTTGCCTTTACAGCTGCACCAGTTAAATTTTTTACTCCATCTATTATAGCAACTCTTCCTTCTACTTTAATATTTGCTCCCATCTTTCTAAGTTCATCTATATGTTTATGTCTATTTTCCCAAATAGCTTCATTTATTAAACTTCTTCCTTCAACTACACTTAATAATGCTGACATTGGTTGTTGAATATCTGTTGGGAAACCTGGATAAGGAGCTGTTTTTATATTAACTGGTCTTAACTTTTTATCTACAGTAACTCTTACACTATCATCACCTTCATCAACAATAGCACCCATTTCTTTTAGCTTTGCTGTTATTGATTCTAAATGTTTAGGAATTACATTGTTTATAGTTACATCTCCTTTAGTAGCTGCTGCTGCTATCATAAATGTACCAGCTTCTATTTGATCAGGTATTACACTATAATTACACCCCTTAAGCTCTTTAACTCCATTTATCTTTATAACATCCGTTCCTGCACCTTTTATATCTGCACCCATAGTATTTAAAAAGTTTGCTAAGTCAACTATATGTGGCTCTTTTGCTACGTTTTCTAATACTGTAAGGCCTTCTGCAAGAGTTGCTGCAATCATAATATTCATAGTTGCACCAACTGAAACTACATCAAAGAATATATTTGTTCCCACTAACTTATCTGCCTTTACATTAACTGCTCCATGTTCTATAGTAACTTCTGCTCCTAATGCTTCAAAACCTTTTATATGTTGGTCTATTGGTCTAACCCCTATAGGACATCCTCCAGGTAATTCAACTCTAGCTTTTTTAAATCTAGCAAGTAATGCTCCTATGAAATAATAAGAGGCTCTCATTCTTCTAACATCATCTGTACATGCATTAAAATTATTTACATCCGTACTATCTATTTCTAAAGTATTGTCATTAATTTTATTTACAGCACAACCTAATGATTTAAGAATTCTTTGAAGACAATGAACATCTTCTATGTCTGGTACATTCTCAATTACACACTTTCCAGTCATAGCCATAACTGTAGCTGGTAAAATAGCTACTGCTGCATTTTTGGCTCCATTTATATCAACAGAACCTTTTAGAGGAATTCCTCCGTTTATTATTAATTTTTCCATCAAATTCACCCTTATTCGTAAATTATATATTATTAAAGTTTCTGCATTATCTTAATTTATAGATGGAGAACTTCCCATCCCATAATTATTTCTATCTTGAATATTATATCATAAACTATATTTAATTAAATATATTTTGTTATTTTTTAATCAATTAAAAAAATTAAATTCTCTATATTTGTTTTCTTATATTTCCTAGTATGCTATAATTTATCTTAAAGTATGTATTTTTACACATTAATTTATGGTAAATATTTAAGAAAGGAGAACATAACAACTTAATATGAAATATTATATTGTGGCACTATTTAATAAAGAATCTTATGAAACTATTTTCCCTATTCAAAAAAATATTTCAAAAAAATTTAAAGGATATAGAAATTCTCCAATACCACACATAACATTATCTATATTAGAAAATCCTAACATAGAAAAATTAACACCAGTTATAGAAAAAATAATTAAACCTTATAAAAAATTTAAAATAGAACTTGATAGTGATGTTTCTATATCAGAACAACTTCATTCCTTAACATTACAAATGGAATATAGAGGCTATATTAAAAAAATAAAAACATCTCTTTCAGATTTTTTAGAACTAAATGGATTTAATGATTTAATTCCTGCAGATAGTGAGCTTTCAATTTCTATATCTAATGTAAATTCTTCAAATAAAGATAATAAACGTACTGATATGTATTGTGATTTAATAAAGAAAAATCCTAATAAAATCACTTTAAAAATAGATAGATTTGAAATTTGGAAGTTTTCTAATAACAGAAAAGAAACTTACATAAAAAGTTTTCCTTTAAGAGACTTTTAACTATGTAATATTATCCAAAGAATTCAAAATTTTATAACTAAATTTTGAATTCTTTTTTTGTTTTTACAAAATTTTTTTTGTATTCGTTTACTGGTCTTTTCTTTATCTTCATAATTTTGTAATATATATGTATACCTTATTAAGCGGAAACTTATTTGTATTTTTATAATATAAATTTAAGTAACAATAAATTAAAGAAAGGAGAATGTTACTGGCATCATAAGTTGCTCAAAAAAAAAGATACATACAATATATTTTATGATTTTTCAGTAACGGTATAAATAATGAACATTCAAACTTTACTAAAACATGAGGAAGAACTTATTAAAAATATAGCTATTGATAATACTTTAAATGATTACACATTATTTGCCAGAAAACATCTTCAACTTCATATAAAAATGAGCGACTTAGCAAACGAAACCAAATGTTATAAATATTGGGTTGGTGAGATAGACTCTGTGAATTTAGAAAATGTTTTCCAAAAGTACATATCCTGTTTTCATCAAATTTTATTTTTAGGTCTTGATAGTAACTTTGAGAATTTAGAATCAATTACTGCTCAAAATACAGATTCCTGTCTTAGTGATCAATTTTTAAATTTATACATAGACTTAAATGATTCTATAATGTCTTCATCAGAGGATCATTTTATTACATTAGTTGAGGATTATTTAACTCTTGGAAATTCTCTTGGTTTTTCTGAAAAGCAAATAACTGATGGTATTTTAGATTTTAATGAAGAAATAGCTCTCTAATTTTTAGAGGGTTATTTTTTTATTTTTAGGGAACACTACCTCTGAGGTGATAAAATATGATTCCAATATTATTTGCTATTATTTCAGGGGCAGCTATGAGCCTACAAGGAGTTTTTAATACTAAGCTTGGAGAGAAAATAGGTTTGTGGGAAACTACAGTCCTTGTTCAAGGTATTGCTTTAATTTCTGCTCTTATAGTTTCTTTTATCTTTGGTAAAGGAAACTATAGAGAACTTCAGAATACAAATAAACTATATCTTCTAGGTGGAATTTTAGGAATTATTATTACTTTTACTGTTATGAAAAGTATTAGTGGTATGGGAGCTACATGTGGTATTGCAATAATTTTAGTATCTCAACTTTTAACAGCAGCTTTAATTAATGCATTTGGATTGTTTGGTAGCGAAAAAATATCTTTTGGATTTAAGGAAATATTAGGTATTGCAATTATGATAGTAGGTATTGTAGTATTTAAGTGGAAACATTAATTTATGGAGATGAGTAATTTATGAAATTATTTAGCAATATATCTTTTTTATCTGTTCTTGCCTTAAATAACATTAAAGAATATTTTGTTGAAAGAGAAAGTGCTGTTAATGATATAATTAGTGATAACTCAATTTATTGGTATGGTCACGCTACTACTTTGATAAACCTATCTGGAACAATTATTTTAACTGACCCAGTAATAACTAATAGATTAGGAATTTTTAAAAGAGTAGTTGATGCACCCTGTGATTTAACTAATAAAAAACTTGACTATATAATACTTTCTCATGGTCATATGGACCATATGCATTTTCCATCTTTAAAAAAATTAGATAGAAACGCTACTGTTATTGTTCCAAAGGGTTATAAAAAACTTGTATCTCTTTTAGGATTTAAAAAAGTTGTTCTCCTTAGACATGGTGAAACTTACGAAGATGAAAATATAAAAGTTACTGCTTTAGAAGCAAATCATGATGGTAGAAGATTTTATGTAGGAATTGATGATGAAAGTAATTCTTACCTTATTGAAAAAAAAGATGAAAAAGTATTTTTTGCAGGAGATACTGCATACACAGAAAACTTTAAAGATTTAGAATGTGATGTAGCAATAATGCCTGTTGGTTGTTATAAGCCTGACAGATTTTCTCATATGCATTGTACTCCTAAAGAAAGTCATGAAATGTTTAAAATGATGAAGGCTTCCTATATGATACCTATTCACTATAAAACATTTAAAATTTCTTTAGAAAAATTTGAAGAAACATCTGATACCTTAAAAAGTTTTAATGACCCAAACTTAAAAATACTAAATGTAGGTCAATCTTATTGTTTTAAATAACAGCTTTTTAGCTGTTATTTTTTTATTAACAAAAAACCTAATAAATATATAATATATTAAAGAACCCTTTAATAGGAGATTTTTATGTTTTCTATAAAAAATAAACTTGATAGAAACCTTAGATATTCTTTATTAAATAATGAACATAAATATTATCGTGTCTTAATAAAATATAAATCCCTTTCAGAATCTTTAAAGAAAAAAATTATAAGCTATAAAGGTACTCTTATTTACACTTTGAAAATTTCAAATATAATATGTGCTAAATTAGATAAAAAATCTATTGAAAGAATTATTGAATATCCAGAAGTTAAATTTATAACCTTTGATGAATACTTATTTTTATGTGGTATGAGTGTTTCTACTGCAAATAAAGCATATTCCTATAAAAAACTTAATTTTTCAGGTAAAGATATAAATATAGGTTTAGTAGATAGTGGAATTTATCCTCATCCTGATTTATCAACTCCTTCTAATAAAATAAATTCTTTTGTAGATGTTATAAACAATTTGTCCTACCCTTATGATGATAATGGTCATGGAACTGCAATAGCTGGAATAATAGCTGGAAATGGTGCTTTAAGTGAAGATATGTATAGAGGTATTGCCCCTTATTCAATTCTTCATTGCTACAAAGCTTTTAATAGCTTAGGTAAAGGCTTTTCTTCTGATGTTTTATTTTCTATTGAATCTCTCCTTCTTAATCATGATGAAAATAATATAAAAATTCTTTGTCTTCCCTTTGAACTTTTAACACACAATATATTAATTTTAGAGGCTTTTAATAACATATTTTCAATTGCAGTAAATAAAAATATCACTCCTATTGTTCCAAGTGGTAGTAATGAAAACATTGAAGGGTCAATTTGTGGTATTGGTAATTTAAAAAATTGTATTACTGTTGGAGGAATTGATACTTCTTCTATAGAAAAACCTTTTAAATATTCATCTGCTGGCACTTTAAAAAGTGGTAAGCCAGATTTATGTGCAGCTTGTGTAAATATAATTTCTCTTAATTCTAATACTTCATATATTTCTGAAAAAGATGGGCATAAACTTTACCCACCAAAACTTTCATCCTCTTATAAAAGTTTTAGTGGTACATCTTTAGCTGTTGCATATGTAACAGGAATTGTTGCTCTTCTTTATGAAAGTAATCCTTCCTTAACCTTTAAAGACATTTTTTCTTTATTAAAGTTATCTTGTGAAACCTTGGATTTTCCTAAGTTTAATCAAGGTGAAGGTGTTATTAATCTTACAAAGCTACCTTTTTAGTATAGTTGTTATCTTTGCTCCCCTTTGCTATAATTAATTTACCCAAAATAAATATTTTTTTGGACAATTATAAGAAGGAGGGCTTAAAATGAGCACCTTTATGCTTAAAAATTTAAACTTAAACTTCACCCCTATAAGTAATGTTTTTATAGAAAAGTATATGCCTTATGCAAGGGGAGAATTTGTAAAAGTTTATTTACTTATGCTTAAGCACACAATATATGGTGAACCTGGAATTAGTAGTCCTATATTAGCATCATCTTTAAATCTATTAGAGTCTGACATTATGAATGCTCTAAATTACTGGAGTGACTTAGGTGTAATTAAACTTTCTTCAATTGATTCTATGAATAACTTTTCTGTTGAGTTTTTAGATTTAAATGAAGATAATTATGTTAACAACAACAAAGATGTTAATTTACTAGATGCTTTAGAAAACAAAGGCATTAATGATATGCTTAAAGATATTGAAAAAATTCTTGGAAGAACTTTATCAACTAAGGAAATGGAAATGTATCTTGGATGGCAAAAAGAGTTTTCTTTTCCTTCAGAACTTATATTATTGTTAGTTGAATATTGTGCCTCTAAGGGTAAAAGTGATTATAGATATATAGAAAAGGTAGCTTTAACCTGGCATGATATGAATATTAAAACAATGTCACAAGCTCAAAATTATATAAAACAAACAGAAGATAAGTGGGTTAAAATAAGAAAAATCCTTTCTTATCTTGGTATAAAAAATACAGACCTTATGAAGCCTCAAGAAGAAATGCTTAATAAGTGGATTATCACATATAATTTTGGTTTAGAAATGATTCAAAAGGCCTGTGACATATGTGCAAATCGTCTTAATAGAGCAGATTTTAAATACATTGATGGTATATTAACAAATTGGTTTAATAATAATATAAAAACTTTAGAGGATGTAGCTCTTAAAGATAAACAATTTAAAGTAAACAACAACTACAAAAAAAATAATTATAATAAAAATAATTCTTCTAATGGCTTCAATAACTTTGAAGCTCGTTCTTATGATTATGAAGCCTTAGAAAGAAAATTGTTAGGATGGGATAATGATGATTAATGGTTATCAATCTAAACTTTTAGATATTTATTCAAAAATAAGAGAAGAGGAAAATAATCTTCTTAAAGAAAGAAAAAATACAATAAAAAAATATCATCCTGAAATTTTAGAAATAGATGAAAATATAAAAAAATTATCTTTAAAACTATCTTTAGATATACTTAAAGGTAAAAGTGAAGATACAATAAAGGAATATAAAGAAAAAATTACAGACTTAAGAATTGAAAAATGTGAAAGTCTTGTTGCAAATGGATATGACCAGGATTATTTAAATATTCATTATAGATGTAGTAAGTGTAAAGATACAGGTTTTATTGGGAATACTAAATGTTCTTGTTATTATCAAAATCTTATAAAATTATATTATGAAAAGTCATCATTACAAAATGTTTTAAATGAAAAGAATTTTAATTACTTTGATATTAATTTATTCTCAAACAATAGAACTGGAAATGAAAAATATTCTCCAAGAGAAAACATGGAAAAACATTTAGAATACATAACCTCTACTTATCTTCCAAATTTTAAAGATAATGATACTAATTTATTATTCTTTGGTAATCCAGGTAGTGGTAAAACCTATTTATCCTATTGTATTGCAAAAGAATTATTAGATGCTGGATGTTTAGTAGTATATAAAACTTCTGATGAATTAATAAGTAATCTTAAAGAAATTCGTTTTAATAATAATTCTGAACTAGAAGATATTCTTGTAAATTGTGACCTTCTTATAATTGATGATTTAGGTGCAGAACAAAAAAATGAATTTTGCATTACAGAATTATTTAATTTGCTAAATAAAAAACTTCTACTACATAAAAAAATGCTTATATCAACAAATCTTTCTATAGCAGATATAAGTAATATTTATAGTGAAAGAATCTATTCAAGACTTATTGGTGAATTCAAATTATGTAAATTTTATTGTAAAGATATAAGAATAACCTTAAATTTAAAAAGATAATAAAAAAGTTTTAATTATTGTTTTGCTTTTTCCGCCCTGTTAGCTCCAGGTCAACGCAAAACAATAATTAAAACTAATTAATAACAATATCTTAAATCATAGTAAATTTATAAAATGTAAATTATAAGCTCTAATAAAACAGATGACATTTATTAATACAAAAAAAATTGCTTCAAAAACTTGAAGCAATTTTTTGGCGACTCAGAAGGGGCTCGAACCCTCGACTTCCAGCGTGACA
>UQBY01000007.1 GCA_900539375.1 uncultured Clostridium sp. | reverse complement strand
AGATATTTAAAAAGAAATTTTTAATAAACATAAACAAATTTACTCTTTAAAGCTGAAATTAGAAAAACTTTTATAAAATATTTATTAAGGAGTGAATAGAAAGTAGAGAATTATCAAAAAATAGTGTATTATTAATATTAAGGAATTCTTTTGAAGTTTTTCATGAAAGGAGGAATTGATACCAAATATGTATTGGTATTGAAAAATTTATGTATAAAGATAATAGAGTTATAAGTTTAAATAGAGATGATAAAGAAAATTTAGGTGAATTAAAAGATAGATTTATAGAATTATATAATGAAGCATATGATTCTATAGATAAAAAAGATTTATACACAACTTTAAATTGCATTAGAAAGTTAAAGGAAATAAATAGTGAAAATGTTGATGTAATGGTTTTAGAAGCTGAGTATTATGAAAATAGAGATAATATTAAAAAAGCCTTAGAAAAGATTTCAGAAACCATAGAAAAAGATGAAGCTAATGCCTTAGCTTATTATTTAAGAGGAAGATATAAAACTATTATGGGAAAGTTAGAAGGGGCTTATGAAGATATTAGAAAGGCAATAACTTTAGATAAGGATAATTATGAATATAAAAGTGTACTAGCTAAGCTTTATCTTGACTTGGGAAATTATGAATATGCTAGAAATTTATATGAAAAAATAGTTCATGTTTATAAAACTAAAGAAGTTATGGATTGTTTTGTAAGTGCTAATAAATTTGTTATTGAAGATATAAATGAAATACCACAAGATGAAATTAATATAGAAGAAAAGATGAGTTTAATAAAAAGTCATTTACTATTAGGTCAATTAGAAGAAGCTTATGAAATAATAAAACCTATGGCGGGTACTACTGGTTCTGTTGAAAATTCCTTATACCTTGGAAAAATATTTATGGAAATGAATGAAGATGCAAAAGCAATGCCATATTTTGATATTATAATTCAAATTGGAATTAAAGACCCAGATGCATTTATATATAAAGGAAATCTTCTTGAAAGAAAAGGAGATTACCAAGGGGCATATGATAATTATGAAAAGGCATTAAAATATAATCCAGATTGTGTATGGGTATATAATAATATGGCTTCTGCATTAATTGGATTGCAAAAATATGATGAAGCTTTAGAATATACTGATAAGTCTTTAAGAGTAAATTATGATAAGGAAATTTCTTATAATAATAAGGGAAAAATATTCTATGGTAATGGAAAGAAAGATGTTGCTTTAAAATATTATGATTTAGCAATAAAAGAAGTTCCGAATTTTTCAGAAGCCCATGTAAATAAAATAAAATTATTATTAGAGCTTAGAAGAACAGATGAAGCTTTAGAAGCTTGTGATGAAGCAATAGAAAATAATGTTAAGGATTATAGAGTTTTTGTAGAGAAGGCAGCAATCCTTAAAGATATGGCTAATTATGAAGAAACAATTAAATATGCAGATGAAACAATTAAATATAATAAAAATTGTATAAGGGCATATTTCTTAAAAGCAATTTCACTATGTAAGATGGTATATTATTCAGCTGCTATAGAAACTATTGACAAGGCAATAGAAATTAATGAAGGAAAAGACTTAGTTGTATATGGAGCTAAATTATATATATATAATGAAATGAGAGAAAAAGAAAAGTTTGTAACTACTTGCATGGAAGCTATTGGAGAAGAAAATGCAGTAGGTAGAAAACCTATGGAATTTGTTAATAAATTCAAAAATAATATGCAAAAATGTGATTCTGAACTTAAAGAAGATAGTATTTATAAAGATATAGTATCAGCTATATCACAGTTTAATCTATAGGAACTAAGACATTAGGAGGGTTAAGGATGGAGACAATAGATGTTTATAGCTTAAAGGATAAAAATTTATTTGATTTAAAAGTAATGTTAAATCAAATGGATTTAGAGGATGAAGATAGAGAAGTTATGAATTTACTTCAAGGAATATATTTTTTGAAGTGTGATAAAGTAGAAGAGGCCATAGAATTATTTACTGATGCAATAGATTTAGACCCATATAAAAGTAAAGAATGTTATTTAAAAAGAGCAGAGGCTTATAAAAGAATAGGAGAGTTAGAAAAAGCCTATGATGATTATAAAAAAGCATTAGTATTTGATAGAGAAAATCTTAATGTAGTTAGAGAACTTGCAGATTGTTGTTATGCTTTAGATTATTTTGAAGAAGCAATTGATTTATATAATATAATTGCTAAGGATACAGAAGGAGATTGGGAAATATCTGCTATAATATCAAGTTTAAATGGATTTCTTATAGAAGAGTATGAAAACAAGGAAACTAGAACAGAAAAGGAAAACTTCTATTTAGTGGATTGTTATTTAAAAGCTAATGAATATGAAAAATGTTCTGAAATTTTAAAGACTCTTGAAGATAATGAAAATGTTGAGAAAGAAAAGTTATATTTTTTACAAGGTAAATTATTAAGAAATTTAGGTAGAAATGAAGAAGCCTTAGAATATTTTGATAAAACTTTAGAAATTGACCCGGAAAATAAAGAAATTTATGAATATAAAGCTAATATTTTAAATGATTTAAATAGAGATGAGGAAGCTTTAGAGTGCTATAAAAAACTTATAGGTGAAAATGAAGAGAACGATTATGTATATGATAAAATGGCAGAAATTTTATATAAGGCTGGAAAGTATGAAAAATCATTAGAAGCTTGTGAAAAGGCAATTTCAATAAATGATAAGAGAATAAATGCATATAAAAATAAGGCAAAAATATTATGTAAAATGAAAAAGTATCTAGAAGGATTAGATTCTTGTAACAAGGCTTTAGAATTATCCCCTAATATTTCAGAATTATATGAAGTAAAAGCTGAGATTCTTGTAGAACTTGAAGATTATGAAGATGCTATTAAGGTAGCAGATAAAGGAATATCATTAGGAATAGATAATGCTAATATATACTATCAAAAAGGAAAAGCATTGCAAGCTATAAGAAAATATATAAAAGCATTAAATTGTTATGACCAATCATTAAAGTTTGATGATAAAAATTCAAAAGTATATGAGGGAATTGGATATATAAAATATAAAAAGAAAAGCTTTGATGAATCAATAGAAAATTATACAAAAGCTATAGAATTAGATGAAAATATAGCTTCATATTATATAGAGAGAGCTGAAGTTTATAAAGTATTAGAAGAATATATAAAGGCTAAGGAAGACTATGAAAAAGCAGTAGAGTTAGATGATAAGAATTTTGAAACTTATTATGAAATAGCTATGATATGTAAAAGAGAAGAAGAATATACAGATGCTCTTAAGAATTTTAATAAGTCATTAAAGTTAAATCCAAATCAAGCAAATATATATAATGAAATTGGAGAAATTTATTATATAGAAAAAGAATATGATAAGGCTATGGAATATTTTAATAAAGCATTAGAATTAGATAATGATTTAGCAAATGCTTATGTAAATATGGGACTAGTTTATGATGATATTGGTGAATTAGAACAAGCTATAAATTCTTTTAGAAAAGCAATAGAATTAGCACCAAAGAATGCTTTTGCATATTATCACCTTGGTAAATCTAATGCTGAAGGTGGATATTATAATAATGCAATAAGATGGTTTAGCCAAGCTATAAAAATAGATGATGAATATATTGATGCTTATCTTGGAAGAGGAGAGGTTTATAGGTCTACTGGAGAATTAGAAAGCTCTATAAAGGATTTTGATAAAGCTATAGGAATGTTACCACCAGATGCAAATGCATTTGATGAATTAGGGAAAACATATTATTCATTAAAAGATTATACAAAAGCTATTGAATGGTATAAAAAGGCTATAGAAGTAGATAAAAAATATGTAGAAGCTTATGTTGATTTAGGTATTACATATTTTGCTCAAGAAAACTTTGATGATGCATATATTAGTTTCCAAGATGCTATTCAAGTAAATAAAGAATATGCAAAAGCATATTATTATGTAGCAAAAGTATTTATAAAAAGAGAACAATATTTAGATGCTATAGAGTGGTTTACAAAAGCAATAGAAAAAGATGAAAATCTTGTAGAAGCATATAATGAAAGAGGAATTGCTTATGCAAATCAAAAAAAATATATGGAAGCAATAGAGGACTATACAAAAGCAATAGAATTATCAGAAAATCCTTTAGAAGAATACTATAATAATAGAGGAGTAGCTTATGAAGCTATTGATAATTTTAAACTTGCTTTAGAAGATTATAAATTAGCTTTAGAACTTCACCCAAATGAAAAAACAGCATTAAGTAATATAGGAGACTTATATCTTAAACAAGATTTATATCAAGAAGCTATTGATTATTATTCAAGAGCATTAGCTATTGATTCATATTATGTATATTGTGATTGGAAAAAAGCTATATGTTTTGTAAAAATGAGAAGACATGAAGAAGCTATACTTGAATATTCAAGATGTATAGAATTAGAACCTGAAAATGAAGAATATTACATAGGAAGAGCACTTGTATACACAAATATAGGATTAAAGAAACTTGCAAAAGCAGATTTAAAGAAAGCTTTAAAAATAAATCCTAATAATAAAGAAGCAAGAAAGAATATGAGTGAATTATCATTTATAGAAAGAATAATGTTTAAGTTTAAGCCAATAAAATAAAAAAATAAGTAAAAATTTTAAAAAAACTATTTACAATGGATAATAATTATTATATAATAAAAACTGTCAAAAGGATAAATAAAACAAAAATGAAATAAATAATAATAAAGAGATTGGAGGAAAAGATTATGAAAAAATTCGTTTGTACAGTATGTGGTTATGTTTATGAAGGTGAAGCAGCACCAGAAAAATGTCCAGTATGTGGAGTAGGAGCAGATAAATTTAAAGAACAAGCAGGAGAATTATCTTGGGCAGCAGAACATGTAGTAGGAGTAGCACAAGGTTCATCAGAAGATATAATGGAAGATTTAAGAGCAAACTTTGAAGGAGAATGTACAGAAGTAGGAATGTACTTAGCAATGGCAAGAGTAGCTCATAGAGAAGGATATCCAGAAATCGGACTATACTACGAAAAGGCAGCTTATGAAGAAGCAGAACATGCAGCAAAATTTGCTGAATTATTAGGAGAAGTTGTTACAGATTCAACTAAGAAGAACTTAGAATTAAGAGTTGCAGCAGAAAATGGAGCAACAGCAGGAAAATTTGATTTAGCTAAGAGAGCAAAAGCTGCAAACTTAGATGCTATCCATGATACAGTTCATGAAATGGCTAGAGACGAAGCAAGACATGGTAAAGCATTTGAAGGACTATTAAAGAGATACTTTGGATAAAATTTAATAAACTTAAACATATAAAGGTGCATTGATTTTTCAATGCACCTTTATCTTTATATACATTAATGTTTTAAACATATTATAAAAATATACACTTATTTGCATATAAATGTAACATTATGTATAAATCTTGAAAATGAAAAAATAAAAGAATATAATAGAAGCATTAATGTAACTGTTTACTAAATATTGGGGGGATTTTATGAAAAATAAAAGAATATTTTCATTAATTACAACTGTTATCTTAACAGTAAATTTATTTGTAGGAATAACTCCTGCAAGTGCAAAAATAGAAAATATAAAAAATCAAATGGAGGAAAAGTTAAAAGATAGTATAAACTATTATGAAAATAGTGAAAAAAGTAATTCTAATGAAATTGAAGAAAACAATAATGATGAAGAAGTAAGAATTATTGTAGAATTAAGTGAAATGGATGAGGATATACTTAAAAAAGCAGAGAGTATAACAGGTAATGAAGTAGAAAAGGTTTTTGATACATTAGTTTGTGGCTTTTCAATAACTGGTAAAGCTAGTGATATGGAAAAAATTAAAAAACTAGATAAAGTAGTATCTGTAGAAAAGGCTGTGGAAATAGATGAAAAAATGTATTCATCAGTTAAAACTACAGAAGCTCAAAGTACCTGGCACGATTATGGTTATACTGGTAAAGGAATGGTTATTGCAGTTTTAGACTCTGGTATGGATTTAGGCATGGAAGAGTTTGAAAACATAGATAGTAGTAATTTAAAAATAACCAAAGGACAAGCAGAAAGTAAGATAAAAGAACTAGGCAAGGGAAAATATTATAATGATAAGGTTCCTTTTGTATATGATTATGTAGATAAAGATAATGATGTATCTACGGATGTTACAAACCATGGAAATCATGTTGCAGGAATTGCTGCTGCAAATGGACAAGAATATAATGATGAAGCAGAGGTGAATGAAGATTCTATAAGAGGAATGGCACCAAATGCTCAAGTTTTAGTTATGAAGGTCTTTAGCACAAGAGATACTGATAATTTTTTAGATTGTTGTATTGAAGCTTTAGAAGATGCTGTAGAACTTAATGCAGATGTAGTAAATATGAGTTTTGGAAGACTTTCTGATACTCAAAATGAAAATTCCCTTTGGAGAAAAGCTCTTGATAAAGCAGCAGAAAAGGGTGTAGTTATTGTAAATTCTGCAGGTAATGATTCTGTGTCAACTTCGGAGTTATTTTCACATGATTTAAATAATCCATATGGTCTTAAAGATACAGCAACTCTTGATTATATATCAGATAATACAATAACTGTTGCTTCAGCAGAAAATGAATATGATATACCTTCAAATTATTTAAGATTTGTTTCAACTAAAGGAACTAGTATATCAACAAAGTTTATAAATTATGTATCTAGCAGTGAAACAAGTACAGAATTTACATCTGATTTATATTTTCTAAAAGAAGAAAATGAATTTTGTTATTGTTATGAAGGAAGAGATGAACAATTAAATGATATAACTAATAAGGTAGTATTTATAAATTCTTCTGATATTAATAATCAAACAAATACTTTGACAAATATATATGATAGTGTAGTTAGTAAGGGTGGAAAAGCCTTAGTATTAATACAATCTTCAAGTTCTATGCTTACATATTATCTTTATTCTGATATTACAATACCACTAATTTCTATTGGACCTAATAAAGGAAAAATGTTTATTTCAAGTATTGAGAGTGGAGATAATAAATTTAAGATAGAGGAAAGTAATGGATTAGTAGAAAGAACAAATGGTAAAGACATTAATAACTTTTCTTCCTGGGGTCCAACACCAAATTTTCAACTTAAACCAGAAATATCAGCACCAGGAGGGGATATATATTCAACTCTTGGAAATGGAGAACATGGTGCAATGAGTGGAACATCTATGTCATCTCCAGCTGTAGCAGGAGCAGTTATGCTTTTGAAAGAAGGAATAAAAGAAAAAAATATAAATTTATCAGGAATTAATCTTACTAATTATATAAAAATAGCTTTAATGAATACTGCAGAACCATTAATAAATGATGATAATATACCATTTTCTCCAAGACAACAGGGAGCTGGTATGATGAAGGTTGAAAAAGCAATAAAAAATAATGTAACTGCAGTAAATGAAGATGGAAATGCTTATGTAAGACTTTTAAATATAGGAAATGAGGCCTCATTTAAAATAAAGTTAAAAAATTATGGAAATGAATCTGTAACATATTCTTTAAAGGATGAAGATTTATATACAGAAACTGTAGAAAATGATTTAGTTAAAGAAATAAAAATAGAAGGAGCAAAAATAAGTTTTTCTACAAGTAGTGTGACTGTTAAAGGAAATTCAGAAGTAGAAGTTACAGGAAAGGTAACAATTCCAAATACATTAGAGAAAAATAATTATGTAGAAGGATATATAGCTTTAAAAAATAAGGATGGAATTAGTTTAAATGTGCCTGTGTTAGGTTTTTATGGAGATTGGGATAGTGAGAAAATTATGGATGACCCTTGTTATGAGGAATCTTCATTATATAAAGCAACAGGTCTTGGATTAAGTACAGGTAAATATGCAAGTTTTTTCTATTATTATGGAACTGAGAATGGGGAATCAGGAGTTCTTCCAGCTGGTTCAGTAAATAAAGAAAATGTTGCTATATCACCTAATGGGGATGACAAATTTGATACTGTAGATGCAAGAATATTTAGACTAAGAAATTCAAAGGAAATGACCTATGAAGTTTTAGATAGCAATAAAAATGTAATAAAAACTTTAGAAAAATTAAGTGATGTAAATAAAAATGTAATTGGAAGTTTTAAAAATTGTTTTTATGACTCAAGATGGAATGGAAAAGTTTATAATACAAAAACAGGTAAAGAAGAAGTAGTTAAAGATGGTAAGTATTATATAAGGGTTAGAGCAAGAGGATATTTAGAAAATGCTAAAGAACAAATAATAGACATGCCTTTAAAAGTTGATACAACTGGACCAAAAATAAGTGATGCTTCTATTCAAAGCTTATCTGATTCAAGTTATAAAATTCAATGGAGAGCAGAAGATGAACTTTCTGAAGTATCTAATAAAAAAATAATGATTGCTTTAAATGATAGCAAGATAATGGAAATTGATGATGTTAAACCTAATAATGATGGCATTTATTCTGCAATAGTTCAAATGGCAAATGAAGATATTGAAAGCGCTATGATTGGTATTGTAGATACTGTAGGAAATACAACTGTTTCTAGAGTGTTAGTTAGTAGTACTGATGCAATACAATTTGAAAATTTATATGATGAAATAAGACTTAACACTAAAAATTATGATATTAAAGGAACTGTTAGAAAAGATGTATCAAAGGTAACTATAAATAATAAGGAAGTTGAAATAAATAATTTAAGTATAGAAGACAATATATCTCTTAATGAAGGATATAATATTTTACAAGTAAAGGCATGGGATAGTAAAAATAATTGTATATACAATAAGGCTTATAATGTAATAGCAGATACTACAGCACCAACTTATGAAATTATATGTGAAAAAGATGAACTTGGTAATTTTGCTTTTAAAGAAGGTGAAGATATTACATTTAAATTAAAGGTAAATGATATATCAACAACTTCATGTATAGCTACTAATATAAATGCTGGTTATTGTGACACAAGAAGAGTAGAAGCTACTTCAGATGAAAATAATATAATAACTATAACTTTAAAAAATGGCAATGCTGTGAACATTATAGAGTTAGATGTGTTTGATGAATTAGGAAATAGAAGTGAAAAGAAACAAATAAAAATATATGAAAGAAGACAAGATTTACAGAATGCTTTTTTCTTGTATTTAGATATTAATGAAGACCCATTTACAACAAGTAATTCTATTTATCTTAATAAAGATGATTTAAATGAAGATGGCACATATAATTTATCAGGTGCATTTACTAGTAAACCTATAAGTCTTAAAATTGATGGAGAAGATGTACAAGTAAATGATGATTATTCTTTTTCTAAGAATTTAAAAATAAAAAATGGAATTAATATTTTTAATTTTAAAGCAGTAGGTTATGGTTGGAATGAAGTTCAAAATCGTGATTTTATGGTTACAATTTATTATGATGATAAAGCTCCAAAGGTAACTTATAATAATTTAATAGAAGATAAAAATGGATATATATATACCTCAAATGAAGTATTTATTTTAAGTGGAATAGCTAAAGACACAAATGATTATAGTTTATCTATAAATAAGTCAAAAATATTTACTACAACCTTTGATACAACAAATAATGATGGATTTAAAAAAGAATTTATAAAAGCCATTAACTTACAAGAAGGAGAAAATAATATTTTAGTAGAAGCAGAAGATATTAATGGTAATAAATATTCAAAGGTTTTAAAAGTAATATTTGATAAAGAGAGTGCTAAAAGAAAGGTATTAGTAAAATATATAGATAAAGATACAAAAAAAGAAATAGCAAAATCATCAGAGCTAATTGGAAATATAGGAGATGAATATACAACATCACCAAAAGAAGTAGAAGGATATAACCTTTTTAGTACTACTTCAAATACATCAGGATTATTTAGAGATGGAACAATAATAGTAACTTATAAATATGCTAAAGAAGAGAAGATATTAAAAGTGAATAGTTTTACAACAGATAAAGTGTCTCCACAAAGTGTAGGAAATTATATAAATTTAAAAGTAGATGCAGAGGGTAAGGGAGAACTACAATATAAATTTATAATAAAAGATGAAAATGGAAATTGGTATAAGTTAACAGATTTTCAAACTTCAAATACATTTACATGGCATACAACAAAAGCAGGAAATAAAACATTATATGTAGATGTAAAAGATAGTACAGGAAATACAATTAGAAAGGGAATTAACTATTTAATACTAAATAAAAATTTAAAAATAAATAGTTTTATTGCAAATAAAACTTCACCACAAATAAGAGGAACAGAAATAACTTTAAGTACAGTTGCAAGTGGAACAGGAGTATTACAATACAAATTCTTATTAAAAGACAATACAACAGGAAACTGGGCAGTAATAAGAAATTATTCAATATTAAATAGTTGCACATGGAAAGCTAATAAAGCAGGAAATAAAACATTGTATGTAGATGTAAAAGATGAAAATGGCAATGTGTTAAGAAAAGAAATGAAATATACTATAAAGTAATAAAGGGTGTGGCCTATATGCCACACTCTTTATTAAAAATTTAAATAATAAATAAAAAAATATCCCAAGGAATTGGGGGAAACCTCGGGATTTTTCCATCTTGGGGGAGATGGTTATATTAAAATGGGGGAATCCTAACATAAGTTAGGTAAGATAAACAAATTATCTTATTAATATGAAAAAAATATTTACTTTATGATTTTATTATATGATTATTTTGTGTCATTTATATGTCAAAACTCTAAAAAGTTATCAAAAAAATTGATAGCTTTTTTTGATATAAATATTTGTTAATTTGGGATTATATGAGATAATAATAATAGTTTATATATTTTAAGGAGAAATAGTTATATGGTTAAAAAAAAATTAAAAGAGTTGTATGAGAAAGCATCTTTAGAAATTGATGCTCAAAATTTATTTGAAGCTGATAAAATTATTGAAGAATTAGAAAAAGAAAATTTAGAGGATGAAAAAGTTTTTATTTTAAAAGGAAAATATTTTGAAGAAATAAATAAAATTAATGAATCCTTTCATTACTTTAACAGAAGTTTAGAAATAAATCCTAATAGTGCAGAATGTTTATATGAAAGAGGAAAACTTTTTTGCAAGGTAGGTAAAAAAGATGAAGGTTATAATGATTTAAAAAAGGCTTATGATTTAGATAAAAATAATGAAAAGATAATGTTTTCCTTAGGCAGAATAGAACTTAATCTTGAAAAATATGAAGAAGGAAGAGAAACTTTTAAAACAGTATATCATTATAGAAAAGATGCTAATGTATCTAATTATTTTTCAAGTGCTAATAAATTTATAATTGATAAGTTAGAGGAAAAAGAAGAACTTACTTATGATGAAAAATTAAGTCTTGCAAAAAGTAAATTTTTATTGGGAAATATTGAAGAAGCAGATGAAATATACAAAGAAGTTGGTGACATAAATTCTGTAGATGCTCTTTTAACATATTCCTATGTAATAAAGAATTTATATACATTAGAACAAGGAATTAAATATATAGACAAGGCAATTGAAATTGAACCTAAAAATCCAAGAACTTATTTATATAAGGGAATATTTTTAGAAGAAATGGGAAAATTTAATGAAGCATTAGAAGCTTATGAAAAGTCAAATTCTTTAGATAAAAAATATGAACCTGTATATAATAGATTAATAAGTGTATTAAATAAACTTAATAAATATAAAGAAACATTTAAAATAGCTAAAGTAGCAGAAAAATTTAATTATGATAAAGAAGTTTTTTATAATAATTTAGCTGAAGCATATTATAAAACTAAAAAGGATAAAGAGGCTTTAGAGTGTTTAGATAAAGCTATAGAAATATGTCCAAACTATCCAAATGCTAATCTTAAAAAAAGTAAAATTTTAAGAGAAGAGAAAAAGTATAGAGACGCTATGGATGTATGTAATAATATAATTGATTTTGGATATAATGGAGAGTTAATTGCAGTAGAAAAAGCCTTAATTCTTAGAGAAGTAGAACAATATGAGGGAGCTTTAGAATGGCTTGAGTGGTATATTGATAATGACAATGATGCAATATTATCAAATTATGTTAAAGCTACATGTTTAATTTATCTTAAACAAAGAGAAGATGCTTTTAATTGTATTGATAAAGTTATATTAGATAGTAATAAAGATATAGCAGCCTATGCAGGAAAAATGTTTTTAATGTTTTATGAAGGAAATTATTTAGATAAAGAATATGTGAATATAGCAAAAGAGGCATTAGGATTAAATGATATAGATTATAATGAAAAAGATAAAATTATGTCTCAATTTTTACTTGAATATAAAAATAGTAATTCAAAGTTAAAATATGATAAAGATACTTATTGTTTTATAGTGGAAAGTATTATTAAAAATTTTAAAGTTCATGATAATTTTAATTAGAAAGAGAGGGTTTAGATATGGCTATAGTAGGAATCGATTTAGGTACAACAAATAGTTTAGTAGCATGTTTTAAAGATAATGTACCAGTAGTAATAAAAAATGTATATGGAGAAACTCTAACTCCTTCAATTGTAAGTGTTGATGAAAATGGAGAGGTCTTTGTTGGAAAAATAGCAAAGGAGCGTCAAATAACACATCCAGAAAGTACAGCTTCTTTATTTAAAAGACATATGGGTACTAAAAAAGAATATAAACTTGGAGATAAAAAGTTTTTACCAGAGGAATTATCTTCATTAATAATAAGAAATTTAAAAGCTGATGCAGAAGAGTTTTTAGGGGAAGAAGTAACAGAGGCTGTTATAAGTGTTCCAGCATATTTTAATGACACTCAAAGAAAGGCAACTAAAAGAGCAGGTGAACTTGCAGGGCTTAAAGTTGAACGTATAATAAATGAACCTACAGCAGCAGCTATTGCCTATGGCCTACATGAAAAAAATTCAAATACTAAATTCCTAGTTTTTGATTTAGGTGGAGGAACTTTTGATATTTCTGTTCTTGAATTGTATAAAAACATAATGGAAGTTAGAGCTGTTGCAGGAGATAACTATCTTGGAGGAGAAGATTTTACAAAGGTTTTAATGGAGATATTTGCAAGAAGAAATGATTTAGACTTAAATGATTTAGATTCTAAAACCTATAATTTATTAAGAAAACAAGCAGAAGTTGCTAAGAGAAACTTTTCAAAAGAAAAGATTGCAGAACTTTCTATAAAAATTGATGATAAAGAAATAAAAGAAACAATATCTTCAAGTGAATTTGAAAAGGATTGTGAATTACTTTTAGCAAAACTTAGAAAGCCTATAGAAAGAGCTTTAAGTGATGCTGCTATAAAGCTTAAAGAAATTGATACTATAGTATTAGTTGGTGGTGGAACAAAACTTCCTTTAATACGTTCATTTGTAGGAAAATTATTTGGAAGACTTCCTGCAACAAATATAAATCCAGATGAAGTTGTAGCTATGGGAGCTTGTATACAAGCTGCTATGAAGAAAAGAGACAAGGCAATAAAGGAAATAGTTTTAACAGATGTATGCCCTTATACCTTAGGAACAAATACTTCAATTCAAAAACCAGGTGGCTATTATGAAAGTGGACACTTTTTCCCTATAATTGAAAGAAATACAGTAATACCAGTAAGTAGAGTTGAAAGATTATATACAGTAAAGGATAATCAAAAGAAAATATCAGTAGAAATACTTCAAGGGGAAAGTAGACTAGCTAAGGAAAATATATTGCTTGGAGAAATAACTATATCAGTACCACCTTCAAGGGGAGGAGAACAGGCAATAGATGTAAGATATACTTATGATATTAATGGAATATTAGAAGTAGAGGTTACTGTAGTTTCAACTGGAGTAAAGAAAACTATGGTTATAGAAAAGAATCCAGGTCACATGTCAAAGGAAGAAGTTCAAGAAAGATTAGAAGAGCTTAAAGAGATAAAAATTCATCCAAGAGAAAAGGAAGAAAATAAACATTTAATAGCTAGAGGAGAAAGACTTTATGAAGAATCTATAGGTCTTGCTAGAACTTATATAGCACAAGGAATAAGTGATTTTGAAGATGCTTTGGATAAACAGGATGAAAGAGAAATATCTAGGGCTTATGAGGAATTAAAGAAATTATTAAATGAAATAGAAGGAGAACAGGAGTTTTAACTATGAATTATTGGGAGTTTTTAGGAATAGAACCAACTAAAGATAGAAATGTTATACGTGAAGCTTATATGAATAAGTTAAGTGAATATAATCCAGAAGATGACCCAGAAGGATTTCAAAAACTTAGAGAAGCTTATGAAAGTGCATTAAAACAAGAAGAAATAGAAGAAACAAAGGAAGAAGAATTAACACCAGTAGATGAATTTATGAAAAAAGTTAAAGAACTTTATGATAACTTTTTTGAAAGAATTAAAGAAGATAACTGGAGAGAATTATTAAAAGAAGATGTATGTTTTCAATTAGAAACTTCTAATGAAGTAAGCTATAAGTTATTAGAATTT
Organism: uncultured Clostridium sp.; assembly: GCA_900539375.1. Classification (GTDB taxonomy): domain Bacteria; phylum Bacillota; class Clostridia; order Clostridiales; family Clostridiaceae; genus Clostridium. The sequence goes on along the minus strand of UQBY01000007.1, from coordinate 98,777 downwards.
TTAATGGAAAAAAGTTATTTTCCAACAGCTATATGGGAAATTTTAAATGATTATTTTCAATGGAAAGAAAAAGAGGAGGAACTTAAAGAAAAGTTTCCTCCAGCATTTATAAATTATGTTTATGCTAATATAGATGGTAAATTTAATTTAAAATATGAATTGTTTAAAAAGGATGAAAATATAAATCATGATGAGTTTATAAGAAGTTACTATGATGGTGATTATTATGTATATAGTACTAATCTTTATGATACTAAAAAAAGTATAGATAAGGCTATGAGCATTGCACCATATCATGAAGATTTAAAACTTCTTAATAGTAGATATCTTTTTAAAATAGATGAAGTTTCTAAAGGAATTAATGTTCTTGATGAAGTAATAGAAGAAAATCCTGAATGTGGAGAAGGATATTTTTTAAGAGCTGGAGGATATTTAAGAAAGGGAGAAATAGAAAAAGCTTTAAAAGATTTTGAAAAAACATTAGAAATAGCACCAGAAAGCTTAGGAGCTATTTCAGGAATTGCTAATTGTTATTATTCATTAGGGAATATGGAAGAAGCTAAAAAATATTATTATAAGTTAAGCTTAACTTATGAATATGATAAAGTTACTAGAAATAGATTAAAAAGTGTAAATAGCTATTTAATTAAGGAGTTAGAAAATGAAAGTGTAGCAAGCTTTTCTTTAGCAAATGACTATTTTCAAAATGAAAAATATGAAGATGCAATAAGAATATGTAAAGAACTTGAAGAAAACCATGAGGAAGATAAAAAGAAACTTTATACTTTAATGGCATATGCTTATTATTATTTAGGAAAGCTAGATAAAGCTTTAAACTATTTTCATAAGGCATTAGAAATTGATGAAAAAAATGGTGAAGCTCTTGGAGGAAAAGCAAGTGTATTACAAGATATTCATAAAAGAGAAGAGGCACTAAGTTTTTATAACAAAGCTATAGAAAATAATTATGCATTAGATACTATGTATAATAATAAAGCAAGTCTTTTATGTGAGATGGAAAGATATGAAGAGGCTTTAGAGTGTTGTAATAAATCCTTAGAAATTAATTGTGGCATGGCTCATGCATATAAAAACAAAGGAAAAATTCTTTGTGAAATGGGAAACTATGAAGAAGCTTTTCAGTGTTGTGAAGAAGCATTAAATATATGTCCTACAATGGCTGCAGCCTATGCTGTAAAGGCAGAAATAAATAATAGAATAGCAAGAAATGAAGAGGCCTTAAGAGTTTGTAAATCAGCTATAGAACAAGGAATAGAAGATGATAATTTATATTATGAAAAGGGAGAAGCTGAGTATGCCTTAGAAAATGTGGAGGAGGCCCTAAGGTCTTATAAAAAGGCTATTAAAATAAATGAAAATTTAACTAATGCCTATACAGGCATAGGACACTGCTGGTATGTAAAGAAAGATTATAAAAAGGCAGTAAAATATTATGATAAGGCTATAGAAATAGACCCTACAAAATCTAATTATTATATGTTTAAAGCTGATGCATATAAGATGATGAATGATGAAAGAGATATAGAATGGTACACAAAAGGAATTGAAGTAGATGATTTAAGGGGGTACCTTTATTTAAAAAGAGGAAGAGCTTATGCTTCAAAAAATAAATATGAAGAAGCAATTGAAGACTTTAAAAAAGCTATAGAAATTGCTCCAGAACAGTCTCAACCTTATAATGAAATAGGAAGAGCTTATAATGAGTTAAAAGAATATGAAAAAGCTATAGAATATTATGACAAGGCTATAGAAATAGACCCTTCAGCATATGAATATTATTATGCAGATAAGGGAATTACTTATAGAAATTTAGGTGATATAGATAAGGCTATTGAAGAATATGAAAAAGCCTTAAATATAAATTCAGATTATCCTTTTGTATATGATGAATTAGGAGAAGTATATCATGGAAAGAAGGAATATGAAGAAGCCTTAAAGTGGTATACAAAAGCCTTAGAATGTGACCCTGATTATGCCTATTGTCTTGCAAACAGAGGATTAACCTATTTATGTATGGGAGAAAAGGAAAAAGCAATAGAAGACTATAGTAAAGCAACAGAAATAATTCCAAGTTATACTTATGCATGGAATCAACTTGGAGAAATCTATTATGAAATGGAAGATATTGATAAAGCTATAGAAAAGTATAAAAAAGCAATTGAATCAAATCCAAACTTTGAAGATGGGTATAATAATTTAGGAGTATGTTATTTAGATAAGGAAGAATATGATGAAGCTTTAAAAATATTTTATGAAGGTATAGAAGTAGACCCAAATCATAAATATTTTTATTTTAACATAGCAAGAATAAATCAGATAAGGGAAAACTATGAAGAATCAAAAAAATATTATAAAATAGCATTAGAGAAAGATGAAAATTATGCAGCTTGCTATTATAATTTATCAAAAATATATTCTGAAAAGGAAATGTTAAAAGAAGCTTTAAAATATGCTGATGAGTCAATAGAACGTGTTGATAAACCTAATGCCTCTTATCATAATCAAAGAGGACTTGTTTATATGGATATGGAAAAGTATTCTGATGCCTTAAATGATTTTAAAAAAGCATTAGAAATAAATCCTAAGGCTTTATTTGTAAAGTATAATATTGGTATATTAAATTATAGAATGAAGAAATATGAAAAAGCTTTAGATATATTTAAAAATCTATTAGAGATTGAACCAGATGAAGATGCTTATTATATGACAGGTCAATGTTATGAAAAGCTTAAAAATCTTTCTGCAGCTATAGAAAGCTATACAGAAGGTTTAAAAAATGAAATAAGTGAAAGACTATTCTATACAAGAGGTCTTGCTTATAGTAAATTAAAAAAGAAAAAAGAAGCAATTAAAGATTTTAAAGAAGTTTTAAAAATAAATCCTGGCAATGAAAAAGCAAAGGAACAATTAAAGAAAAACTCAAGATTTTTTGGATTATTTAATTAAAAAGATTTAAAGGAGGTAAGGGCTTATGGCACATATAATTATCCTTATAGGGTTTATAATAGTTATAGCTAATATTTTCTTTTCATTTTCATTAATATTTATAGAACGAAAAGACCCTTCAACTACTTGGGCATGGCTTATGATAATGATAGTTTTACCAGGGCTTGGATTTATCATTTACCTTCTTTTAGGTCAAAATTTCAGCAGAGCAAGGCTTTTTAAAGAAAAAAAAGAATTTGATACAATAAAAAGAAGAGAACTTTCAAAGGACTTTACCAGTAAAGAACATGAACATATTGGTGGAGAGCAGTATTTAGACCTTATTAGAATGAATTATACTCACTCAGGGGCTAAGTGTACTTATAACAATGAAGTTGATGTTTATTATAATGGAGTAGATAAATTTGCACAACTTATTAAAGATTTAAAAAATGCAAAAAAATTTATACACATTCAATACTATATTATAAGACCAGATAGATTAGGTAAGAAAATAATGAGTATTTTAGAGGAAAAAGCAGCAGAAGGTGTGGAAGTAAGATTTTTAGTAGATAGTATGGGTTCATATAAGGTAACAAGAAGGTCATTAAGAAACTTTACTAAAAATGGTGGTAAGTTTGAAATATTTTTTCCAGGAATTTTTCCTCATGTAAATACTCGTATAAATTATAGAAACCATAGAAAAATGGTTGTAATAGATGGAGAATATGGTTATATTGGTGGTTTTAATGTTGGTGATGAATACATAAATGAAAACAAACATATAGGATTTTGGAGAGATACCCATATAAGAATAAGAGGAGAAGCAGTTAATGATTTAACAAATAGATTTTTACTTGATTGGTGTTATGCCTCAGGAGAGGAAATAGAGGATTTTAGTAAGTTCTATCCTAAAAATCCAATAAGAGATGGGGATATTGCAATACAAATTGTAACAAGTGGCCCTGACCATAATGAAGAATATATTAAAAATGCTTATATGAAAATGATAAATAATGCAAAAAAATATGTGTATTTAGAAACTCCTTATTTTGTACCTGATTCCCCTATGCTTGAAGCATTAAAACTTTCAGCTTTATCAGGAGTAGATGTAAGACTTATAATACCAGGAAAACCAGACCATATATTTATGAAGTGGGCAGCTAGTGCCTATATAGGAGATTTATTAAATGCTGGAGCAAAGGTATATTTGTATCAAAATGGATTTATACATGCAAAAACCATAGTAGCAGATGGAAAGGTATGTACAGTAGGTACTGCAAATATGGATATGAGAAGTTATTCATTGAATTTTGAAGTAAATGCCTTTATATATGATGACAGAGTAGCAAATAATCTTGAAACACAATTTTTTAAAGATATTGAAGATTGTAAAGTTATGACTAAAGAAGAATATGATAAAAGAAGTATTACATTAAGAATAAGAGAATCTATAATAAGATTAATATCTCCAATTTTATAAATTAATTCATTAAAAAATAATATAATTATTTTTTAATGAGTTAATAATAATTTTCCTAACATGTTGACTATATATTATAAAACATATAAAATATACTTAAAATACATAAAGTTTATTTATGGAGGAAATTATGAAGGGAATTATAAAAGAATTATCAGCAAAATTAAATAGCTTTTATTATTTTATCTTCTGGGGCTTTTATTTTAGCGCTGGCTATTTTTTCTGCAATAAAAACAAAAATAATTCTTTTCTAATGAGTGTTTAAATCTATAAATAACAATATGTAATTTAAAACTATATTTACAAATTGATAATTTAAGAGCTCATTAAGAGCTCTATTTTTTTATATCAAAATTTAAGGAGGAATAAAAAAATGATAGTTATTTTAAAACCAAATGCAGACGAAAAAGAAATTGAAATCCTTACAGAAAATCTTGAAAAACAAGGGGTTGAAGTAAATCCTGTAATAGGAAAGGAACTTAGTATATTAGGATTAGTTGGAGATACAAGTAAAATTGATGAAACACAAATTGGAGCAAATGAAATTGTAGAAAAAGTTATGCATGTTGCAGAACCTTTCAAAAAAGCAAATAGATTATTTCATCCAGAACCAACAATAGTAGATGTATGTGGAGAAAAAATAGGTGGAAAGAAACTTGCAATGATAGCAGGTCCTTGTTCAGTAGAAACTGAAGAACAAATAATAGGAATAGCTGAAGATGTTAAGAAAATAGGAGCTAACTTCTTAAGAGGAGGAGCTTTTAAGCCAAGAACTTCACCATATGCTTTCCAAGGATTAAAATATCATGGATTAGAGTTATTAAAGAAGGCAAAGGAAAAAACAGGTCTTCCAATAGTAACAGAACTTATGTCTCCATATGATATAGAAGTATTTGAAAGAGATGTTGATGTTATTCAAGTTGGAGCAAGAAATATGCAAAACTTTGAATTATTAAAGGAATTAGGAAAAACAAGAAAACCAATTCTTTTAAAGAGAGGATTATGTGCAACAATTGAAGAATGGTTAATGTCAGCTGAATATATAATGGCTGGAGGAAATGAAAATGTAATTCTTTGTGAAAGAGGAATAAGAACTTATGAAACTTACACAAGAAATACATTAGATTTAAGTGCTATTCCAGCAGTTAAAAAATTAAGTCATTTACCAGTAGTTGTAGACCCAAGCCATGCAGCAGGAAAATGGTGGATGGTTGACCCATTAGCAAAAGCAGCAGTAGCAGTTGGTTGTGATGGATTAATAATAGAAGTTCACAATAATCCAGCTTGTGCATGGTGTGATGGACAACAATCAATAAAACCAAGTGTTTATGGAAAACTAGTAGAAGAACTAAAGGTTATAGCTAAAGCAGTAGGAAGAGAAATTTAACTTTTTTATAGAGATGGCTTTATATAAGTGATAAAATATGTTTAGATAATATTATGAACTAAATAAAGTTTTTGAGGGGGTTAATTAATGGCAGATTTAAAAATTTATCCAACGTCTCTTAAAGGAGAGGTTAAAATTCCACCATCAAAGAGTATGGCACATAGAGCTGTAATTTGTGCAGCTCTTGGAAATGGAATAAGTAAGGTAAGTAATATTGATATGTCTGATGATATAATAGCTACAAGTGAGGCTATGAAATCTTTAGGGGCAGTAATTGAACAAGATAAAGATGTATTAACAATTACAGGAATAAAAAGCCCAAAAAATCATATAAAAAGAGAAAAAGAAAGAGTAATAGATTGTAATGAATCAGGTTCTACATTAAGATTTTTAGTTCCAATAGCTCTTGCCTTTAAAGGAGTAACAAGATTTATAGGAAGAGGAAATTTAGGAAAAAGACCTTTAAATACATATTATGAAATCTTTGATGAACAAGGCATTGAATATAGTTATAAAGAAGGAGTTTTAGATTTAGTTACATCAGGACTTTTAAAGGCTGGAGAATTTAGAGTAAAAGGAAATATAAGTTCTCAATTTATAACTGGATTAATGTTTACTCTTCCTCTTTTAGATGGAGATTCTAAAATAATTATTACTACTGAACTTGAATCTAAGGGATATTTAGATTTAACTTTATCTGCAATGAAGGATTTTGGAATAGAAATAATAAATAATGATTATAAAGAATTTATAATAAAAGGAAATCAAGAATATATAAGTAGAGACTATAGAGTTGAAGGAGATTATTCTCAAGCTGCATTTTTCTTAAGTGGAGATGCTTTAGGAGATAATGTTAAACTTTTAGATTTAAAAGAAGATTCTCTTCAAGGAGATAGAGAAGTTTTAGATATTTTAGAAAGAATGGGAATGGTTTATAATAAAGAAGATGGAAAAATAAGTGGAAAAGTTGATGAATTAAAAAGCACACTTATAGATGCATCTCAATGCCCGGATATTATTCCAGTATTATCTGCTGTAGCAGCTTTAAGCAAAGGAAGAACTGAGATAATAAATGCTGGAAGATTAAGAATAAAAGAATGTGATAGGTTAAATGCTGTGGCAGTAGAGCTTAATAAATTAGGAGCTAAGGTAGAGGAAAAACCAGAAGGACTAGTAATAGATGGTGTTAGTGAACTTAATGGTGGAGTTGAAGTATGGAGCCATAAAGACCATAGAATAGCCATGACTTTAGCAATTGTATCAAGCAGATGCAAAGAGCCTATAATATTAAAGGATTGGGAATGTGTATCTAAATCATATCCACAATTTTTTGATGATTTTAAAGCATTAGGAGGAAAATTTGATGAGTGGAATGTGGGGAAATAATATAAAGGTCTCTATATTTGGAGAATCTCATGGAAATGCCATAGGAATAACAATAGATGGACTTCCATCAGGTTTTGAATTAGATTTAGACATGATTGATGGTGAAATGAAGAGAAGAGCTCCAGGAAGAAGTAGTTTATCTACTGCAAGAAAAGAAAGTGATATTCCAGAAATATTAAGTGGATATTTTAATGGAAAAACAACAGGAACACCTCTTTGTGGAATTATAAGAAATGGAGACCAACACTCTAAGGATTACGGAAAACTTAAAGATTTAATGAGACCAGGTCATGCAGATTATACAGGAGCAGTTAAATATAGTGGTTTTAACGATTATAGAGGTGGGGGACACTTCTCTGGAAGAATTACTGCACCATTAGTATTTGCAGGTGCAATATGTAAGCAAATATTAGCATCTAAAGGTATAGAAATTGGAGCTCATGTAAAAAGTATAAAAAATATAAAAGATAAGTCTTTTGATTACACAAGTATATCAAGTGAACAATTAAAGGAATTAAGAAGTAAAGAACTTCCTTTATTAGACCCTTCAAAAGAAGAAGAAATGAGAAATGTTATTTTAGAAGCTAAAAATGATTTAAATTCAGTTGGTGGAGTAATTGAATGTGCTGTAGTAGGAATAGAAGCAGGACTTGGGGACCCATTTTTTGATTCAGTAGAATCAAGACTATCACATCTTTTATTTTCAGTTCCAGCTGTAAAAGGTGTTGAATTTGGCTTAGGGTTTAAAATAACAGAACTTTATGGTTCAGAAAGTAATGATTCTTTCTATTATGAAGGAGACAAGGTAAAAACAAAAACTAATAATAATGGAGGAATATTAGGAGGTATAACAAATGGTATGCCTATAATATTTAAAACAGCAATAAAACCTACACCATCTATTTCAAGAAAACAAGATACAATAAATATTTCAACTAAGAAAAATGAAGAATTAGAAATAGTAGGAAGACATGACCCTTGTATAGTTCAAAGAGCTATACCAGTAATTGAAGCTGTAGTAGCTATTGGAATTCTTGATTTAATAAAGGAGAAGAATGGATGTCAGGTTTAGAAGATTTTAGAAAAGAAATTGATGAAATAGATAAACAACTTATAGCTCTTTTTGAAAAAAGAATGGATGAAGTTTTAAAGGTAGCTCAATATAAAAAAGATAATAATCTTGATATTTTTCAAAAGGGAAGAGAAGAAGTTGTAATAGGTAAAGCTCTTGCAAACTTAAAAAATAAAGATTATTCAGATGAAGTAGTAAAATTTTTAAATGCTACAATGGAAATAAGTAGAGGACTTCAAAAAAGAAAGATTTTATCAGGTAAAAAATCTAAGGAAATAGAAATAAATACACAACCTATAAAGAAAAATAGTAAAGTAGGATACCCTGGAGTTCAAGGCTCTTTTTCAGAAGAGGCACTTGATAAGTTCTTTGGAGAATGTGTACAAAAAACTTCTTATGAAGAATTTGAAGATGTATTTCAAGCCCTTGAAGAAGGAAAGCTTGATTATGGAATAATACCTATAGAAAATTCTTCTACTGGAGCAATTTCTGCTACCTATGACCTATTAAGAAAATATAACTTTTACATAGTTGGAGAAGAATGTATAAAGATAGAACAAAACTTAATTGGATTAGATGGAGCAATATTAGAAGAAATTGATGAGGTTTATTCACATACTCAAGGAATTGAACAAAGTAGTGAATTTTTAAGTCAGTATAATCATTGGAAGCTTATTCCTTTCCATAATACTGCAATAAGTGCAAAGCTTATTAAAGACTTAGGAGATAAAAGTAAAGCTGCTATAGCAAGTAAAAAAGCAGCAGAGGTTTATGGACTTAAGATAATAAAAGAAAATATTAATAATCAAGAAGATAACTTTACAAGATTTGTGGTTATTTCAAGAACCTTAGCTGTAGTTCCAGATGCTGATAAGGTAAGTGTAGTATTTTCATTAGAAAATGAAGCTGGTACTTTATATAGATTATTAAGACATTTTGCAGAAAATAATATAAACATGATAAAAATAGAATCAAGACCAATGAATGATAATTCATGGAAATATTTCTTGTATGTAGATTTTGAAGGTACTTTAGAAAATTATCAGGTTAAAAAAGCATTAAAGCTTATTGAAGCTAATTCTGAATACTTTAAGCTTTTAGGAGCATACAAAACTGCAATTAAATAGGGGGATGTTATGGAGTTTTATGGACTATTAGGAGAAAAACTAGGTCATAGTCTTTCTCCTGTAATACACAAAAAGGTATTTGAAAAATTAAATATAGAAGCTGCCTATAAACTTTTACCTATTCCAAAAGATGAAATACATAAAGTAGGAGAATGTATAAAACTTTTAGGAATAAAAGGAGTTAATGTTACAATTCCATATAAGCAAGAAATAATGAAACAACTTTCTTATATTTCTGATGAAGCTAAGAAAATTGGAGCTGTTAATACAGTTTTACTTAAAGGTGGAGAGCTTTATGGATATAATTCAGATTACTTTGGCTTTGGAAAAATGTTAGAAATAAACAATATAGAAGTTAAAGGAAAAGTAGCAGTTGTACTTGGATATGGAGGAGCTGCTAAAGCAATAATAACATATCTTTTAGATAAAGAAGTTAGCAAGCTTTATGTAGTAAGTAGAAATAAATCTCCAAAGGAAGGCTTAGATTCAAGAGCTATTTTAATTGATTATGAAGACCTTAAAGAAATAAAAGGGGATGTTTTAGTAAATACAACTCCTGTTGGAATGTATCCTAATGTAGGAAAATCTCCAGTGGGAGCAGAAGTTGTTAATAACTTTTCTAGTCTTGTGGATATAATTTATAATCCAAAAGAAACTGAATTTTTAAGACTTGGGAATTTATTAGGTAAAAAAACTTGTGGTGGTTTATATATGCTTGTTGGACAAGCAATTAAATCAGAAGAAATATGGCAAGATATAACTATAGATGAAAAAGTATTAAATGAAATTTATGAAGAACTTAATAAGGAATTTATATAGAGGTAGCATACATCATGGAAAAGTTAAAGAGTAATATAGTTTTAATAGGTATGCCAGGCTGTGGAAAAACTACAGTAGGTAAGGTTTTAGCTAAAAAGTTAAATTATAAGTTTTGTGATATGGATTTATATATTCAACAAATGACAAAGAAAACAATAAAAGAACTTTTTGAACCAGGTGAAGAAAACTTTAGAGACTTTGAAACAAAAGCTTGTGAAGAACTTGCAAAATTAAATAATACAATTATTGCATCTGGTGGTGGAGTTGTAAAAAGAGAAAAAAATATAGAAATACTAAAGAAAAATTGTACAATTCTTTTTATAGACAGACCTGTGGAAAGAATTTTAAATGATGTGGATATAAATTCAAGACCTCTCCTTAAAGATGGAAAAGAAAAGCTATATAGTCTTTATGAAGAAAGATACGAATTATATAAAAATGCAGCAGATATAATAATCTTGAATAAAGGGTATTTAAGAGATACTATAGATATTATTATGGATATTCTTAATAAAAAATAAGAGGTGCAAAAAAATGAAAATTATGATTATAAATGGACCTAACCTTAATATGCTAGGGGTAAGAGAAAAAAATATTTATGGTACAAGAAATTATGAAGATGTTTGTAATTATGTAAAAGAAGAAGGTAAAAAAAGAAATCATGAGATACTTATGGTTCAAAGTAATAGTGAAGGAGAAATAATTGATTTTATTCAAAAGGCATATTTTGAAAAATATGAAGGAATAATAATTAATCCTGGAGCTTATACACACTATAGTTATGCTATTCATGATGCATTAAAAGGATTTGACATTCCAGCTGTAGAAGTACATTTATCTAATATACATACTAGAGAAGAATTTAGAAGAAAATCAGTTACAGCACCAGCCTGTATTGGACAAATTGCAGGCTTTGGAGAATATGGCTATATAATGGCTATGGATGCATTAGCAAATATTAAATAATTAAGAAAAAAATCTATGTTGGGGAGTGCAAGTAGATGAAAATTGTTATAGTAGGATTAGGGGTTATAGGTGGTTCTTTTGCAATGGCTCTTAATGAAGCAGGATATAAACAGGTATTTGGAATTGATACAAACAAAGAAACAATAAAAAAAGCTGAAGAACTTGGAATAATAAAGAAGGGCTCTCCAAAAGGAGAGGAATTTCTTAAAGAAGCAGATTTAGTTATTATATCTATATATCCTAAGTTAGTGGAAAATTTTGTTGAAAGTAATAAAGATAATTTTAAAGATGGAGCTATAATAACAGATGCAACTGGTATTAAAGGAATGTTTATAAATGAAATAACAAAAATACTTCCAGAAAATGTTGACTTTGTTTTTGGACATCCTATGGCAGGAAGAGAAAAGAGAGGAATAGATTTTGCCTCAAGTAAGGTATTTAAAGGTGCTAATTACATAATAACTCCTATTGAAAGAAATAAAGAGGAAAATATAAAAGTAATAGAAGACCTTGCCTATGAAATAGGATTTAAAAGGGTAAGAAGGATAACACCAGAATTTCATGATGAAATGATAGGCTTTACCTCTCAACTTCCACATGCAATGGCAGTAGCTCTTATAAATAGTGATGAAGAAGGAAGAGACACAGGAAGCTTTATAGGAGATAGCTATAGAGATTTAACAAGAATAGCAAATATAAATGAAGATTTATGGAGTGAACTTTTCTTAGGAAATAAGGACAACCTTCTAAAAGCTATAAATAACTTTGAATTACAACTAGATTTAATAAAGAAAGCTATATATGATAATGATAAAGAAGCTTTAAAAGAATATTTTATTAAATCTACTAAAAGAAGAGAAAAATTAAATAAATAGTAAAACTTAACTTGTTTCAAAACTATTAAACTTATAAAAGCACAACTTTTTAGTAAAAATAGTTGTGCTTTTTTTAAAAATTATTTATTTTCTTCTATAAGTTGATATATTGTTTTAGAAGTTGTATCTTCCATAGTATAACCAAGAAGCTTAACTATTTTTTCTAGTTTTTCTTCTGAGTCTGTTTCTATTTCAATGTAAGGGAATGGGCAGAAATTTTTATCATTAATATCAATTTCAATAAGAGCATCCTCTAATTTATAACTTTCTCTAAATTTTTGAATTGATTGTTTAAGAATTAAGCCTAAGGATTTGTAAATTCCTTCAGCTGCAGTTTTATTATCTACAATAACTTCATTTTCTTCCATTTCTTTAAATTTTCCTTGGGAAAGCATTTTTTTTGTTGTCATAAAAATTATTTGTTTGTTATGAAGTAAGTCATCTACAGTTCTAATTCTTGCATAACCTTTTTGAGATAAAAGTTTTCCATCTTCAAAGTCATAAAGGTCATTTATTTGATTTTCTTCTTTAACCTTTTCAGCTCCTAAAGATATTAAAAGCTTTCTTATACTTGCTACATCAATTTTTATAATTCTAGTTTCTAATTCTTTCATTAAAACACTTCCTAATAAAATATTATGAAATAATTATATCATAGTAGCAAATTAGAAAAAAGAAAGATTAAATATATTGTACAAAACAAATATTATGTAGAAAATGGAATGATTAATTAGTATAATTATTATAAATAAAAAATTAATTAAAAAAATAAAGGAGAATAGAATATATGAAAGGACAAAAAAGAGAGCTAGTTAGAAAGATTATTTTTGCAGTTGCATTAATTTTATTTATAGGTTCATCAACAAAGTTATTTTTAATATGGAATGAATATAATAAAAATGCTAAAAGTTATGAAGCTGTTAAAGAATATGGGCCAAAAGCTGTAGAGCCTGAAACAAATAGTGCAGAAAATGGAGAAGAAGTTAATGATGACAGATATAAATATGTTTTATCTGAAGAGGATTATAATAAGCTTTATAGCATAAACCAAGATATAAAGGGATGGATAACAGTACCTAATACATCAGTTAATTATCCTATAGTTCAAACTTCAGATAACTCTTATTATTTACATCATAATTTTAATAAAGAAGCAAATGATGGAGGAGCAATATTTATAGCTTGTGAGAATAAAAATCCTTTTGAAGACCAAAATACAGTAATACATGGACATCATATGAAGGATGGAAGTATGTTTGCAACTTTAAATAAGTTTAAGGATATTGACTTTTTTAAAGCTAACAAGTACATATATATAAGTACAAAGGATACAGTTAGAAAATATGAAATATTTTCTATGTATGTTGAAAGAGCAAGTGTTAATCCATATGAAATAAGCTTTTCATCAGATGAAGAATATTTAAGCTATTTAAAAGCATTAAGTGGAAAATCAATTTATGGTACAGATATAGGAGAATTTTCAGCAGATGATAAAATATTAACTTTATCAACATGTACCTATGAAGTTAATGATGGTAGATTACTAATTCATGCTAAATTAATTAAATAGTAAAAATTTCTCATTGTTAAAACTAAGCTGAAAATGTTATAATTATACCTCGAGATAGAAAGTTAAAAATAATTTAAAAAAGTTAAATTTTTGTTAAAAGGAGAGGTATGATGGATGGCATACAAATGTTAATTCAACTTATTGGAGGTCTAGGTTTATTTCTATATGGCATGAAGCTTATGGGAGAGGGCTTAGAAAATGCAGCAGGTGAAAATCTAAAAAATATTTTAGAGAAAGTTACTAGTAATAAGTTTATGGGAGTTATTGTTGGAGCAATTGTAACGGCAATAATTCAAAGTTCAAGTGCTACAAGCGTAATGGTTGTAAGTTTTGTTAATGCTGGTCTTATGAATCTTAGCCAGACTGTAGGAGTAACTATGGGTGCAAATATAGGAACAACTATAACAGCTCAAATGGTTACCTTAGACTTTGAAGCAATAGTTCCACTATTTATTGGAATAGGTGCTATAATGCTTTTAACAGTTAAAAAGAAGAAAACTAAAGATATAGCAGCAATTATATTAGGTTTTGGGGTATTATTTTTAGGAATGTCAACAATGTCAGGTGCAATGGAGCCTCTTAAAGAATCTAACGCCTTTAAAGAAGTAATAGATGTTATGGGAAATAACGTATTCTTAGGAGTTTTAGCAGGATTAGTTGCAACAGCTATACTTCAAAGTTCATCAGCTACAACAGGAATTTTAGTAGCATTAGGTTCAACTGGAGTTATTGAAATTGAAGTAGCAATTCCAATTATTTTAGGATGTAATATAGGGACATGTATAACTGCTGTTTTAGCATCTACAAGTGGTAATAAAGCTGCAAAAAAAGCTGCTTTTTTAAATGTATTAATTAAAGTTGTTGGAGTAATAATAATGTTACCTTTTGTAGGTTATCTTAGAGATGTAGTTGTTTATATGACTTCGGATGTAGGAAAAGAAATAGCAAATGCTCATACAATATTTAATGTAGTAACAAGTATAATTTTGCTTCCTTTTTCAAATGTATTAGTTGGTATTGTTAATAAAATTATGCCTGGAGAAGAAGAACTTTCAATGGACGGACCAATATATTTAGATAAAAATTTATTAGAAACTCCAATTGTTGCTATAACTCAAGTATTAAAAGAAACAATAAGAATGGGAGAAATATCTAAGACCAATGTAGAACTTTCTATGAGAGCCTTTATAGATAATGATGAGGAAAGAATTAAAAAAGTTTATGAAAATGAAGAAATTATAAATACATTAGAAAAAGCTATAACTAGTTATTTAGTTCAGCTTTCATCTCATGAACTTCCAGAAAGTGATAGCCAAATTTTAAGTGCAACTTTCCATGTTATAAATGACTTAGAAAGAATAGGAGATCATGCTAAGAATATAGTAGAGCTTGCCACAGAGAAAATAAATAATAATGTAAAAATAGCTCCACAAGCAAGAGAAGAAGTTCTTCATATGTATGATAGAACTATAGAAGCTGTTCAAATAGCTTTAGATAGTTATAAAAATAAAGATTCAAGTATAGCAGAAAGTATAAAACCTGTGGAAGAAAAAATAAATAATTATGAAAAAGTTCTTAGAGAAAATAATATAACTAGATTAAATGAAAGAATTTGTGATGCAAATGCTAGTACAATTTATCTAGATTTAATAAGCAATTTAGAAAGAATAGGAGACCATGCAACTAATATTGCAGAAACTGTAGTATAAGTTTTTTTACATAAAAAATAATATAAATTTAAAACTGTAGTAGAATAAAGTTTTAATATTTTACTACAGTTTTTTTGTGCTATAATCAAAGTATAATCTATTATTTTACAAAGAAGGAATTAAGATGATTGCAATAATATTAGCCCCAATATATCTTTTGGTAAATTTTTATATTCTCCGTTGGAATTTAAGATGGATGAAAGCCTGTTCAAAGCATTTTAAGAAAAAGTGGTTTAAGATATTGTATATAATTTTATATACTTTTATATCTACATCATTAGTTGTAGCCTTTTTACTGCCTACTTCAAGTTTTCAAAGGTTCTTAAAACAAATAAGTAACTATTGGCTTGGAACATTTTTATATATTATTTTACTTGTGGCTTTATTTGATTTAATAAGAATTATAGTATTACATACAAAGGCTAAAAATACAAGAATAGTAGTATCAAAGAAAACCTTTGTAACAGTAGGAGGGATATGCATATTATTTATTATCCTTATTAGTACATATGGAATATTACATGCAAAGCATATTTATAATACTGATTATGATATTTATATAGATAAAACTTGTGGAACAGAAAAATTAATGAAAGTGGTAATGGTTGCAGATTTACATCTTGGATATAGTATTGGGACAAGAGATATGGAAAAAATGGTAAAAAAAATAAATAAACTAAATGCTGACTTAGTATGTATTGCAGGAGATATTTTTGATAATGATTATGATGCATTAGATAATCCAGAAAAATTAGAAGAAACATTAAAAGGAATAAAAAGCAAATATGGAGTATATGCATGTTATGGAAATCATGATATTGAAGAAAAAATATTAGCAGGCTTTACTTTTAAAACAAAGGATAAAAAAGAAATAGACCCTCGTATGGATGAGTTTTTAGAAAAGGCAAATATTAAACTATTAAGTGATGATATAGAGTGTATTAATAATGAATTTTATTTAATTGGGCGTATTGATTATTCAACAGCACAAAAATCTAAAGCTAGAAAGAGCCCAGAGGAGCTTACAGAGGGCTTAGATAAGTCTAAACCTATATTTGTTATAGACCATCAGCCAAGAGAGCTACAGGAACTATCTGATTGCGGTGTGGATTTAGATATGTGTGGGCATACTCATGATGGACAACTTTTCCCTGGAAATATTCTTACTAAAGTTGTTTGGGAAAATGGATGTGGATATTTAAAAAAGGGTGATATGCATTCAGTTGTAACTTCTGGATTAGGAGTTTGGGGACCAGATATGAGAGTTGGAACTAAAAGTGAGATTACTGAAATTAATATAAAGTTTAGATAATTTTTAATAATTAAAAAGGATTGTTACATAGGTAACAATCCTTTTAGCTTTAGTTAAAATTAAGCTTGGTTTATTGATCCGAATAATTCCATCTTTTCTTTAACAGTAGCCTTTATAGCTTCGAAACCTGGAGCTAAAAGTTTTCTTGGGTCAAATCCCTTTCCTTCTAAGTCCTTACCAGCTTCGATATATTTTCTTGTAGCTTCTGCAAATGCTAATTGACATTCTGTATTAACATTTATCTTACAAACTCCTAATGATATAGCTTTCTTTATCATATCTTCAGGAATTCCTGTACCACCGTGAAGAACTAATGGCATATCTCCAACTGTTTCCTTTATTTTAGCTAGAGCTTCAAAGTTTAATCCAGCCCAATTTGCAGGGTATTTTCCATGGATATTACCAATACCAGCAGCTAATATATCAACTCCTAGATCAGCTATTTGCTTACATTCAGCAGGATCTGCAACTTCTCCAGCACCTATAACACCGTCTTCTTCTCCACCGATTGAACCAACTTCACATTCGATAGATAATCCCTTACCATGAGCATCTGCAATTAATTGCTTACTCTTTTCTATGTTTTCTTCTATTGGGTAGTGAGAACCATCAAACATAACTGAAGAGAATCCAGCTTCTATACATTTGTAAGCTCCTTCAAAGCTACCATGGTCTAAGTGAAGAGCAACAGGAACAGATATATTTAAGTCTTTTAATAATCCGTTAACCATGCCAACTACAACATCATATCCTCCCATGTATTTTCCAGCTCCTTCAGAAACACCTAAAATAACTGGTGAATTGTTTTCTTGAGCTGTTAATAATATAGCTTTAGTCCATTCTAAGTTGTTGATGTTGAATTGACCTACAGCATATTTACCTTTTAAAGCTTTAGCCATCATTTCTTTAACTGAAACTAACATTTAAAGTACCTCCAAAAAAAATAATTTAATCTTAGGTTAAAAGTATAAATCTTTTTACCTTACTAAGTAATATTATAACTTTTATTTAGCAAAAAAGAAACAATTTAATGAAAAATTTTAGTTATTTTTCATTAGTTTTAATAAAACTGCTTTTTGAACATGAAGTCTGTTTTCTGATTCGTCAAAAATTTCAACTGAATGTTCTTCAAAAGTTTCTGCTGAAATTTCTTCTCCTCTGTGAGCAGGAAGACAATGAAGAACTAGTGCATTAGGTTTTGCAAGTTCAAGTAAAGTATTGTTTACTTGGAAGTTTTTAAAAGCTTTCTTTCTTTCTTCAGCTTCAGCTTCTTGCCCCATACTTATCCACATATCTGTAAGTACAACATCAGCATTTTTAACAGCTTCTTCAGGAGAACTATAAACATTGAAAGTTACATTTTCCTTTTTAGCAATTTCTTTTCCTCTATTAATATATGAATCTGAAGGGTGGTATCCTTCAGGACAAGCTATTGATAAATTCATTCCAACTTTAAGACATCCAATTATAAGAGAGTTACACATATTATGTCCATCACCTATGTAGGCAATATTTAAGCCATCTAATATGTTTTTATATTCTCTTATTGTCATAAGGTCTGCAAGAACTTGACAAGGGTGTTCTGTATCAGTTAAACCATTTATTACTGGAACAGTAGCATATTTTGCAAAAGTTTCCACTTCTTCTTGAGAAAAAGTTCTAATCATTATTCCTTGTAAAAATCTAGATAAAACCCTAGCAGTATCTTCAACAGCTTCACCTCTTTCAGCTTGAAGGTCTCTTGCACTTAAAAATAATGCGTTTCCTCCAAGTTGATACATTCCTGTTTCAAAAGAAACTCTTGTTCTAGTAGAACGTTTTTCAAAAATCATACCAAGAGTTTTTCCTTTTAAATGTTCATGAGGCATATTATGTTTAAGCTCATATTTTAATTGGTCAGCAATATTTAAAATTTCAAGAATTTCTTCTTTACTTAAATCATCCATTTTTAATAAATCTTTTTTCATTATTCTATCCCCCAAAATAGTTAAGCTAAAACACTTATTAATATATCAAGTCCTTTTTGAAGGTCTTCTTCACTTATAACAAGTGGTGGTAAAAGTCTAACTACTTTAGGACCTGCAGTTAAAACAAAAAGTCCTTTTTCCATAGCAGCTTTTTGTACATCAGCTGAAGTTCCTTCTTTTATTTCAATTCCTAGCATTAAACCAAGACCTCTTACTTCAACTACATTTTCTAATTTAGCTTCATTTATTCTATTTTTAATAATTTCACTTTTTTTACTTATTGCTTTAAAGCTTTCTTCATTACAAAGTTCATCTAAAACTACAAGTGCACCAGCACATACAACAGGATTACCACCAAAAGTTGAACCATGGTCTCCAGGTTTAAATGTATTAGCAGCTTTTTCATTACAAAGAACAGCACCAATTGGAAGACCAGCACCTAGTCCTTTTGCCATAGAAACTATATCAGCTTTTATATGAAAATGTTCAAATCCAAATAATTTTCCTGTTCTAGCCATACCAGCTTGTACTTCATCAAAGATAATTAAAATATCTTTTTCATTACAAATTTTACATACTTCTTGAACAAAATCCTTATTTAATGGGTGAACACCACCTTCACCTTGAACAGCTTCCATCATAACAGCACAAACATCATCAGTTAAATGCTTTTTAAATTCTTCTATGTCATTAGCAGGAGTATAGTCAAATCCTTCTGTAAAAGGCATAAAATATTTATGGAATTTATCTTGTCCTGTAGCCATTAAAGTAGTAATTGTTCTTCCATGGAAAGATTGTTTTAAAGTTAAAACAGTAGCTCTTCCTTCTCCATATTTATCAAAGCTATATTTTCTAGCAAGTTTAATTGCACCTTCATTAGCTTCAGCACCAGAGTTAGCAAAGAAAACTTTACTCATATTAGCAGCTTTAGTTAATTTGTTACTAAGTTCAACAGTAACAGGATTTAAGAAAATATTAGAGCAGTGTTGTAATTTTTTAGCTTGATTAGAAATAGCAGAAACCCACTTAGGATGATTATATCCAAGACAGTTTACTCCTATACCACTTGTGAAATCTATATATTCTTTACCAGTTGTATCATAAAGTTTTACTCCTTCACCTTTTTCAATAACTGGTGATAGTGGAGCATAATTGTTCATTAATGAATTTTCCATAATAATTAACCTCCTAATAAATCATTGTTCCAAGACCTTTTAAGCCTTCTGGAGAAAGTAATTCTAATATAATTGAATGAGGAACTCTTCCATCTATTATATGTGCTCTTTCAACCCCCATACGTACAGATTCAACACAACAATCAATTTTAGGAATCATACCACCTTTAATTACTCCTTCAGCAATTAGTTTTGGTACTTGATATAATCTAAGGGTAGATATTAATGTATCTGGGTCTTTAGGGTCTCTCATAACTCCAGCAATATCAGTTAAAAGCATTAGCTTTTCTGCTTTTAGGGCAGAAGCGATTTTTGCAGCACAAGTATCTGCATTTATGTTATAAAGACAATTATCATCTTCTCCTAAAGCAACACTTCCTATAACAGGGATATAATCAGAATCTAATGCCATTTTTATAATTTCAGTATTTACAGAAGTAACATCTCCAACATATCCTAAATCTACATCACCTTTAAGTTTTTTTGCTTTTAAAAGAGAACCATCCATACCACAAAGACCAATAGCTTTTCCACCAGCTTTTTCAATTAAAGCAACTAAATCTTTGTTAACTTTTCCTCCTAAAACCATTTGAACAACTTCAATAGCTGTTTCATCTGTATAACGAAGACCATTTATAAATTCACTTTTAGCTCCAATTTTATTTAAAAAAGAGGAGATATAAGGTCCTCCACCATGAACTATAACAGGTTTAAAACCAACACATTTCATTAAAACTATATCATTTATAACGCTTTCTTGTAGTTCTTCACTAATCATGGCATTTCCACCATATTTAACAACAATAATTTTATTGTTGAATTTTTGTATAAAAGGTAAAGATTCTACTAAGACTTTAGCACGATCGTTAATATTCATTTAAATATTCGCCCCCAAAAAAGTTATTAACTTCTATAATCTCCATTAATTTTTACATAATCATAAGTAAGGTCACAACCCCATACAGTTACAGAAGCATCTCCTAAAAATAAATCAACTTTTATTTTAACTTCATCTTTAAGTAAGATTTCTTTTGCTAAATCTTCGCTAAATGGTAATGAAGCACCTGCTTTACATACTTGAATAGAGCCAGCTTCACTTTCAAAATAAACATCAACTTTATCAGGGTCAAAGTTTGCTCCTGAATATCCTAAAGCACAAAGAATTCTTCCCCAGTTAGCATCAGAACCAAAGATTGCAGTTTTTACAAGGCTTGATTTTATAACGCTTTTAGCTAAAACATCAGCATCATCTTCTGTGTAAGCTCCATTAACAGTACATTCTATAAGCTTTGTAGCACCTTCTCCATCTTTAGCAAGCATTTTTGAAATTGTTATACAAACTTCTTTTAAAGCTTCAACAAAAGTGTTATAGTCTTCATTCTTTTCTGTGATTTCTTCATTTTCTGCTAAACCATTAGCTAGTAAAAACACAGTATCGTTTGTACTTGTATCTCCATCTACAGTAATTCTGTTATAGCTTACCCTTACAGTTTCTTTTAAAGCTTCTTTTAAAAGGTCTGAAGAAATAGCAAGGTCTGTAGTTATAAAAGAAAGCATTGTTCCCATATTAGGTTCAATCATTCCAGAACCTTTAGCAATAGCCCCTAAAGAAATAGTTTTTCCACCAACTTCAAATTCAATTGAATATTCTTTCATAAAAGTATCTGTTGTCATAATAGATTCAGCAGCAGCTTTTGAACCATCTTTTGAAAGAGATTTTGTAAGGCATGGAATTCCATTTATTATAGCATCTATATTTAAAGGTACTCCTATAACTCCAGTAGAAGCAACTACCACATCTTGAGTATCTATATTAAGAGCTTTTGCTTGAACTTTTGTCATTGTTTCAGCATCTTTTAAACCATTTTCCCCATTACAAGTATTAGCATTACCACTATTTACTATGATAGCTTGAGCTTTCCCATTGTGTAAGTGATTTTTAGAAATTTGAATAGGTGCTCCTTTTACTTTATTTAATGTATACATTCCAGCACCATTTGCCATAACTTCAGAATATATTAGAGCTAAATCTTTTTTTGTTGTTCCTTCTTTAACACCACAATGTATTCCAGATGCTAAAAAACCTTTTGGAGCAGTAACACCACCATCTATAACTTTAAATTTCATTAAAATACCCCCTTAATTAGTCAAATTATATTGCCATGCAATAAAAAATTATTACATGGCATAAAATTAATTAGTTTCTTCAATAAACTTATCTAAAGCATTTATTTGAATTTTTATAGATTCTGAAGAAGGACCTCCAATGACCTTTCTTTCTTCAACACAAGTTAATAAGTCTATTGCTTTATATATATCCTCTTCAAAAATAGGAGAGAAGCTTTTAAATTCTTCTAAAGAAAGGTCTTCTATTGCTTTATTTTCTTTTATACAATAAAGTACCATTTCACCTACTATTGAGTGAGCAGTTCTAAATGGAACATTATGTTTTGCTAGGTAGTCAGCTACATCTGTTGCATTTGTAAAGCCACCAGAGGCACCTTTTCTCATATTATCTTTATTAACTTTCATTGTATCAATCATTCCACAAAATGTTTTTAAAGATAATGTAACAGTATCTAAAGCATCAAATAAAGCTTCTTTATCTTCTTGCATATCCTTATTGTAAGCTAAAGGAATTCCTTTCATTACAGTTAAAAGAGTTATTAAATCTCCATAGACACGTCCAGTTTTTCCACGAACAAGTTCTGCAACATCAGGATTTTTCTTTTGAGGCATTATTGAACTTCCTGTACTATATTCATCATCTAATTGTATAAATTTAAATTCATCAGTACACCATAGGATTATTTCTTCTGCAAATCTTGATAAATGCATCATAATTAGTGATAAAGAAGATAATGTTTCTATAACATAATCTCTATCAGATACAGAATCTAAACTATTTAATGTGATTTGTGAAAATCCTAATTCTTTAGCAACAAATTCTCTGTCAATAGGGTAGGTAGAAGTTGCTAAAGCTCCAGAGCCAAGAGGCATCATATCAGTTCTTTTATATGTATCTTGTAATCTTCCAATATCTCTTTTAAACATTTCTGCATAAGCTAAAAGATGGTGAGAGAGAGTAATTGGTTGAGCTTTTTGCATATGAGTATATCCAGGCATTATTGTATCTATATTTTCTTTAGCCTTTTTAGAAAGAACTTTTTCAAGTTCAATTAAGTCTGAAATGATTAGTTTAATTTCTTTTTTTAGATATAATCTTAAATCTAATGTTACTTGGTCATTTCTACTTCTTCCGGTATGAAGCATTTTCCCTTCATCACCTATATAATAGGTAAGAGTACCTTCTACAAAACTATGAATATCTTCAGAAGAGGGGTCAATACCTATGACCCCATTATCCATACGCTTCAACATTTCGTTTAAGCCATCTTCTATTTTTTTACTTGCCTTTGAAGGGATGATTTTTTGTTTCCCAAGCATTCTTACATGAGCTAAGCTGCCTTCTACATCTTCTTTATACATTCTTGAGTCAACTCTTATGGAAGAATTAAAATCATTAACTAGGTCGTTTGTACCTTTTTTAAATCGTCCACCCCAAAGCTTCATATTATTTTCCCTCGCTTTGAGTCTTTGCCTTCATCTTAGCTTGAACTGTTGTTGGAAGACCAAATAGATTTATAAATCCAGCAGAATCCTTTTGGTCATAAACAGCATCTTCTCCAAATGTTGCATATTCTTCACTATATAGAGAATAAGGAGAAGTCATACCAGCATTTACAATGTTTCCTTTGTATAATTTAAGTTTAATTTCACCAGTAACAGTTTCTTGAGTTTTATCAACAAATTCAGAAAGAGCTTCTCTTAATGGGCTATACCATTGACCATTATATACTAAATCAGCAAACTTTAATGCAACACTTTCTTTAAAGTGAGCAGTTTCTTTATCTAAGCATAATTCTTCTAAATCTTTGTGAGCTTTGTAAAGGATAGTTCCACCTGGAGTTTCATAAACACCTCTTGATTTCATACCAACAAGTCTGTTTTCTACCATGTCAGTTATACCAATAGCATTTTCTCCACCAACTTTATTTAATTCTTTTATTAATTTAACTCCATCCATTCTTTCACCATTTAAAGCTACTGGAATACCTTTTTCAAAAGTAAGAGTTATATAAGTTGCTTTATCTGGAGCAGCTTCTAAAGTCTTTGAAAGTTCAAGAATTTTAGCATAGTTTGGTTCATTTGCTGGGTCTTCTAGGTCTAGTCCTTCGTGGCTTAAGTGCCATAGGTTCATATCTTTACTGTAGTTTGTATCATAGCTTATTTTTATTGGAACTTTCTTTTCTAAAGCATAAGCTATTTCTTCTTCTCTAGATTTTATGTCCCAAATTCTCCAAGGAGCAATTACATCCATTTCTGGAGCGAAAGCTTTTATAGCAAGTTCAAATCTAACTTGGTCATTTCCTTTACCAGTACATCCATGACAAATTGCATCTGCACCTTCTTTTTTAGCTATTTCTACCATTCTTTTTCCGATTATAGGTCTAGCAAAAGATGTTCCTAAAAGATATTTTCCTTCATAAACTGCATCTGCTTTTATAGTTGGGAAAATATAATCATTTACGAATTCTTCAGTTAAATCTTCTATGTATATTTTAGAAGCTCCTGTTTTTAATGCCTTTTCTTCTAAGCCTTCAAGTTCTGAGTCTTTTTGACCAACATTACCTACAACTGCAATAACTTCACATCCATAGTTTTCTTTAAGCCATGGAATTATAACAGATGTGTCTAATCCTCCTGAATAAGCTAAAACAACTTTGTTAAATTTTTTCATAATGGTTTGCCCCCTTAATTTATTAAAATTTATATAATTTTCTTTATTTGCTAACATAGATATAATTATAACTCTAACTGAATAAATATGCAATAATTATCCTAAAAATTCTTTATAAATATGCAATTATTCATTTAAAATTATATTTTATGCAATATATATGCATAAAAATGAAAAAATGTTTAGCAATCACTTAATTATATAGAAATTTTAAGCTATTTTCAATATAGTAATAGATTTAAATTATATATGATAATTTATCAAATTATAATTTAGATTTATAACTAAAGGACAAAATGTTTTATAAATTTAAAAAATATTTTCAAAAGTAGGTTTATGAAGTCTTTGAATATTATTTGAAGAGTTTTTTAAAGTTGAAAGTGCAATTAATGTATCAGTTTTTTCTTTTCCGTGTATGTATAAGGATAATTCTATAGCTTCATCTAAAATTTCATCAAAGTCGTTGTGATTTAAATATATAGATAGTATAAGATTTTTATCATTAATATTTTTGATTAAATCATTAGATTTAGAATAGGCTTCATTCCAATTATCCTTTTCTATTAGAAAATAAATTTCTTTGGTATCCTTTTTTATTGTAGTACATAGTTTATTTAAAGAGGAGTTAGCATAAGTAACAAAACCTAAAAGAGATAAAAATATTATTATTGATATAATAGTATTTTTCAAATTTTATTCCTCCTTGTTTTTTATATTATTATATAATTGATATTTAAAATTTCCAGTTGTATCATACATAGCAATTACAACATCTTCTATAGAGTTAATGTTATGATTTTTTAGCACATTAGAAATCCACTTTTCATCTTTGTTAATAGAAGTTAATGTATTTGTATTAATTTTTCCATCACTAACTAATATTTTTGGAAGTAAAGGCTCTTTTTTTGAAGATGAGTTTTGAGTGTTGCTACTTGAACCACTAGAAGATGAAGAAGATTCATTGCTTGGTAAAACTGATATACGCCCATTGTTTTCAAGTATTGCATACTGAATATTAGATAAATCAAAATATCCAAGGAGTCTTAATTCTTCCATAAGTTCATCAATATTAATTTGTTGTTTTTTTAATTCAGAGTAATTAATTTGTTTATTACATACTAATATGGTTGGTTCTCCATCAATAATTTTTCTTGCTTTTTGGCTTTTTAGTTGTATTAATGATAAGAGAATTTTTAGTAGAAGTAATGTTACTATAGGAATAACACCTAAAAGCAGAGGAAATCTAGTATCTTGCATAGGTAAAGCTGCTAAATCTGAAATCATAATGGTTATTACTAATTCATAAGGTTGAAGTTCACCAATTTGACGTTTTCCCATAAGTCTCATTGTAAAAATTACTAATGCATAAAGTAATGCAGTTCTGATGAAAACTATAAACATAAAAACACCTCACTTACAAATAATATCTGCATAAATAGAAATTTTATTCAAGAATATAAAAGAAAGTTGGCATTTTTTTAGAATAAGATATAATATTATTTATTAATTTTAATAATTATAATAAGCCATAAAATACAAAAATATAAGTAATAGAAAGGTGAAGTTTTATGAAAATTACTTTAAGCCAAGGACAAATAATAGAAGTAAAAGAAAAAACAAAATTTAAAGAAATAGTAGATATGTACTCAAAAAATAAAGAAATAGTTTTATGTAAATTAAATGGAAAGTATTATGAATTAGATGAGGAAATTTTAAATGAAGGATTTTTAGAATTTATAGATGTAAATAGTGAAATAGGATGGAAGGTATATGCAAGAACTCTTCAATATATTTTTATAAAGGCAACTTTAGATTTATTTCCTAATGCAACAATAACAATACAACATTCAATATCAAAAGGAACTTTTGGAGAAATATTTAAAGATGAAAAGTTAACTAAAGATGATATAGAAAAAATAAAAACAGAAATGAAAAATTTAATAAAACGAGATATTCCTATAACAAAGGTTTCTGTATCTAAAGAAAAAGCAATTAATATTTTTAGAGATTATAAAATGGAGGATAAAATACGTTTATTAAGTCAAATAAAAAAAGATAAGGTAAGCCTTTATGAGTTAGATGGGCGATATGACTATTTTTATGGAGATATGGCATATTCAACTGGAATAATAGAAGCTTTTGACCTTATATTATATGCCCATGGTTTTGTATTAAGAAATCCAAAGGAAGGAGATGTTTCAACTCTTCCAGAATTTAAAGAACAGAAAGCTTTAGCAAAAGTTTTTTATGAAACAGAACATTGGATTAACATTTTAGGTGTTGGGGATGTTGGAAGACTTAATGAAAGAATTTTACAAGGAGAATTAACTGATATTATTTTAGTATCTGAAGCCCTTCATGAAAAAAAGATAGCCTATCTTGCAGATAATATTTCAAATAAAGATAATATAAAGCTTGTATTAATAGCAGGGCCATCATCTTCAGGAAAAACAACTTTTTTAAATAGATTAGCAATTCAGCTTAAGGTTAATGGTGCAATACCAGTAAAAATTTCTCTTGATGATTATTTTATTGATAGAGTAAATTCCCCAAGAGATGAAAATGGAAATTATGATTTTGAATCTATAAAATCTATTGATTTACCTCTTTTTAATGAGCATGTTAATAAATTATTAAAAGGAAATGAAATAGAAATACCAAGATATAATTTTAAAACAGGAGAAAGAGAGTGGCATGGAGAAAAATTAAAACTTCCTAATAATGGAGTTATTCTTGTGGAAGGAATACATGGTTTAAATCCTATTTTAACAAAGGATATTCCAGATGAAAATAAATTTAAAATATATATATCAGCACTAACTCAGCTTAATGTAGATAATCATAATAGAATATCAACAACAGATGTAAGAAAAATAAGAAGAATTGTAAGGGACTATTTATCAAGAGGATATGGTGCAGAGGAAACACTTCTTATGTGGCCTTCTATAAAAAAAGGAGAAAAGAAAAATATTTTTGTATATCAAGAAGAAGCTGATGTAATGATAAATTCAACATTAGTATATGAATTGTGTGTGCTAAAACCATATGCAATAAAAGAATTAAAAAAGATAACTCCTTCAAGTCCTGTTTATTATGAAGCCTGTAGGCTTATTTCATTTTTAGAATTCTTTGAAGAAATAGATAGAGATGAAGTACCTAAAAACTCTATATTAAAAGAGTTTATTGGTGGAAGTTGTTTTTATAAATACTAACAATTAAAAAGTGTGAATTATTACTTTGTTTTGACTTAAACATAGGTCAAAAGTAATAATTTACACTTTTTTTATAAAAATTTTTTTGTGGTATTTGTCACAAATTATGAATTAGGATTGTTATATTTATAGATGTACATCAAAGGAGTGAAAAATATTAATGATTAATAGTGAAAATATTATAAAATTTGATGATTTATTGACTAAATCTAAAAGTGGTGATAATGAAGCAATAAAAAGTTTGTATATTGAGCTTAAAAAGCCAATTTTTATATTAGCTTTATCAATTCTTAATGATTACTATGCAGCAGAAGATATACTTCAAGAAACATTTATAAAAGTTATGTCAAATCCCCATGGATATAAAAGTGGTAGTAATGCAAAAGCATGGATATTCACTGTTACAAGAAATATGTGTTTAAATTATATAAAGAAAAATAAAAAAGAAGAACTTAAAGAAGAATTTTTTGAAAAAAGTGAAGATGTTTCTTTTACAGAAAATATTGAAAGTAGTATAGAATTTTTAAGAATGTTAGAACCATTAGAAAAAGATGAAAAGCAGATAATAGCTTTAAGATTATCAGCAAGACTTAGCTATAAGCAAATAGCAGAAATTTTAAATTTATCAATTTTAAATGCAAGGACAAAATATTCAAGAGGAATAAAAAAACTTAGAAAAATAATAAAGTAGAGGTGTTATGTATGTTTAATAGAAATAAAAGAGAATATTTAAAGGCAATAGAAAAGATTAAAGTTCCAGATATTATAGGAGCAGAAAATAATAAAAAGAAAAAAAATAATATTTCAAAGAAAATTATTGCAGCAGCTGGTATTTGTTTTGTTTTTACTATGAGTATGTGGGGAAATAATATATCAACAGGCAATAGTAAGAACTCATTTGTTGTTAAAGCATATGCTGCAACAAATGAAGGAATTAAAAGTATAGATTTAGAAAAAGGTAAAATTGTAAAAATGCCAGTTAATGAAAATAAAATAAGCTTACAAGGACTTTTAATTGATGGAGATAATATTAAAAATATAAAAATATCAAGTAAAGAGGGAGGAATTATTTATTCTGGTTCTAGTGATGAAATTTCTAATAACTTAGTTATTGATTCTAAGACTGCAACTATTTTGACCACTTCTAAAAATGGTGAAACATCTGTTAGCTATAACATTGAATATATGGAAGAAAATGAAGAAAACGTAGAATATTCTCAGGTTTCTGATAGTAGTGATATAGTAAATAAGGCAGATGAAGATTTAAATGAGAAAAATGAAATTTCAAGTGACACAAATTCAGCAATAGAGATGCAATGTGAAATTTCAGATGATATGAACTCAATAAATATAAATAATATAAATAATTTAAAATATCATTATATTTCATGGCAACCAAATGAAGAATTGCTTGAGAAAATAGAAAATAAAGAAATAAAAGATTATTCAACAATAGCACCAGAGGAAATAGATATAAAGGTTACTTTTAATGATGGAACTGTTAAAGAAGGAAAACTTCAAATGAGTTTTGATGAAAATGGAGAAATGATAGCAAAATTACTATAAATTTTTTACAATTATAAATTTAATATATAAAAGAGAGTTTATGTAATGAATAAAGTTCAATACATAGGCTCTTTTTTATTGTAATGAATAGATAATATAAAAATAAATTCAAAATATATTAAAATCTTTATAAGAGGGAGAAAATTACAGATTAATAAAGAAAAAGGAAATTGTTGATTAAAAATAGAAGTATAATAAAGTAGATTGAATTTGTTTTTTAATAAGTAATAAATTAAAATATAAATTAGAGTAATAAATACAATATTTAATAATATAAATTACACGCAATAAGATTTAAAATATTATTTAAAAAGGAGAATAGAAAATGGGAAAAAAGTTTGTTAAGATTTTGGTAGTAATACTCATATTAGGGGGAATTGCTGGAGGAGCTTATTATTTTACTGATGGATTTGGAACTAAAAATACAAGCATAATAGGTAGTTGGCAAAAAGAGAATGAAGATTCTAATAGTGATTTTAAAATGGTTTGGAAGTTCTTTGATAATGGAACAGTACTTATTGGAAAAACAGATTTATATTGTAACTATGAAATAAATGGAGATAAAATAACAATAAATTTAGACCCATTAAATTCTATGGAAGATAGCAATTTAGATTTAACACATGAATATACTTATAAAGTAAAAGGAAATACTTTAACATTAAAATCTGTAGATGGTACAACAAAGGACCTTACTTTTAAAAGAGAATAGAAAAAGGAAAAAAGGAAAAAATTACAATATATGAATTAATGACATATTCAATTAAAAATAAGCAAATTCTTAAAGAAATAACAACAAAATAAAGTGTCCTAAATATTATTTATTTAAATAAAGAAAGCAGATTAATATATTATTGAAAAATAATATATTAATCTGCTTTTGTATTATAAAAATTATGTTAAAATATTTTAGAAAGGGGATGAAATAATGGATAAGAAACATATAGCATATAAAATAACATTAAGTGGAGTTTTAATAGCAATTGCAGTTATTCTTGGAACATTTTCAGTACCAGTGTTTGGTGGGAGAATGTCACCTATACAACATTTTGTAAATGTTGTTTCTGCTGTTTGTTTAGGACCATATTATGCACTTCTTAATGGTTTTTTATCAGCAGTTATTAGAAATCTTTTAGGAACAGGAAGTTTTTTAGCATTTCCTGGTAGTATGATAGGTGGATTTTTAGCAGGACTTCTTTATAAAAGATTTAAAAAGCTTGAATTTGCATTAGTAGGTGAAATAATAGGAACAGGAATAATAGGTGCATTAATTGCTTACCCAATTGCAAAACTAGCTTTAGGGCAGGATGTAGCAGTATTTGCCTATGTTATCCCATTTTTAATAAGCTGTACAGGTGGTGCAGTAATGGCATACATATTTTTAAAGGTACCAGCAATAAGAAAAATACTAATAAAAGAAGGTGAAAGGTAAGATGAAAACAGCATTAACAATAGCAGGCTCAGATAGTTCAGGAGGAGCAGGAATTCAAGCAGATATAAAGGCAATGTCTGCAAATGGCGTATTTGCTATGAGTGTAATAACAGCTATAACTGCTCAAAATACTATGGGGGTTTTGGGAATAGAGGATATAAGTCCTGAAATGATAAAATCTCAAATAAAAGCAATTTTTGATGATATAAAAGTAGATGCAATAAAAATAGGAATGGTTTCAAAGATAGAATCTATAAAGGCCATAAGTGAAGGACTTAGAGAAATAAAAGATTTACCACCTATAGTTTTAGACCCAGTAATGGTATCAACTAGTGGATATAAGTTATTATCAGATGATGCAAAAGAAACTTTAATTAAAGAATTATTCCCATTAGCCACATTAATAACTCCTAATTTACCAGAAGTTGAAGAGATTTTAGGAATAAAAGTTGAAGATATGGAAGAGATGAAAGAAGCTGCAAAAGAATTAAAAAAACTTGGAGCAAAGTATGTTTTAATTAAAGGTGGTCATTTAAAAAATGATGCCACAGACTTACTCTTTGATGGAGAAAATTTCATATATTTTAAAGAACAAAAGATAAATACTAATAATACTCACGGAACAGGATGTACATTATCTTCAGCAATAGCTTCAAATCTAGCAAAGGGTATGAAGATAGAAGATGCAGTAAGGGAAGGAAAAGAGTATATAACTTTAGCCATAAAGCATAGTTTTAAACTTGGACATGGTTCAGGACCAACAAATCATTTTTATGAGTTATATAAGTAGTTATAAATAAAAATAAAGTGTCAATAATAGAAAAAAGAGGTGAAAATTACTATGAATAACAAGGAAAAGGCACAATATGCATTAAAAAATTTTTTTGGATATGATAAATTTAGAGTGGGCCAAATTAATATTATTTTAAATATACTATCTAATAAAGATGTATTTTGTATAATGCCTACAGGTGCTGGAAAATCTATCTGTTATCAAATACCTGCTTTAATTATGGAAGGAATAACATTAGTAATTTCTCCTCTTATTTCTTTAATGAAAGACCAAGTAGATTCTCTAAAAGAAAATGGAATAAGTGCTAACTTTATAAATAGTACTCAAAGTATAGAAGAAATAAAAAAGATATTAAAGGATGCATCTCTTGGAATTTACAAGCTTATTTATATTGCACCGGAAAGACTTGAATCAATAACATTTATAAATATGATTAAAGATTTAAATATTTCTCAAGTTGCTGTAGATGAAGCTCATTGTGTTTCAAATTGGGGACATGATTTTAGAATAAGCTATAAATATATAAAGATTTTTATTGAACAATTAAATAAAAGACCAGTTGTTTCTGCGTTTACTGGTACTGCAACAGAAGAAGTTAAAAAAGATTCTATTAAACTTCTTGGAATTAGAAATCCTTATATATTTATAGGTGATATAAATAGAGAAAATCTTATAATAAATGTTTATAAAGAAGAGGATAAATTAGAAAAAATAAAAGATATAATAAGAAAATATGAAGATGAATCAGGAATAATATATTGTCTTTCTAGAAAAGAAGTTGAAATTCTTTATTTTAAATTAAAAGAATTAGGCTATAAAGTAGGTATGTATCATGGTGGTCTTCAAGACAATGAAAAAGAAAAATTTCAAGAGGATTTCCTTTTTGAAAGAACAAATATAATTATAGCAACTAATGCTTTTGGAATGGGTATAGATAAATCTAATGTAAGATATATAATTCATTCTACTATCCCTAAAAGTTTAGAAAGTTACTATCAAGAAATTGGTAGAGGGGGAAGAGATGGTGAAGAATGTGGATGTTATCTTTTTTATAATAGGTTAGATATAAAAAGAGTAGAGTTTGTAATAAATAAAAGTAGTAATTTAAATAGAAGAGAAATAGCTTTAAGTAAGCTTCAATCAATGATAGATTTTTGTGAAGAGAATAATTGTTATAAAAATAAATTATTAAAATATTTTAATGATGAAAAAGAAAACTTTTATTGTGGAACTTGTAGTAATTGCATAAAAAATGATAAGGTTAGAGATTTTACAAAAGAAGCACAAATGATATTATCAACAGTTTATAGGACAAGAGAAAAGTATGGAATATCTGTAATTACAGATATATTAAGAGGAATAAGTGGTCCTAAAATAGTTCAATTTAATCTTAATAAAATAACCACATTTGGTTTAATGAAAGATTATACAATATCTTTTATAAAAAGTATTATTAAAGAAATGCTTACTTATGGATATGTAAATCTTAAAGAAGGAACATATTCTATGCTTAAATTAAATAAAAAGTCTATGGATATTTTATTAGGAAAACAAAAGGTTATGTTTTTATTAAAGGAAGATGAAAAACCAATTAATAAGGAATTATTTGAAAGACTAAAAGTTTGGAGAAGAATAAAAGCAAATAAAGAAAATGTAAAACCATATATAATATTTTCAGATTCATCCTTAATAGAAATTGTAAATATCCTTCCTAAGAATTTAGAAGAATTAAAAGAAATAAGAGGGGTTGGAGAAAAAAAACTTCAAAAGTATGGTGAAGAAATAATAGATATTATTAATAAATAAGGGTTGTGGCATTAAGAAATATTAATATATATTACCTTGTCTAGTATCTATGACAAGGTATATTATTATAAAATTTCTTTGTGCAACAACCCTTATTTTTTTATTCCATGGGAAACTATATATTTTGAAAACTATGGATATCTTGTTATGTTAGTAATATATTCACTATGTTTTTTTACTCATTAGGAGTAGATGTTTCATCTGAAATGATAGGTTCTTCATCAGAGGGTGAAGAAGTTGATGGCTGTTGTGTAGGTTCATTAAAATCATCAGAAGTTGATGGTTGTTGTATAGGTTCGTTAAAATCATCAGAAGTTGGTGGTTCTTCAGGTTGTACATTTGGTTCATCAAAGATTATAGGTTCTTCTGATGGAGTATTTATCACTTCACTATAACTAGGTTCTGTGTAATATTCATCTGTGTTAGTATTTTCCTCATTATTAGTATTTTCTTGAGGAGTTATAGCCTCAGTAGGTGTAGATGATTCTTCTAAAGTTACAGTTTCTGTGGCAGTTGTTGTAGCAGTAGATGATTCTTTTGCAGTTGCTGTGGAAGTTGTTGTGGAAGTAGTAACAGTTTCTTTTTTTAAATAGGTATTAGTTGAATTTTCTTCATAATCATTAGAATTTTGAGTTAATAATATAAATATGATTAGAGCAAATAATACTATAAATAAGAAAATCATTAATTTTGTCATAAAATCACTTTCTGCAAGTCTTATTAAAAAATTAAGGTCTTTTTTGTTTGAATTTTTCATATTTTCCTCCTATAAAATCATTTTAAATGAAATACTTACAATATTATACAATAAAAGCATAAATAATCAAAGTATTTTGTTATATATAGTTAAATAAAAATTAATGGTAATAATTAAAAAATCATTAATTTAAGTCATAGAGTGTGACATAAGATGAATATATTAAAGTATAAAGGAGGGAGAAGGTATGAACTTTAGAGAATTTATTGAGAGTGATAGAGAAAATAGAAATAAAGAAAAATTTGAAGGGACTTTTTTAGATTATCTAGATATAGTGAAAAATAATCCAGATGTAGCAAAATTAGCTCATAAAAGAATACAGGATATGATTATAAGTAAAGGGGTAAAGGTATTAAAGGGTGAAGAAAATGCAAGGATAAGAAAAATTTATGGTAATGATGTTATTAGAAAATATGGCTTTTTTAAAGATGATTTTTATGGAATTGATAAAGTTATAATGAAGATAGCAAATTACTTTAATTCTGCTGCAATGAAAGGGGAAGAATCTAGACAAGTTTTATACCTAGTAGGTCCTGTTGGAGCTGGAAAATCTTCTTTAGTTGAAAGTTTAAAGAAAGCTTTAGAACATTGTGAGCCAGTATATTCATTAAAGGGATGTCCTATGCATGAAGAACCATTACATCTTGTTCCAAACCACTTAAGGGCTGAGTTTGAAGAGAACCTTGGAGTGCAAATTGAAGGAGACCTTTGTCCTATATGCAAATATAGATTAAAACATGAATATAATGGACGTTATGAAGATTTTCCAGTAGAAAGAATTAATTTTTCTATAAGATCAAGAAAAGGGGTAGGAGTAGTACCTCCAGTTGATCCTAATAACCAAGATACATCAATATTAACAGGTTCAGTTGATATTTCAAAGATGGATATGTATTCAGAGGATGACCCAAGAATATTTTCTTTAAATGGGGCTTTTAATGTAGGAAATAGAGGATTAGTTGAATTTATAGAGGTATTTAAAAATGATGTTGAGTATCTTCATACAATAATAACAGCAACTCAAGAAAAATCAGTTCCTTCACCAGGAAAAGGAGCTATGATTTATTTTGATGGAGTTATTATAGCCCATTCAAATGAGGCAGAATGGAATAAATTTAAGTCAGACCATACAAATGAAGCAATATTAGATAGAATTGTAAAGGTAGAAGTTCCTTATTGTCTTGAGCTTGATGAAGAAAAGAAAATTTATGAAAAGATTCTTAAAAAGAGTAATTTTAAAGCTCATATTGCTCCACACACTATAGAAATAGCAGCTATGTTTGCAATATTATCAAGGCTTACACCTTCTGCAAAGGTTGACCCTATGACAAAGCTTAAAATTTATAATGGGGAAGAGATTGTAGAAAAGGGCACTACAAAGAGAATTGATATTATGGAGCTTAGAGAAGAAGCAGGACCTTATGAAGGTATGAAAGGAATATCAACAAGATTTATTATAAAGGCTATTGACAATGCACTTTCAAATTCAGAGTATGATTGTATAAATCCATTAAGCATAATGGAAAGTATAATAAAATCTATTAAAGAAATGGACATTGGAGCAGAGGATAAGAAGAGATATTTAGCTTTTGTTCAAGATAGTGTGAGAAAAGAATATAATAAGATTCTTGAAAAAGAAATTACAAAAGCCTTTATACATTCTTTTAAAGAACAAGCAGAAAGTTTATTTAATAATTATATAGATAATGCAGAAGCTTTTGTAAATAAGAGTAAGATAAAAGATAATTCAACAGGAGAAGAATTAAATCCTGATGAAGAATTTATGAGAAATATAGAAGAACAAATAGGAGTTTCTGAAAATTCAAGTAAAGGTTTTAGAGCTGATGTAACTTCTTATATGTTCTATCTTGTAAGAAATGGAGGAAAATTAGATTATACATCTTATGAGCCTCTTAAAGAAGCAATTGAAAAGAAATTATTAGCTTCAGTTAAAGATTTATCAAGAATAGTTACAAAATCAAGAGTAAGAGATAAAGAGCAAACAGAAAAATATAATGCTATGGTAGAAGAACTTAAGGGTAAAGGATATTGTCTACATTGCTGTGATGTTATATTAAAATATGCTGCAAATAATTTGTGGAAGGATTGATAGTACATGGCAATCTTTAGAGATAATAGTGATAATTTTGTAGACCATGATAGGTCTATTGAAGATAGAAGAAGGCATAGACAATTAGTAGAAAAATCAATAAAAGAAAACTTAGGAGATATACTATCAGAAGAAAGTATTATAGGGGAAGGAAAAAATAAAAAGTTTAAAATTCCTATAAGAGGAATAAAAGAATATCAATTTATATATGGCAAAAATTCTAAAGGAGTAGCAACAGGAATAGGAGAAGAAAAGAGAGGGGAAAAAATAGCTTCAGGAAAACCTAAAAATGGAAATGGAAAAGACAGAGCTGGTAATGAAGAAGGGGAAGATATATATGAAACTGAAATTACCTTAGAGGAAATTTTAGATTATATAGTGGAAGATTTAGATTTGCCTAATTTAGATAGAAAAAAATATTCTGATATATTAGTAGAAGCTTCTGGAAAAAAGAGGGGCTATCAAAAATATGGAATTAATCCAAGACTTGCAAAGAAAAAAACTGTAATGTCTAAAATAGCAAGAAAACAAGGAAGAAAAAGAGCTTTAAAAGAAGCAGGACTTGAAGAGGAAATTGAAAGATTTCCATTTAAAGAAGAAGATTTAAGATATTATAAAGTAAAGAAAAAACCTAAAAGAGAAAGTAATGCAGTAATGATTTTTATTATGGATGTTTCAGGTTCTATGGACAATTCAAAAAAATACTTAGCAAGGTCATTTTTCTTTGTTTTATCTAAATTTTTAAGAAGAAAATATAATAATATAGCCTTTGAATTTGTTTCTCATACTACTGTTGCAAAGCATGTGGATGAAGATGAGTTTTTCCATAAAGCAGAATCAGGAGGAACTTATATATCAAGTGGACTAAATATGGCATTAGAAATTATAAAGGCAAAATATCCTCCAACAATGTGGAATATATATCCTGTATATGCCTCTGATGGAGATAACTGGTCTGAGGATAATGAAAATGCAGTAAGAGCTGTAAAAGAACTTTGCAAGGTTAGTAATATGTTTGGCTATGCAGAGCTTCTTCCTTCAACCTATTCAACTACAATGTATTTTAAATTTACTAATGAAGTTAAAGAGAAAAATTTCACCCCAGTAATTGTAAGAGAAAAAAAGGATTTATGGAGTGCATTAAAGCTTATGCTTACTAATGAAATGAGGGAGGATGAAAGGTGACATACAGTTTAAAAGAATTAAAGGAATGGAATAAAAAAATAGAAGATAAGGCTTTAGAATTAGGATTAGATTTTTATCCACAGGAATTTGAAATAATAGGTTTTAATGAAATGATAGGTTATGAAGCTTATTTAGGTATTCCATCTAGATATCCTCATTGGAGCTTTGGGAAAGCATATGAAAAAAATAAAACCTTATATTCATTAAATTTAACAGGACTTCCTTATGAAATGGTTATAAATTCCAATCCTTGTTTAGCTTATTTAATGAGAGAAAATACTTTATTACTTCAAATATTAACTATGGCACATGTGTATGGACATAATGATTTCTTTAAAAATAATAGACTTTTTAAAGAAGGAACAAGAGCAAATCATTCTTTAGAAATGTTTAAATTAGATGGAGATATTATAAGAGAATATATAAATACTCCAGGTATAGGATATGAAAAAGTAGAAAGAATATTAGATGCAGCTCATGCTATAAGATATAACATAGGCAGAATTATTGGAAGAAAAGAAAGAAGCCAGGAAGAAATAAAAGAAGCTTTAATTAAGGAATATGAGA
The DNA here is from genome assembly GCA_900539375.1 of uncultured Clostridium sp. GTDB lineage: Bacteria > Bacillota > Clostridia > Clostridiales > Clostridiaceae > Clostridium. The sequence continues at coordinate 60,754 of UQBY01000007.1, read as the reverse complement.
GAAAATTAGACAATAAAAGTGCTTTAGATAATGAAGAAATAAAGATGCCTAATTTAGAAAAAGTACCCCTTGAACCTTGTGATGATGTAGTTGGATTTATTATAGATTATGGCAACCTTCAAGAATGGGAAAAAAATATATTGAAAATAGTAAAAAGAGAAACAGAATATTTTCTTCCGCAAGTTGAAACAAAAACTATAAATGAAGGTTGGGCTAGTTATTGGCACTATACTATATTAAAAAATTTAAATCTTAATGAAAACCTTCATTTTGAATTTTTAAAAAGACATAATGATGTGGTAGCTCCAATTATTGGAGGAATAAATCCATATTATATAGGTTTTAAGATATTTCAAGATTTAGAAAATAAATATGGAAGAGAAAAAATATTTGAAGTAAGAGAAGTGGAAAGAGATGCTTCATTTATAAGAAGATATTTGACTTTAGATTTATGTGAAGAATTGAATTTGTTTCAATATGGAAAGAGAAATTTTGATTATTATATTGAAGAGGTATCAGATGAGAATGGTTGGAAAAAAATTAGAGATAATCTTGCCTTCACTAGTGGCTTAGGAGCAATACCTTATATAAGAGTAATAGATTTAAATGTAAAAGATAATACTTTAACTCTTGAACATGTTTATGATGGAAGAGAGTTAGATATAGTTTATGCAAAGCATACAATTAAATATATTCAAAGGCTATGGGGAAGAAAGGTAAGGCTTATAACAAAAGGAAAAGATTTTAAAGAATTTATTATTAAATGTAATGAAAATGGAGAAATTACATTAATAGATGGTAACCATTAATATTTTTTTGAATAAAGTAAAATTGTAATTAATTTATTTGGAGCTAAAAATGAATATAAAAGGAAGCCAAACAGAAAAGAATTTATATAAAACTTTTGCAGGTGAATCAAGAGCAAGAAATAAATATACATTTTATGCTGAAGAAGCTAGATGTGAAGGTTATAGATGGGTGGCAGAAATATTTGAAGAAACTGCAGAAAATGAAAAGGCACATGCTAGAGAAGCAATAAAAAGATATTTAAAAAAAGTAAAAAGCACTGAATGGAATTTACAAGATGCAGTAAAGGGTGAAATGGAAGAAAATAAAAAAATATATAAGGAATTTGAGGAAGTAGCAGAAAAGGAAGGATTTTATGAAATAGCTAAGTTTTACAAAGAACTTAGAGAAGTTGAAGAAGAGCATGAAAAAAGATTTTTAAAACTTTTAGATATGATAAAAAAAGATAGAATGTTTAAAAGTGAAGAAAATATTATGTGGCAGTGTATGAATTGTGGATATATATATGAAGGAAAAGAAGCACCAGAACATTGTCCATTATGTAAGTATCCTAGAGAATATTTTAAGCATTATTGTGAAATTAAATAATTACTAAGGAGGTATTAAAATGTATTATAATTTCCCAAAGGATTATTTAATTCCAGTAATTAATGATTATATAAATAAAGATACTAAAGGATTTAGATTTAAAGAGGAATTTGAGAATCTTGAAGATGAATATATTAATTGTGAAGAAAATGAAAATATAGAATATTATGATGATGAATATGCAAAAATGTGTACAGAGAAAGTAAATGAGTTATGATAGTATAATTGAAAAAAATTATAATGATTTAAATAATCTTACAGCCCTTCTTAGAAATTATATTGATATGTATAGAATTCTTATAAGTGGAGCTGTAGAGTTAAATAGTAACTCTGTAAGTAAAAAGGGTGATTTAAAGGATTTAATGGGTAGGTTAGAATCCATTGGAGATATTATTGATGACCTTTTAAAGATTGTAAAAAAATATGAAAATTCATATGCAAAATATTGTTATATAAAAAATGAATTAGTTTCAGTAAATAGAGAAAAAGAAAAAATTAAAGCAGAACTTAATGAAGAATTAGAAAATGAATAAATAAAAACCCTCTTTTATAAAGATATACTTAAAGAGGGTTTTTTATTAAACCTTTTTTAGTTTAATATTGCTTACCATAAGGTAAGAGCCTAAAATCATAAATATAATAGATAATATAACAGGAATATAAACATATTTTGATATTAATACTAAAAGAGCTAGAAAACATCCTATTATAGTTATAGGAACTCCTGTAAAAATACCATCAAATGTTGATGTGTTATATCTTGCAAGTCTAAATGCTCCACATATAGGAACAGTAATTAAAATTGCTATTCCAACAATACCTTTTGGTCCTATTAAATTAAGGTTAAAACATGCATACATTAATAGTGAAGGAGCTACTCCAAAGGAAACTAAATCTGAAAGAGAATCTAGTTCTTTCCCCAATTCACTAGAAACATTAAGAAATCTTGCAATCCTTCCATCATACCTGTCTACCAAGCCTGCTAATAGTATAAATACACTTGATAAGATAAAATTTTTTTCTGATGTTAATAATAATGAAATAACACCACAAGATAAATTTATAAAGGTAAAAATGTTAGGAATACAACTTTTTTTCATATAATCCACTCCTAAAAACTAATAAAAATAATTTCAAACTTATAGTATATCATTATATCATAAAATAAAAGAGAATATAAGAGGGTTTATAGATTTACTTATTCTAACACAAATCTAGTATAGTTTGTACATGGACAGTATTTATTATGAGTGATATAATTTTAATTATATTTATAATGTGGAGGTATATTTATGAAAAAAGTAAGATTTATATATAATCCCTTTTCTGGTGAAGGAAGTATACTAAATAAAATTGATAAAATTATTGAAATTCATGAAGAGAGAGATTATCAAATCGTACCTTTTAGAATATCAAAAAATAAGGGAATAAAAGAAGCATTAGAAATAGTAGATGAAAGTTACAGCTATATTTTAATAGCTGGGGGAGATGGAACTGTAGATGTACTTTTAAATGCAATGAAAGAAAAAGGATTAAACTTGCCAATAGGCATATTACCAGTAGGTACAGCTAATGATTTTGGAAAATTTATTAACATACCTCAAGATATTGAGGAAGCTTGTAAACAGATACTATCTTCAAAACCGGTAAAGGTAGATATAGGAAAGATTAATGATAGGTATTTTATAAATGTTGCAAGTACAGGACTTTTTACAGATGTTTCGCAAAAGACAGATGTAACATTAAAAAATGCAATAGGAAAACTTGCATACTATATAAAAGGTATAGAAGAACTTCCTAATTTTAGAAAATTAAAAATAAAACTTAAGTCTAAGGAAGTAGATTACAATGGTGAAATGTATTTAATGTTAATATTTAATGGTCAAACTGCAGGAAACTTTAAATTAGCTACAAGGTCTAGTGCAATGGATGGGCTTTTAGATGTTATAGTAATAAAGGCTGTTCAAATATTTGAGGTACTTCCACTATTTATAAAGGTATTAAAGGGTGAACATTTAGATTCTAACAAAGTAATTTACTTTAAAACTAATGACTTATATATAGAGTGTGAAGAAGGAATAGTAACAGATATAGATGGAGAAAGAGGACCAGATTTTCCATTACATATTCAATGTATTAAAGATGCAATTGAAGTTTTAGGAATAAAAGAAGGAGAAAATTAATAATATTAAGTGATAGTTTTTTATGGAGTGACTTTTAGTGATAATAGGCTATTACATTTTTTTATTAATTATAATATTTTTAGTATTTTCTCTTATGAAAAAGAATATGTATATACTGCCTATTAAAATAAAAATATATATGCAGGTAGTTATAGGATTAATCCTTATAAGGTATTTATCTTTAATTTTTATTTCTATTTCAAATAGTGGAAAATATATTTATCTTTTAAAACCAATTTTATTTTTAAATTATTTGTCAATTCCACTTATTTCGTTAGTATTGATGTATGTATATTTAAGGTGGGATAAAATAAGCTTTAATATTACATATGCTATAGCTGGAATTATGATAGTATTGTATTTATGTGGAATAAATTTATTAGATGGAAAAATAATGTTTAATTCAAATTATGGGTATATTATTAAATTAAATAATGAAATCATATTATTTGTGTTATATTTAATTATAATAGGAATTATGTTTTTATTTTCAGTATATTATTTAGATAAACCTAATAGTAATAAAAAAGGAATGACATTATTAATAATTGCTTTTTCTATAGTTTTAATAGAAAATACTGTTTATATAGGAGGAGTAAAAATCTTTCCTTATCCAATAATAGGAGATGGAATTTTTTTAGGAATAGTAAATTTAGCAGTGAATACATTTAAAAAATAATAGGTTACTGTACAATGATTTTTAATTGTGCAGTAACCTATTTGTTTATCTTCTTTTATTTCTAGATTTTTTACTATGACTTGAAGGTTTTTTCTTTATTTGAGCATTATTATTACTAGAAATATTAAAATTATTATTTATTTTAGTAGATTTATTTTTCTCTTTTCCTTTATTTTGCCTTGGAGAATTTGATGGTATAAGGCAATCTTTACCATTACCTATTAAATCTGTTCTTCCAGCTTTAATAAGAGCTTTTTTAACAATTTCATAGTTTTTAGGAACTGCAAATTGTATAAGTGCTCTTTGCATATTCTTTTCTTCTTGAGTTTTAGGAGTATACACCTTTTCTCCTGTTAAGGGATTGAATCCAGTATAGTATATTGTTGTTGAAAGACTTCCAGGTGTTGGATAGAAGTCTTGAACTTGTTCAGGAGTATACCCCATCTTTTTAACATATTGAGCAAGCTCTATTGCAGCATTTAAGTCAGAACCAGGATGAGAAGACATAAGATAAGGAACTAAAAATTGTTTTTTATTAATTTTTTTATTTATATCAAAATATTTTTGTACAAATTTATCATAAACTTCCCTTGTTGGTTTTCCCATTTGAGATAAAACTCTAGGAGTAACATGTTCTGGAGCAACTTTAAGTTGACCACTTATATGATATTTACAAAGTTCTTTAAAGAAAGTATCATCTTTATCATGTATTAAATAATCATATCTTATACCAGAACGAACAAAAACTTTTTTAACTCCTTCTATAGAGCGTACTCTTCTTAAAACAGATAAATATTCTTTATGGTCTATAATAAGATTTTTACAAGGGCCTGGAAACATACATTGTCTATTTTTACAAGTTCCATGTTCTATTTGAACTTTACAAGCTCTATGTCTAAAGTTAGCAGTAGGGCCTCCTACATCATGAATATATCCTTTAAAGTCAGGAAGTTTTGTTAATAATTTGGCTTCATCAACAATAGAATCTGCATTTCTTGTTTGAATAACTCTTCCTTGATGGAAAGTTAAAGCACAGAAAGAACAAGAACCATAACATCCTCTATGACTTGTAATTGAAAATTTAACTTCTTGTATTGCAGGTATTCCACCACTAGCTTCATATATTGGATGGTAAGTTCTCATAAATGGAAGATTATAAGTAAAATCCATTTCCTCATTTGTTAAGGGTACTTGAGGAGGATTTTGAATTAAATATCTATCCCCATGTTTTTGAACTATCATATGACCTCTTATAGAATCTTGTTCATAATATTCTCCTTTAAAAGCTTCTCCATAAGATTTTTTATCAGTGGACACTTCTTCAAAAGAAGGAACTTCTATATAATTTGAAAGATTAAAAACATTTTTAGAAACATAGCAAGTCCCTTTAATATCAGTCATATCACTTATTTTTGAACCATATCTAAACATTTCAGCTAGTTGAATTATTGTTTTTTCTCCCATTCCATAGATTAAAAGGTCTGCTTTAGAATCTAATAAAATACTTCTTCTTACTTTATCAGACCAATAATCATAATGGGCAAATCTTCTAAGACTTGCTTCAATTCCTCCTATTACTATAGGAATATCTTTAAAGGCTTCTCTTATTCTGTTGCAATAAACAATAACAGCTCTATCTGGTCTAAAACCAGATTTCCCACCTGGGGAGTATAAATCATCATGTCTTCTTTTTTTAGCAGCAGTATAGTGATTAACCATAGAATCTATATTACCTGAATTAACTAAGAAAGCATATTTTGGAGTTCCTAGTTTTTTAAAGTCATCAGTATTATGCCATTTTGGTTGAGGGATAATACCAACTGTAAAGCCTTGAGATTCTAATGTTCTTCCAATAATTGCTGTTCCAAAAGAAGGATGGTCAACATAAGCATCACCAGTTACTATTATAAAATCTAATTGGTCTATATTTCTTTTTTTTAAATCTTCTTTGCTAATAGGTAAAAAATCTTTAGCTAAATTCATTATTATATTAACTCCATTTCTATTTAAAACTATTTATATTATCTTGTATAGCATTGTTTTTAAATATATCAGAACCTGCAACAAGCATATCAGCACCAGCCTCTAGCATTTCTTTATAATTTGTACTTTTTATACCTCCATCAACACTTATTTTAAAATTTAAGTTTTCAGCTTTTCTTATAGCATTTAATTCTTTAACTTTATCAATAGTAAAAGGTATTAATGATTGTCCTCCAAAGCCTGGGTTAACCCCCATTACTAAAACTAAATCTAAGTCTTGAAGTAAGTGTTTTAATGATGAAACAGGTGTTCCAGGGTTTATAGCAATACCAGCTTTTACATTATAGGATTTAATATTTTGTATTAATCTATGAATATGATGATTTCCTTCTAAGTGAACAGTAATCATATCAGCACCACTTTTAATAAATTCTTCTATATAATCAGAAGGATTTTCAATCATTAAGTGTACATCAAAAGTCATTTTTGTAATTGGTCTTAAAGATTTCATTACAGGAAATCCAAAAGATATATTAGGAACAAAGTGTCCATCCATAATGTCTATATGTACTATTTCTATTCCATTATCTTCAAGTTCTTTAACTTGAGCACCTAAATTCGCAAAATCAGCAGATAAAATTGATGGTAAAATAAAATTCATTGTTAATCTCCTTATATAAAAATATTTACTAGATTAATTCTAACACAGTAAGATTTTTGTATCAATAAAACAAGCTATAGGTAAATTTTTATTTATAAAATATTGTTAAATAATATTTAAAAATAAAATAATTTGTTGCCTTTTAAAAGTATTATAATATAATATATAAGAAGGTATTTAGGCAGACTAATAGTAATATAGGTCTGCTAATTTTATGAAAAATAAGGTGGTGTAAATAATGGAGGCTGGACCTGAACGAATTGACAATCCAAAACTGAATAATCTTCTAAGAAGGAAGCTAACATTATTTATTTAAAGTTTTCTCCTTAGAAGAAATAAGGAGGAAATTTATTATGAAAAGATTATCTGTATTTTTATATTCTCAAATACTTGGTAAAAAAATTTATGATGAGTTTAATGATATATTAGGAGAACTTAAAGATATTTATGTTAGTACAGATGAAGGGTATCCTAGAGCAATAGGGTATAATGTAAAAAAAGATGGTGCTACATTTCATTATGAATTTAGAAGCATTGGAATATATGATGATAATGGAAAAATATTAATAAAAACAGTAGGAAGTAGAGAAATACTTCCAAGAACTTATAGTTATCTTTTATCTGAGCATCTTCTAGATAAAAAAATAGTTGATATTAATGGAAAAAAAGTTGTAAGAGTTAATGATTTAAGTATTGCAGAAATAGCAGGGGAATATAGAGTAGTAGCTGTTGAAACAGGACCTCTTGCTAGATTTAGAAGAAAAAAATTAGAAGGTTTAGGAAGATTTATTTATAAAATATTAAATAAAGATTATGAAGATAAGATTCTTACATGGGATGATGTTGAATCTCTTGAAATGATAAATAATAATCTTCAATTATCAGATTCTTATAAAAAACTTTCTACTTTACACCCAGCTGATTTAGCAGATATTTTAGAAGAACTTGATGAGGGTTCAAGAAAACAATTATTTGAATCCCTTGATGAAGATTTAGCCGCAGATACTTTTGAAGAGATGGAAGATGATGTTAAAGGAAGTATTATAAAAGACCTTTCTGAAACAAAAACTGCAGAACTTCTTGAAAATATGGGTAATGATGAAATAGCAGACCTTTTAGAAGAACTTGAAGGTGAAGATAGAGAGAAAGTTTTAGTTAACCTTGAACAAGATGATGCAGAAGAGGTTAAAGAACTTTTAAAATATGAAGAGGAAACAACAGGTAGTATAATGTCTACTGATTTTATATCCTTTGGACAGACAGTTACTGTGGGGGAAGCTATAGACATATTAAAAGAAATGGACCCTGATGAAGAATCTATGCATTATATTTATGTAACTGATGAAGAAGATAAGTTAAAGGGATTAGTAGTATTAAAGGATTTATTATTAAAAGATTCTTCTGTAATGCTTAAAGATATTATGGAAGAAAATATAACTACAGTTAAACATGAAGATACAATTGATAAATTAACTGAATTAGCAGTAAAATATAATTTGTTATTAACAGCAGTTGTAGATGAAGAGAATAGATTAGTAGGTGTTGTTCAAATACATGATATAATAGATGAAGTGTTATATCCTTTATGGAAGAAGAAAAATTAGTAAATAAACTGAGAAAGTAACCTAAAAAACATAAATTAATGATATTGACAAAAAAGAACAATGGAATATAATAATATTAAAACTAAATGGAGTAAATAAAAGTAAAGACTTAGAAAAAGAAAAGTAGCATTTAGGAGGAATACAGAGAAAAAAGCAAAGCTGAAAGCTTTTTATCCATAATTTATGTGAAGTGCCCTTTTGAGTTGGAATTTGAACTAAAGTAGGATTCCCCGGGTTCACCCGTTATAGTGATAAGATATTAGATTTTAATTTAGTATTTGACTTTGAGTTGGGATTTTTAATCCAATTAGAGTGGAACCGCGAATAATATTCGTCTCTATATATTTTTATAGGACGAATTTTTTTTATTTTATAGTAAATAATTTGGGAGGAAAAACAAAATGATTTATAATGGAGCATTAGATTTAATTGGAAAAACACCTATAATGAAAATTAATAATATGGTAGATAAAGATTGTGCAGATGTTTATGTAAAACTTGAAAAGTTTAATCCAGGCGGAAGTGCTAAAGATAGAGCAGCTTTAGGAATGGTAGAAGAAGCAGAAAAACAAGGATTATTAAAAGAAGGTTATACAATAGTTGAACCAACAAGTGGAAATACAGGAATAGGTCTTGCATTTATAGGAAGACTAAAAGGATATAAAGTTATAATAGTAATGCCTGAAACAATGAGTAAGGAGAGAAGAGATTTAATAAAGGCTTATGGAGCAGAACTTATTTTAACTGAAGGAAGTAAGGGAATGCAAGGGGCAATTGAAAAAGCAATGGAATATAAAGATAAGGAAGGATATTTTATTCCTCAACAATTTGAAAATGAAGCAAATACTAAAAAACATTATGAAACTACTGCAGAAGAAATTTATGAAGATTTAAGTGATTTAGATTATGTAGTTGCAGGAGTTGGAACTGGTGGAACAATTGTTGGTGTTGCTAAGAAACTTAAAGAAAAAAATAAAAATATAAAAGCTATAGCAATTGAACCAAAAACATCAGCAGTAATAGAAGGAGGAAAACCAGGACCACATAATATACAAGGAATAGGAGCAGGATTTATTCCTTCAATATATGATGGAAGTGTTATTGATGAAGTTATAGCTGTTTCAGATGAAGATTCTATAAAAACAGCAAAGGAATTTGTAGAAAAAGAAGGGGTGTTACTTGGAATATCTTCAGGGGCAGCTATATATGCAGCAATAGAAATTGCAAAAAAAATAGGTAAAGGAAAAAAGGTTCTTGCTATAGCACCAGATGGTGGTGAAAAATATATCTCAATGGGAATATATTAAAAAAGGAGTTGTAAAATTTGTTTAAAAATCTTAATTATGAGTTACAAAGAGTACTAGATAATGACCCTGCAGCAAGAAGTAAAGTTGAGGTTTTTCTTTTGTATCCATGTATTCATGCTTTAATAGCATATAGAATTGCACACTTCTTTTATAAGCATAAATGGTTTTTTATAGCAAGAGTTATTTCTCAATTAGCAAGATTTTTTACTGGCATAGAAATCCATCCAGGTGCGAAAATTGGAAAAGGATTATTTATAGACCATGGAATGGGAGTTGTTATAGGAGAAACAACTGAAATTGGTGATGATGTTATGTTATATCATGGAGTAACATTAGGTGGAACTGGAAAAGATAAAGGAAAAAGACATCCAACTGTTGGAAATGGAGTATTAATTGGAGCAGGAGCTAAGGTTCTAGGTCCAATAACAATTGGAGATAATGCTAAAATAGGAAGTAATGCAGTAGTTCTTAAGGATGTACCTCCAAATGCAACATCAGTTGGAATTTCTGCAAGAAATATTGTAAGAACAAATAAGCAAATTGTAGAGATAACAACACTAAGAGGAAAAAAACAAAAAATATATAATGATATGATTATTTAATAATTTTAATTTCTTTATTTACAAGTGTGAATTATTACTTTGTATTAAATTAAAGTCTAAAAAGCAAAGTAATAATTTATGCTTTTTTATTTTATAAATAATTATATAGGCTTGTAATACATGGTTTATAATAATTATATAGACTTATAATTTTAACTAGAATATAATAGATGTGTTCATAAATAAGTAAAGAAAGGGGTAAAAAATAATATGTTATCACCAGTAGCTGTTAAAATAATATCTATTTTACCAGATGGAGTAGTTTTATTTGTTGCAAAAAAGATTGTAGCAAGATATTTAAAAAAATATGCAAATGTTAAAGTTGAAGGCTTTGAAAAAGTAGATAAGGTAGAAGGAACAAAAATATTTATTTGTAATCACTTAAGTAATTCTGATGGCCTTGTTTTAGATAAAATATTAAAAGAAAAATACGACCCATATTTTATAGCAGGAGTAAAGCTTGAAGATGACCCTATAACTCGTTTAGGGACAATGCTTGTTAAGAGAATAGAAATAAAACCTAATTCACCAGATAAGGATTCTATAAATAAAATAATTAAAGCTATTAAAGGTGGAGAAAATATATTAATTTTCCCAGAAGGAACAAGAAGTAGAACAGGAGCTATGATTGAAGGAAAAAGAGGAATACTACTTTTTGCAAGAATGACAAAAGCAAAAATAATTCCAATAGGAATGAGTGGAACAGATGTATTATTGCCAATTAATGATTCAGGAGATATGGGAAAGGAAAATTGGAATAAGTCAGATGTAGTTGTTAAATTTGGAGACCCTGTTGAACTTCCAAAGAAAGAAGAAGGTGAAGATAAGCATGCTTATGATAGTAGATGTATGTATACTTTAATGAAATCTATAGCTGATTTATTACCAGAAAAATATAGAGGTGTATATAAATAAATGAAAAAAAGGACAAAAGAGATATTAGATATTTTAAAAGAAACTTATCCAGATGCAAAATGTGAATTAAATTATGAAACACCATTTCAGCTTTTAGTTGCCACAATTTTATCTGCACAAACAACAGATAAAAAGGTAAATCAAGTTACAGAAAGCTTATTTAAAGATTATCCAGATTTAGATTCTTTTTTAAAGCTAACTAATGAAGAACTTGAAGGAAGAATAAGAGAAATAGGTTTATATAGAAATAAAGCTAAAAATTTAATATTGATGTGTAATCAATTAAAGAATAATTTTAATGGAGAAGTTCCTAAAACTATGGAAGGAATAACTTCATTAGCTGGTGCAGGAAGAAAAACGGCTAATGTAGTTTTGTCAAATGCTTTTAATGTTCCATCTATAGCAGTGGATACACATGTGTTTAGAGTATCTAATAGATTGGGCTTAGCAGATTCTAATAATGTCTTAGAAGTTGAAAAACAACTTCAAAAAGAACTTCCTAAAAAAGAATGGTCTCTTGCCCATCATCTTTTGATTTTTCATGGAAGAAGATGCTGTATAGCAAGAAAACCAAAATGTGAGGAGTGTCCTTTAGCTCATTTATGTAAGTATAAAAAGGAATTAAACCACAAGTAATAAAATTTTAAAAACTAGTGGTACTATTATATATGTAATTTTTATAATACTATAATAATATAATAGATGTAAGTCATTGGAGGTATGCATGATGAAAGTTGGAGTTATTATGGGTGGAATTTCTTCTGAAAGAGAAATATCACTTCAAAGTGGAAATTCAATAATTGAAAATATAGATAAAAATAAATATGAGGCAGTGCCTATTGTTATAGATAAAAAGGAAGATATAGTAACTAAAGTAAAGGGAATAGATTTTGCTTTACTTGCATTACATGGACAATTTGGCGAAGATGGAACTGTTCAATCTGTATTACAAACTTTAGGAATTCCTTATTCAGGATGTGGTCCTTTAAGTAGTGCAGCTTGTATGGATAAAGATGTAACAAAAAGTTTATTAAAGGCAGCAGAAATTAGAACAGCCCCTTGGATAAATGTAAAGTCAGTAGAAGAAATAGACTATAAAAAGATAGATGAAATGGGTTATCCAGTAGTTGTTAAACCTACTCATGGAGGTTCAAGTGTAGCAACTTTTATAATAAAAGATAAAAGTGGAATTGAAGAGGCTGTTAAAGCAGGATTTGAGTGGGATACTGAAGTTATGATAGAAAAATTTATAAAGGGTGATGAAATAACTTGCCCAATACTTGCAGGAGAAATGTTCCCTGTAATTGCAATAAAACCAAGTGCAGAATTTGAATTCTTTGATTTTACAGCAAAGTATAAAGATGGAGGAGCTTCTGAAGTTGTAGTAGAACTTGAAGAGAATCTTCATAAAGAAGTTGAAAAAATGGCACTTGCAACTTATAAGGCACTTAAATGTTCTGTATACTCAAGAGTAGATATGATTGTAACTAAAGAAGGAGTTCCATATGTTTTAGAGGTTAATACACTACCAGGAATGACTAAAAATAGTTTATTCCCAAAGAGTGCAGCAGGAAGAAATATAAGTTTTTCAGGTCTTTTAGATTTAATAATACAAGAATCTCTTAAAGAAAATAAATAATGAATTTAAAAGTTATATTATTTGGGGAATAACTGTACAAATGCTAAATAGTTTTTTAAAAAATATTAAAAAAGTCATACGTGAATAAGTATGGCTTTTTTTATGTGAAAAATTATAAGGTTTTTATTAAGAAATTTTTAAGAACTATATAGATTTTATATTAAGAATTATATAATAAAATAAAAAACATAAAGAGTTAAAAACTTTGGAGGATAAAATGCAAAAAATTTTAATAGTTGATGATGAAAAGGAAATAAGAGATTTAATAGAAATATATTTAAAAAGTGAAGGGTATGAAACTTTAAAGGCGGCTGACGGGGAAGAAGCATTAAATATTTTAAATAGAGAAGACCCTGATTTAATAATACTTGACATAATGATGCCTAAAATGAATGGTATAGATGCTTGTTTAAAAATTCGTGAAGAAAGACAGATGCCAATAATAATGCTTTCTGCAAAATCAGAAGATGTAGATAAAATATTAGGATTAAATATGGGAGCTGATGATTATTTAACAAAGCCTTTTAATCCTTTAGAGCTTGTTGCAAGAGTAAAATCTCAATTAAGAAGATTTTATAAATTAAATCCTAGAGCAATTAAAAAAGAAGATGATGGAAAAACTATAAACATAGAAGATATGGTAATAAATTTAGATACACATGAAATATTTATTGGTGATAAAGAAATTAAGCTTACTCCTACAGAATTTGATATTTTAGTACTTTTAGCAAAAAACAAGGGCAAGGTATTTTCAATAGCTAATATTTATGAAAGCGTATGGAATCAGGAATTTTTGGAATCTGATAATACAGTAATGGTTCACATAAGAAAAATAAGAGAAAAAATAGAAGAGAATCCAAGAAAGCCTAAATTTATAAAAACAGTATGGGGAGTTGGATACAAGATTGAAAAATAAAGGCTTTATAAAAAAATTTATTTTAAAAATATATAATATGAAAATTTTTAATCCTATAAGAAAAATATCAGTTAAGCTTAGAAAAAGAATTGAAAAAAGTATAAGATTTGAGGTAATGGCAGTAGTAGCTATATGCTTTATTATATCATTTATATTTTATGCTTTTGCTAGTGATTTTTTTGTAAGGGAAGAAAGGTATGGAAATATTGAATATGATTATAAGTCTATAGAGAATAGTGCTAAGTTTTGTTTAGAACAACTTAAATATTCAGAAAATGAGAAGATAACATATGATGAAGATTACTTTAAAGAATTTTTTAAATATTTTTCAGGAAGTAAAATAGGATATATTACTGATTTAGATGGAAAAGTATTATATAGGTCTGAAAATGCAGTTGAAGATAAAGTTGATATATTTCAAATATTATCTAAAACTATGAGCACTAATAATTCTCTTGAAGAAGGGGAAGCAAAAAGTTTTATATATCCATTAACTTTACAAAATGAAAAATATTATTTTATTTATTCTGATGTTCCTAAGGCAGCAATTTCTTATGAAGTTATGGTAAAAAATAATAATTTTTTAGTATTAATTCTTTCATGTATTGTATTTATTTTAAGTTTTTTAATAATTACTAATAATAAAATGAAGTATTTAGATGAAATAGCCAAAGGACTTAAAAAAATAGCTAATGGAGAGTTAGATTATAGAATAGAAGAAAAAGGTAAGGATGAATTTAGAAATCTTGCTACTAATATAAATTATATGTCAGAAGAAATAAAGAAAAAAATGGAATCTGAAAGAAATGCAGAAAAAACAAAGGCAGACCTTATAACTAATGTTTCCCATGACCTTAGAACCCCTTTAACTTCAATAATGGGATATATTGGACTTATAAAAAATAAGAAATATGATAATGAAGAAGCAATGATGGAGTATCTTGATATTGCATTTAAAAAATCAGAAAAATTAAAATGTCTTATTGAGGATTTATTTGAGTATACTAAATTAAATAATGATGGAATAAAATTAAAGATGAATGAAGTAAATTTAAATGAATTTATTTTACAGCTTACAGATGAATTAGCACCTATATTTGAAGAAAATGGAATAACAATTATAAATAAATCTTCAGAAGAGGGCATTAGAGTTAATGTAGATACAGATAAAATGTTAAGGGTTTTTGAAAATTTATTAACTAATGCAGTAAAATATTCTTATAAACCAGGTAAGGTGGTTATTGGGGTATATAAGTCAAAAAATAATGCAATAGTGGCAATTAAAAATAAAGGGCAAAATATACCTAAGGAAAAATTAAATAGATTATTTGATAGATTTTATAGAGTTGATGAATCGAGAAATACAGAAATGGGTGGTTCAGGCTTAGGTCTTGCTATATCTAAAAACATAGTAGAACTTCATGGAGGAAGGATATGGGCAGAGTGTGAAGGTGAAGATATAAGTTTTTATGTTGAACTTAAATGTGAATCTAAATTTATTTAAATAATTGATTTTTAATAGTGGTAACAAATTAGTTCAAAATAAATATTCTATAAATTAGGAAAACTATTTTATTGGGAGGCATTTAATGCAAAATAAAAATCCTAATAGTTTATTTGGAATAGATATTAATGAATATACTCAAGGTGTTGATTTTAATATACTTGCAAGGAAAATTGATTTCTTATACTTAAGGTCATCAGGGTCTGGAAGTGGAAGATTTAGAGTAGATAGAAAGTTTTTAGAATATGCAGAAACCTCAAGAAACTATAAAATCCCAGTAGGAGCTTATCATTATGCACTTCCTTCTTGGGATTTAAATACTGCTGATATGCAATGTGATGATTTTTTAAGAATATTACAAGAGGGTTTTGGAAATAAAGATTATGGAGATTTATTTCCTGCTTTAGATGTAGAAGAACCTATAGATAAAAGTTTAACTACTAAGGCATTAATTAATTGGATAGATAGATTTAGAAAGAGATTTGAAAGAAAAAGCAGAAGAAGATTAATGCTTTATACAGGTTCTTTTTTTATTGATTTATATGATAATTTTTATATTGAAGGAAAGGGGTATCCTTTAAAAAGTATGCCTCTTTGGATTGCTATGTATACAAAATATCCAGGAAATCCTCCATATCCAAGTAATCAAGGAGGATGGACTAGATGGAGAATATGGCAATTTAGTGAGGATTTCAAGATTGAAGGAGTAGGAAATCCTGTAGATGCAAATTGGGGTCCTAATAATATAGATTTATTAATGCAACCTGATATAGTAAGTGGTTTTAGAGTTAGAACTGAAGGTAATAAGATAATTCTTAATTGGAATAGAAATAAGAATATTGATTTACTAGGATATAATATTTTTGCAAATAATTATTGGATAGGAACAGTAGATGAAGAAGATACTGAATTTGTATTTAATAAAGATATACTAAATGTTCCTGAAAATTCAATAGTAAAAATAACAATTGAAGCCTTTGATTATGATGGTGAAACTTCTAAAAGAAGGGCAAGTGTAGATTTGAAAGTATAAGCAAAGAGGGACTATGGCATAAAGAAATTATATAACAATATACATTGTTATATATTGTATTAATATTTATTTATGCAACAGTCCCTTTAAATTTATTTTATAAACCCTTATATTTTGTTTGTAATTACTATATAATAAAGAGAATGAAATTTTGTACAAAGTTTTTTTGGAGGAAAAATTTATGAGAAACAGTAGGAAGAAAAAAAAGAAAAGGCAAGGGTTAATAGTGTTATTATCTATTATAGTAGTTTTGATAGTTGCAGTTTCAGCAATATTTTTGATCTATTATAGTAATACAAAAAAATTATCTAAAGAGTGGAAAAATAAAATTTATCCTGGAGTAGTTGTAGATAGTATAGATTTGTCTGGAAAAACTAAAGAAGAGGCTAAAGATTTATTAAATGAAGAGTGTACTGAAAAATTACTTAATAAAGAATTAAAAATAATAGTTGAGGATAAAACTTTTCAATATAAATATAGTGATATTTCAGCTGGATATGATGTGGATAAATGTATTGAAGAGGCTATTAATTATGGAAAAGATTTAAGCATATTTAAACAAAGAAAACTTATAAAAAATAAAGATAATAATAAACAAGAGCTTAAATTAAATTTTACTTATGATGAAGAAAAATTTGCTGAATTAGAAGAAAATATAAAATCACAAGTTGATATAGAACCTGAAAATGCTATTTTACATTTTAATTATGGAGATTTTTATGTTACTAAAGAAGTAGTAGGTTATGAATTAAATACAGATGGAATAAATGAAAAAATGAAACAAGCTATTAGTGGAGATTTAAATAAAGAATCTATAATTAATCTTGAAATGGTAGAAAAACAACCTGAAATAACAGAAGCTCAATTATCAAAAATAACAGGTCAAATGTCTTATTATGAAACTTCATTTAATAAAGGATATGACACAGGAAGAGATTACAATTTATCAGTTGCAGCAGCACAGGTTAATGGAACTTTATTAATGCCAGGAGATACTTTTAGCTATGCAGAAAAAACACAAGCTGTTGAAAGTAGTTATAAAGATGCTATGGTAATTGGTGAGAATAATCAATATGTACCAGGTAATGCTGGAGGCATATGTCAAGTTTCTACAACTCTTTATAATGCAGTAATGAGAGCTAATATAAGATCAGTTGAAAGACATAACCATTCAATAGCATCAGGCTATGTACCAGTAGGACTTGATGCAACTGTATCTTGGGGATATTTAGATTATAGATTTGAAAATACATATGATTTTCCTATTTATCTTTATGCAGCAATAGTTGGAAATACAGTACAAGTTGCAGTTTATGGAGACCCTTCAGCTATGGAAGGAAAAACATATTCCATGATAAGTGAAGTTGAAGTTAAAAAAGCGGAAAATAAACAAATAGCAAAATCATATTTAATTACTTATAAAAATGGACAAGAAATAAATAGGGAATATATAGATACTAGTACATATATTCTTGACAATACTCCTACTAGTGAAAAAAATGATACAGAAAATAATGCAGATATAGCTCAGCCAAGTGCATCAGAAACAGAAAAATCAACATCTAGTACAGATTAGTAATAAAAAATTACTAAATATTTATTATAAGTATAAGGATTGTTATATAATTAAGTTATTAGTTATATGACAATCCTTTTATGATAATAAAAACTTTGACTAAATATATTATAGTGTTGTATCATAAAAAGTATAGCAATAATTCCATTTATGGAGGTCTTAATTTTGAATTTTAATATAGTTTTATATCAACCAGAGATACCACAAAACACAGGAAATATAGCTAGAACTTGTGTTTTAACAGATTGTAAGCTTCATCTTATTAAACCTTTAGGATTTGAACTTGATGAAAAACATTTAAGAAGAGCAGGATTAGATTATTGGAAGGATCTTGTTTTAGAAGTACATGAAAGTTATGAAGATTTTATGGAGAAGTATGGTGAAAATAAAATATTTTTAGCTAGCACTCATGGTGGTGAACATTATGATGAAGTTCAATTTAACCAAGGGGATTTTATAATGTTTGGCAGAGAATCATCAGGAGTTCCTGAATTTATTCATGAAAAATTGGAAAACATAAGAGTACCAATGATAAAAAGCAGTACTAGAAGTTTAAATTTATCTAATACTGTTGCAATAATTGCATATGAAGGGTTAAGACAAATAGGCTTTCCAAATATGAAATAGTATTTATTGGAGGAAAATGGGTTTAATGAAAAAGATTAAATTAATTACAGATAGCACATGCGATTTACCTAAAGAAGTTTTAAAAGAATATAATATAGAATGTATGCCATTATTAATAAACTTTGGAGAAAAAAGCTATTTAGATGGTGTAGAGATAAATCAAGATGAATTATTCAAAAAAATAGAATCAGAAAATATGTTACCAACTACAGCTCAAATAACTCCAAATAGATTTTTAGAAGTTTTTAATAATGCAAAAAATAATGATGAAATTCTTATTGTAATTTTAATATCTTCAGCTATGAGTGGAACTTATCAATCAGCTTATTTAGCAAAAGAAATGAGTGAATATGAAGATATATTTATAATAGACTCTCAAAGCACTTGTGCAGGTCTTGGAGTTTTAGTGCTTAGAGCAGCTAATCTTATAAAAGAAGGAAAGACTCCTGAGGAAATAGTAAATGAAATAGAAAAAGAAAAATATAAAATAAATTCTTCATTAAGTTTTGATTCTTTAGATAACCTAATAAAAGGTGGAAGAATTTCAAAAACTGTAGGAGTAGTAACAGGTATACTTGGAATAAAACTTATCCTTGAAATAAAAGATGGTTTAATGGCAGTAAAGGATAAAGTAAGAGGAAATAAAAAAGCTGTTAAAAGAATAATAGAAGATATTAACAAATATGGATGCAGAAAGGATTTACCTGTAATACTTGTTAACGTAGATATGGAAGATATTGCAGGACCTTTAAGAGAATATTTAAAAGAAAATAATATAGATTTTATAGAAACAACAGTAGGTTGTACAGTTGCAATTCATTCAGGTAAAAAAGCATCTGGTTTATTCTTTATATCAGAATAAAAAAATAAAAAAAGGGTACATTAAATATGACAATATTATAAAAATAAAATTTTATGAGTTATTGTCAAAAAAAAATAAAAAATTTTCAAGGAAAGTCTTTTTTTTTTCTTTAATCTGATTTATAATAAACATGTGGGACATGACAATACAATATGGGACATAAGGCGTCCAAAGGAGTGTTTTAGTTGCAGGAAATATTAAAGTTGCAAAAGAAAATAATTCCTGAACTTGTAGAACTTCTTGAAAAAAGGTATAATATATTAAGTACAATATACTACAATCAACCAATAGGAAGACGAATTTTAGCAAATAAGCTAAATTTGGGAGAGAGAGTAGTAAGAACTGAAATTAACTTTTTTAAAGAACAGGGATTAATAGAGATACATACTCCTGGCATGACAGTAACAAAAGATGGAGAAAAAATTGTTAATGAACTTAAAGAATTTATCCATGATATAAGAGGATTATCAGAAGTTGAAGAACAAGTTAAATCTTTGCTTAATATTAGAAAAGTTATAATTGTTCCAGGGGACATTGAAAAGGACCCTCAAATAGTAAAAGACTTAGGTAAAGCAAGTGCTAAATACTTAAAAGAAGTAATTAAAGATAATAGCATAATAGCTTTAACTGGAGGAAGTACTATAAAAGAGGTTGTAGAAGCTTTTCCTAAAGTAAACTTTTCAAATGTTTTAGTGGTTCCTGCTAGAGGCGGAATGGGAAGAAATGTAGAAACACAATCTAATACCTTAGCAGCTTCTTTAGCAAAGAAAGTTAATGGAACCTACAAAATGCTCCATATACCAGAAAATTTATCTGATGATATTTTAGAAACATTATTAAAGAAAAAGAACATAAGCGAAGTAGTAGATTGTATTCGTAAAGCAGATATATTACTTTATGGAATAGGAAATGCTGAGCATATGGCACAAAAAAGAGGAGCAGAAGATTCAGAAATAATGAAACTTATTGACTTAGGTGCAATAGGAGAAGCCTTTGGATGTTATTTTAACAAAAAAGGCGAAGTGGTTTTTCGTACTGCTATAGTAGGACTTGATATTAATGAAGCAAGAAAAATAAAAACTCATATAGCTGTGGCAGGTGGAAAAAACAAAGTAAGTTCAATTATTTCAACTCAACTTAACAATAGCAATAGTATTCTTGTTACAGATGAAGCTGCAGGGAAACAAATTGTGCGCATCTTAAGCGAGAATATTAAATAATTAAATTTGTTTATAAAAAATAATTTTTATAAAGATGAACTTTTAGGAGGTAATTTTTAATGGCAAACGTAAAAGTAGCAATCAATGGTTTTGGACGTATTGGACGTCTTGCATTCAGACAAATGTTCGGAGCAGAGGGATATGAAGTAGTTGCAATCAACGATTTAACTAGCCCTAAGATGTTAGCTCACTTATTAAAATATGATTCAGCTCAAGGTAAGTATGCTTTAGCAGATAAGGTTACTGCTGGAGAAGATTCTATCACTGTTGATGGAAAAGAAATAAAGATATATGCAAAAGCTGACGCTAAGGAACTTCCATGGGGAGAAATCGGAGTAGACGTTGTACTTGAATGTACTGGATTCTATACTTCAAAAGCAAAGGCAGAAGCTCATATAGCAGCAGGTGCTAAGAAAGTTGTTATTTCAGCTCCAGCTGGAAATGATCTTCCAACAATTGTTTACAGCGTAAACGAAAAGACATTAAAAGCTACAGATACAGTTATTTCAGCTGCATCATGTACTACAAACTGCTTAGCTCCAATGGCTAACACTTTAAACAACTTAGCTAAGATAAAGAAAGGATACATGACTACTATCCATGCTTACACTGGAGATCAAATGACTCTTGATGGACCACAAAGAAAAGGTGATTTAAGAAGAGCTAGAGCTGCAGCTGTTAACATAGTACCAAACTCAACTGGTGCTGCTAAGGCTATTGGATTAGTTATTCCTGAATTAAACGGAGTATTAGATGGATGTGCTCAAAGAGTTCCAGTTCCAACTGGTTCATTAACTCAATTAATAGCTATCGTTGATGGAAAGGTAACAGAAGCAGAAGTTAACGCAGCTATGAAAGCAGCAGCATCTGATTCATTCGGATACACTGAAGAAGAATTAGTTTCTTCTGATATAGTTGGAATTACTTACGGTTCATTATTCGATGCTACTCAAACAAAGGTAATGGATATGGGTGATGGAACAACTATGGTTAAGGTTGTTTCTTGGTATGACAACGAAAATTCATACACTAGCCAAATGGTTAGAACAATCAAATACTTTGCTGAATTAGCTTAATTTAGTATATATTAAAAAATGGATATTGAATGCTTTAATTAACAGCACTCTTATAAGATCCTAATTGGGTCCGGTCTTAGGTATACTTATAAGACCGGACCTTTTTTATAAAATAAATTTAGTATGAGGTGGAAAACATGAGCTTTAACAAGAAGACTATAGAAGATATTGATGTTAAGGGAAAAAGAGTATTAGTAAGATGTGACTTTAACGTTCCATTAAAAGATGGAGTTATAACAGATGAAAACAGATTAAATGGAGCACTTCCAACAATAAAGTACTTAGTTGCTCAAGGAGCTAAAGTTATACTTTGTTCACACTTAGGAAAGGATGCTTCTAAATCATTAGCACCAGTTGCAAAGAGATTAAGCGAAATGCTAGGTCAAGAAGTTAAGTTCCCAAGAGATGAAGAAGTAGTTGGAGCTAACGCTAAGGCTGCAGTTGCAGAAATGAAAGACGGAGATGTTATATTACTAGAAAACACTAGATGCAGAAAAGAAGAAACTAAGAATGAAGATAACTTCTCTAAGGAATTAGCTTCACTTGCTGATGTTTTTGTTAATGATGCATTTGGTACAGCTCATAGAGCTCACTGTTCAACAGTTGGAGTTACTAAGTATATAGATACAGCTGTATGTGGATACTTAATTCAAAAAGAATTAAAATTCTTAGGAGAAGCTGTAAATTCTCCAGTTAGACCTTTTGTTGCTATATTAGGTGGTTCAAAGGTTTCTGACAAGATTGCTGTTATAAACAACTTATTAGAAAAAGTTGATACAATAATCATTGGTGGAGGAATGGCTTATACATTCTTAAAGGCTCAAGGATATAAGATAGGAACTTCATTATGTGAAGATGACAGATTAGATTATGCTAAGGAAATGATTGAAAAGGCTGCTGCTAAGGGAGTTAAGTTCTTATTACCAGTAGACCACAGAGTAGCTGCTGAATTTAAAGATGTAGAAGCTACAGTTACAGAAGGTCAAGATATTCCAGACGGATTCATGGGATTAGATATCGGACCTAAGACAGAAGCTTTATATGCTGAAGCTATAAAAGATGCTAAGACTGTTGTTTGGAACGGACCTATGGGAGTATTCGAATTTGAAAACTACAATAAGGGTACAATAGCAGTTGCTAAGGCTATGGCTGATGCTGATGCTACAACAGTTATAGGTGGAGGAGATTCTGCTGCAGCTGTTAACACATTAGGATTTGGAGATAAGATGACTCACATTTCAACAGGTGGTGGAGCTTCTCTAGAATTCCTAGAAGGAAAAACTTTACCAGGAATTGCTGCTTTAAATGATAAGTAATCCTCCAAAACTTGTTTTTGGCTAAGGATTACTTACCCAGCGAACGTATGTGAGTCAGGTTTCATATAATCCTCCAAAACTTGTTTTTGGCTAAGGATTACTTACCCAGCGAACGTATGTGAGTCGGGTTTCATATAATCCTCTAAAGCTTGTTTTGGCTAAGGATTAGTTAAGGAGAAGCTAGCAAAAAGGCTAGATTTCCCCAAAATATAAATAATTAAATTATGAGGTGAATTTTAATGACAAGAAGAGCTGTTATAGCTGGAAACTGGAAAATGAACAAAACTCCAGAAGAAGCTGTTAAAGTTATAAATGAATTAAAACCATTAGTAAAGGATGCTACTTGTGAAGTAGTTATATTCCCAACTTTTGTTTGCTTAAGTGCTGCATTAGAAGCTGCTAAAGGTTCAAATGTTAAAATAGGTGCTCAAAATATGCACTTTGAAGAAAGCGGAGCTTTCACAGGAGAAGTTGCTCCAGGAATGCTTGAAGCTATGGGTGTTGAATATGTAATATTAGGACACAGTGAAAGAAGACAATACTTCAATGAAACTGATGAAGCTTTAAATAAGAAAGTTAAGGCTGCTTTTGCTCACAACTTAATCCCAGTTCTTTGCTGTGGAGAAACTTTAGAACAAAGAGAAGCAGGAGTAACTGATGACTTTATAGCTATGCAAATAAAGACAGATTTAGCTGGTTTAGATAAAGAATTAGCAGAAAAAGTTATTATAGCTTATGAACCAATCTGGGCTATAGGAACAGGAAAAACTGCTACAAAGGAACAAGCTAATGAAACAATTGCTGCAATAAGAAAAGTTGTTGCTGGAATGTTTGGTCAAGAAGTTGCAGATAAGATAAGAATCCAATATGGTGGTTCAGTTAAACCAGCTACTATAAAGGACCAAATGGCTATGTCTGACATAGATGGTGCTTTAGTTGGTGGAGCTAGCTTAGTTGCAGATGACTTCTCTAAGATAGTTAACTACTAGTATCAGTTAAAAGAGACTTTAAATGATGAACTTAATTTTCATCATTTAAGTCTCTTTTTTTATGCCCCAATTTAAAAAATCGATATTATATATGTAATTATAAAAAATAAATAGTAATAAAAAATATTTTAAATTAAAGTATAAAAGTATATTGAAAAAATGTAAATTAAATACTAAAATTATTTTGAAAAAGTATTAAATTTGGAGGAAATAAAAATGAAAAATTTTAGGAAAACGTTATCTTTATTTATGGTAATTATTACAGTATTTATTTTGTGTGGAAATATTAAAAGTGTAAAAGCTGCTATGCCACCAAAACAGTATATAGTTAATGATGTGGGGGAAGCTGTTTTGCAGGTATATCAAGAAAATGATAAAGATGTTGTATTACCAGAAACTGTAGAAATAGATGGAAAAACATATCCATTAACAACTATAGATGAAAATGCATTTACTTGGACAAGCCCAGCATATTCTGAGATAGAAAGCATAAAAATATCTAAAAATATTAAATCTATAAATTCAAAAGCATTTAGATGTTTAAGCAAGTTAAAAAAATTTATTGTAGATGATGAAAATAAATTCTTCACAACAATAGATGATGCTTTATATTCAAGTGATAAAAAGACAATTATTAAATATCCCCAAGGAAAAGATTCAAATATAGCTCGTGTATATAGTTATGCTGAAACTATTTCTCCATATGCATTTTATGGATGTTCTAAATTAGAGGAAATAAAGGCTTATGATAATATAAAAAATATAGGAGGATATGCCTTTGGAGAATGTGAAAGCTTAAGAAAATTTACTGTACCAGAAGGTGTTACTGAATTAAAAAGTGGAACTTTCCAATATTGTAGTAATTTAGAAGAATTAAATCTTCCTTCTACATTAAAATATTTTGACCGTTATATAATAAATGCTTGTTATTCATTAAAAGAAATTAATGTAGCTATAGGAAGTAATTATCTTGTTGAAGAAGATGGATGTCTATATAACAAAAACAAAGATACTTTATTAGTATGTATAAATGTTAGTAAAAATGAAGAAGTTATAGTTCCTGAAGGAGTAACTACTATTTATGATTATGCTTTTGCTTCTTGTAAAAATTTAAAAAGAATAATCTTACCAGAAGGATTAAAAAAAATAAATCCATATACTTTTTCATCTTGTGAAAATTTAGTTGAGATAAATATTCCTACTACAGTAAAAGAAATAGATAGTTATGCATTTTTAAATTGTGCTTCTTTAGAAAGTATTGATATTTCAGATGGAGTGGAGAAGATAGGAAACTATACATTTGAGCAATGTGAGAAATTACAATATATAAATATTCCTGATTCAGTTAAAGAAATAGGAAATAATTTAATTTATAATAATTTAATAACAAAAATATTATGTAATAGAAATTCATATGCAGAAAAATATGCAAATGAAAATAATATTGAGGTTCAGTATATTAATGACAATAATCAATATTTAAGAGTATATTATCATAATTTAGCAAGTTGGACTGATGTAAATATATATGCTTATAATGAGGAAGGTGATGAATTAATAGGTTCATGGCCAGGTAAAAAAATGGAGGATAAAGGGGATGGATGGTGGTATTATGAAATTCCATCTGTTCAATCAGCAAGAGTAATGTTCAATTGTCCAAATTCATTAGAACAAGATCCTCAACAGGCTATTCCAGGATATCTTTCTTCAGGAACTGTAATGATTGAAAATGGAGAGGTTATAAATATTGATAATGTTCCTACAGAAAAAGATGAATTGAAAAGAGTGAAAGTGGTATATATGTCATTAGATAGACATGAGGAAATAGCAGATTCCATTACACTTTTAGGAAAACAAGGAGAAGAATATACAGCACCAGCAGAAGAATATTTAGGAATTGTAGGAGAACATAGATTAGCTGGATATTATATTTCAACAGGCAACCAGTCTTTGGAATCTAGATTAGTTTATGATAATTTAATGTCAGGTTTATATAGTGGAAATTTTACAGGAGAAGAAATTACAATTTATTATGTTTATGAAGAAGCAATTGGTGGAAACTGTTGGGATTTTCAAAAACTAAGCATAAATAAGCAATCACCTCAATTATTAGGAGAAACATTGAATGTTGCTTTTTACATTGTAGGTGGAATTCCTGAAAAATCAGAGTATAGACTTTCATATAAAATGGAGGGAGATAATGAATGGACTTTAATAAAAGAATATTCATACAGAGATTCTAATAGTTTTGATAATTATAATGTAGATTGGAAGCCTGAAAAAGCAGGAAAATACATTTTAAAGGCAGATATATTAGGAATAGATGGACATAAAGAAACTTTAGAAAAAGAGTTTGTAATAGAAGAGGAAAAAGAATTAGAGATAAAAAGTTTTTCAACTGATAAAAAATCTCCACAAGTACAAGGAACAAAAATAAAATTAACAGCTACTGCATCTGGAACAGGAAAATTACAATATAAATTTTTAGTACGTGATGATAAAAATAATTGGTATGTGCTAAAAAATTATTCAACATCAAATACAGTAATATGGAATGCAGGAGTATCTGGAAATAAAAGATTATATGTAGATGTTAAAGATGAAACAGGAAAAGTAGTAAGAAAATCAATTAACTATACTATAAATTCAAAAACATTAGTAATAAATAAATTTTCTACAGATTTACAGTTACCTCAAGTTCAGGGAGCAAAAATAAAATTAACAGCTAATGCATCAGGAATAGGAAAATTACAATATAAGTTTTTAGTAAGTGATGATAAAAATAATTGGTATGTGATACAAAACTATTCAACATCAAATACTGCAATATGGAATGCAAAAGCTTGTGGAAACAAAAAATTACATGTAGATGTTAAAGATGAAAATGGAAATGTGTTAAGAAAAACAATAGAATATGTAATTACAAAATAATTTAAAACAGGATAAGTTATTGTAGTATATGAATTTTATATTTATTAAAATTTAAACTTTCTTTGATAAACTCTAAGTAAATTTAATTTAAGTAAGTTGCATTGATTATGAAAAAAATATATAATAAGTATGTTAAAATATAAACAATGATAATAATACTTTTATATTATAATAATTAATTTAAACGGAGGTAGAGGTATGTCAAAGAAACCAGTTATGTTAATGATACTAGATGGATTTGGTATAGCAGAAAAATCAGAAGGAAATGCAGTTGCATTAGCAAAGAAGCCAAATTTTGATAGATTAGTAAAGGAGTATCCTCATACTCAACTACAAGCAAGTGGAATGGCAGTTGGTCTTCCAGAAGGTCAAATGGGTAATTCAGAAGTTGGACATTTAAATATAGGTTCAGGAAGAATAGTATATCAAGAATTAACTAGAATTACTAAAGCAATTGAAGATGGAGACTTTTTTGAAAATGAAGCTTTAATGAAGGCTATGAAAAATGCTAAAGAAAATAATACTTCATTACACTTAATGGGTCTTTTATCAGATGGAGGAGTTCACTCTCATATTGGACATTTAAAAGGACTTTTAGAATTTGCAAAAAAGGAAGGCCTTCAAAAGGTTTATGTTCATGCATTTATGGATGGAAGAGATGTACCACCATCATCAGGTAAAGATTTTATAATAAAAGCAGAAGAAATGATGAAGGAAGTTGGAGTAGGACAAATAGCTACAGTAAGTGGAAGATACTATGCTATGGATAGAGATAACAGATGGGAAAGAGTTCAACTTGCTTATAATGCTATAGTTTTAGGTGAAGGAGAAAAAGCATCATCAGCAGTAGAAGCTATAGAAAATTCATATCATGATGAAAAGACAGATGAATTTGTAATACCATGTGTAATAGAAGAAGATGGTCATCCAACAGCTACAATAAAAAATGGTGATTCAGTTGTATTCTTTAACTTTAGACCAGATAGAGCTAGAGAATTAACTAGAGCTATAAATGATAAAGAATTTGCAGGATTTAAGAGAGAAACTTTAAATCTTACTTTTGTAACAATGACTCAATATGATAAGACTTTAGAAGGGGTTAACATAGCATTTAAACCTCAAACTTTAGTTAATACATTAGGAGAATATGTTTCAAGCAAAGGATTAAAGCAATTAAGAATAGCAGAAACTGAGAAATATGCTCATGTTACATTCTTCTTTAATGGTGGAGTAGAAAAAGAAAATCCAGGAGAGGAAAGAAAGGTTATACCTTCACCAAAGGTTGCTACATATGACCTTAAACCAGAAATGTCTGCATATGAAGTTACAGATGAATTATTAAATAGACTAGACCAAGATAAATATGACATGATTATACTAAACTTTGCAAATCCAGATATGGTTGGTCATACTGGAGTAGTTCAAGCGGCTGTTAAAGCAATAGAAGCTGTTGATGAATGTTTAGGAAAGATAGTAGATAAGGTTCTAGAAAAGGATGGAACTGTATTTGTAACTGCTGACCATGGAAATGCAGAAACAGAAATTGATTTTTCAACAGGAAATCCATTTACTGCACACACTACTAACCCAGTACCATTTGTATGGGTTTCAAACAATATAAATGGAAGAACTTTAAAGAGTGGAAAACTTGCAGATATAGCACCAACAATGCTTAATGTTATGAATCTTGAAGTTCCAAAAGAAATGACAGGTGAATGTTTAATAACTAAATAGTATAAAATATTTAAGATAGAACTAAATTTTCTAATTTAGTTCTATTTTTTTTGCACAAAAAGTAGTAGTATTATTAGAGATATAATATAAATAGTGGGGTTAATGTTATGAAATGTAAAAATAAAACGTTATATGTCTTTTTACTAATGATAATATTTTTTTCTTTAGCATCTAAAGATGTAATGCCAACATCAATTAGTAAAAAAACAAAAAGTGGAATAAAAAAAATAGAGAGTATGCAAAAAAAAACTGTCTCTGATATTAAAGAAGATTCTGAAGTTAAAAAAGTTAATATTGAGGAAGAAAATATAGATAATATAATAGATGAAGCTATAAGTTCACCTAAATATAATACAGAGGATTATAAAGAATTTTTTAATAGTACTGTATTTATGGGGGATTCATTAACAGAAGCAATATATGGTTATGGTTTTTTAGATAGTACCTCAGTAGTTGCAGAAAAAGGTAAAAATGTTATGACAGCATTAGAAGATGATGTTCCTAGGGTAGTAGATTTAGTGCCAGATAGAATAATAATGCTTTATGGAATGAATGACCTAGAGTGTTTTGATAACTTAGAGGAGTTTTATGATAAATATAAAAATTTAATAAATTCAGTAAAAGAACAATTGCCTAAAACTGAAATTATAATTATATCAACTTTTTATGTTACTGATAAGGAAGCAACAGAAGTAACAGCTTTATCTAAAGATAGAGTTGATGAAGCAAATAAATATATAAAAAAAATGTGCGATGAAGAAGATTTAACCTATCTTGATTTAAGAAGTATAATTTCTAAAAACCCTAATTTTTATGAGCCTGACGGGGTTCATGTAATAGGGGATTTTTATGATATATACTTAAATGTATTAATTAATATTTTAAAAGGTGAATAATATGAAAGTAAAAAAATTATTAATAATGTTTTTGTGTGCTATATTTATTTTTTCAAATATAGCCTGTGGCTACAAAGATGTTTCTTTAAGCAATTTAGCAGAAGAAGTACTATCAGTAACAGATGAGTCAAAATTTGTACTTGGTGATAGTAAAACATTAAGAAGATATTATGGACTTAATTCTAATGATTATGATGAAGTTATTATATATACACCAAGTTCTACTATGGAAGTAAGTGAACTTTTAATAATAAAGATGAAAGATAGTTCTATGCAAGCTGACACAATAGAAGAAAGTATTGATAATAGAATTCAAACACAAAGTGATAACTTTAAAGATTATGCACCAGAACAATATGGAATTGTACAAAACTATGAATTATCTATAAAAGGGAATTATGTGTTTTTTGCTATTTCAAATGATGCACAGGATATGAAAAAAAATTTTAAAAATTATATAAAATAGAAAGTGGAGTATTAACAATGGTTTTTAGTAGTATTATATTTATTTTTACATTTCTTCCAATAATATTAGGGATTTATTATATATGTCCTAAAAAATTTAGAAATTTTATCTTGCTTATTGGAAGTCTTGTTTTTTATGCTTGGGGAGAGCCTATATATATTTTTTTAATGATATTTACAACTATATTTAATTATTTAATGGCATTATGTATAAATGTAAGAAAAGAAAAAGAGAAAAAAACATTTCTTATAATTACTATTGTGGTAGATTTGTTAATTTTAGGCTATTTTAAATATTATGGATTTTTAATAGAAATAATAAATAGTGTTTTTTCTTTATCAATAAAATATACAAAGTTATCTCTTCCTATAGGAATATCATTTTATACATTTCAAACATTATCTTATGTGATAGATGTATATTTAAAAAAGGTAAAAGTGCAAAAAAATTTAATAGACTTTGGTGCATATATAACAATGTTTCCACAACTAGTTGCAGGGCCTATAGTTAAATATTCAGATGTTGAAAAACAATTAAAAAATAGAAATGAAGGTTTTGATAATTTTGGTATAGGAGTTGAAAAATTCCTCATAGGTTTAGGAAAAAAAGTTCTTCTTGCTAATAATATAGGAATGTTATGGGATGCAATACAAGTTCAAAATTTAAGAGATATGTCAGTTTTAACAGCATGGCTTGGTGCAATAGCATATACTATGCAAATTTATTTTGACTTTTCAGGATATTCAGATATGGCAATTGGACTTGGAAGAATGTTTGGATTTATATTTACAAAGAATTTTGATTATCCATATATATCTAAAAGTGTAACCGAATTTTGGAGAAGATGGCATATTTCATTAAGTACCTGGTTTAAAGAATATGTATATATACCTCTTGGAGGAAACAGAAAAGGAGTATTAAAGCAATGTAGAAACCTTCTTATAGTATGGAGCCTTACAGGACTATGGCATGG
Organism: uncultured Clostridium sp.; assembly: GCA_900539375.1. GTDB lineage: Bacteria > Bacillota > Clostridia > Clostridiales > Clostridiaceae > Clostridium. The sequence continues at coordinate 29,667 of UQBY01000007.1, read as the reverse complement.
AGCAAGCTATAATTTTATAGTATGGGGTCTTTATTATGGAATATTACTTATGTTTGAAAAATTTATTTTTAAAGGAATTTTAAATAAATTACCATCAATAATAAGAAGTATTTACACTATGATAATAGTAAATGTAGGTTGGGTTATTTTTGCAGCACCAAATTTATCTTGGGCTATTAAATATATAAAAATCTTATTTCTTGTTGGAGGAAATAAATTTATAGATGGAAGTTTTAAATATTATTTAAGTAATAATTTTATATTACTTATAATACTTATATTAGCCTCAACTCCTTTATTAAGAAATATATTTAAAAGTATAAAAAAATCAAAAGGTGGATATACAATTGCAATAATTTTACAATATGCAGTATTTATATTATCAATAGCATATTTACTTAATGCAAGTTACAATCCATTTTTATATTTTAGATTTTAAGGAGCAAAATTTTTATGGATGAAAAAGAGTTATATAGAAGAATAGAATTATATAAAAAAAGAAAGCTATATGAAAAAAGTTCTTCATACAAAAGGAAAACTTCATATAAAAAGAAAAGAAAATATAATATTTTAATTAGTATTTGTTTTATTGTTTTTATAGAAGGAATATTTATTATAAATTTGTTTAAAAATGATACAGATGTTTCAGTTATGGAGAATAGAACATTAACTCATAAGCCTAGATTTGATATGGATAATTTAATTGAAGGAAGATACACTAAAAAATATGAGAGTTATAAAAATGATCAATTTGTTTATAGAGAAAAATTTATAAATATAAAATCTACAACAGATTCATTACTTTTAAAAAAAGATATTAATAATGTTTATAAAGGAAAAGATGGTTATTTATTTGAAAGTTTTGAAAAACCAAATGCTGAAAATGAAAAAAATAATATAGATGCAATAAATTCTTTTATGGAAAAACATAGTGATATAAATACAACTTTTATGCTTATTCCAATATCAACTACAATATTAAAAGAAAAACTTCCTAAAAATGCACCTATTGTGGATGAAAAAAAATATGCAGAAGAATTTGGAAAGGATTTAGATAATAGAATAACTTTTATTTATCCCTATGATACAATGCGCTCTCACAAAGATGAATATGTTTATTATAAAACTGACCATCATTGGACAACCCTTGGTGCATATTATACATATGAAGAATTTTGCAATCAGTTAGGATTAGATAAGAAGAATCTAGATGAATATACAAAAATATTAGCTACAGACCAATTTTATGGAACATTATATTCAAAAAGCCTATTTAAAATTAAAAAGGGTGATGATATATATGTGTATATTAATAAAGATGAAAATGATGAAAGCATAATAACATACACAGAAGAAAAGAAAAAAAGTGCATCTTTTTATGATACAGAAAAACTTAAAGAAAAAAATAAATATGAATTATTTTTAGATGGAAATCATCCATTTTTAGAAATTGAAAATGTAAATGTGAAAAATGATAAAAAACTTCTTATGATAAAGGATTCATATGCTAATAGTTTTGTAGAATTTTTAACACCATTTTTTTCAAAAATAGTAATGGTAGATCCTAGATATTATTATGAAGATATTGAAAATCTTATATCTAAGGAAAAGTTTACAGACATCCTATATCTATATAATTCAAATACTTTCTTTCAAGATAATTCTTTGTCTCTTGTTTTAAATAATTAATAAAATGTCATGTTTTGTTTGTATTTAATAAAACATGGAATTTATTTATACTTAAAAAAACAATTTATAAAGAAAATAAAATAAAAAAATCAATATAAAAGAGAGGTAAATGTATAATATAAGAAAATTTTGTAGTATAATATAAGCATAAGAAATAAAAATATTTTATAGAAATATTTGTATTTCAAAATAAGAAAAAAGTATAAAAAAATCCTTACAATAGTTGTAAATTTATTAAATTTTTAGTAAAATTAGGTTGTAAGTTTATTTATATATTTTATAAAAGGATGAGGAGGAGTAAGGTTTTGGCAAGAACTAAAAATGATAAAGTGATTACTAAGGGGTTAGAAGAAAATAATGAAATATCTTTAAAAGATAAATCTATGACATCAAAAGAAATAAAGGATGATAAAAAGGAAATTTTAAAAGAGAAAGAAGTTCCTTCTAAAGAAATAGATAAAGCTGAAACTGAAAAGGTTGTTAAATCAAAAAGAACAACTAAATCTAAAAAAGCAAAAGCTAATAAAATAGAAGATAAAGTAGCAGAAGAGGTTTTAAAAGAAGTTGCAATAACTAAAGAAGAAGAAAATTTAGTTAAAGAAACAAAAACAAAGCCAGTTTCAGAAGCAAAAGTAGTTGAAGAAAAGGTTGAAATAAAAGAAGCAGAAGTTTTAGAAGAAGAAAAAGCTACAAAGAAAAAAAGTACTACACCTAAAAAAACTACTACAGCAAAAAAGGTTAGTTATACAAATTTCTATGCAGGAAAGGAATATGAAGCTCAACAAATATTTGGTTCACACTTTGTTACAGAAAAAGGTGTAAAGGGTGTAAAGTTTACAGTATGGGCACCAAATGCTAAAGAAATATGGTTAGTATGTGATTCTAATAAGTTTGAAATAGAAGATAATTTTAAACTTAGAAAAGTATCTAAAAAAGGAATATGGTCAATTTTTGTTCCTAATATGGAAGAAGGAGAAAAATATAAATATGCTATTATGAGTCCATCAGACAACATTGTGTATAAAGCAGACCCATATGCAATATGTTCAGAAGTTAGACCTAATACAGCATCAATAGTATGCAAACCAGAAAAGTTTACATGGGAAGATAGAAACTGGATAGCAAAAAGAAAAAGAAGAAATCTTTTCACAACTGCAATGAATATATATGAAGTACATTTAGGTTCTTGGAAACGTAAGGAAGATGGAAGTTTTTATACTTATGATGAATTAGCAAATATGCTTCCTGAATATGTTGAAGAAATGGGATATACACATGTTGAATTCATGCCTCTTATTGAATATCCTTTAGATGCTTCTTGGGGTTATCAAGGTGTTGGATATTTCTCATTAACATCAAGATATGGAACTATTGAAGGTTTTAAAAAGCTTGTAAATGAATTTCATAAGAGAAATATTGGAATAATTTTAGACTGGGTTCCAGGACATTTTTGTAGAGATGCTCATGGATTATATATGTTTGATGGAACTCCAACTTATGAATATCAAGATGGTTGGAAGGCAGATAATAAAGGATGGGGAACATCTAATTTTGATTTAGGAAAACCAGAAGTTAAAAGCTTTTTAATTTCTAGTGCAATGTATTGGATAAAAGAATTCCATATAGATGGAATAAGAATGGATGCTGTATCTAATATGCTTTATTTAGATTATGACAGAGGTCCAGGTGAATGGGTTCCAAACATTTATGGTGACCATGGAAATCTTGAAGGAATAGAATTCTTAAAAGAAATAAATAAAGTAATACATGATTCTAAAACAAATGTTATGATGATTGCTGAAGAATCAACAGCTTGGAAAAATGTTACTAAACATAATGAAGAAGATAGTCTTGGATTTGACTTTAAATGGAATATGGGATGGATGAATGATACTTTAGAGTATATAAAGCTAGACCCTATATACAGAAAATATCATCACAATAATATAACATTCTCTATTCATTATAATTATACAGAAAACTTTATATTACCAATATCTCATGATGAAGTAGTTCATGGTAAGGGTTCACTTATTGCAAAGATGTATGGTGATGACTGGAATAAATATGCTGGATTAAGATTATATCTTGCATATATGATGGGACACCCAGGAAAGAAACTTACATTTATGGGAACTGAATTTGGACAATTTACAGAATGGAAAGAGGAGGAAGAGCTTTACTGGAGTGTAATAGATAAATATGAAGTTCATAAAAAAATTCAAGATTTCTCAAAAGAATTAAATAAATTCTATTTAGAAAATAAGAGTTTATGGGAATTAGATTATGACAGAAAAGGCTTTACATGGATAGATGGTGGAAATACAGAACAAAGTATTTTCAGTTTTGTAAGAAATGGTAAAAAGCAAGGGGATATGTTATTATTTATATGTAACTTTACACCAATGGTTTATTATGATTTTATGGTGGGAGTTCCTTATGAAGGAGAATATGTTGAAGTATTTAATACAGATGAAGAAAGATTTGGTGGTTCAGGGCAAGTAATGGGAGATGTTACTTTAGTTAGTGAAAAAGTTAAGAGAGAAGTAATAGAAATTCCAGAAGAAAATATTGAAGCTTCAGATGAAATTGCAGTGGAAGAATCTACTGAAGAAGAACCATTATTTAATGGACAACCATATACAATAAAAGTGAAAATACCACCAATGGCTGTTTTAGTTGTTGGATTGAAGAAATAATAAGGGGGTTAAAGGAATGAACGTATTACTAGTAGCAGGAGAAGCACATCCATTTATAAAAACAGGAGGACTTGGTGATGTAATGGGAGCATTACCAAAAGCTCTTACTAAAATTGGAGTAGATGCAAGAGTAGTTATTCCTAATTATAGAAACATAAATTGGAACTTTAAAAAGGATTTTAAATTTATAAAATGGTTTTTCGTAAAAGTAGGCTGGAGAACAAAATATTGTGGAGTTTTTGAATATAACTATGGAGGAGTAACTTACTACTTTTTAGATAATGAAGAATATTTTAATAGAGATACTTTATATGGACATCTTGATGATGGAGAAAGATTTGCTTTCTTTGACAGAGCAGCAATTCAATTCTTAAAAGAAATAAACTGGCATCCAGATGTAATACATTGTAATGACTGGCAAACAGGAATGATTCCTGTACTTTTAAGACTTGAATATGGTAAATATGATGATTTTTATAGAAATATAAAAACTGTATATTCAATTCATAATATTGTATTCCAAGGAGCATTTGATAAACATGTTCTTCCAGAATTATTTGGATATGACTTTAATGCATATAACAATGGAACTCTTGAATACTGTAATGGTGTAAGCTTTATGAAGGGTGGTATAAATTACTCAGATAAGGTTTCAACAGTAAGCCATAGTTATGCACAAGAAATACAAACTCCAGAGTATGGACATGGTCTTGATGGTTTATTAAGAGAAAGAAGTTATGCTTTAAGAGGAATATTAAATGGAATAGATTATGATGAATATAATCCATGGGATGATAACTTTATATATCAAAAGTATAATATTGATTATCGTGTAGATAAAAATATAAATAAAACAAGATTACAACAAGAATTAGGACTTCCAGTAAGACCAGAAGTACCAATGCTTGCAATAGTTTCAAGACTTACAGAACAAAAGGGTATGAACTTAGTTTTAGATATAGCTCAAGGAATTGTTGATATGGATGTTCAACTTGTTATATTAGGAACTGGAGACAAGTATTTTGAAGATTGCTTTAGAGGGCTTCAATACCATCATCCAGATAAGGTTTCAGCACAAATTAAATTTGATAATGGCTTAGCACATAAGATATATGCAGGAAGTGATATATTCTTAATGCCATCATTATTTGAACCATGTGGATTAGGACAACTTATAGCTTTAAGATATGGAACTATTCCAGTTGTAAGAGAAACAGGAGGACTAAAAGATACAATAAATCCATTTAATGAATATACAGGAGATGGAAATGGATTCTCATTTAGAAACTTCAATGCACATGAATTCTACAATACAGTAGCTTATGCTGTTCATAATTTCTATAATAAATGGAATTGGAATATGCTAATGGATCATGCTGTTAATTCAAATAATAGTTGGGAAAAGTCAGCATGGGAATATAAAGGTATGTATGAAGAAGTAATGAACTTCCCATACTGGTGTATTTAGTAAAGTATAATTATACAGCATAATTTTACAGGAGATGATACTATGAGAAAAAATGAAATGGTAGCAATGATTCTAGCAGGTGGACAAGGTTCAAGATTAGGAGTGCTTACTAAGCACATAGCTAAACCAGCAGTTCCATTTGGAGGAAAATATAGAATAATAGATTTCCCTTTAAGTAATTGTTCTAATTCAGGGGTATATACTGTGGGTGTTTTAACACAGTATAAACCTCTTGAATTAAATGCCCATATTGGAATTGGAGCACCTTGGGATCTTGATAGACGTGATGGAGGAGTAAGCATTTTACCGCCTTATCAAGAAGAAAAGGGAGGTAATTGGTATAAAGGAACAGCTAATGCCATTTATCAAAATATAGAGTTTATAGATAGATATAATCCAGAATATGTTCTAATTTTATCTGGTGACCATATTTACAAAATGAATTATGAGGAATTATTAAATTATCATAAAGAAAGAAATGCAGATGTTACTATTTCAGTTATAGATGTAACCTTAGAAGAAGCCAAAAGATTTGGTATTATGAATACTAATGAGGACTTATCAATATATGAATTTGAAGAAAAACCTCAACATCCAAAGAGTACAAAAGCTTCTATGGGAATATACATTTTTAATTGGAAAGCTTTAAAGAAATATCTTAAAGAAGATGAAGCAAATCCAAATTCAAGTAATGACTTTGGTAAAGATATAATTCCTGCTATGTTAAATGATGGACTAAAGATGTATGCTTATCCATTTAAAGGATACTGGAAGGATGTTGGAACAATAGAAAGCCTATGGGAAGCTAATATGGATTTATTAAAAGAGGATTCAGGATTAGACTTACACAGTAATGATTTAAGAATTTATTCTGCAAGTGATGTTAGTCCAGCACAATACTTAGGAGCTAATGCAGAAGTAAAGAATTCACTAGTAACAGATGGATGTGCTATATACGGAAAAGTGGAAAATTCTGTCATATTCCAAAATGTTTACATAGGTAAGAATACAGTTGTAAAAAATTCTGTAATAATGCCTAATGCAAAAATTGGAGATAATATTACAATTGATAAGGCTATTGTAGGAGATAGTGCAATAATAAGAAAAAATTCAACTGTTGGAACTGGAAAAGAAATAGTAGTAATTCCAGCAATGAAAGACATAAAAGCAAATAGTAATGTTATAAAATAGGCTTTCTAGGGTAAGGAGGAATTTGGTAGTGAAAAATTGTGTAGGAATAATAAACTTAGATGAAAATGAAAATGGAATGAAAGGGCTAACAAAAAATAGAGTATTAGCTTCTGTTCCTTTTGCAGGAAGATATAGAATAATAGATTTTATATTATCTAACATGACTAATTCAGGGGTAGCATGTATAGGAATATTTACAAAAAATAAATCAAGATCATTAATGGACCATTTAACTAATGGTAGACCATGGGACCTTCACAGAAGAAATAATGGATTAAAGGTTTTTAATTTTGGAGATAATAATCTTGCAGAAGATGATGTACATGATTTTTATGAAAATAGAAAATTTATAGAATATAGCAATTGTGATTATGTATTATTAGCTTCATCTAATATGATTTGTAATATTGATTATAATGAAGTTTTAGAAGAACATATTAAAAAAGATAATGATGTTACAATTGTATATAAGAGTATAGATAAAGATGATATAGCTGACTTTTCAGATTGTAGAACTGTAATGTTAGATGATGATAACAGAGTAGTTTCTTGTGGGGAAAATATAATAGATAGAAGCAATACAAATGTAAACATGGAAATGTATATTTTAAAAACAAAAATGTTTTTAGATATAGTTGATAAGAGTGTTAAGAATGGAAACTATAGAAAAGTTAAAAGATTTATAACTGATAATGTAAAAGCTTTCAAAGTTGGAGGATATAAGTTTGAAGGATATGTAGCATGTATAAATTCTTTAAAAACATATTATAATGCCAATATGGATTTATTAAAATTCAAAATTAATAGAGAGTTATTCTCAGAAGAAAATCCAATATATACAAAAGCTAGAAGTGAAGGACCAACTAAATATACAAAAACAAGTGTTGTAAATAATTCAATAGTAGCTAATGGATGTATTATTGAAGGTGAAGTTAAAAACTGTATAATTGGTAGAAAGGTTCATGTAGAAAAAGGTGCAAAGCTTGAAGGTTGTATAATCATGCAAGAAAGTGTAATAGGAAAAAATGCTAAGCTTAAAAATGTAATAGCAGATAAAAAGAGCATTATTCCAGCTGGAGAGGAAATAATAACACCAGTTTCATCACCTCATGTATGGGAACGAAACAACAATGAGTAATAAATAAGTTAAAAGGTATGGAAATTGTTATGTTAAGGAGTTTATAAAAATTCTTAATATAACAATTTCTTTTTTTGTATAGGTTAATGGAAAGGTTCATATAAATATAAATGAAGTAATTATAGGATTTGGTTTAATGAAGAAGTATCACTGTTATTCTGGAAATTTTGATGAAAAAACGGAAAAGCTTTTTAGGGAAGCTGAATTTTTGGGTCAAGGGAATAATGGGGTTGTATATAGTTTGCCAGAAAATAAGGTTATTAAGCTTTTTGTAGAGAAAAAGGTTTGTAGGGATGAAGGATATATTTTATTTAAAGCAAATGGTTCTAAGTTTTTTCCTAGAATGTATGCTTGGGGAAAATTGTATATAGTAAGAGAAAAGGTAGAGGGAATTCAACTTGATAAATACATAAAAAAGTGTGGAATAAACAAAGAAATTGTTTGGAATATTTATGGGCTTATAGAGGAGTTTAAAAGGCTTAAATTTTCAAAAATAGATACAAGGTGTAAAGATATTTATGTACTTAAAAATAATAAAGTAATGCTTATTGACCCTAAAAAATGTTATAAAAGGTCTATTTCATATCCAAGGCATCTTATGAAGGGATTTTTAAAGTTACAAGTATTAGATGAATTTTTATATTATATAAAGATGATAGATAAAAAAAGAGGAGTTGAATGGGAAGAAAGATTTAAAAAATATTGGGAGAAGGAAAAGCATAAAAAGCAAAAAATAAAAGAAAATAATCTTTAAATTAATGAAAAAAACTTATATATAATTTTCTTATATGAATAAAAAACAATATTTTAACAAAGACTATTTTTGTTAAAAGGTAAACAAATAGTGAAAATAGGAGGAATTGAACAATGAAAAGTTATTGCGAAATAATAGATGTAGTTGGAAGACAAATTTTAGATTCAAGATGTTTTCCAACAGTAGAGGTTGAAGTTTATTTAGAGGATGGAACAGTTGGAAGAGCAGCAGTACCATCAGGGGCATCAACAGGAATACATGAAGCAATAGAATTAAGAGATGGAGATAAAAATATATATCAAGGAAAAAGTGTTCTTAAGGCAGTTAAGAATGTAAATGAAGTAATTGCACCAGAATTAATAGGTTTAAATGTTTTTGAACAACCATTAATAGATAAGACGCTTATAGAATTAGATGGAACAGATAATAAAGGAAAATTAGGAGCTAATGCTATTTTAGGAGTTTCTTTAGCTTGTGCAAAAGCAGCTGCAGAAAGCATAGGACTTCCTTTATATCAATATATAGGAGGAGTAAATGCTAAGGTTCTTCCAGTTCCTATGATGAACATAATAAATGGAGGTTCTCATGCAGATAATTCAGTTGATTTACAAGAATTTATGATAATGCCAGCTGGTGCAGAAACTTTCTCTGCTGCCCTTGAAATGTGTTCAAATGTATACCATACATTAAAGAAAACTTTACTTGAAAAAGGATATTCTACAGCAATTGGTGATGAAGGTGGATTTGCTCCAGACTTAAAATCAAATGTTGAAGCAGTAGAAATAATAATAGAAGCTATTACAAAAGCAGGTTATAAGCCAGGAGAAGATATGTTTATAGCTATTGATGCTGCATCATCAGAATACTACAAAGATGGAAAATATGTATTAGAACATGAAGGAAAAACATTAACAGCTTCAGAAATGGTAGATTTCTTAGAAGATTGGGTTAATAAATATCCTATAATCTCAATAGAAGATGGTATGGCAGAAGAAGACTGGGAAGGATGGAAGCTTATCACTGAAAGATTAGGTAAGAAAGTTCAACTAGTTGGAGATGACTTATTTGTTACAAATACAAACAGATTAAAGACAGGAATAGAAAAGGGTGTAGCAAATTCAATCCTTATAAAGTTAAACCAAATTGGTACATTAACAGAAACTTTAAATGCTATCGAAATGGCTAACAGAGCAGGATATACTGCAGTTGTATCTCATAGATCAGGTGAAACTGAAGATACTACTATAGCTGATTTAGTTGTTGCTGTAAATGCAGGTCAAATAAAGACAGGAGCACCAGCTAGAAGTGAAAGAGTAGCTAAATACAATCAATTATTAAGAATAGAACATGAATTAGAAGATGTTGCAGAATTCAGAGGAAAAGATGCATTCTTTAACATAAAATAATGTTTTAATGTAAGAAATTTAAAAGATATATTGCTAAAAATGTGAAAGTAAAAAGGGCAAGAGTTTTAATTAATTCTTGCTCTCTTTTTAGTCTATGGAAAATTATATGTTTTTGAAAACTATGGATAATTTGTTAAGTTAATAATTAAAACTGTTTTATGATAAAACATAATTGTAAAGTATTGTGAATTGTGATATTATATTATAAGGTTAATAGGTTTTAATAAAAGCAGGGGGTGTTCCAATGAAAACAGCATTAACAATTGCAGTAATAATAGTTGGACTTGTAATTGTTGTTTCAATATTAATGCAACCAAGTAAATCTGATGCATTAAGTGGGTTAATTCAAGGAAGCAATAATGAAACATTTTTCTCTAAAAATAAAGCAAGAACAAAGGAAGTTATGCTTGAAAGATTAACAGTTATAGGAATGATAATTTTTGTAGGTCTTATAATTGCATTAAACTTAATTTAAGTTCAAAAGATAAGAGGCTTTGTGTCTCTTATTTTTTTGTATAGGAATTTAAATTTATAATTTAGGTTAATTAAATATTAAAGAAAGAATAAATATATTGATATTGGTAAATAATAGTTGTAAGGTTAAGTAAAGAGTTAAAAATAGGAGTGTGAAAAAATATTGGGAATTAAAAATACATTATTAGATTTTATGAAAGAAGAAGCCTATAGACCAATGGACATCCAAGAGTTAGTGGCAGTTTTTGATATAAATGAAAAAGAATATAAGGCCTTTAAAAAGACTTTAAAAACTATGGAAAAAGAAGGTCTTATAATAAAGACTAAAAAAGATAGATATGCTGTACCTGAAAGGTTAGGTTTAATAACAGGAAAACTTCAAGCCCATTCAAAAGGATTTGGATTTCTTATTCCAGATGCAGAGGGAGAAAAGGATGTATTTATACCAAGTTCTGCAATTAATGGTGCCATGAATGGAGATAAAATTTTAGTCCAAATAACAAGAGAAGATAAAAATGGCAAAAAGAGAGAAGGAGAAGTTGTCCAAATACTCGAAAGAGGAAATAAAAAGTTTGTAGGAGTTTATGAGGACAGTAGAAATTTTGGCTTTGTAGTTGCAGAGGATACAAAGATAAATCAAGATATATTTGTTTCAAAAAGAGATAGAAATGGAGCAAATGATGGAGATATGGTTGTTGTTGAAATTACAAAATGGCCAGAAAAAAGAAGAAGCCCTGAAGGAAGAATAGTAGAAATTTTAGGTAAAAAAGGGGAAAAGGGACTAGATATTTTAACAATAATAAAGAAGTTTGGTCTTCCAGAAGAATTCCCTCAAAAGGTTTTAGACTTTGCAGAAGGAATTGAAGAGGAAATTCCACAAAAGGAATATGAAAGAAGAAAAGATTTAAGAGATATAAAAATGGTTACTATAGATGGTGAAGATGCAAAGGACTTAGATGATGCAGTATCTATAGAAAAGCTTTCAAATGGAAGATATAAATTAGGAGTTCACATTGCAGATGTAACTCATTATGTAAGAGAAAAAAATCCACTAGATAAAGAAGCTTTAAAAAGAGCAACATCTGTTTATTTAATAGATAGAGTTATTCCTATGCTTCCTAAAAAGTTATCTAATGGAATATGTTCTTTAAATCCTAAAGTAGATAGACTTGCTTTAAGTTGTATTATGATTATTGATAATAATGGTAAAGTTCTTGACCATGAAATATGTGAATCTGTTATAAGAACAAATGAAAGAATGACTTATACAGATGTAACTAAAATTTTAAAAGATAATGATGAAGAGTTAAAAAAGAGATATGATTATTTAGTTGATGATTTTAAAACAATGGAGGAACTTTGCAATATTCTTTACAAAAAAAGAATAAAAAGAGGTGCTATAGATTTTGAGTTTGAAGAAGCAAAAATAACTTTAGATAGCAAAGGAAAACCTATAGAAATAAAGCCTTATGAAAGAGAAATAGCAAATAGAATAATAGAAGAATTTATGCTAGTATGTAATGAAACAATAGCAGAGCATATGTACTGGACTAATCTTCCATTTGTATATAGAATTCATGAAAATCCAGATGAGGAAAAGCTAGAAAAGTTTAAAGAATTTGTATATAATCTAGGATACTTTATTAAATGGAATGGAGAAATAAGACCAAGAAACCTTCAAGAAGTATTAGAAAAAGTAAAAGGAAAGAAAGAAGAAATTGTTGTAAGTACCCTTTTATTAAGAAGTATGATGCAAGCAAGATATTCACCAGAATGTGTTGGACATTTTGGATTAGCAGCACAATATTATTGTCACTTTACTTCTCCAATAAGAAGATACCCTGATTTACAAATTCATAGAATTATAAAAGAACACTTAAATGGAAAAATAGATGGAACAAGAGCTAAAAAGCTTACAACTTTAGTTGATTATGCTTCAAAACAATCTTCAGAAATGGAAAGATTAGCACAAGAAGCTGAAAGAGAAGTTGATGATTTAAAGAAAGCAGAATATATGCTTGATAGAATAGGAGAAGAATTTGATGGAATAATTTCTTCTGTAACTTCTTTTGGAATGTTTGTTGAACTTCCAAATACTATAGAAGGCTTAGTTCATATAACTGCTTTAGATGATGATTATTATATATATGATGAAGCTCATCTTTGTCTTATAGGAGAAAGAACAAAGAAGATTTATAGATTAGGAGATACAGCTAAGGTGGTATGTAGCAGAGTAGATATTCCAAATCGTGAAATTTTCTTTGATATTATAGAAAGTGAAAATGAAAAGCAAGAAATAAAAGCAAGTAAAGAACTAATAGAAAAACTACCAGAAGTTAAAGAAGAATTAAAAAAAGTTGAAGAAAACAATGAAGATGTATTATAATTTAAAATAACTTTATGATATAAATAAAAAAGTGGGTGAGGAATTTGGTAAGAAAGAAAAATAGTAATTCTTTAGCTGAAAATAGGAAGGCGAGACATGATTATTTTGTGGAAGAAACTATAGAGGCAGGGTTAGCTCTTGTAGGAACAGAGGTTAAGTCTATAAGAAACGGAAAATGTAACTTAAAGGATAGTTATGCGGATGTAGATAATGGAGAAGTTTTTATAAAGCAAATGCATATAAGTCCTTATGACCAAGGAAATATATTTAATGTAGACCCATTAAGAGAAAGAAAGCTTTTACTTCACAAATCAGAAATTTCAAGACTTTTAGGATTAGTACAAAGAGATGGTTATGCATTAATTCCTTTATCTTTATATTTGAAAAATGGAAAAGTTAAGGTTGCCTTAGGAATATGTAAGGGTAAGAAAAATTATGATAAGAGAGATTCTATGCTTGAAAAAGCTCATAAAAGAGATATGGATAGAGCTCTTAAAGAAAGAAATAGATATTAATTTTTAAAATAGAATCTATAAAATAGGCTTAAAAAAGACTATTTTTATAGGTTCTTTTTTTATAATATATAAATATCAAATTAAAAAATAATATGTTATAATTGTTTTAACTATATCTAAAGGAGAAAAGTGTATGAAATGGATAAAAGATGAAAAAGTAAGAAACTATTTTTTACTAGTTACTTATGCAATTATATTAGCATATGTTTTTTTAAACTTAAGTACAGTAGGAAATGCAATTTTAACAATTATTAATTTAATAAAGCCCTTTATAATTGGAATATGTATAGCTTTTGTATTAAATATTCCAATGAGCTTTTTTGAAAATAAGCTTTTAAAAAAATGTACAAAAGAAGATAGCAAAGCTAGAAGACCTCTTGCATTAATTTTAACTATAGTAGTAATATTAGGTCTTATTATAGCTTTAATGACTTTCGTGATTCCACAACTTGGAGAAAGTATATCAACTCTTGTTAAAAATGTTCCAGACTATGTGGATTCATTAGAAAAGTTTATGAATGAAAATATTAAAAATAAAGAGTTTTTAAGTCAAGATATAATAACTGAAGTATATGAAAAAGTCTTATCAATGGGACAAAGTATAATAAAATATGCAGGTCAATTTGTTGGAAGTTTATTTTCTCATGCAGTAGATATAACTAAAGGAATTACAAATGCAGTAGTAAATGTGGCATTAGCTTTTATAGTTTCAATATATATACTTTTAAGTAAAGAAAAGTTTTCTTATCAAATTAAAAAGATATTATATGCATATTTAAAGAAGGAAAATGTAAAAAGAATATTGAAAGTAGTAGAAATAGCAAATAAGAAATTTACAAACTTTGTTACAAGTCAATGTATAGAAGCTTGTATATTAGGTTTATTATGCTTTATAGGAATGACAATATTCTCTATGCCATATTCACTTCTTATAAGTACAATAATAGGAGTTACAGCTTTAGTACCTATTTTTGGGGCTTTTGTAGGAGCAGTAGTTTCAGGTTTTATAGTTCTTATGGTATCACCAATAAAGATTATTTTATTTATAATAATATTTATAGTAATTCAACAAATAGAAGGTAATCTTATATATCCTTTTGTTGTTGGTAGCTCTATTGGATTATCTGGACTTTGGGTTTTGTTTGCAATAACTGTTGGAGGAAATGCCTTTGGAGTTCTTGGAATGCTTATAGGAGTTCCTTTATTTGGAGTTTTATATACATTAATTTCAATATCAACAAATAAGAAGTTAGAAAAGAAAAATATTAATATTGAAGAAATTGAAAAAGAGATAGAAAAAGAAGTACAAGATGAAATAGAAGAAAGTGAAGAGGAAAATCCTAAAAATAAAAATTCACAAAAGAATAATGATACAAATAAAGATAATAAAAAATAAATATAAGATTTTATAAAATAGGCTGTTATTTAAATAACAGTTTATTTTTTTTGAAAAAATTTAAAAAACTTATTGCCAAAATGATATTAAGTGCTATAATATAAATATCAGATAGATAATATCAAATTGAATAAAACTAAAAGCAGGTGAGAAAATGAAAGCAGAGGAAATTTTAAAAATTGAAAAGTGTGGAGATTTATTTACTAATGATATTGATAAATGTAAAGAAGAATATAAAAATCTTTCAAAGTTATATCATCCAGATATAAATAAAACTACTACTTCAGATGTATTTATAAAAATTACTAAACTTTATAAAAGAGCAGTTAATATGATTCAAAGTGGAACTTGGGAGAAAACAAATTATATTGAAATAAAAACAGATTCTTCAAAAACCTTAGCTATTAATTATTTAAGTAGTTTTAAATTTGAAATAGGCATGTGTTATATATGTAATGAAAATATTATTTATATTTTTGATGAAGATAAAGAAAAATATTATTTTAATGCAATAAAAAGAATAAAAAGTATTAAGTATAGTGATAGAAAAATGGAAAAGAATTTTTCAAAGCTTATGCCTAAAATACACAGCACTTATAAAACTTTAGATGGAAAACATTGCTTAGTTTTATCAAAACCTAAGGATGTAGTTTTATTAAAGGATGTATTTGAATACTTTAATAATTCTATAGATGATAAACATGTTGCATGGATTATAAGTAGGTTAAGTAATATAGCTTGTTTCTTAAAAACAAACAATATTGTTCATAATGGAATAAATATAAATAATTGTTTTGTGTCTTTAGAAAATCATGTTATTTATCTATTTGGTGGCTGGTGGTATGCAACTAAAGAAGATGAAAAAATGTTTGGAACTACAAAAGAAATATTTAGTGTTATGCCAATATCTTCAAAGGAAAGTAAGAAATCAAGTACAGTTACTGATTTAGAATCAATTAAATTATTAGGAAGACATCTTTTAGGAGAAGTAAATTGTAGAAAACTTGCATTAAAAAAGGATATTCCAAAGGACTTAATTGAATTTTTAAATTCAGGTTCATCTGAAAATCCTTTTAAGGAATTTGAAAAATGGGATAAAACATTAATAAAAGCTTATAAAAAAAGAAAATTTATAAAAATATTTATAGAAAATTTATATAAAAGGAGAGGTTAATTATGGGTTGTGGAGCATTTACAAGTAGAGATTGGGATAGTTATACAAGAAGAAGAGGGTATACTGATAGTTCAAGTGCAAGTGATTTGTATAAAGCAAGAACAGTAAAACCAGAAATGGAGCCAAAAGGAATTGAATTTAGAGAAAGTTGTGATTCAAAGGAACATCCAGAGTCAACACCAATAATTTTAGGTTTAGATGTTACAGGAAGTATGGGATGTGTTTTAGAAACAGTTTCTAAAAAGTTAAATAAACTTATACTAGAAATTTATGATAGAGAGCCAGTTAAAGACCCTCAAATAATGGTTATGGCCTTTGGTGATGTAGAGTGTGATAGACACCCTTTACAAGTAACTCAATTTGAATCAGATATAAGAATTGCAGAACAATTAAATGATATATACTTTGAAAGAGGTGGAGGAGGAAATGCAGGTGAATCTTATACTCTTCCATGGTATTTTGCAGCAAGACATACAAAAACAGATAGCTATGAAAAGAGAGGAAAGAAAGGATTTTTATTTACAATGGGGGATGAACCATTTTTAGATAATATTTCAAAAGAAGCTATAAGACATTTTATAGGTGATGATATAGAATATGACTTATCAGCAGAGGAACTTTTAAATGAAGTTTCTCGTCAATATGAAGTATATCACTTAATGATAGAAGAAGGCTCAGGAATGAGATATTATCAAGGAAAAGTTGTAGATAAGTGGACAAAACTTCTTGGACAAAGGGCAATAAGGGTATCAGATTGTGATTCTATTCCAGAAATAATAGTATCAATTCTTCAAATAGAAGCAGGAAAAGACAAGGAAGAAATAATTCATTCATGGAAAGGAAAAACAGCAGATGCAGTAAGAAATGCAATAGTAGGACTTAATAAAAAAGAAATAGATGACTCTAATGATTTAATAGAATTTTAGAAAATAAAAGAGCTGTTATATATTAAGTATTAAACTTTTTTGTAACAGTTCTTTAAAATAAAATGTTGGTTTATATATAGGAAGGAGAGATTAATATGGAAAATGCAAAAATTGTAATAGGGGCAAATTTTGGTGATGAAGGAAAAGGTCTTATGACAGATTATTTTGCTTATGAAGCAAAGAAAAATAAAAAATCCTGCATAGTGGTATGTCATAATGGTGGAGCACAAAAAGGGCATACTGTTGTAACAAAGGATGGAATAAGACATGTATTTCACCACTTTGGCTCAGGAACATTTAATGGTGCATCTACCTATCTTTCAGAAGAATATATAGTAAATCCAATAATTTTTAGAAAAGAGTGGGAGGATTTAGAAAGAAAGGGTGGCAAAATAAAATGTTATATAAATAAAAACTGTAGAATAACAGTACCTTTTGATATGCTTATAAATCAAATGATAGAAGAAATTAGAGGCAAAAACAAACATGGAAGTTGTGGACTTGGAATAAATGAAACAATAGTAAGAAATAATAATGAATATTTATCAGTATATGATTTAAAAGAAATGCCAGTTATGACACAAGTAAATACATTAATGCATATAAGAGAAGATTATGTTATATATAGACTAAATCAACTTAAGGTACAATATATTCCAATAAAATGGATGAAGATACTAGAAAATTCTTATAATATAATACTAAACTTTTTAGAAGACTTTAATTTTATGCTTTCAAAATGTGAGTTTGTAGATGATAATATATTAAAAGAATATGATACAGTTATCTTTGAAGGAGCCCAAGGACTTATGCTAGACCAAAATAATTTAGAATACATGCCATACCTTACTCCAAGCAATACAGGACTTAAAAATCCAATTAAGATAATAGGAGATAAAAAATGTAATGTAGAAGTATGCTATGTAACAAGAACCTACCTTACAAGACATGGAGCAGGAAGATTTGATAGTGAATGTAAAAAAGAAGAAATAAACAGTGAAATAATAGACTTAACAAATGTACCAAACCCATATCAAGACAGCATAAGATACGGCAAAATGAACATAGAAGAATTAGATAAAAGAATACAAAAAGATTTAGAAAAATATAATACTAAAAATATGAAAATATCCCTTGCAGTAACCCATTTAAATGAATATGGTATGGATTTAAAAGATAAAGCTTTAGAAAAATATAATTTATATACTTCAAATGGAATGACAAGAGAAAATATATATGATGAAGAATATATTAGAATTTTTGGGGATAAAAATGGAGAAAAAAGATAATGGAGAAGCAAGTATAACATTTCAAATAATTAATTAGGTAAGACTTTTTAGTAAAATTAAAATTAGAGGTATATGACGTGAAAATTCATTTCACAAGAGATAGTGTGTGTATGGGAGATGATTGTATTGAAAATAGCAGAAATTATCATTTTGAAAGTAATTCTAATATAAAATCAATAGTTTCTATAATAAAAGAAAATTATTTCTTAGTCTCAGTTTCAGGTGGTGATGTAGTATGGGTTTTAATTGATCCTAAAAATAAAGAAATATTACCATATTCTATAAAAATAGATGGAGGTTGGTTTAATGAAAAATTTGTTGGTTGGAAATGGTATAAACATACAATTTGGGGGATATGAAAATACTAATGAAGCAATTATTGTAAGAGGAATTAAAAATTTAGGAAAAGATAATTTTCCTAAGCACATTATATTAGAAAATACTGAGGATTTAGTTAAATTAATTGGATATTTGTTTATGGAATTTAAGTATATGATGAATGATACTTATGATAAATTTACTTTATCAAGTGAAGAACAATTATGTTTGAATGATATGAGAAAAAGATATAAGAATAGAAAAAATTTAATTTTATCTGATATTGGATTTGAAGATTACTATTTAATATATGATTTATTTTGTCATAAAAATAATATAGTAAATCCAGAAAAATTTTATATTAGAGAATCTATAAAAGCTTTGTTCATACATTCAATATTTAATGAGGGAAGAGTTAATGAAATTTATAAGAACTATCCTAAAAAATTAAAAGAGTTTTTTGAGCCTTTTAATAACATTTTCACTACTAATTATGATGAAAATTTAGGTAGGTTTACAGGAAAGACAATATATTATTTACATGGAGCATTTCATGTAATGGATCATAAATATGATAAAAATTCATTTAGAAATATGTTGACTAACAAGGCAACAGATGATTTTAATATAGATAATAATTACTATTATTTGTATTCAAATGTTTTAACAACTTATAGTGGCTATTCAAAAAATTTTTCTATAAATCAGAGTCAACACGCAAATGAAGTAATAAAAAAAATGGTAGAAGGATATAAAAATAATATAGTTATTAAGAAAGATATTGATAGTTGGAAGTTTACTGATAATGAAATATTGAAGAATATGTATGATTCAATAATTTTAAAAGTTAAAAATGAAGATTTACAGTTTGAAGAACAATATCCAATAAATGAATTTAAAAGTATAAGTGGAGATCTTGAAATAGTTGGTCTTTCACCCAATAATGATACACATATTTTTGAAATAATAAATGATAATGGAAATCTAAAAAGAATTATATATTATTACTATGATAAAACTGAATGTGAAGTAGTTAAAAGTTTGCTAAGTAATTTTATTGTAGAATTTTTATCAGTAAAAAATTTATGGCAAGAATATAAGTAGGTGGTAGTATGCTTAAATTTAATACTAATTTTATTAAGTTTGCTGAAGTAGCAAGATGCTTAACAGGAAGTACTATGTCAAACAGTGAAATTTATTATAAATACATTTCTATAAAACCTAATGTAAAAAAAAGAATACATTATAAGATAGATAATATAGTTAAAAAGATTGATATTTCTTTTGATGAAGCGCATCCTTTATTTATTGTTTATATAAATATATTAGCAGTTGAGGAAAAGTTAGACCCAGCAATATTATTTCTATTATACTTAAAATAAGTAAAAAACTTCACTTAAAATTGACATGGATGATATGGAGATACACATAATATGCAAGAAGATGTTTTTTTAGAAAAATATAAAATGTGTATTTAATAATAAAAAAATTTTTGACAATAAAAAATATATATTATATAATGAATTACTGAAGAAAATAAAACTGAATATTAAGTTTATTAAATCTTCAAACCTTACATGGGGGCGTTATGGCTTCGACGGGGGTAAGATGATAAGCGAGCCGAGGGAAGCATGGTGCCTCGATAATAAAGTATGCATTAAATATAAACGCAGAAGACAATTTTGCATTAGCAGCTTAATTTAAGCTACTCATCCGTCCAGATTGCCTACGATTTGGGTAGCGGGTGTCATAACAGTGGGAAACGAAGCCTAGCAAAGCTTTGAGCTAGAGGGGTATTTATGAAGCTAGCAAATCAACTGCCTGCCTGTAGGCACCTTGAGGAGCGAATTTTAATATATAGGCTACGCTCGTAGAAAGTCAGACTGGTCTGCTTTCGGACAGGGGTTCGATTCGTTAGACAGAGTCGCCTTATATAGCAATATATAAGTGAAAACTTGGCTTTATCGGTGAAACCTCAGCAAGTAAAGTTGGTGGCAATACCGAGTGGTATGTGAAGAAATTCAACAGCTACGTATCGACTTATAGACTCCTAAAGCTTTAAGCTAAGGAATACTAAGATAGAAGATATATACATTAAAAATGTAAATCTAAGCTTCTATAATATGCCAAGTTCCAAGTAAAACTAAATATTTGGAAAAGAGATAGTCAGGGCCAGTTATTTTTCTAAAAAGAAAAATATTTATCGAAAGAATGGATGCTGCCGACCCCTCGCCTCCACCATGCAAGCCATAATAGAAGTTTATTTAAATTTTTATTATGGCTTTTTATATAAATATATTTATTAAGAAAAATAATGTTATACTAAGCAGATATAGTGGTAGTAAAAAGCTATGTAAATTTATATTTCAAATATTATGAAAAATTAATACCAAGATAGAATTTGCCCTAGATAATAAAAAACTATTAATTTTAGTGATAGTAAACATTTAAAAGTAGACAAATTTAACATATGAAAAAGTAATATATATAAGATGTTATTATAAAAGTCTTGATAATACAAAAATGTATTGTTAAGGCTTTTTTATTTAAGCTAAAAAATATAGTGTAGTTATATATAGTAAAAATGTAGTATAATTTAGGAATACAGGAAAAATTATATTAACAAATAGTCTAAATTTAAGGTGAGAGAATGATAGTTTATAGTGCAACTAAGAAGGAATTTATGATTCAGGTAGAAAATGATTCAATAGCTTGTTCAATAGATGCTTTTTATAGAGAAAAGATAGGAAAATCAAATTATAGAGAATTTAAATCATGGGATAATTCTATGCAATACATTTATAAAGTATTAAATGTACAAGATATTGATGATAGTTGTACAATTGCTATTGAGTATAGAATTCCTTCAACATCAAAGAGAATAGATTTTATTATATCTGGATTAGATGAAAATAATAAAGCAAATGTAGTAATAATAGAGCTTAAACAGTGGGAAAAAATTGAAGTCGTAGATGAAGAAGAGGCTTTAGTAAAAACATTTATTAATGGTGGAAACAGAAAAACTGTGCATCCATCATATCAAGCATGGACATATTCTTCTTTAATTGAAGATTATAATGAAAATGTTCAAGAAGGAAATATAATGTTACATCCATGTGCTTATTTACATAACTATATAAAGTTAGATGAAAAAATAGATCCAATTTTAGATAGGAGATATAATAAATATTTGTCTAAGGCTCCTGTATATAGAAAGGGTGAGGCAATTAGATTAAGAAATTTTATTTTGAAATTTGTATCAAAAGGAGATAATAGAAAAATACTTTATGAAATAGAAAATGGAAAAATTAGACCTTCAAAATCATTACAAGATGCAATTGCATTAATGTTAGATGGAAATGAAGAATTTAAAATGATAGATGAACAAAAAGTAATTTTTGAAGATATAAAAAGAAATTCAAAAAAAGCAATGTTATCTGGTCAAAAAGTAGTATATATAATAGAAGGAGGACCAGGAACAGGAAAAACAGTATTAGCAATAAATTTGTTAGTAAAGTTGTTAAATGAAGGTTTAATAACATATTATGCAACTAAGAATTCAGCTCCTAGACAAGTATATGAAAAAAAGTTAAAAGGTAAATATACTAACAAATATATTAAAAACCTATTTAAAGGTTCAGGAAGTTTTGTAGAAATCAAAGAGAATGAGATAGATGTAGTATTAGTTGATGAAGCTCACAGGCTTAAAGAGAAGTCAGGTATGTTTGAAAATCAAGGCGAAAACCAAATAAAAGAGATAATAAATGCATCAAAGGTTTCTGTATTTTTTATTGATGAAAAACAGAGAGTTACTATCAAAGATATAGGAAGTATTAGTGAAATTAAGAAATATGCAAAATTTTATGACGCAAAGGTTAAACAATTGAAATTAACATCACAATTTAGATGTAATGGTTCAAATGGTTATTTAGATTGGATAGATAATGTATTGGATATGGAGAAAGTTAAATGCTTTGATGGGTTTGAATTTGATTATGATATAGAAATTAAAGATTCTCCTAATGAAGTATTTGAATTAATAAAAGAAAAGAATAAAATAAATAACAAATCAAGAATGTTGGCAGGTTATTGTTGGGATTGGAAAAGCAAAAATGATTTATCAATAAATGATATAGAAATAGGAAATTTTAAAATGCAGTGGAATTTTAAATCAACTTATACTTGGGCAATAGATGAAAATTCTATAGATCAGGTAGGATGTATACATACATCTCAAGGATTAGAATTTGATTATGTAGGACTAATAATTGGAAATGATTTAAGATATGAAAACGGAAAGATAATAACAGATTTTACAAAAAGAGCTAAGACAGATACTAGTTTAAAAGGAATAAAAAAATTATATAAAAAACAACCTGAAAAAGCTTTAAAATTAGCAGATGAAATAATTAAAAATACATATAAGACATTAATGACAAGAGGAATGAAAGGTTGTTATATATATTGTTGTGATGAAAGTTTAAGTAAATATTTAAAAGAAAAAATAACTAAAATTATAGAAAATATACAAAGTAAAGATATTCAAGTACCAATATTTATATAAAAACAACTAAATTTAAAATTATATCTAAATTATAATTTTAAATTTAGTTGTGTAAAGTAAAATCTTATTATACTTTTATAAAACAATACTTTTTAGAGTTTTAAAGGTTTGAAAGTTAAAATGGCAATCTAGTTTATCACCTATTATACCTACTACTTTTCCCATGGTGAAGGCTGCAAGAATAGTTCCTATTCCAATTCCATCAAGGTGACCTAAAAAGAAAAATGTTAATATTGCAGTTACAGTAAGGCAAGTTATGTCAAATCCAACTTTAATTTTTGGATAACCTACTTTTGTTATATTAGCTACTTCTCTTGGAAATAAGTCTGTTGGAATAATAGGTAGTTTACAACGATTTGATAGTGCTATGCCAATACATATAAGTATGTAACTTATAGCAAAATATACAACTCTTAAAGGAATTGTATAAGGAAGCGTATTAATAGTGATTTTTTTACAATTATATTGCACAATAATAAAAGTTAATTTAAAATAAAAGTTAACAATAAAAGTTAGAAAGAAAGGGTTTTATGGGGAGTCAATTATTTGTAGATTTATATGGTTGTGATAAAGAAATAATTAATGATTTGGAACAAATTAAAAAAATCAGCAAAAATACTATATCATTTATTGGGGCTGAAATTGTTGAGGAATGTTTTCATAAATTTGAACCAATTGGAATTACTTATATTGCAGTTATTACAACCTCTCATTTTTCTATTCACACTTGGCCAGAATATGGTTATGTAGCTATAGATGTTTTTTCATGTAATGAAGAAATACCAAACAAAATAGTTTCTATGTTAAAGGAGGCTTTTTTAGCAAAAAAGGTTGTAACAAGCAAGTTTCAAAGAAATATAAAAGGGGGAGTGTAAATTTTGGAATTTAATGTGGGGGAGTTAATTTCTATTAATAATGAGGTTTATGACATAAAAGGAAAAATTCTATATGTTAATAAATCTGATAATTGTTATTGGCATGAATATAAAATTATTTCAAGAAAAACTAATCTTGAAAAATGGTTAAGTGTTGATGAAACTTATAATGAATATTCTATTTCAATGGTGGTAAGAAATAACATATCAATATCTAATTATCATTTAGTTGATGAAGGTACACTTGAAGTTGTAAATTCTTGGGGAAATGTTGATGTTGATTATGGTGAAACAGCAAAATTTTATGAATATGAGGATAGTTCTGAAGAAAATATTATTTCCATAGAAGAATGGTCTGATGGTAGAGAAACTTCAAAAGGATATTACCTAGATTCTTATGAAATACAAAGGGTTAATGGATATAGTAATAAATCAAGTTTAAATAGGTATAATAAGACTTTTAATCCTATAATAAGATTTATTTCTGTATTTGCAATTTTAGGAGTAATTATGTTTTTTGTAAACTTAATCTTTTCTTCTCAAACAATAGCTAAGCATTTAAAGAATGATTCATCCTTTAGTTATGTTACTTCTATTACGGGAAGTAAAGACCAAAAGGCTGATGTGTATAAGTCATTACTTTCTTTAGATTTAACAGCTAAAAATATTATTAGTGGTATTGATGGAAAAACTGAATCAGTTCAACAAAATACTGAAGATGGTGATACAAGTATTGCTATATTAACTAAAAAAGAATATTGCCTTGTATACACTTCAGAAGACCAAGAGGTGTTAGTACAAATTTCAAAGAGAAAGTATACTTACTTAAGTGATAATACACCCTATCGTGCGTCAAATTATACTAATCGTTATTATAGACGATATTATTATACAAAGGCTTTCGAAACAGATAAAAAAGATTATGGTGGGACAAGCTCCTATTCATCCTTTGATGATACAGCTGTAGCATATGATGGAAATGATACCTATAATTCTTATTCTTCTAGTATTAGACAGTATTCTGTTAAATCAAGAAGCTCATCTGGTGGAGGAGTAAGTAGTGGAAAATAATTTAAAATTGGAGGATTTTTTATGGATTTATTAACTGATATTATGAATATAGGAATATATTCAGCTCTTGGAATTATACTTATGGTCTTAGGCAACTTTTTAATAGACCTTATTATCCCTTGTCATTTCCCTACTGAAATAAAAAAGGGAAATCAAGCAGTTGGTTGGCTTAGTGCAGGTTCTTTTATAGGAATAGGAATAATTCTTCGTTCAGCTATTATGTCACCAAGCACTGAAGAAGTTGAAGCTAGTTTATTAGCTGGTCTTTCAAGTAGTACATTATATTTTATTAT
Source organism: uncultured Clostridium sp. (assembly GCA_900539375.1). GTDB lineage: Bacteria > Bacillota > Clostridia > Clostridiales > Clostridiaceae > Clostridium. Next base: position 4,041 of record UQBY01000007.1, on the reverse strand, counting down.
AGGAATAGCATTTTTTATTCTTGGATACATTTTACTTAATCTATTTCACAAAAAGTATAATTTAAATGAAGAAATAGGAAATGGAAATGTAGCAGCTGGTATATTGGTATTTGGAATGTTTGTTGGTATTGCTATAGTTATTAGTGGGGTTGTATATTAATGAAAAATTATAAATTATTACTTTTTACAACTTTAATTATTTCTGGTTGTTCTATATGTTATGAATTAATTATAAGTGCTGTAAGTTCTTATTTAATAGGGGACAGTACTTTGCAATATTCTATTACAATTGGTTTATATATGTCTGCAATGGGACTAGGTTCATTTATTTCAAAATATATTAAAAAAGATTTGTTTAAGTGGTTTGTAATAATAGAGTTAGGAATTGGTGTTATTGGTGGAATTAGCTCTCTTACATTATTTTTAGCTAACCTTTATTTAGAAACATATCAAATTATTATGTATATTGAAATAATAATTATAGGTACCTTTGTAGGTGCTGAAATACCTATACTTACTAGAATAGTAGAAGAGGATTCTAGCAATTTAAGAATAACTCTATCTTCAATATTTAGTTTTGATTATTTAGGTGGATTAATTGGTTCAATTGCATTTCCACTTTTACTTTTACCACATCTTGGATATTTTGCCACAGCATTTTTAGTTGGTTCATTAAATATATCTATGGCAATAATTATTATTTTTAAGTATTCAAAACATATAAATTATATTAATATTTTTAAGCCTCTTGCAATAGTACTTCTTTCTATAATGGCATTTGGTATGATTTTTTCTGAAAATATATCAAATTATATTGAAGGAGGACTTTATAGGGATAAAATAATATTATCTAAACATACTAAGTATCAACACATAGTAATGACTAAGCATAAGGATGATTTAAGACTGTATATTGATGGAAATGTACAGTTTTGTTCTTTAGATGAATATAGATATCATGAAGCTTTAATTCATATACCAATGGCAAAGGCTAAATGTAGAGATAATGTTTTAATATTAGGTGGTGGAGATGGTCTTGCTGTAAGAGAATTATTAAAGTATCCTAATACTAATATTACCTTAGTGGATTTAGATAAAGAAATGACAGACCTTTGTAGTGAAAATCCACAAATTACAGCTTTAAATGAGGGTTCTCTTAAGTCTAGCAGATTAACTATAATTAATAATGATGCATATAAATTTTTAGAAAAGAATAATAAAAAGTTTGATGTAATTATTGTGGATTTACCAGACCCTAATAATGATTCTCTTAATAAGCTTTATTCAAATGTTTTTTATAGGTTATGTAAAAGTGCATTAACAGCAGATGGCATAATGACAGTTCAATCTACAAGTCCCTATTTTGCTCCTAAAGCATTTTGGTGTATAAATAAAACTTTAGAAAGTGAAGGGTTTTATGTAAAGCCTTATCATGTTGAAGTGCCTGCTTTTGGTAATTGGGGCTTTAATATGGCATCTATGAAGGAGTTAAATTCAGATTTTAAGATAGATGTAGATACTAAGTTTTTAAACAATGATAATGTTAATTCTTTATTTGATTTTGGAAAGGATGAACTTTTAAGTAGTAATGTTGAAATTAATTCCCTTTCCAAACCAGTTCTTATTCAATATTATTCAGATGCAGTTAAGAATTGGAGGTAATCTATTGGAATTAAAAAATTAAGTGAAAGAAGGATATTCATAATTAAAATATAGTTATGAATATCCTTTTTTATAATAAATATTTTTGTGTTTTGAAAAATGATTATATTATGATATATTTATAAGTGAGTTTAAAATTGGGAATAAATATAATGTTTAAAAAATATAAACTATAGAAATGGAGAAAAAATGATGAAGAGAATATTAAGCATATTTTTATTATTTTTATCCCTTTTTTTTGTAGGGTGTGGAAAAAATAATGAAGATGTTATTCGTATGGGAACAGGCGGAACAGGTGGAAATTATTATAACTATGGAGTAAATTTATCTGAGGCTTTGTCAAATGAAACAGATTATGGTATGGAGATTATTGCAAGTCAAGGGTCAACAGCTAATCTTAGATTAATTAGTAAAGGCTATCTTGATATGGCTCTTGTTCAATCTGATATTCTTGCAGATGCTGTAAATGGAAAGGGGAATTTTTCTAATAATCCATTAACAGGTTTTCATGTAGTTACTGGTTTGTATACAGAGAGTTGTCAAGTTATAGTTAGAGGAGATTCTAAAATTAATAGTATTGAAGACCTTGCAGGAAAGAAGGTTTCTGTAGGAGAAGAGGAAAGTGGAGCTCAAAAAAATGCTTTAGATATTTTAGAAGCATATGGAATTTTAACTAATGTAACAATTTCTTATAACTCTTATACAGAGTCTGCTAATGCTTTAAAGAATGGAGAAATAGATGCATTTTTCTGTACCGCTTCCATTCCTAATACAGCAGTGGTTGACCTTTCAAAAGAAATGGATATTAAAGTGTTACCAATAGATGAAAATGTAAAAAAACGCTTAATAGATACTAATACTACATATACAGAAAGTGTAATTCCAGCTGGTACATATTCAGGACAAAAAGAAGATATAAAAACAGTTGGAGTAACAGCAGTTCTTATTGCAAGTGATGAATTTTCTAAAGATATTGAAAATGATATTGTAACTCTTCTTAAAAAGAGAAATGAAAAATTACAAAAAATAAGTTTTGGTATATCTGTTAATAAAGAAGAAAAAACAGGGGCAAAAAAAGTAGATTTAAATATGTATATGACACTTGCATTGGCAATTGGAGTATTGTATTTAGGTAAGTTTTTAAGAAAAAAGATAAAGATACTTGAAACTTTTTGTATACCAGCTCCAGTAATTGGTGGACTTATATTTTCAATAATATCTTGTATATTATATGTAACAGGAATTATAGAATTTAATTTTGATGAAACCTTTAAAGATATATGTATGACTATCTTCTTTACTTCTGTAGGATTTCAAGCAAATCTTAAAGTGCTTAAAGAAGGGGGAAAGCATTTAGTAATATTTTTAATTTCTATAATAGTGCTAATTATAATGCAAAATGTTTTATCAGTAGGTATTTCTAAGGTTATGGATGTAAGTCCATTAGTTGGATTGTGTACTGGTTCTATTCCAATGGTCGGGGGACATGGTACTTCAGGTGCTTTTGGACTTGTGCTTGAAGATTTAGGACTTCCAGGAGCAACTACTTTATGTACTGCAGCTGCTACCTTTGGTCTTATTATGGGCTCACTTATGGGAGGACCTATTGGAAGAAGGCTTATAGATAAAAATAATCTTATGAAAGATTATGTATATGAAGAAGAGACAATTGAAGAAGAGGAAGAAAGTCCTTTTAAAGGTGTAACTATGCATGCCTCTGCCTCTTATCAAATAGCTATTGCAATGGGAATTGGAACAATTGTATCTTTATTATTATCTAAAACAGGTATGACATTCCCAGCATATATTGGTGCTATGATAGTAGCAGCTATTATGAGAAATATTGGAGAATACTCAGGAAAGTTTTCTCTTCATATGGAGGAAATTAATGATATTGGTGGAATATGTCTTTCAATGTTTTTAGGAATAGCTATGATTACATTAAAGTTATGGCAACTTGCTGAACTTGCATTACCATTATTTGTTTTATTAATTGCTCAAACAGTATTTATGGCTTTGTATGCATATTTTATAGTATACAATATTATGGGACGAAATTATGATGCAGCAGTTTTATCAGCAGGTACTTGTGGCTTTGGTATGGGAGCAACACCTAATGCTATGGCTAATATACAAGCAATAACAGAAAGGTATGCACCTTCAGTTCAAGCTTATTTACTTGTTCCAATTGTAGGAAGTATGTTTGCAGATTTTATTAATAGTTTAGTAGTTACATTTTTTATTAATATGGTTTAATATATACTGTTTTTTAAAGGCTTACAAGGTTAACTTGTAGGCTTTTTTTAATTGTTAAGTATAATAATACGTAAGCGTCAAAGATTTCACGTCTACAAAAAATATAATTCTCCTAGTAAAATT
>UQBY01000006.1 GCA_900539375.1 uncultured Clostridium sp. | reverse complement strand
AGTAGATATAGTAATTTACTATTTCAAAATAGAGCTTTATGAAGAAGGAAACAAAATAAAATTTATATATTTATAACTTTTTATAAGTTTTATGCAACGGATTTCAGGGAATATATATACCTTATTGGACTTTTGATGCCCAAGCTGAATGTAATTATACAGCAGATGGTGGTAAGGAAAGACAGGTAAAATATAAAGATAAAGAAGGAAATGAAAAAACAAAAACAGAAGTTGATTGGTATCCTACATCAGGACATATATCAAATTTCTTTGATGATGTACAAATACCAGCCTCATCAGTTCATGAAAAAAAGTTTTTTGATGGAATTATGCCTTTTAACTTAAAGGAGGTTTCTTCCTATTCTCCTAAATATATTTCAGGAAACTTATCTGAAAATTATAGTGTAAGCTTAGAAGATGGACATAAAGAAGCAGTTTCAAAAATGGATAGTCAGTTAAAAAGCATGGCATCTAGTGATGTATTAAAAAGATATGATAGGGTTAGAGATGTAAGGATAAGACCTAGATATTCAAATGAAACATATAAATATCTTCTTTTGCCAGTATATTCTGTAGCTTATAATTATAAAAATAAGGTATATAATGTAATGATAAATGGGCAAACAGGAAAAATTAAGGGAGAATATCCTTATAGTAAAGTAAAGATAATTGTTTTAGTGATAATTTTAATAATTTTAGTTGTAGGAATTTTTGAATTTATGTCAAAATTATAAATGTAATGTAACAAAATTAAAATAATATTTTATGATATAATATTAAAAATATATTGTATTAAAAATATATTGTATTAAAAAGGAGGAAAAAGTAATGGGATTATTTTCAAATCAATTTTCTAATGTAGTCGAATGGGAAGAATATAGAGATGACCTTATGTTTTGGAAATGGAGCAACAAGGAAATAAAGAAGGGGTCAAAACTTATAATACGTCCAGGTCAAGATGCTATATTTATGTATAATGGTAAGGTTGAAGGTGTATTTAAAGATGAAGGAAGTTATGATATAGAATCACAAATAATACCTTTCTTATCAACTTTAAAAGGATTTAAGTTTGGCTTTAATAGTGGAATTAGAGCAGAAGTTTTATTTATAAATACAAAAGAATTTACAATGAAGTGGGGGACTCAAAAGCCTGTATATATGAAAGATGAAAGAACAGGAAGAGGAATTCCTATAAGAGCTTTAGGTAATTTTAGTTTTAAATTAACAGATTACATGACATTTATTGATAAAATAGCAGGAGTTAAGCAACAATATTCAATAAATGAAGCTAAAGAAAGAATTATGTCAATTCTTCCTCAAGAATTAATGAAGTGGATAGCAAAGGAAGGCAAGGACATATTTAATCTTCAAATAACTTCAGATGCAATTGCAGCAGGAATTAAAGATGATTTAGATATGGATATGTCTAAAATAGGTATTGAAGTTACAAACTTTGCAATAGGTGGAATAACAATTCCAGAAGAAATGGAAAAGATGATGAACACAATGTCAGCTCAAGATATGGTGGATGATGTAAACAAGTACCAAAAATTAAAGATGACTGATGCTATGGCAGAAGGAAAAATGCAAGGTGGTGGCATGGCATCTGATATGATGGGAATGCAAATGGGCATGATGATGGGACAACAAATGATGAATAATATGAACAATATGAATAATAATCAAGGACAACAAAATGTTCAACAACAAAACTATCAACAACAACCATCTGAAGGAGGAAGTGGTCAAGGACCTAAATTCTGCCCAGAATGTGGAACAAAAACAAATGGAGCAAAATTCTGCCCAGAGTGTGGGAAAAAACTTATATAATAAAAAATAGTACTATATAAATATAGAGCAAAGGTGCTGAAGAAATTCAGTTTCTTTGCTTTTTTTGTAATAAGATTCTTAAAAAGAAATGATAATGGAAAGTGTTATAGCCATATAAAGTAATAAAAAGACTTCATCAATAATTTATGGAAATTTTCAAAAAATTAATATAGTTATTTAAAGTGAATTTATGGTATAAGATAATCGAAAAGTAGAAACAATTTAACCTTATTAGCTTGGGTAAACTTGTACCATTGGGTATATTGACCAAGAAGCTCCCACTTCTACAAGTGGAGAGTAGTTCACGTGAAGTTGAAATGAGAGCTATAAAGCATTGGATAAAAAATACAATAGATAATCAATTAGCAGAATCTGCAATAAAGATTTTAGAATCAAAAAGAGAGGATGTGGAAGTTATGGTTGCTAATAATATGTTTATTCTTACAGAATTTAGAGAAAAAGCTGAAAAAGAAGGCCTGCAAATGGGACTTAAACAGGGTCTTGAACAAGGAATTAAACAAGGAATTGAGCAAGGAATTGAAAAAAATAAAATTGAAAATGCAAAAAATTTATTTGATGTTTTAGATGATGAAACAATCTCAAAAAAGATAAAAATTGACTTAGATAAGGTGAAAAAACTTAGAAAAGAATGGGAAATGGAACAAGGTAATAAATAACTAGTAAAAGTTAATATATGATTTATAAAAATAAGAACTTGATGCTTAATTGGGTTCTTATTTTTTTATAAAATTTTTGGGTGGAAATTTATTCAAAAAAGTGTTATTATTAAATTTAAGTGAGATATATGTATAATTTTGTTTTAAAATAGGGGGTTATAATATGAAGAAATTTAAACGAATTTTAGCAGTTCTTTTAACAATGAGTATGATTTTAGCTATTCCAGTGTTTGCTGGGGCTGCTACAAAAACTGATTTGTATTTTGCAGCTGGTGATGGAATGGTAACTGGATATGTAAATTCAGGTAAGAATGTTACAGCTTATGTAGAAAGGGTTGGTTATGCTGTTGATACAGTTCCTTTTACATTAGCAGCAAAAAGTATGACAAGTGCTGACCTTTTAGAGTTAATTAAGTCTGGAAAGCAAGATTTTAATTTAAAAAATGCTACTTTTTCAACTGTTTCTATTGGATACAATGATATAATGGCTCCAATTGTAAATGTTATAGGAGAAGCTGTTTTAGTAGATGTAAGACATACAGAGGATATAATTGGAGCAATTCAAACAAAACTTTCTTCTGCATCAAAGGAACAATTAGAAACTTATTCAAAAAATATAAAGATAGGTTTAAGTGATTACTTTAAAAATGTAGCCTTTGAAGAATCTGTTAATAAATTTGCAGATAATTTAAGTGAAATAGCACAAGAAATAAGAGAAAGGTCAAATGGTGGATTTGTAATAGTAACTAATATTTATAATCCATATAGTAATGTTAGTGTTGGAAATGTATGTATAGGTGATTTAATTGATGAATATATTCAAGAAATTAATGAAGTTATAACAAATAATGCTACTCATTTTGGAGAAAGAAATTACATAGTAGCAGATATATATAGTGCATTTAAAGTTGGAGGATTAACTAATGTGGATCAAAGTAGATACTATCTAGATCCATATCCAAACCAATTAGGACAAAACACAATATATAAAGTAATAAAACCATTAATAGCAAATGAAGGAATAATTGTAAAACCAGATTATGATGGAGGAGATGAAACAACAACTCCAAAACCAGACACAACAACACCAGGTGGAAATGAAACAACAACACCAAATCCAGACACAACAACACCAGATGAAAATGAAACAAGCACTCCAAAACCAGATACAACAACACCAAGTGGAAATGAAACAACAACACCAAATAATAATGACAATAATAGTGGAAACAATAATGGAAATAATAATGGAAGTAACAATAATACAAATAATGGAAAAGGAGAATATCCAGGAGAACCTCATTTAGTACAAACAGGAGATTTAATATCAACAATAGCTTTAGCATTAATGGTAGTAGTAGCCCTAAATGCAGCAGTTTTAACACGTAAAAACGCAAAGAACTTATTTAGAAAATAATTGGCACATTATAGGTTAAAAATAATATATCATTTATAAAAGTAGGAACTTGATATTTAATTGAGTTTCTATTTTTTTTATTGGAAATTTATTGGACACCAACATACTAAAATTATAGATTAATTAAAATTTAGTTTCCATAAAAAGATAAAAGAGCAAAGAAAGTCTAAAGTAAATGACAAAAACTTAGATAAAATCAGCATTAACAGAGTCTACATCTTTTTACTTCGACAAAAATTCAAAAAAATCTCAAAAAAGTTTAAAAAAAGACTTGCAATTTGTCAGAGAAAGTTATACAATAATGACATGGAAAGGAAAACTATTACAATACAGAATATTCTAAATGTTAAAAAAACAGAGAATAATCTATAATGTAAGGTTTGAGATTTCGTAAGTAATTTAAATTTAGATATTCTAAAAATATCATTTTAGGGGGTTTTAATTATGATAAGTAAAAAATCAAGAAAAGTTGTTGCAGCATTACTAATTGGAGCTACAGTTTGTGCTTCTGGAACATTCGCTTACTTCAATAGCAAGACAGATTTATCAAATATTATGGATAAAAATGCTGATGCACAAAATACATTAAACATTACTAATGGTCATGTTGAAATTGATGGTAAGATTAAAACATCAGCAATTGGCGATGTTGCAAGTAACTGGACATATGATGTGGCTCGTATTGCAGGATATGGAGCATTAGATGCTGCAGCTTTTGAAGCAAAAAATCGTTCAATGGATATAACAGGTGTTGGTTATAAGGGAACATCTAAAATGGCAGATGCATGGGAAGATGTTGACACAGTTTACCCAAGTGGTACTATAGCTACAAATAGAGTAAAAATTGGTGCACCAGTAACAGGAGTTATAACTAATGCAAGACCAGGAGATGCAGTTGTATTAGGTGTTGCTACAGCAGGTGTTGCTTCAGATGCAACTAATGTAGATGGATCTGGTTTAACATTCCTTAACAAATCTAACATTACAACTAACATAAAGATAGATGTACAAAGAGATGAAAATGGAAAAATATTAGATAGTGTACTAGATGAATTTGCTAAATTAGCAAAAGCTGGTTGGATAGTGAGAATAAATGGCGTAACTTATGACTTAAGTAGTGCAGGTTATCCAAACTTAAATAAGCCAGCTTCATATGGTGTTACATTAACAGACGCTAATTTTGCGACTTATTACCCAAAAGTAGCAAGTCTTGCAGAAGCTCAAACAGCACAAACAACTGAAAAGAATGCATATGATAATTCAAAAACAGAGTTTGCACAAATATTAGAGAATATAGTAAAGACAGTTTATGCAGTAAAACCAGCTACAGCAGATGAAATCGCAGCAGGTGGAGCTGAATTAGCACAAAAAGAGTTTGGATTAACAATTCGTTTTGAATTACCATTATTAACTGAAAATAAATATCAAGATAAAAATACTGTTTCTTCAGATGCTGGAGATGAAGGTGTAGATATTAGAAAGTTATTTACAATAGTAGCTACTCAAGAAAATAATCCAGGATGGAACGTTGATGGAACTGACACTCAACCATTCCAAGACTAATAAAAATATAAATTTAATATTTAATTAAAAAGACTTCCTCTCCCATATGCATAGAGGATTATGGATTGGGAGGGGAAGTTTAATTTATTTTAAAAAGAAATTAATAAGATAAAAAGTTATTTTAAATAGAATAAAGAAAAAATAGATTTGATTTTCTAGTAGATAAAATTAGTTTTGGAGTTTCATTTAAAGGGGGCTGAGATAGTGGCTAAAAAGTTAATAGGTGTTTTAAAAGTATGTCTACTAGTATTCAGCTTATCATTATTCAGCAACTTTGCAATATCTGTAAAAGCTGAAGAAATATTTAACTTAGAAAAAGATGGCTTTTGGGCACCAGCAGATTCTGTGACTCATAGCTTTACTATAGAGAATATTTGGGGACAGGAGTGCTATTTTGATTATTTAAAATTTAGTGGAAGCTATATAAGAAATACAGCAACAGGAGAAGAATTTACTTTAGAAGAAGCTAAAGAAAAGGGATTAATTCAAGGTTATGATGTGGTAATAAAATTAAATGATAGTAGATATGGTAAAGAGGTTATATATAATGGAAAGCTTATGGATTTAGCTGATGAAAGGGTTTTATTAAAGAAAGATATTTTTATGAAGCTTGATACTGTAGTTGATTTTAGTATAAATATATCCTTTGATGCAATGTCAGGAAATAAATATCAAGATATGCAATATATTTATGTATTTTATCCTCATGCATATAAAATAAATCCAACTCCAACAGATCCATCAGAGCCAGATAAACCTGATCCAGACAAACCAAATCCAGATAAACCTGAACCAGATAAACCAAATCCAAATAAACCAGAAACAAGTACTCCAAAACCAAATCCAGATACACCAACACCTAAGCCAGATACAACAACACCAGATAATCCAAATCCAAGTAATCCGGATAATCCAAGCAATCCAGACAACCCAAACAATCCAAGTAATCCTAATAATCCAGGAGGAGGAAATAATAATGGTGGTGGAAGTAGTTCAGGAGGAAATAGTAATAATGGTGGATATGAAGATGGTGGAGGTAGCAATAAAGTACCTGTAAAAACTGGTGACCAAAATTATTATTCAATGACAATATTAGCTATAATAATGGTAATAAGTTTAGAAATAATGTTTTTATCAACAGGAAGAAAAATAAAAGAAGATTATAGAAAGTTTTTTAAAATGAGAGGTGATGCTTAATGAATAAAAAAAGTAATAAGAAACTTGTAGCAGGGCTTATAGCTTTAATTACTTTAGTTATTATAGGTGTCACCTGTTCTGGTTTTTTAGATAATTTTAAAGTTGGAATGAAATTTTTAGGAATATCTTTTGGAGTATCCTTAGGATTGGTATTACTTTTATTTATAATGAAATATATTGCAAAGGGTGCAGATAAACTTGTTGGAGAAGGAAGAACCTTTAATGATAGAGCAATTGTAGTATTATCAATTCTTATTTTAGTAAGTTTAACCTATGGAGGTTTTGTTAAAAACTTTACAATGGGAATTGTATTTTTAATTGTTTCAATAGTTTTTGTAGCAATTACATTCTTATTAATGTATGGAATAAATTCTAAAAGGGGAGAAATTAAAAAAGTAATATTAGCAGAGAGAACAAATGGGGAAAAGATGTTTATTCTATTAACTGCATTAATATTAGTAAGTTTAACCTGTGGAGGGTTTATACAAAACTTTAAAGCAGGTATTTTGTTCTTAATTGTTTCAATTATTTCAGCCTTAGCATTATATTTAATAGTAATAGAAGCTAAAGAAGAAAACTCAGCTATTGGAAAAGTTATAAGAGTAAAAACAACCTTTAACCAAAAGATGATAATACTATTAAGTACAATAATTATGGTAAGTTTAACCTGTGGAGGTTTCTTAAAAAATCTTAAAGCAGGAATAGTATTCTTAATAATATCAATGCTATTTACAACAAGTATGCTTATGCTAGTATTAGGAGTAAAATCAAAACATAAGATATACGATAAAATAGCAGGATTTGAAACAAGCTTTAATGAAAAAATGATAATACTTTTAACTACAATGGCTATGGTAAGTATAACAAGTGGAGGATTCTTATACAACTTTAAAGTAGGAATGTTATTCTTAATAATATCAATAACATTCTCTAGCCTTGTTTTAGCAGGAGTTATTAGTGTTAAACCTAGAGTAAATATATTTAAAATGAGAGCTAGAATACAAAATTTAGGGAAAAGGGAAGCTATTAGAGCTTTTGGAATGATATTTGTTTGTATAATTGTAGTATTTAATTTAGGAGGAACTTTAGCTTATTTTACTGCACAAACTGATAAAAAGCCTATTGAAAATTTAGAAATAAAATATACCAAATTACAATCATCTGGCGGAGGAACAGGAGAAAGTGGTCCTGAAACTGGAGATGGAGAAACAACTGAGGAAGATTATGATGGTATAGTTGTTTATTTTGATCAAACAAAAATGTGTGCTGGTAGATTATTTTTAGAATTTAATAGTTCAGATAGCGAAAACTCTTGTGGGGAAGGTGGAACTAAATATAAATCTTATATGGTTAGTAAACCTAATGAATTTATGGAAAAATTAAATCCAAATGGAATATGGTATGAATTTAAAATTCCTAGTTCAATGTTTACTAATAACTATTTATATATGAAAATTTATAGATGGGATAATTTAAGAAATGGTGCTAAGACAGAAGAAGAAACTTATTATGTATTAGATGGAAATTGGGATTCTAAATTAAATAATAAAGTAAGAAATAGTTTTAGATTTAAAAAAAGTGAAAATATAAAAGAAGTTTATATAAGTCCCCAAAATAGTATTACAGATAATGGAGTTATATCTGTTTATAATAGTAGTTATTATAAAACTTCTGATGGAATCTATCATTATATGAATGGAAACCAATATAATATTAATTAAAGAAGGAGGTAGTTTTATATGAAAAAAAAGATATCAAAGAAAATAATTTTATTAGTTTCAATAATAATAGTTAGTATGACAACTATGACAACCTCCGCTTATTTTAATAGTGCTATTAATTTTGATAGTTTATTAGGAAATAACAGTTCTAATTCTAAATTAAATATTAAGAATGGTAGTGTTGGTATAAAATTTAGTGATTCTCCTTCCACTTGGAAAATAACTCAAAATGGTGGAGAAATTATTAATAAAAATACAATTACTAATCCTAAAGAAAATGATATAGCAGAGTTTGGCCCTGTAACATTAGAATCAACTTCTAACTTAACAACAAATGTTGATTTATTAGCTGATTATGAATTAACTACATCAATAGATGGAGAAGAAATAAAAAATATAACAACTAAAATTCCCTGTGAACCCTTTGAAGTTATTGTAGGAGATATAGATAATTTTGGATATGGATTTGGAGGAGTAACCAATTATGATGTATATTCTGGAATAAGGTATAACCGTACAGATTATTGTTCAGGCCAAGGAGAAGATAAAGATAATGGATTAAATGTATATCCAACTAATTATGATGCAACAGGAACTGATAGACGTATGTGTCCAAGTGGATTTTATAATCTTATAGAGAATGTAATTGGAGCAAATAATATGAATAATCATACAGGTTCTGGAAACAATGCTACTGATACATTACTTGGAAACAATTTTGAATTATATCAGTACTTAGGAGATAAAGATAAAAAAGCTTTTTTTAAAGAAGGTATTGTATTTAATAAGGACTTTACAGTTGGAGGAAATTCAGGAGCTTATACAGTTGGTGTCTTAAAACGAGATGTAACTATTAACTCCACTAAAATACCTAAGGGATATAGAGTTTATTGGGATGGATATACTAATAGATCAGTTAGAGGAGTAAGAGGTATTGGTGGGAAGGATCCAAAGCAAGTGTATGTTAATGTTAGTGATAAAAATTTTGATGGAAAAAACTGGGCTTTTCTTAATTCACCTCAACCAATAACTTTTAAGTATGCACAAATAGATGATGAAAAAGATGTTACTTCTGCTGTAATTCAAATGTATGTTGATGATTTTCAAAGTGGAGATGCAGATAAAAGCATATTAGGTGATGAACAAGAAAATCATTTTTCCAATGATTCAACTAGTAGATTTACAGCAACTTTAGGTGGTGTTGAAGTACCAGAACTTTCAAAGCTTATAAATAGTCTTTGTCAAAGTGGACCAGCTGGTCAACTTATTAATTTCAATGTACCTCAAAAATATTTATATTTAATAAAAAAATATGCAGGTACTGGAGCAAATGAAGGGTTACAATTGCTTATTGATGATGCAAGAATAGGAACATCAGGAGATTCTTATTGTATAGACTTTGCAAAACTTACAGTTAATGCTGAAACTTCTTCTAGAACTAAGATGAATGTTTCAGGAACAGTAGTAGATAGTAAAGGAAAAGGTATATCAGGAGTAACTGTAGTTGCAGGTGATGGAACTTCTATCACAACTGATAAAAATGGAAGTTATTCATTAAATATTACTCCAGGTATTATTGATTTAGTTTTTAGTAAATCTGGTTATGTTTCACAAAACTATATAAGTTCAGATATATACAATTCTGATGGTACTTTAAAGAATAACATTGAAATACCTAAGGTTACTATGGAGGAAGGTGGTTCATCAGGAGGAAGCGATATTGATGGAGAAAAGTTTGGAGTAGAAATAAATGTTGAAAAAATAAAAGTTAATGATGATGGTACAGAAAGTAGTATAGAAACTAAAACTTATACTTCAGAAAAACCTATTGTTTATAGTGGAACTGAAGGAAAAAATGCTGACTGTACATTAGCTTTACAACCTAACTTTAAATACAAAGTAACTTATAAGTTAATATTAAAAAATTTAAGAAATGATAATAATAATATTACTCTTAATATAAAGGGAAATCTTATAGCAAAAGCTACACAAGAAAATAACCCAGCATGGAATGAAGATGGAACTGGTGAAAATTACAAAGATTCTTTTAAAGAAGGACAATCTACTGGACAAATTGTTGAAGGCGTAGCAGAAGTTAAAATTATTGCAAAGGATACATCAGGGAATATATTAGATGATGTTTATGCAATATGGAATGATAATAAGCTTCATTGTAATAATGCTTCAAAGTATGATTTTAAAGCAAATGCAGGTGCTAGTAGTATAACTGTTATAAGCAAGGGATATGAAGATAAAGTAGTAACAACAGATTTGAAAGTTGGATTAAATACAATAAATGTTACTATGGAAAATATAAAGCCTAATATTAATTTTGAAATTCCAGACACTGGATATTGGGGAAATTCAACAACAATAAAAGTAGGAGATAAATCTTATGAAGCTGATAAAACACCATTTGCTGGATGGAAAGGGGTTATCTTGCAAAAAGAACAGTTAGAAAAATTAAAACAGTCAACTATAACAGTAAGTGATAACAAAAATAATACCTCAGGAGCGTTATATTACTTTAGTACTCAAAGAGTATATATTTGTACTAATGGTTCAACAGAAAATACTGTGGCAGCAAATGGTTCAATAAAAGTAAACTATGTTGATGAAAATAATAATGTAATTGGTAGTGATACTTATAAAGGTATGGATGGAGAAACAACAACAATAAAAGCTAAAGACATAGAAGGTTATGAAGTTGATGGGGATTCTAGTATTACTGCTAAGTATAGTGAAAAAGGCACAGAAATAACATTTAAATATAAAAAATTAAAATGTGTTACTGTAGAATATCGTGATAATACTAATAAAGATATAATTCTTAGTACTGAAAAACATTATGGAAAATCAACAGATACTTATTCAATAACAGCTAAGGAACAAATTCAGTATAATGGTTCTTATTATAATATAAATAAAAATAAAACATTTACTGGAACTTATGATTCTAATAAAACTGTAACATATTATTATAATAAGTGTAATGTGACAATAAACTATATTGATGAAAGTGGAAATTCTCTTGCAGATTCTGAACATGAATATATCAATAGTGAATATGAAATTAAACAACAAAAGGATATTGGTAATAAATATGCTTTTGAAAAGGTTACTTTTAATAATGAAACAGTTAATGTTGGCGATGTGAGAATAATTAGTGGAGAGACAATTATAAATTATATATATAAGATAGCTTATGAAGGAGTTAAAGTAATAGTACCTCATTCAAGTTGGATTACTGAAGCTAAATTATATATAAGTTATGATGGTGCAGATATAAATGGAAGCTGGAAAGAGAATAGGGCAATACCATCAACTTGGTCAGTAAATACTGATGAAAATTATTTTTATATTCCTAGTGATGTAAAAGCAATAGATAAAAGTATTTTATTAATTTTCCATAAAGGAGATGAAAAATGGTCAGAAAATATAAATATACCAGAAGGTGCTAAAACTGTAGTAATAACAGATAGGATTAAATATAAAATTACTGAGAAGTATAGTGGATATTAGCAAATAGAAGAGTTGATTATTCTCATTATAATCTTAAGTGATTAGAAAATTTTTATGGAGGTGTTATATTAGTTGCTAAAAGCTACTAATATAACATCTCCATTTTTATTTTTTACAAAAAGTAAATAATAATACATTTTCTTTTATTTAATATTTATGATAAAATATAGATGTTTTTAAAGAAATAAGAATAGTATTATATATAACAAGAAAGGACAAGTTATGGATTATAAGAAGATAAGTATTATTATTCCATGTTATAATTGTGAAAATTGGTTAGAAAGAAGCTTAAATTCATTAATTAATCAAACATGTGATAATTTTGAAATTATATTTATAGATGATGGTTCTAAAGATAATAGTTCAGAAACTGCAAAGAAAATCTTATCTAAAAGTAATATACAATATAAGATAATAAAAAAGAAAAATGAGGGAGTAAGCGTTGCAAGAAATGTTGGAATAGAAAACTCTAATGGGGAAATTCTGTACTTTTTAGATTCTGATGATTATGTTGAAGATACTCTTTGTGAAACAATAATAGAAACAGTAGAAAAAAATGATGTTGATATTATGTTCTTTAAATATAAGAGTAGGAAAAAATTTGCAGATTATAATAAATATAATGTGGTTATGGATTCAAAAACAATGTTAATAGACCTTTTGCATTATAAGTTTATGTACCATATTTGTGCATTTGCTGTAAAGAAATCTATTGTTATAAAAAACAATATTAAATTTACAGAAGGAGCAAGATATGGTGAAGACCATGAATTTATAATTAAAGTTTTATGTAATTCAAATAAAGGTATTGTTTTAAATAAAGTATTATTTAATTATTGTGAAAGAGATGATTCAGCAGTACAAAAGTTTACTTTATCTAGAATAGATTCCTTAGAATCTGCTTTGAGAACTAATGACTATATGGAAAAATATTATAATGATAAAAATATGAATAAAGAAATACATATATATGTTGCTACAAAGATTATGTATAATATTGATGAGGTTATTAAGTTTAAGAAAGCTGATAGAATAAGTGATGATGCCTATGAAAAGGTATTAGATGTTATAAAAAAGAATAAGAAATATATAAAATATTATGCTAGATTTTATAAAAAACTTGGAGTGCTTAGAAATTGTTTGCTTATATACATTTCTCCAAAATTTTTTATAAATTATAAAATAAAAAAATAAATTAGAAGATAATAAGATGGAGAGATTTAAATGAAAGTAGGAATAATGACTATAACAAATGACAAGCCTAATTATGGAAATAGGCTACAAAACTATGCAGTTCAAAAGGTTTTAGAATCTATTGGTTGTGAAGCAGAAACAATAAATAATATCAATAAAAGAGTTATTACAAAGCCATATAAGGTTTTTATTAAAAACATAATTTCAAGTGTTTATTATAATATGAGTAGTTTTGAGAAAAATAAACTTAATACATTTTTAAGAGAAAAGAGATTTCATGATTTTGATAAGAAGTATGTTAAAAAAAGCAAATATTCTGTAACAGAAACCAATATTCCAAAAGATTTACCAGATTTCTATGATTATTTTGTATGTGGAAGTGACCAGGTATGGAATCCATCTTTTTATTTTAATTCTAAACTTGATTTTTTAACTTTTGCTAAAAAAGGTCAAAGAATATCATATTCAGCTAGTTTTGGAATAAGTGAGATTCCAGAAGAGAAAAAAGCTAATTATAAGGAATGGATTAATGGTTTAGATTATATTTCTGTTAGAGAGGAAGCAGGAGCTGATATTGTAAAAGATTTAACAGGTAGAGAAGCAACTGTTTTAGTAGACCCAACCTTAATGCTTACTAATAAAGAATGGCGTTCTATAGCTAAAAAACCTAAATTAAATTTAGAACAAAAATTTATTCTTACTTATTTTTTAGGACCAGCTTCAGATGAAACAAAGAAAAAGATAGAAGATTTTGCAAAGGAAAAAAATTTAAAAGTTATAAATTTATTAGATAAAAAAAATAAATTCATATATTCTGTAGACCCAAGTGAATTTGTGTACCTAATTGATAATTGTGAACTTATGTGTACAGATTCTTTTCATGGATGTGTATTTTCAATAATTTTAAATACTCCTTTTGTGGTTTTTGAGAGAAAAAGTAAAGGGAAATCTATGAATTCAAGAATTGATACATTACTTAAGTTATTTAGTATGCAAGATAGATTAGCAAATAATATTACATCAAATTCTAAAGCATTTGAAATGAATTTTGATAATGTTGAATCTGTTTTAGAAAAAGAGAGAAAGAGAGCTAAGGAATTTTTGAAAAATGCTATAAAATAAATATTTTGTTTTGAAGTAAAGGGGATTTTTATGGTATTTCAGGTGATTGTATTATTAATTATGTTTTTAATTATAAGTGGAGCTTCTGGAATTGGCTTTTATATGTTTAAAGATGGGGTTAATTATTTTTCTATAGCTTTTTTAATTTTATCAATAGCTTCTATAATGTTTTTAATTATAAAGCATTTTATTATTGGAAAAAATATGAGACATAGAAAGCTTAATATTGTAGATATGCTTAGGTTTATGATTACTTTTATATTAGTAAGTATTACTATATCAAGTTTTTTATATGATTATAAGTTTGATATTATGAATTTAGAAATAACCTATATAATTTCAGCAGCAGTTTTAACTATAGTTATTATATGGAGAATTTATGATAGAGTAGTTACAAATAATATGAATAAAAGAAAGAAAACCACCTTTAATACTATAACAATATTGCCAGGAATTATAATGATGAGTATTACTTATCTATCCTTTTTCAAAGGGTTAAAAACTGGATTAATATTTTTAGGGGTATCTTTAATTTTTATGCTTATTTCTATTGTAATAATGATTAATTCATATCCTAAAGGTGTTCTTAAAAATTATAAAAACGATCCTATTAAAAAAACAGGGAATATACTATCTATAATAAATTTTGTTGTAGTAGTAGGAATTATTTTAGCAGCAGGAATTTTTGTTTATAATAGATTTATAAATTTAGAAAATATTGCAGGAAATAAGGTTAGGGTTTCAACTGAAACTTTAGTAAATAATGAAACTTCTAGTGAAAGTAGTGTTAGTGTTTCATCTGATACAGTAAAAGATGAAGAAGAAAATAAAGAGGATATTAAAGAAGATAATAAACAAATCTACCAAGGAACTCTTTATAATTCTTGGAATGATGATAGCAAAATAGAATGTATTGAAGGAAATAGCTTTGATTTTATTAAAGATGGGGTTATGATTAATGATAATCATAAAGTAGTTTTAAATGTAGATTTAAAAAATTCTTATAAAGATAAGCCTGAAGATTTTAGAACAAAGATAATGTATGATAATGGGGAAGTTTTAAATTTATCTTCTTATATAGATAAGTATTTAATTTTTGATATATTTAATGAAAGTGAAGGGGTAGAAGGTTCACCCTTTGTTGCTTTAAGAGATTCAAAGGGAAATCAAATAGCGGGATGGTGTGAAAATTTTACAGCAGATTCTTTTAAGTATGATAATAAAATAGAAAGTGGAAAATGGAAAACTATTTGTGTGGATTTATTAAATCTTCAAAAAAACACAACTAAGGAAAATGGAATATGGAAACCAGAAAATTTTGATTTTAATTCTATAACTTGTATATGGATAGGATATTGGGCAAAGGGGAATATATATATTGACAATATTACTTTTAGTGATGTAATACCATAATAATTAAAGGTGAAACTATAAGGATAATAAAATATTAAATAGCATAAATGTAAGAAATGAAACAAAATTTTCAAAATAAATCCTAAAAAAAAGTCGAAACGTATTCATTCCTATGAAAATATGTGATATAATGGAAACATATTATAAAAGGGGGGAAAGAAAACATGGCAAGAGTAAAAAGTAAAGACTCAAAAAATACAATGGCTATAGTAAAAAATGTTGGCTTTATTTTAATTTGTATAGTTTTAGGCTATGTTTTAATAGGTAATCTTGCAGCAAATAATTCGACTATTTATAGTATATCTCACTATATGAATGAAGTAGTATTAACTGGGTCAATGGAACCAGAGATTAAACCAGGAGATTATATTACAGTAATTAAAAAGAATAGAGATAGTTATAAGGTTGGAGATGTTGTTACCTATGTTCGTACAACAGATTCAGGTGATAAGGAAAGGGTTACTCACCAAATTATAAGTATTGATGGAGACCAAGTTATTACTCAAGGTATTTCTTCAAGTAATACTAATGCAGATGACCCTATAACAAAGGATGATATTATAGGTAAGCATATTCTTACAATTCCTAAATTAGGTTGGGTAATGAAGTTTTTATCATCAACAACAGGTATTATATTAATAGTTGGTCTTATATTAGCAGTTATATTCTGGGAGATAACTGAACCTAAAAAGGATAGAAATGAAGAAGAAGAAGAAGAAATGCAGTATAAAAAGCCTACTGTAGAGGAAAAGCCTAAGAAGAAAAAACTTCCTATTGGTAATTTAAATTTAATTAAGAAAGAGCCAAAAGAAGATATAGTGGAAGAAGAAAAAGTTTCTCAAAACTTAGTGAAAAATGAAGCAGAAGTTCCTAAAGAAAAAGCTACTATTCATGAAGAGAAAAAGTTTGCAAAAGTAACAGAACCTATTATAGATGATAATGAAGATGATAGAATAGATTTAATTGCAGAACTTACTAAGCTTAGAGAGGAAAAAAAGAAAATTTTAGATGCTCAAAAGCTTTTAGATGAAGCAAGAAAGAAAGAAATTGAAGATATGAATAAAAAGCTTGAAGATGCTTTAGAAGAAAATAAAAATATTGTAAAGACATCAAAGGTAAGTGAAAATATGCCAAATCTTCAAAACAATATGGCAGCAGTTCAAGGAATGCAAATGCAAAACGGATTTGTTCAAAATGGATATGTGCAACAGCCAAATGCTTATGTTGGACAAGATGTTAATTTTCAACAAAATGGCTATGGTCAACAAAATATACAACAACCAAATGGTTATAGTCAACAGAATATACAACAACCAAATTTCCAACAAAATGGTTATGGACAAACAAATGAATATATGCAACAAAATGTACAACCAAATCAACAACAAAATGAGTTTATGTATCAAAATTCAAAGGGGTATGTACAACAAAATCAACAAGATATTAATCAAGGAATGAATCCTTTTGAAGCACCAAAGGTAGAAGAAAAGAAGAAACCTTCAAAGCCTAAAAGTGATAGAACGTTAAAACTTATAAGAACTTTAGCAGGAATAAATATTACTTCAGAAGATATTGTAAAGGCTACAGGAATTGCATTAGAAAAAGTAAATAGACTTAAAGATGCAGATAGAGTTGTAACTATAGCAAAGAATTTACTAGACATGAATATGGCAATGGATGAAGTAAAACTTGCAACTGGATTAAGTGAAGAAAGATTAAATGAAATAATGTCTGAAGAAAAGTCAGTTTCTTTTGATGAAAATTGGGAAGATGAAAGAATATTAAGTATAGCTAGAAAACTTATAGATGCTAATATGTCATTAGAAAAAATAGCAAAAGCAACTGGATTAAAGGTAACAAGAGTTGAAAGAATAAAAGAACAATATAGAGTTATTTCAATAGCTAAGAATTTATATTCTATGGGAATGGCATATGAGGATATAGCTCATGCTACTGCATTAACAGTTGGAGAAGTTAAAGCTTATGTTTCAGAAGAACCAGTAAATTATGAAGACTATGAAGAAAATACAGTGGCAGATGTAGTTAGAAACTTATTAACTATGCAAATGCCAATGGCAAATATAATAAAAGCAACTGGTTTAACTTTAGAGGAAATTAGAACAGTTAAAGAAGATATAGAAATGGAAGCTATAGCAAAGAATTTAATAGATATGAAAATATCTTCTAAGTATATTGCAGAAGCAACAGGATTAGCCATAAGCAGAATTATGAAGCTTAAAGGAAATGATGACATAATTCAAATAGCAAAAAATTTATTACAAATGGGATTGGCACAAGAAGAAGTTTCAGAAATTGTAAATTTACCAATGGATGTTATATCTGTTATAGAAATAGAACCATTAAAGAAGACAGATGTTATATCTATAGACTTTGGAGCTATAAAATAGCTATAAAAAATGTGCAAACATAATGTTTGCACATTTTTTTTGAATTTATTATAAGAAGGTCATATGTTATAATAAAGAATATTAATGGGTAATGGAGGAGTTTTTATGAAAAAAATAGGATATATAGGTGTGATTTTTTTCCTATGTCTTGCATTAATAAGTTCTCTTATAAGTATTCCTTATATAAATGTTATGGCTGACGAAGACAAAGACCTTGGTGGGGAAGAGTTTTGGTGTCCTATAAATGGGAAAGACCATGAATTTACAATAAACAATACATGGAATGAAGAGGGATATGTAGATTATATTGAGTTTGATGACAGTTATATAAAAAATACAAGTTTTGGAGAAAATTATACCTTAGAAGAAGCTATAGAAAAGGGTATTATTAGTAATTATAATGTAAAAATAGTTATGGATGATAAGGAATATGGAAAGGTTCATATTTTTTCAGGAAAATTAAGTGAACTAAAAGGGTTAAAGCTTAGAGTAAAAAACGTCTATTTAAGATTAAATACATATGTAAGTTTTAAAATGAGCATTTCAGTAGAAGGGGAAGAAGACACAAATAAAGATGGAATAGTTGAAAGATATACATATATATTTAATCCTAAAGTATATAAATCAACTTTAAGTAAAGAAGAGTATGAAAAAGAAAATAAAAATACAACAAATAAAAAATCATCTAATGCTAATGATAAAGAAATAGTAAGAACAGAAGACCCAATATATACACAAGCATTAATTTTAGCAGTAGTAATGGTAATATCTATGGAAGCAATGGTTATTATGGTTAGAAAATACTATATAAAGAGAGGCTAGGGTAAAATAACTAAAGAAAATTTCTATTGTACTTTAGGGGGGACATATATTGTGAAAAAAAGACAAGTTAATAGAAAATTAATAAAATTAAAGAATAAAATTTTAAGTCCTTTTGTTAAAGATAAAAAAAATAAAATAACCAATAAAAACATAGAGAAGGATATTATTAAAGAAGAAAAAGTTTGTGAAAATGAAATAAAGAAGGAAGAAGTTATTGCTGTTAGTGAAAAGCCTATTGAAAATGATAAAAAAGATGGATTTCAAGTTATAAGAAATGAAAAATTTTCACAAAAAGAAGAAAACAAATTTGAACCTATACCTGAAGAAGATAAAATTACTTCAAAATATAAAAGGGTAGTAAGTGATTTAATAAGTACTAATATGCCAATAGAAGATATATCAAAAGCAGTAGATATGCCTATTAACAGATTAATAAATATTAGAGAAAATGAAATCTTTTCATCTATAGTAAGGAAAATGTGGGAACTTGACTTTTCTATTGAAAGTATTGTTCAAGTTACAGGATTAAAACTTAAAAGAGTTGCTGACATTATAATAAATTCTGAAAAACTTAATGAGGTGGAAGTTGAACAAGGAAAAGTTGGAGAAATAATAAGAAATCTTTTAAAAATGAATGTATCTATAGAATTAATATCAGAAGCATCTGGTCTTTCTATAGAAGAAATAGGAAGGTTTATTGATAATAGTGGAGTTAATATAATAGTAAGAAATTTATTATGTATGAATGTGCCAATAGAAATAATTATAAAGGGAACAGGATTAAGTCTTGAAACTATAGATGCAATGAGAGCATAAAGATAAAAGTTTATTTTTATAGCAAATATATCCTAATTTTTTAGAGGTTTTCACAAAAAAGTAAAGTATTATTTGTAATGTTTATCAATGGCTGTAAACCATATCAAGAGGTATAATAATATCATGGCAATAAAGATTAAAGAATTTTAAAGGTAAAGATTAAGGAGGAAATTAAACATGGCAAGTCTTTCATTAAGAGGAATTTATAAAATATATCCAGGAGATGTATGTGCAGTAAAGGATTTTAACTTAGAAATAGCAGATAAGGAATTTATAGTATTTGTAGGACCATCTGGATGTGGTAAGTCAACTACATTAAGAATGATAGCAGGATTGGAAACAATTTCAAAAGGTGAATTATATATAGGGGATAAATTAGTAAACGATGTAGAACCAAAAAACAGAGATATAGCAATGGTTTTCCAAAGTTATGCGTTATACCCACATATGTCAGTATTTGATAACATGGCATTTGCATTAAAGTTAAGAAAAGTTCCAAAGGCAGAAATAGAAAAGAAAGTTACAGAAGCAGCTAGAGCTCTTGAAATAGAACATTTATTAGACAGAAAGCCAAAGGCTTTATCAGGAGGTCAAAGACAAAGAGTTGCTTTAGGAAGAGCTATAGTAAGAGATGCTAAGGTATTCTTAATGGACGAACCTTTATCAAACTTAGATGCTAAGTTAAGAGTTCAAATGAGAACAGAAATATCTAAGTTACATCATAAATTACAAACTACATTTATCTATGTAACACATGACCAAACAGAAGCTATGACAATGGGTACAAGAATAGTTGTTATGAAGGCTGGTATTGTACAACAAGTTGATACTCCACAAAATATTTACAACTATCCAGCAAATAAGTTCGTTGCAAGCTTTATAGGAAGTCCTCAAATGAACTTTATAGATGGTAAATTATCTTTTGAAGATGGAAAGGTTTATGCTACTTTTGATGGAGAAAAGATTCTTTTACCAGAAGAAAAGGCAAAGAAATTAAATGAAGCTTTATTAAAGGACAAGGTTGTAACATTTGGTATTAGACCAGAACATTTAAGTGATGATGAAGAATTAATAGATGAAAGACCAGAAGAAGTAATTGGAGTAAGAGTAGAAGTTGTTGAATTAATGGGTGCTGAAAGTTATATATACACTAAAAATGCAGGAAGCAATATAACTATTAGAGTTAATGGAACAACTGAATTAAAGGTTGGACAAAAAGCAAGAGTTCACATGGACCCAACTAAGATTCATGTATTTGATAAAGAAACAGAAGTAAGATTAGCATAATTTTAAAATTTATTTGAGAGGTGTGTATATGAAGATGCTATTTAAACTTATGAAGGAAATTGAGGAAACATCTAAAATTCCTTTTAAGTTAAAAAAATTAGTAGGAGACATTTATGCATCTCCAAATTTTTGTCCAAAAGATGGTTTGGTTCAAGCTACATTAAAAATAGCTAATGAAGATTTTATAGTAGAAGTAGCAAAAGAGGATGAACGAGTTTTACCACTTTTATCTAGTTATATAAAAACAAATATTAAAAAATTAAATGATAGAAAATATAATATTATTTTAGAAGTTATAGATGGAAAAAATATTGAAGAAGATGAACTAAGTAAAGTCTATCCATTTCTTATGAAGGAATTTCAAATGCTTTATATTTATACAGAAAAAAGCTTTGAGGAAGTTTTTTCAATTGTTCAAAATGGTTATAGCCAAGATGGAAATGTTGTTATGGAATATGAAGGAAAAATTTTGGTGTTGGGAATTTTAGATGATATATATGACCATGCAGAAAGTCTTTTTGAAACAATAACATCAGATATAGGTGGAAAGATAATTATAAGTTACTGCAATATAGATAGGTATTCTAATTTAGGAAGTGCCTTAAAAAGTTCTATAAAAAAAATAGACTTAGTTAAAAAGTTTAATATTTCAGTTAATATATTAGGGGAAAATGATCTTATATTTGAAGAAATGGTTGATAATATAAATGATTATAAGAAAAAAGAACTTATAAATAGATTTTATGATGGGTTCATTAGACTTGATAACGAAATGATAAAGACAATAGAAGTATTTTTTAATTGTGGTTTGAATTTAAGCGAGGGTGCAAAGGAGTTATATATTCACAGAAACACTCTTATATACAGACTAGACAAAGTAGAAAAATATACAGGTTTTGATATTAGAGATTTTAATCAAGCAGCATTATTTAAGGTTATATTTGTACTTTTTAAGGAAGAAAAATTAAAAAAAATTTAAAAAACATGAAAAAACACTTGAAAATGTTTGCACGAAGTAGTAAAATGAAAATAGAGTTGGAAACGATGCCGAACATTAAATCAAATTCGGACAAGTTTCAATTAATATATGACTTAATTAGAGTTGAATCTTAAAACTAAGATTTAATATATATTTAAGGACAAATATGAGGAGGAATTTAATATGATGAGTAAACGTACAAAAGTTTTAGCAGCTGCAATGGCTACAATGATGATGGCTTCAGTATTTGTAGGCTGTGCAGGCGATGATAACAATGGAGGTTCTTCAAGTAATGGAGGTTCATCTTCAACTGAATATGCAGATAAGTTAGTTGTTTGGGACCACTTAACTGAAGATGAGCATAATGCTTTAGATCCAATAATACAACAATGGGGAAAAGATAATGGAGTAGAAATTACTTTCCAAAATGACCAAAACGATATGCAAGGTTACATGGATGCAGCTAAGAGTTCTTCAGGACCAGCTTTATACTTTGGTATTGCAGCAGATAACTTAGGAACTGGTCAAAAAGCAGGATACTTAGAAGAAGTTCCAGATGGAATAATTGATGAATCTAAACTTACAGAATCTTGTTTATCAGCTGGTAAGTGGGATGGTAAGTACTATGCAGTTCCAATAGCTCAAGAATGTGTAGCTTTATTCTACAATACAGATAAATGTCCAGAAGTTCCAGCAACTATGGAAGACTTAGTTAAGAAGGCTAAGGATGATAAGTTAGGATTTGAATATGACATAACTAACTTCTACCATTCTTATACAATGTTATCAGCTCAAGGTGGATATGTATTTAAGAGCACTGATGATGGTTTAGATACATCTGATATTGGATTAGGAAATGAAGGTGCTATTAAGGGTCTTACTTTCTTGAAGAGTTTAGTAGATGATGGATTAATGACAGCTGATATTAGTCCAGATAAGGCAAGAGATGACTTTAAGGCAGGAAACACTGCATTCTATATTTCAGGACCATGGGATGTTGCTACAATGAAAGAAGCAGGTGTTAACTTCAAAGTTGCTCCTATCCCAACAATAAACGGAAAGAACCCAAAACCATTCTTAGGTGTACAAGCAGCATTTGTTAACTCTCAAGCAGGAGATAAAGAAAAGACTACTGCATGGGCATTACTTAAGTATTTAACATCTAATGATGAAGTTGCTAATATTTTATTAGAAAAAGGAAACAGAATGCCAGTTTCTAAGAGTGTTATAGAAAGCGATAGCTTCAAGTCTAATGAAATAATGGCAGGATTCGTTGAACAAGCAGAATTTGCTACTCCAACACCAAACGTAAAAGAAGTTTCTTACATGTGGGATCCAGGTGCTAACGGAATCAAGGCTGTTCTTCAAGGAAAATCAACTCCAGAAGAAGCTGCAGCTAAGATTGTTCAAGACATGAAGGATCAAATGTAATAAGATTTTATATAAAGAAAATAGGAGGAGTTTTTCTCCTCCTTATTTTTCTGAGAAATACTTATAATATGTTTATTAATTATTGAAAGGGGACTTTTTTAC
Source organism: uncultured Clostridium sp. (assembly GCA_900539375.1). Taxonomy (GTDB): domain Bacteria; phylum Bacillota; class Clostridia; order Clostridiales; family Clostridiaceae; genus Clostridium. Next base: position 94,114 of record UQBY01000006.1, on the reverse strand, counting down.
CATGGCAGTAGAAAATAAGAAGAATACAAGAATTGCAATACCTTATTTATTACCAGCAGCTATTGCAATATTTATATTTACAGTACTACCAATATTGTATACAATATTCATTTCATTTACAGATTATTGTGGTGATAATAGATTAAATGGAAATTGGAAGTTTATAGGAATAGATAATTTCTTGCAAATCTTTAATGGTAAATTTTCATCATCATTATTTCCTGTATTTGGATGGACAGTAATTTTTGCTTTACTATCAACTGGAGGTTCATTTTTAGTTGGTCTTATAGCAGCATTACTTTTAAATAATGAAAATGTTAAAGAAAGAGCAATTTATAAAGCTATATTAATATTACCATGGGCACTTCCAGTAACAGTTGCTATACTTTCTTGGAAAGGTCTTTTACATGGTTCAGAAGGTGCTATAAACAATATATTAGTTTCATTAGGTATAATGTCAGATAGTAATAGAATTTTATGGCTAGAAAATCCATTCTTTGCAAGAATGTGGTTAATATTAATTAATATATGGCTTGGATTCCCTTACATGATGAATATTTGTATTGGATCTTTAGCATCAATTCCTAAAGATTATTATGAAGCTGCAGATGTTGATGGAGCAGGTAAATTTATTCAATTTATAAAGATTACATTACCATCATTAGCAAACACAGCTTATCCACTATTAATATCATCATTCTCATTTAACTTCAATAACTTCGGTTCAGCATACTTAGTTACTAATGGTAATCCAGCAGGTGAAAGTATTTATGCTGGTAAAACAGATATCTTAGCATCAGTTATATATAAATTCGCTGTTAAGAAAGAATTATATGCAACAGGTGCAGCATTAGGAATTATAGTATTCGTAATACTTGCATTGATATCTTATGTACAAATGAAGTTATCTGGACAATTTGAGGAGGTAAAGTAATATGCAGATGTCTAAAAATAATGATGTAAAATATGAACCATATGTAGATAGATTAACACCAGCACAAAAGACAAGTGCATGGTTATGTAGAATTGGATTATGGATATTAATGATAATTGTATTATTCCCAATATTACTTGTATTAACAACTTCAGTTATAAAAGGTAACTCATTTACTACAAGTGTCTTTCCAAAAACATTTACTTTAGTTAACTATAAAAAAGTATTTACAGAAATGGGATTTACAACTTGGGTATGGAATTCTCTTAAGGTTTGTACCACAATAGCAGTAGTTCAATTATTATTAACAATTCCAGCAGGTTTTGCATTTTCTAAGATAAGATTTAAGGGAAGAAGTAAGGGGTTAATGTTTTTATTAATACTTCAAATGTTCCCAACTTCAATGGCTTTACCAGCTATGTTAAGTATAGTTTACAAGTTTAATGGTATGGATAGTTTACTATGGCTTGTATTAATTCAATGTGGTGGTAGTGCATATAATGTATGGCTTATGAAAGGTAATATGGATGGTATTCCAGATGACCTTGTAGAAGCTGCTTATGTTGATGGAGCAACTACTTTCCAAACATTTATTCAAATAATTTTACCACTAATTAAGAACATGTTACTTGTAATATTCTTATTTGCATTCATAAATGCATATAGTGAAATTATTTATACAACAGCAATTATTAAAGACCAAGCAAAATGGACTATGTCTATTGGATTATATAGTTTTGTTAATAAGTCACAAGGTATATGTTGGACAGAATATTCAGCAGCAGCTATCTTAGCTTCATTACCAATAGTTATCATATTCATGGCATTACAAAAATTCATAGCTACTGGATTAACAGCAGGTTCAGTAAAGGGTTAATAGTTTAAGCTCTCATTTAATAAATATTAGCAGATTATAAGTATGTATAAAAATTCCTATGTTACATAGGGATTTTTATACGACATACTTATGGGAACGATACCAAAATGTCCTAAAAAGGGATACTTTTAGGAGGTTTAATAAATGAATATTAAGGATGTTGCCAGGTTAGCAGGTGTTGGTGTTAGCACAGTATCTAGGGTGATAAATAATCATCCAGATGTTAAGGAGAGTACTAGAGAAAAGGTTAACAAGATAATTAAAGAGAGCAATTATATCCCAAATAACAGTGCTAGAATTTTAAAACAAAATAACTCTATGAATATAGGAGTATTGGTAAAAGGTGTGTTTAATCCATTTTTTTCTGAAATGTTAAATCTTATAGCTAATACTATAAATGATACTAAGTATACTATGATATTGCAGCAAAGCTATGGCAATTTTGATGAGGATATTGACACTTTAAGGTCATTTATAAAAGAAAAAAGGCTTCAAGGTGCAATATGTCTTGGTGGTAATTTTGAGTGTGTTACACCAGAAAAAATGGAAGCTTTAGAGGTGCCTGTTATATTAACATCTGTAAATACTACAGTTGCTAAAGGAAGGGGACTTTATTCAACAGTAGGTATAGACAATGAGAAGGCAGCATATAAAGCAACAAAGTTTTTAATAAACTTAGGTCATAGAGATATAGCAGTAATGATTGGTGAAGAAAATGACTTAGGAATGAGTTATTCTAGATTGAAGGGATATAGAAAAGCTATAGATGAAGCTGGCATACAGTTTGATACACAAAAGTTACTTGTTGGAGAATATTCAACAAAGATAGCATATCAGGTTATGAAAAGGTATTTACAGGAAAAGAAAAATTATATATCTGCAATATTTGTAACAGCAGATACAATGGCTTTAGGAGTAGCAAAAGCTATTGCTGATTCAGGATTAATAATTGGAAAAGACATTTCACTAGTTGGTTTTGATGGGTTAGATATAAGTGAATATTATAATCCCGGAATTACTACTATAAAACAACCAAGAAAAGATATTGCACTAGAAAGTGTAAATTTATTATTAGATATTTTGAGTAAAAAGGGGACTCATAAAAATCTAATATTAGAAACAGAACTTGTAAAAAGAGAATCTACAGTTGAACATAGAGATTTACAAAACAATAAAAATATAATTTAGTTAGGAGGATAATTAATGGACAGAGGAGCAGGAATTTTAATGCATATAGCTTCATTACCTGGTGAATATGGTATAGGTACATTAGGAAAAGAAGCATTTAAATTTGCAGAGTTTTTAGAAACATCTGGTTTAAAGTATTGGCAAATACTACCTTTAGGTCACACTAGTTATGGTGATTCACCATATCAATGTTTCTCAGCTTTTGCAGGAAATCCATACTTTATCGACTATGATATATTAAGAGAAGAGGGAATTTTAAAAGAAGAGGATTACAAAAAGGAAAACTATGGTGATAACCCAGAAAGAATAGACTATGGAACAATTTTTGAATCTAAAAACAAAGTATTAAAAAGAGCTTATGATAATTTTAAAAAGGGTAATTTAAAGGAATTAGCTCAAAAAATAGAAAAGTTTAAAGAAGAAAATGCTTTTTGGTTAGAAGATTATGCATTATATATGTCTTTAAAAAATCATTTTAAATTAGTTTCATGGCAAGAATGGCCAGATGATATTAAAAAGAGAGAACCAGAAGCAATTAAAAAATACAAAGAATCTTTAAAGGATGAAATAGGATTTTGGTCATTTGTTCAATATTTATTCTTTGAACAATGGACTGCATTAAAGGATTATACTAATTCTTTAGGAATAAAAATAATAGGAGATATTCCTATATATGTAGCTGAAGATAGTGTAGATGCTTGGAGTGCACCTGAAAACTTTAAGATGAATGTAAAAGAAATGAAACCATTATTTGTAGCTGGTTGTCCTCCTGATATGTTCTCTGCAACAGGACAATTATGGGGAAATCCTATTTATGATTGGGATGCTATGAAGAAAAACAATTATAAATGGTGGATTTCAAGAATAAAAGAAAGTTTAAAACTATATGATATAGTTAGAATAGACCACTTTAGAGGATTTGAAGCTTATTGGCAAATTCCTTATGGTGAACCAACAGCTGTTAATGGAAAATGGGTTAAAGGACCAGGAATGTCATTATTTAATGCTGTTAAAAAGGAACTTGGAGAAATTGATGTTATTGCAGAAGATCTTGGTTTCTTAACAGAAGAAGTTAAAGAATTCTTAGCTGAAACTGGATATCCTGGAATGAAGATATTAGAATTTGGCTTTGGTGGTGGAGATAGTGAATATTTACCACACAATTATATTAAAAATTGCATAGCTTATACAGGAACTCATGATAATGATACTTTCTTAGGCTGGTTTGAGAAAACTGGAAGTAAGAAAGAAGTAAGAAATGCAATAAGATATTTAGGATTAAATGAAGAAGAGGGTTATAACTGGGGATTCATTAGAGGTATTTGGAGTAGTGTTGCAGATACAGCTATAGCTCCAATGCAAGACTTCTTAAATTTAGGAAATGAAGCAAGAATTAATTTACCATCAACATTAGGTACAAACTGGCAATGGAGAGCTAAGAAAGAAGATATAAATGAAAATCTTGCAAATAAGATATATAAATTTACTAAGTTATATGGAAGATGTGAATAATACATTCTTTTTAAAAAGGAATAATTAAGAAATAAAGAAAGCTGTTGTATAAGAATTCTTAATGCAACAGCTTTTTTTAATTTATATATTTATTGTAAGATACATTCTAATTGGTCTAATTCTTCTAAACCACTTTTTAGCTTACTATTTAAATTTTTTACTTGAGCATCAAGTGCTAATAATAAAACTTCTTCAGTTTGACAAAGACAGCCAGAATTGCAAAGACTTTGTGCTAAAAAAATTAAATTAGCTTTAATTTCTGCTAAATCAACTTTCATATTACATAATTCATCATTTAAATTTCTAACTATTTTTACTGCAGGATTTCTAAATTCACAATGAGAATCTTCACAAGGGCAGTTATTTATTGTATTACAACAATCATATATATTAGTATCCATTTTTATCCTCCTTTATTTATGATGTAAAAATCATATATTGTATAATATGAAAAAGATACTTAAGAAGTTAAAAATATTTTAGTAATATTGACAAATTAAATTTAATTTTATTTAAATTATTGACATATAGAAAATTAAGTTATATTATAAATCTATAATTTAATAAGTCTTCAGGGCAGGGTGAAAGTCCCTACCGGTGGTATAGCCCACGAGCTAATTATTAGCATGATTTGGTGAAATTCCAAAGCCGACAGTATAGTCTGGATGAAAGAAGAAAGTTTATATGTTTATAAAACCATGTTTTTATTTTGTGTATTTGCTCTGAAATATTTTTATTTCAGAGCTTTTTTAATAAATTATGTAGTTTTATAATTAAATATTTTGAAAAATTTTTATGTCCTGAACTTTTTAAGGTTCAGGACTTTTCTTTTGTAAAAAAGGAGTGAAAGAAATTGAAAGAAGGATATATGAAGTTAGCTTTAGAGCTTGCAAAGAAAGGAATTGGAAGAGTTCATCCTAATCCTATGGTTGGAGCTGTTATTGTTAAAGATGGCAAAATACTAGGGCAAGGCTATCATAAAAAATGTGGAGAAGGTCATGCTGAGGTAAATGCTTTTAAAGATGCAGAGGAGAAAAATGAAAATGTTGAAGGAGCAGAAATGTATGTTACTTTAGAGCCTTGTTCACACTTTGGAAAAACTCCTCCTTGTGCAGATAAGATTATAGAAAAGAAAATTTCTAAAGTGTTTATTGGAACATTAGACCCTAATCCATTAGTTGCAGGAAGAGGGGTTAAAAAACTTAAAGATGCAGGGATTTATGTAGAGTATGGAATATTAGAAAGTGAATGTTATAAGCTTAATGAAGTTTTCATGAAATATATAGTAAAAAAAGAACCTTTTGTTGTTATGAAAACAGGAATGTCTTTAGATGGAAAAATTGCTACTTATTCTGGAGAATCTAAATGGATTACTGAAGAAAGATCTAGAGAAGATGTTCATAACCTTAGAAATGAACTTACAGGAATAATGGTTGGAATAAATACTGTTTTAAAGGACAACCCTCAACTTACTTGTAGAGTTAATGGAGGAAGAAATCCTATAAGAATAATTGTAGATAGCAATTTAAAAATTCCTATGGATTGCAAGATTGTAAATACAGCAAAAGAAGTGGAAACAATAATTGCAACAACTGATAAAGCTAATTTGGATAAAATAAATAGTCTTGAAGATAAGGGAGTTAAGATTATAGTAGTTCCCTCAAAGAATGGAAAGGTTAATTTAAAGGAATTAATGACAATCCTTGGAAAACTTAAAATAGATAGCATACTTCTTGAAGGAGGAGGAACATTAAACTTTTCTGCTTTAGAAGAGGGGATAGTAGATAAAGTTAAAATTTATATTGCACCTAAAATAATAGGAGGAAAAGATTCTAAAACTCCAATTGAAGGAAAGGGAATTGATAATTTAAAGGATGCTTTTAAAATAACTAATTTATCAGTATCAACAATAAAAGAAGATATTTTAGTTGAAGGATATGTAGAAAAAGGGGATGAAAACTAGTGTTTACAGGAATTATTGAAGAAGTTGGAGAGGTAAAATCCTTAAAACTTGGTAGTGAATCCTCAAAGCTTATTATTAAAGCTAAAAAAGTTTTAGAAAAAACATTAATAGGAGATAGCATAGCTACTAATGGAGTATGTCTTACAGTTACAAATATAAAAGGAAATAGTTTTGAAGCTGATGTTATGGAAGAAACCTTTAGAAGAAGCAATTTAGGAAAGCTTAAAGTTGGGGATAAAGTAAATTTAGAAAGAGCATTAACTTTAGAAAAAAGACTTGGAGGGCATATTGTAAGTGGACACATTGATGGATGTGGAGAGATTTTTTCATTAATAAGAGAGAAGAATGCAGTATGGGTTACTGTAAAAGCAGATAGAAAAATTCTTAAATATATTATAGAAAAAGGTTCTATAGCAATTGATGGAATTAGCCTGACAGTGGCTTATGTAGATGAAGAAGTTTTTAAGGTTTCAATTATACCTCATACAGGAGAAGAAACTACTTTACTAAAAAAGAAGGTAGGAGATAAGGTAAATCTTGAATGTGACATGGTTGGAAAGTATGTTGAAAAACTTTTAGGTTTTAATAATAAAGAAGAGAAAAAGGAATCTAACATAACAGAAGAGTTTTTAAGAAGTAATGGATTTATGTAACAAGAAAGGAGTTTTTAAAATATGAACACTATTGAAGAAGCAATTGAAGATATAAGAAATGGGAAAATAGTTTTAGTAATTGATGACCCAGATAGAGAAAATGAAGGGGATTGTATATGTGCAGCAGAATTTGCTACCACTGCAAATGTAAATTTCATGGCAACTTATGCTAAAGGTTTAATATGTATGCCTATGAGTAGAGAGTTAACTGAAAAGCTTGAATTAAATCAAATGGTTGAAAAAAATACAGATAATCATGAAACAGCATTTACAGTATCAATAGACCATATAGATACAACCACTGGAATATCAGCTAAGGAGCGTTCAATAACAGCTATAAAATCTGTTTGTGATAATGCAAAGCCAGAGGATTTTAGAAGACCAGGACATATGTTTCCTTTAAAGGCTAAGGATGGAGGAGTTTTAGAAAGAACAGGTCATACAGAGGCAACTGTAGATTTAGTTAAGCTTGCAGGATTAAAAGAATGTGGACTTTGTTGTGAAATAATGAGAGAAGACGGAGAAATGATGCGTACAACAGAGTTAAAAGAATTTGCTAAATTACATAATTTGAAAATAATAACAATAGCAGATTTAGTTGAATATAGAAAAGCAAGAGAGAAAAATTCAAATAATGAAGAATTAGTAGAAAAGGTTGTAGAAACAAAGCTTCCAACAAAATATGGTAACTTTAGAGCTTATGGATTTATTGATAAAAAGACAGGAGAGCATCATGTAGCTTTAGTTAAAGGTGATATTTCTAAAGAAGAAAAAGTATTAACAAGGGTTCATTCAGAATGTTTAACTGGAGATGCTTTAGGTTCTAAAAGATGTGATTGTGGAGAACAATATGATGCAGCAATGAAAAAAATAGCTGAAAATGGTTCTGGAGTTTTACTTTATATGAGACAAGAAGGAAGAGGAATTGGTCTTATAAATAAATTAAAGGCTTATAGCCTTCAAGATGAAGGATTAGATACAGTAGAGGCAAATTTAAAATTAGGCTTTCCAGCAGATGCAAGAAAATATGATATAGCAGCTGCTATATTAAAAAAATTAGGAATAGAAAATATAAATCTTATGACAAATAATCCAGATAAGATAGAAAAATTAAAAGCATGTGGAATAAATATATGCAATAGAGTGCCTCTACAAATAGAAGCAAATGAAATAGATGCATTTTACTTAAAAACCAAAAAAGAAAAAATGTCTCATATGTTATAAATTTGACTTGATTCAAAAATCTTAGATTACTTATGTTATTTTTAATGTAGTCCGACTCATTTTGTTCGCTAGATAAGTTCGAAGTGCAAAATGTAAAATTTTGATTCTCACTTATTGGCAGGCTCTTGGGTCGCACCTTCATAAAATAAGTAATATAAGATTTTATAAAGCAAAGTTTATAATACAAAATATTAAAAAATAAAAAATGAAAATAAAAGGAGAGTTTATAATGAAAGTTTTAGAAGGTAAGTTAGTAGCAGAGGGGATTAAGGTTGGGATTGTTGCAGCGAGGTTTAATGAGTTTATAGTTTCTAAGCTTGTTTCTGGTGCTTTGGATGGTTTAAAAAGGCATGGGGTTAGTGAGGAGGATATAAGTATTGCTTGGGTTCCTGGGGCTTTTGAAATTCCTTTGGTTGCAAAGAAGATGGCAGAAAGTCCTAAGTATGATGTGGTTATATGTTTAGGTGCTGTTATAAAGGGGTCAACTCCTCATTTTGATTATGTTTGTGCAGAGGCTTCAAAGGGAGTAGCTACAGTATCATTAAATTCAGAAAAGCCAGTTGCTTTTGGAATTTTAACAACTAATTCAATTGAAGAAGCTATAGAAAGAGCAGGAACTAAAGCTGGAAATAAAGGATATGATGCAGCTGTAACTGCTATAGAAATGGCTAATTTAATGAAATTATTTTAAAAAGTATCTATAAATGTTATATTTTAAGCTAAATATTAAAATTTTGTAAGATTTTATTTATTATTTATTAAGATATAGTGAATAATGTTAGAGGTATAATTAAACTAAATAATATTTAGTGAGGAATATAAGAAATGAAAAATGGGACAAAGATTATTAATTTTAAAAAACGAAGGATAGTATGTTCTTTAGTTTTATTAGGAATTTTTATAGTGATTATAATTTGTACATATTATGCTTGTAAAAAACCTGTAGCATTAGGAAAGAATCATGAGTATGTAAATTTTCTTTATGAAACTGAAAATAAAAAATATAAATTAGATGAATTTAGTGCTATAAGGAAAAGTTATGAGGATAATTTAAATATACAGGATGTGGATTATACATGGGCAGAAGAGCTTAATTATAAAAATAAGCCTGAAATGTTAATAATTCATCATACAGCAGATAGTGGAATAACGCCTGAAAGAATGAATGAAATACATATTGAAAATGGATGGGCTGGAATAGGTTATCATTTTTACATAAGAACAGATGGGACAATCTATAGGGGAAGACCAGAAAATGCAGTGGGGGCTCATGCGAAAAAGAATAATAAAAATAGTATAGGTATTGCATTAGAAGGTAATTTTGAAAAGGACAATCCTACTGAAGCTCAAATGAAGTCTTTAGTAAAATTATCTGCTGATATGATTATTAAGTATAATTTAAATGATGTATTAGGCCATAGAGATGTATATGAAACTTTATGTCCAGGAGAAAACTTATCCATAGAAGATTTAAAAGATAGGATTTCAAATGAATTAATTAGTATTTATAAAGAAAAAAATAATTCATAATTAATAAAGCTATTGCATTGAATAATATATTTTGTGTAATAGCTTTTTTTATATTATTAGCTAAATAAGGACTAATAAATATAGAATAAAGTACTATTACGTTATTACTATAAAATGTAAAGTGAACTTATATCTATTAAAAGTATAAAATAAACCTCATTTTAGTGAGTTGTTATAAGTTTTTTAACAGAATATAATAATATTAAAGAGATTTAATGAGGTGAAAAAAATGAAAAGTGAAAAAAACATGCTAACATTATCAGCAATAGGGGCTTTATTCTTTGCTGTTTTAGGAGTAGCATGGGGAGTTATAATTGATTCTAGTATGATAATATTTGATGGATTATATTCTTTAATTAGTTTATTTTTATCAGTATTAGCTATATGTATAACAAGATATATAAATAAAAATGATTTTGAAAAATTTCCTTTTGGGAAGTGGATTTTAGAGCCAATTACAGTTGTTTTTAACTCAATAGTTTTAACTGTTATGTGTGTTATTAATTTTGTAAATTCAGCAAAGGAAATATTAGCAGGTGGAAAGATTGTTGACACAGGTCTTGCCTTAGAATATTCAATAATTTCTATATTAGGATGTTTAATTATATATAAGATATTAGCTAAGAGTAATAAAGAAGTGGCATCTGGTATAGTAGGTGCTGAAGTTAATCAATGGCTTATGGATACGTTAGTAAGTGTTGCTGTTTTAGTTGGATTTTTAATATGTACTATATTAAATAAAACTCCTTTAGTATATTTATCTAAGTATGTGGATCCTTTTATGGTTTTAATTACATCATCTATCTTTATAAAGGTTCCTGTAACTACTTTAATTAAAAACTTTAAAGAAATATTAAATAGAAATGCTGATAAAGATATTAATGATGAAATTTATACAATAGTTAAAGACGTTGAGAAGGAATATAATTTTGAAGATTCTATAACAAGAGTAAGTAAGATAGGAAAAGAACTTAGAATAGAAATAGATTTTGTATTTAATGAAGAATCAAAACTTAATAAATTAGAAGAAATGGATAATGTACGAGAGTATGTATATAGTAATATGAGTGATATAAAATTAGATAAATGGCTTAATATTAATTTCACAGGGGATAAAAAATGGGCTGTTTAAACATAAGTCTAGTTAGTTAAAATAACTTTAAATATAAGTTATTTTAATTAATTAGGCTTATTTTTTGCAAAAAACTTGTATAATATAAGATATAAAAATAGAACTTGTGGATAACTATTAAATAGCTTGTGGATAAGATAGGAGGAATTTATGCATTATAATAAAAATATATATGAAGCAATTTTTATAGATAGACCTAATAGATTTAATGGAAAGGTTAAATATAATAATGAAGAAATAGTAGTTCATGTTCCTAATACAGGACGTTGCAAAGAAATTTTAAAGCCAGGATGTAAAGTGTTTTTAAGAGAAGAAGATAATCCAAATAGAAAAACTAAATTTGATTTAATAGCTGCATATAAAGGAGATATGCTTATAAGTATTGATTCACAAATTCCTAATAAAGTAGTAAGAGAAGCTTTAGAGAATAAAGCTATAAATAAATTAAAAAAATATGATAATATTTTAAGTGAAAAAACTTTTGGAAAAAGTAGATTTGATTTTAAACTTTCAAATTATACAGGAGAAGAGTATTATCTTGAAGTTAAAGGGGTTACTTTAGAAGAAAATAAAAAATGTAGTTTCCCTGATGCACCTACAGAAAGAGGAAGAAAACATCTTTTAGAATTAATAGATGTTAAGAAAAGTGGATTAGGTGCAGGAATACTTTTTTTAATTCAAATTGAAGGAATAACAGAATTTTCACCAAATGATGAAAATGACCCAAAGTTTGGAGAAGCCTTAAGAAGTGCAAAGAAGGCAGGAGTAGATATATTTGCATATTCATGTATTGTTAAAGAAAAAGAGATAGTATTAGATAAATCAGTAGATATTGTATTGTAGTAATAATTTCACTATGATATATTAATATAAATAGATTTTAGGAGACAAGAATTAGTCTCTTATTTTTCTTTTATTGGTATAAAGTAGTATAATATAAAAATGTATAAAATAATTTTAGAAATATTATGTAGTAATTTATAAAGAGGTATTAAAAAGGAGTTGGTATTTATGGCAAAAGAGGTTAAGTTTCTTCCAGAGATAAAAGGAACTTTAAGAAACCATGTAGTTGAGGTTCCTCAAATTATAAGACAATGTGGAGGAATAAAGATATTTGGGAAAAGAATAAAATCTTTGTTGTTTACAACAGATGTAGCAATTATAAGAAATACAAATGCAGATGCTATAATAGCAGTTTATCCATTTACTCCTCAACCTCTTATAACACAAGCACTTATTATGGCAGCTGATGTACCAGTGTTTTGTGGAGTGGGAGGTGGAATAACTCAAGGTAAAAGAGTTATAAATCTTGCTTTAGATGCAGAGTTTAAAGGAGCTATGGGAGTAGTTTTAAATTCACCAACTAAAGATGAAATAGTTAGAAAGGTAAGGTCTACTATTGATATACCTGTAGTGGTAACTGTAGTTTCAGAAAATGATGATGTAGCTAAGAGAATAGAAGCTGGAGCAACAATTATAAATGTATCAGGAGGAGCCAATACTCCTAAAATTGTAAAAAGAATAAGAGAAGAGTTCCCTGAATTTCCTATTATAGCTACAGGAGGTCCAAATGATGATACAATAAGAGAAACTATAGAAGCAGGCGCTAATGCAATAACATATACTCCTCCTACTTCAGGAAAAGCAATGAGTGAACTAATGGACAAATATAGAAATTTATAAAATTTTAATAAAAATTTATGCTTTTTTAAGTAAGAATTTATGATATACTTAATTCATGCTATTTTTTATTACTTTATATATAACTAATTGTTTAAGTAATAAAGAGGTGAAAAATGTTTTATATAGTGGATAGAATAGAAGAAAGTATTATAGTAGTTGAGGACCAAAATGGGAACATAATAAATCTTAATAAAAATAAGGTTAATGGACAAATTAAAGAGGGAGATTGTTTAAGAGAAGAAAATGAAAAATTTTTCTTAGACACAGAAAAAACTAAGGAAAGAAAAATTAAAATTGAGAAGTTAATGAAAGGAATGTGGGAAGATTAAATGAAAATTGAAGGAAAGAAGAAATCTTTTATTGTAGATTGGGTACTTCCATTAGCAATAGCTCTTATAATAGCACTACTTATAAAAAATTTCTTAGTATTTCAAGTTAGAATTCCAAGTGGTTCAATGATACCAACATTAAATGTTGGTGATAGATTATTTGTTACTAAAATATATGATTTAGATAAAATTGAAAGAGGAGATATTTTAGTATTTTATTCAGTGGAATTAAAGGATACTTTAATTAAAAGAGTTATTGGTTTACCAGGAGACACCATTGAAATAAATGATGGAAAAGTATCTGTAAATGGTGAAGAAATAAACCAAGACTATGTAAAAAATACAGACCATTCATATGGAACTTATAAAGTTCCTGAAGGTTGTTATTTCTTTTTAGGAGATAACCGTCCAGTATCTAATGATTCAAGATTATGGTCCAATCCATATATTGATGGAAAATATATTGAAGCTAAGGCTCAATTAAAAATATACCCATTTAGTGATTTTGGATGGATAAAATAGATTTATATACGAAAGAGGTGACATATATATGGAGCAAAAGCCAAACAATAGAAAAAAAATAAATCCTTTTTTTTGCTTAACTATAATACTTGGTTTAATACTAATTGCACAACTTTTTTTACCATCAACTTCTTCTAAAGAAAAAATAACCTATAGTGAGTTTAAGCAACTAGTTAAAGAGCAAAAGATATCAAAAGCAGTTATAACAGGAGATACTATTATAATTACTCCAAAGAGCAATACAGGTTTAGGTGGAAAAGAATTATACACTTTAAGGGTTAATGATACTAAACTTGTTGAAGATTTAGAAAATTCAGGAGTAAAATTTGAAGCAAAGAATGAAAAAACAAGTTTAATAATTGAGATACTTATAAATTGGGTACCGTTATTACTTTTAATGTTCTTTTTCTGGAAATTTGTATTTTCTAAAGCAATGAATAAAATGGGTGGTGGAGTTGGAGGCATAGGCAAAAATAAAGCTAAGGTTTATGCTGAAAATGAAATAGAAGTTACATTCAAAGATGTTGCAGGTCAAGAAGAGGCAAAAGAATCCTTAGAAGAAGTAATAGATTTCTTAAATGGTCCAGGTAAGTATACAGAAATTGGTGCTAAATTACCTAAAGGTGTTCTTTTAGTTGGGCCTCCAGGTACAGGTAAAACTTTACTTGCAAAAGCAGTAGCAGGAGAAGCAAAGGTTCCTTTCTTTTCTTTATCAGGTTCAAGCTTTGTTGAAATGTTTGTAGGTGTTGGTGCATCAAGAGTAAGAGAACTATTTAGAGAAGCTGAACAAAAAGCACCTTGTATAATATTTATAGATGAAATTGATGCTATAGGTAAAAGTAGAGATAATCAATTCCAAAGTAATGATGAAAGAGAACAAACACTAAATCAATTATTATCAGAAATGGATGGATTTGATTCTTCTAAAGGTATTGTAATATTAGGTGCAACAAATAGACCAGAAATATTAGATAAAGCCCTTTTAAGACCAGGAAGATTTGACAGAAGAGTTATTGTGGATAGACCAGATTTAATAGGAAGAGAAGCAATACTTAAAGTTCATGCTAAGGATGTATGCTTAAATGCAGATGTTGATTTAAAAGAAATAGCTAAAGGTACTCCAGGAGCTGTAGGAGCAGACTTAGCAAACATTGTTAATGAAGCTGCTTTAAGAGCTGTAAGAAATAAGAGAAATCAAGTTCTTCAAGAAGATTTAAGAGAAGCTGTAGAAGTAATAATAGCAGGTAAAGAAAAGAAAGATAGAATATTGTCTCCAATGGAAAAGAAAATTGTGGCTTTCCATGAGGTTGGACACGCATTGGTAGCTGCTTTATTAAAGGGTACAGATCCAGTACATAAAATAACAATAGTTCCAAGAACTATGGGAGCATTAGGTTATACAATGCAACTTCCAGAAGAAGAAAAATATTTAGTATCTAAAGATGAGCTTATGAATCAAATTAAGGTTATGCTTGGAGGAAGGTCTGCAGAAGAAGAAGTGTTTAATATAGTTTCTACAGGTGCTTCTAATGATATAGAAAGAGCCACTCAATCAGCAAGAAATATGGTTACTATATATGGTATGACAGATAAATTTGACATGGTTGCTTTAGAATCTGTTCAAAATAGATATTTAGATGGTAGAGCAGTAAGAAATTGTAGTGAAGAAACATCTACAATTATTGATGAAGAAGTATTAAGAATAATAAGAGAAGCTCATAAAGAGGCAAGACAATTATTAAGAGATAATAGGGATTTATTAGATAAAATTGCAGGAATTCTTCTTGAAAAAGAAACTATTTTTGGAGATGAATTTATGAATGTGGTTTGTGAAAAATATCCTGAACTTAGAAAAGAAGAAAAAAAAGAATCTAAGGAAAATGAAGAGAGTATAAATCTTTCTAAAGAATCTGAAGATACAAATACTTCTAAAGATAAAGATACAGAAGCTATGTCTAAAACTGCTAAAGATTCATGTGATGATGAATTTGTAGAAATTGGAGAAAAGAAATCTATAGAACTTAATAAAAATTCAGAAGAATAATTTTTTAAAATTAAGGAAAGAGTGAAAAGTGATAAACTTTTCACTTTTAATTTTCTAGGAGGTGCAATTTTTTTGGAAAAAAATTTAGAATTTATAATAGAAGAAGAGAAGTTACAAAAGGTTTTAAAAATATTAAATGAAGAAATTTTAAAATATATTGAAAAAAGAAAAGCTGTAACAGATTATATATTAGATTATAGAAAGAAAACTGTAGAAGATTATAAAGATGATGAAGATAAGGTAATAGATTACTTTGACCATGAAGCTTATGTAAAGGAAGAAGCTTTTAAAACTATAGATAAAAGATTAAGTGAGTTTTTCAAACTTAAAGAGGTACCTTACTTTGGAAAGGTTACTTTTACAGAAGAGGAAGAAGGAGCAGAAGAACTTTATATAGGAAGATTTGGATTAACTCCTGAAGAAACCTATGAACCTGTCATTGTAGATTGGAGAGCACCTATAGCAAGTCTATTTTACAAAGGAAATCTTGGAGAAGCTGAATATTCTTATCCAGTAGGAGAAATAAAAACAAACATAATTGGAAGAAGACAAATTATAATTAAAAAGGGTGAGCTTAAGGGAATATTTGATTCTGCAGTAGATGTTAAGGATGAAATATTACAAATGGTTTTAACTTCAAATTCTAGTGAAAAGCTTAAAGATATAGTAATGACAATACAAGAAGAACAAGATAACATAATAAGAGCTCCTAAAGAAAAAGTAGTAGTTGTAAATGGTGTTGCAGGGTCAGGTAAAACAACAATAGCATTACATAGAGTTTCATATCTTTTATACAATTATAGAAAACAGTTTGGAGATAAAGTTCTTATATTAGGACCTAATGATATATTTATTGATTATATAGCTCAAGTATTACCTTCATTAGGTGAAAGTGGAGGAATAGAGCAAACTACTTTTGAAAATTTCGCTATAGATGAAATAGGCTTAGAAGAATCAGTTAAAGGATTTTCAGAATATATGGAAGAAGCTATGGTAGGAAATGAAAAGGCCTTAGAAGAATATAAATATAAAAGTTCAAGAGAATTTACAAGATTTTTAGATAGTGAACTTAATAATATGAATAAAAATTATTTCAATATAAAGCCTGTTACATATTATGGGGAAGAAATAGTATCTATAGAAGAAATAAGAGAATTATTTGATAAATATTATAGCTATATGCCTTTATTTAGAAGAAGTGAAAAAATAAAAAGAGTATTAACTTCTAAAATAAAGGATAAAAGAGATGAAAAGGTTAGAGAATTAAATAAAGAAATTAAAGATAAAATATCAAAATTATCTCAAGAGGAGCTTGTTATAGAAAGAAATAATTTAGAATTCTTAAGAAGAGTAAAAATAAGAGAAATAGTAAGAGAAGTTATGAATTCTAGAGCAGAACTTGATGAATGGATAAAACATGAAAATGTAATAGAGCTTTATAAAAAGATAACAAATACTTATGAATTAGGATATATGGACCTTGCTGGAATTTTATATTTTATGGTTGTTTTAGAAGGTAAGAAGTGTAAAAAAGAAATAAAACATGTTGTTATAGATGAAGCTCAAGATTATAATTTAACTCAATTTAAGTTAATTAAAGAACTTACAGGTTGCAAAAGCTTTACTATAGTTGGAGATACAAATCAAAGATTAATAACAACAGATGAAGCACCTGCTATGACTAATTTAGAGGAACTTTTTGAAAATAACATAGAGTTATTTAAATTAGAAAAAAGTTATAGGTCAACTCAAGAAATAATGGAGTATGCAAGTAAGTTTTTAAATGAAAATAATGTTGTACCTTTAGTTAGAAATGGAGAGCCTGTTATTGAAGAAGAGGCAGAATCTGAAGAAGATATGATAGAAACCATAATTTCAATAATAGAAGATTATGAAGAGGAAGGTCTTGAAAGTATAGCTATTATAACTAAAGATAAAGAAAGCTTAAGAAAATTATCACCATTATTAAAGGAAAAAATTAAAGTCTTAACTTTTGATAGAGAAGATATTCTTTATAAAGGAGGGAAAGTTCTTATTCCTGCCTATTATGCTAAAGGATTAGAATTTGATGGAGTTATTTTATTAGAAGAGGGCAAAACTAACAATTTAGTTAAATATATAATGTGCACAAGAGCCCTTCATAGATTATCTGTTATTAAATATTAATTATATTTTGGTTAGGTTCATTATTTATGAAGCAGTGACTTAGAATTTATAGGTCAAAGTAGCTAAACAATAATGAACCTAAAATTTTTTTATTAAAGATTAAACATAAGTTTTTATTTTATTTAATAAATCAATATAAATTGAGTTAATCATATCAAAATTCATAGCAGAAATGTAGTAACTTTCTAATTCATCATGTAATGATTTTGCATTTTTTATACAAGATAAGCTTTTATCAACTAAGTGGTCAAATTCCTGCTTATCCCATACAATTTCGTTTAATTTACAAGACATACTTTTTTTATAACATAAATCTTTTAAATTAAAATCTGTTGTATCAAAATATGTTCTGCTTATTTCATTTGTAGTAAATATTCCAAAAGAAAGTTCTGGTATAATTAAATTTTCAATTCTTTCTGGAATAAGAGGGTCGTGTAAGTATTCAACAAAATAGCCTTGTTTTTGAGCTTGTGAACCTATAGATTTTAAAATAGTAGTTTTACCAAGGCCAGGTCCTCCTCTTAAAATTTCCACATTTTCTAATTGGCTAGATAATCCTTTTATAAAGGTGACAATTCCATTAGGAGTAAAAGCAGTAGCAAATAAATGTCTTTCTCCACCAAAACCTGATAATTTAGAAGTAAGATATTTGTCTTTTAACTCATCAATAAATTCATTAAGTTTTGTTGGATTTATTGATTCAGAATTTAGTACACTCCAATCATCATGAATATATTTAGCAGCTCCTAAAAATCTATAAGCTTTCTTAAATTGCTTTCCTATTTCTTTATTTAAATTTATAATTTCTTTTTTATTTTTAACTAAAATATCTTTATCTAAAGCATCACCTAAGTTAAGGATTTCATCTACAGCCCCAGGAGTTAATGGGTCTACAACATGAGGAGAAGTACCATCAAGCATTGCTACATTAATTTCTTTAATTAGTATTCCATCTAAAGAATTATTATCAGAAGAACAGTGATGATATTCAATAGAGTAACCTAAATTAGCAAAATACAACCCTATTTTTCTCATTAAAGATGATTTCCCAGTGCCAGGTCCTCCTTTGATACAAATTATTCTGTTTGCATTTTCTTGAGTTAGTATATATCTATAAAATGAATAAAATCCTTTAGATGTATTTCCACCAGGAAAGAGGTGTCTCTCTTTGCAAACTATCATAAATATTAATCAGCTCCTTATAAATTTATAAATTCAGTTATTATATTATATGTTTAAAAATAAAATAATGATATAAATGAATAAATAAAATTCAACAAAATTTTAAATACACTATGAATAAGTATGCTTTTTAATGTATAATTGATATGTTATTTTAAAGTAGGAGGAAGAAAGTTGAAGAAAATTTATTTTAAGAAATTTATTACAATAGCTATCGCATTATTACTTACTATATCAATGGTAGCTTGTGGGAAAAGTACAAAAAATGAATCTGAAGAAGCATCATCAAACAAAGACAAACTTATTGTAGGTCTTAGTGCAGATTATGCACCCTATGAGTTCCATGCTATGATAGATGGAAAAGACACAGTTGTTGGTTTTGATGTAGACCTTGCTAAAGAAATAGCAAAGGATATGAATTGTGACCTTGTTATTAAGGAAATGGAGTTTAATAACTTGATTACAGCACTTAAAGCAGGTCAAATAGACCTTATAATATCAGGAATGAATCCAACAGAAGAAAGAAAAAAGGAAATTGATTTTTCTGATATTTATTATCAATCACAACATTCAGTTTTAGTAAGAGCAGATGAAAAAGATAAATATAAAAATTTATCTGATTTAGATGGAAAAAAGATAGGTGTACAACTAGGTACCACTCAACAAGATTTTGTTGAAGAGAATATTAAATATAGTGATTTACAAATACTTTCTAAGGTTCCAAAGTTAGTATTAGAATTAAAAACTGAAAAAATAGATGCTTTAGTTACAGAAGCACCTGTTGTAAGTTCAGCTATAAAAAATAATCCGGAATTAGTTTTATCAGATATAAAGATAGAAACTGATGATACAGGTAATGCAGTTGGTATTAGAAAAGGCAATGATGAATTAAGAGAAAAGGTAAATAGTACTATTAAGAGATTAAAAGAAAGTGGAGAAATGGATGATTTTATAGTAAAAGCTAATGAATTATCTGCTGAAAATCAAGACCAAAGCTTTTTAACTAAATATTCAAGTGTATTTCTTAGTGGATTAAAGATAACATTAGAAATTTCTTTAATTACAGTATTTTTAGGAACAATACTTGGAGCAATTCTTTTCTTTATGAAAAGCTCTCAATTATCTATATTTGGAATAAAGCCTTTAAAGTGGATAGCTAATATTTATATAGAAATAATAAGAGGAACTCCAATGCTTTTACAAATAATGCTTGTTTATTCTGGTTCTAAAATGGTGTTAGGTTTAGATATAACAGCCTTTTTATCAGCTGTAATAGCAATTTCTCTAAACTCAGCAGCTTATGTATCAGAAATAGTAAGAGCAGGAATTGAAGCTGTAGATAAGGGACAAATGGAAGCAGCAAGAAGTCTTGGTATGTCTAAGGCTTTAGCTATGAAAGAAATTATAATTCCTCAAGCTGTTAAAAATATTTTACCTGCTATAGGTAATGAATTTGTTGCTGTAATAAAAGAATCTTCAATGGCATCAGTTATAGGTGTTGGAGAGTTAATGTTTGCTGCTAATATAGTTACTGGGGCAACCTTTATGAGTATAGAACCTTTAGCAGTATCTGCAGTACTTTACTTTATATTAACCTTCAGTTTAGGAAGACTTATGGGATATTTTGAAAGGAGGATGAAGGCTAGTGATTCACGTTAAGGATTTAAAGAAAAGTTATGGAAAGAATAATGTTTTAAATGGAATTAATGAGCATATAAAAAAAGGTGAGGTTGTTGTAATAATAGGACCTTCAGGTTCAGGAAAATCTACATTCTTAAGATGCCTTAACTTATTAGAAGAGCCAACCTCTGGAGAAATAATATTTGAAGGAAAAAATATTACTGATAAGAAAATTGATATAAATAAAACAAGAGAAAAAATGGGAATGGTTTTTCAACATTTTAATTTATTCCCACATAAAACAGTTTTAGAAAATATAACTTTAGCTCCTATAAAGGTTAAGGGAGTAAAGGTTGAAGATGCAAATAAAAAGGCAATAGAGCTTTTAAAACTTATTGGACTAGAAGATAAAAAAGATGCTTATCCAGCTTCTTTATCAGGAGGACAAAAACAAAGAATAGCAATAGCTAGGTCTCTTGCAATGGAACCAGATGTTTTATTATTTGATGAACCTACCTCTGCTCTTGACCCAGAAATGGTTGGAGAAGTTTTAAATGTTATGAAGGACTTAGCTAAAAAAGGAATGACAATGGTTGTTGTAACTCATGAAATTGGCTTTGCTAGAGAAGTAGGAGATAGAATATTATTTATTGATGGAGGAAAAATCCTTGAAGAAGGAACTCCAGAAGAGGTTTTAAATAATCCTAAAAATGATAGAACAAAGGATTTCTTATCTAAGGTTCTTTAATAATAAAGTTAAAATGAAAAAGACTATCACATTTTTTCAAGGTGTGATAGCTTTTTTTATAGGGAAAATTATAGGTAATCATTATCCACAGTTATAATGCAATTATATTTAGGATGATTTTCTTTTACAGCTTTATTTATATTTGCCACAAGGGTTTCTCGTTTTGTCATGGTTTTAAACATTTTTTCTGAGTCAATTACTATATCAAATAAAAGATTTTTAACATCACCTTTTCCAACTACTCTAAAGTCGTGAATAGATTTAATGCGTTCATCTTGTTTTATTATATCACAAATCATATCATAATCTTTTTTTACTTCTTTATCATCAATAGCAATAGGGTCCATATGAATTACTAAATAAATTTTAAGTTTTTCAGAAATTTCACGTTCTGCTTTGTCTATTATTTCATGAATTTCCATTATAGAAATATTACTTGGAACTTCTGCATGTATAGAAGCCATACATCTACAAGGACCATAGTTATGTATTATTAAATCATGAACTCCTGTTATTTTATCATAACTTAAAACCATATTTTTAATTTTTTGTACAAGCTCTGGGTCTGGAGCTTCTCCAAGCAAAGGATTTAAAGTTTCTTTTGTTAAACTAAATCCAGAATAAAGTATAAATAAGGCTACTAATGCACCTAAGTATCCATCAATAGGAAATGATGTAAACTTTGATACTAAAAATGATATAGCAACAGAAGAAGAAGTAAAAACATCTCCTAAAGCATCAGTTGATGCAGCCTTTAAAGCAGAAGAATCTATTTTATTTCCTATAAATTTATTAAAATGTGAAAGCCATAATTTTATTAAAATTGAGATTAAAAGAAGTACAAATGGAATAGTTTCAAATTCTATTTTTATAGGATTAAAAATTCTTTCAACAGATGATTTAACAAATTCAAAACCAACAAGCATTACCATAAATGAAACAATTAAAGCAGAAATGTATTCCATTCTACCATGTCCAAAGGGATGCTCAGCATCAGCTGGTTTATCTGAAAGCTTAAATCCTACAATAGTTATTATTGAAGAGCCAGCATCAGATAAATTATTAAAGGCATCTGCCATTATAGCTATACTAGAAGTAATAAGTCCAACAGAAAGTTTTATAAGAAAAAGGAGAAGATTAGAAAGTATTCCTACAATTCCTCCAAGGAAGATATATTTACCTCTAACTTTTTCATTAGATATATCTTCACTATTTTTAATGAATTTATATACAAGAAATTTTGAAAACATAAAATTTAAACACTCCTTAAATATAGAATAAGTTAATTTTATAATAAATATGTATATTAATCAAATAGAATACAATAAGTTAAAAAATAAGAATAATTTACAAAGAGAAATACTATATACTGTTGTGTTATAATTATAGATAATTAAAGTTTGGAGGAAAATTAAATGAATGATTTAGCTAATGAGTTATTAGAATTTATAAATGAAAGCCCTACTTCTTATCATGCTACAAATACTGTAAAAAAGATGTTAGATGAAAAGGGCTTTAAGGAATTAAAGGAAAGTGATACATGGAAGCTTAATAAAGGAGATAAATGCTATGTAATAAAAAATGATTCTGCAATAATAGCTTTTGAAATAGGAACTGGAGAAATAGAAGAGGAAGGCTTTAGATTAATAGGTGCTCATACTGATTCACCTTCTTTTAAAGTTAAACCAGCTCCTGAAATGGTTATTGAAAATAAATATGTAAAGCTAAATACAGAAGTATATGGAGGACCAATTTTAAACACTTGGTTTGATAGACCATTATCTTTAGCAGGAAGAGTAACTTTAAAAGGAGAAACACCCTTTAAGCCTTTAACAAAATTAATAAATATAAACAAACCTTTATTAGTTATTCCTAATTTAGCTATACATATGAACAGAAATGTTAATGAAGGATATGCTATTAATAAACAAAAGGATACTCTTCCTCTTTTGGGATTTATAAATGAAAATCTTGAAGGAAATAAAGAAAAAACAGGAATTTTAGAAATAATAAAAAATCAATTAAAAGTAGAAAAAGAAGATATTTTAGATTTTGATTTATTCCTTTATGAACATGAAAAGGGCTGTGTTTTAGGATTAAATGAAGAAATGATTTCAGCTTCAAGACTAGATGATTTATGGATGGTTTTTTCAGGAGTTAAAGCCCTTCTTGAAAGCAAACAAAATAAGGCAACTAAAGTTATGGTTTGTGTTGATAATGAAGAAATTGGCAGCTTAACATCTCAAGGAGCAAGGTCATCATTACTAAAAAATATATTAGAAAGAATAACTTTATCCTTAGGAAAAAATAAAGAAGAATTTTTTAGGACAATAGCTAAGTCAGTAATGATATCAGCGGATTTAGCACATGCAGTTCATCCTAATCAAGTAGAAAAGCATGACCCAACTAATAGACCAGTTTTAGGAAGAGGACCAGTAATAAAAATAGCTGCTTCAGGAAGTTATTCAACAGATAGTTATGCTTCAGCAATATTTCAAGGTATATGTAAGGAGATAAAAGTTCCTTATCAAAAATTTGTTAATAGGTCAGATGTAAGAGGAGGGACTACAATAGGTCCAATTACATCAGCAGATTTGTCAATACCTGTAATAGACATGGGTGCAGCAATAATAGGAATGCATTCTATTAGAGAGTTAGCATCAGTTAAGGATAATGAATATACAATAAAAGCTTTTACAAAGTTTTTTTCATAAAAAGTTACAAATGAAAGTTTTTACAAAATAATGAATTATACTTAAAATATGAAAAAATAAAGTTGAGATAGAAATTTATATAGGGTATAATTTAAGTACTGTAAGAAAACATAAATAAAAATAGGCTTTGACCTGTTGCAATAAATTTACTAAAACCTAATAAAATATATTTGTTTTAAATAGATTTCTTGTATAATATATTACAGGTGGGGAATTATATGAAATATTATTCTATTAGAGCCTAATAATAAGAAATAAATAATGTTATATATATACTTTATATGATATAATACAGGATATGTGTAAAAAAATATGAATATTAAAAATGAGGAGGATTGACCTTGTCAGACTATAAAATAGAGATAGAAAAAAGAAGAACTTTTGCGATTATATCTCACCCTGATGCAGGTAAAACTACATTAACAGAAAAGTTCTTATTATATGGAGGAGCAATAAGACTTGCAGGTTCTGTAAAAGCAAGAAAAGCTTCAAAGCATGCTGTATCTGATTGGATGGAAATAGAAAAGCAAAGAGGTATTTCTGTAACTTCATCAGTTATGCAGTTTAATTATGCAGGACATTGTATAAACATACTAGATACACCAGGACACCAAGATTTCTCAGAAGATACATATAGAACCCTTATGGCAGCAGATTCTGCAGTAATGGTTGTAGATGCAGCAAAGGGTGTAGAAGACCAAACAAGAAAATTATTCCAAGTATGTGCTTTAAGAGAAATTCCTATATTTACTTTTATAAATAAGATGGATAGAGAAGCAAGAGATCCTTTTGAATTATTAGAAGAAATAGAAAATGAATTAGGAATAAAAACATACCCTATGAACTGGCCAATAGGTTCTGGCAAAGACTTTAAAGGTGTATATGAAAGAGATAACAATAGAATAATAGCCTTTAATGGTGGAAATCATGGTCAAAATGAAGCTTCAGCTATTGAAGGAAGTGTTGATGATGAAAGATTTAGAGAAATCTTAGGAGAATCACTTCATGATAAGCTTATGGAAGATATAGAGCTTTTAGATATAGCAGGAGATGAATTTGATGTAGAAAAAGTAAGAGCAGGAGAATTAACTCCAGTATTCTTTGGTTCAGCCTTAACAAACTTTGGTGTAGAGCCCTTCCTTGAACATTTCTTAGAAATGACAACAGCTCCACTTCCAAGAAATTCAAATATAGGAGAAATTGATCCTTTTGACAAAAACTTTTCAGCTTTTGTATTTAAAATTCAAGCAAATATGAATAAAGCTCACAGAGATAGAATTGCATTTATGAGAATTTGTTCAGGTAAGTTTGAAAAGGGAATGGAAGTTGTTCATATGCAAGGAGGAGGAAAGAAAATAAAACTTTCTCAACCTCAACAATTTATGGCACAGGATAGAGAAATTGTTGAAGAAGCATATGCAGGAGATATTATTGGGGTGTTTGACCCAGGAATATTCTCAATAGGGGATACATTATGTATGCCAGCTAAAAAGTTTAAATTTGAAGGAATACCAGCCTTTGCACCAGAACATTTTGCAAGAGTTAGACCAGTAGATACAATGAAGAGAAAGCAATTTGTAAAGGGAGTAACTCAAATAGCACAAGAAGGAGCAATACAAGTATTTAAAGAACTCCACATAGGAATGGAAGAGATAATAGTTGGAGTTGTTGGTGTACTTCAATTTGAAGTTTTAGAATACAGATTAAAAAGTGAATATAATGTAGATATAAAAATGGAAAGATTACCTTATAGATATGTAAGATGGATTGAAAATGAAAATTTAGATCCTGAAACATTAAACCTTACTTCAGATACAAAGAAAGTTAAAGATCTTAAAGATAGGAATTTATTAATATTCCAAAATGACTGGGGAATAAGTTGGGCATTAGATCATAACAAAGATATTATATTATCAGGATTTGGAAAAGACAATACTTATGAATAAACAATGTATATTTACATATTGTAAATTTTGGAGGAAATAAATTATGAATGACCTTAAAAAATTAAAAAGTATACTGAATTCTATAAAAAAGAGATGGCAATTGATAGCTATATGTACAATGATAACTACAATAATTTCTTTGATTGCAACATTTTTTATTATAGCACCTAAATATCAAGCATCAACAAAGCTTTTTATAGGTAAAGAAAGTAGCACTGATGAAAAATACAATAATAATGATATTCAAATGTACCAAAACTTATTAAAGACATATGCTAGTATAGTAAAAACAAATGATTTAGTATCAAGTGCCTTAGAAGAAAAGGGAATAAATTTATCTTCTGAATCAGTAATATCTAAATTGGAAGTTATAACAACAACAAATACTCAAATAATGGAAGTAAAGTACACTAGCACTAACAAAGAAGAAGCAAGAGATGTAGTAGAAGCTATAACAGAAGAATTTATAAAAAAGTCAGAAAGTCTAATAACAAATGCAAATGTTCAAGTTGTAGAAAGTGTACGTTTGCCTAAATATCCAGTTACTCCAAACAAAAAGTTAAATATTTCAATTGGAATTTTTAGTGGATTTATGTTAGGGATAGCCATAGCATTAATTTTAGAATATATTGACACAACAATAAAAACTAAAGAAGATGTAGAAGAATTTATTGGTTTAACTGTTATAGGAGTTATTCCAAATGAAAAAATAAATTAAAGAGGTGAACAAAATTGCTTATAGTGGAAAAGAATTCTAAATCTATATCAGCAGAAGCATATAAAACATTAAGAACTAATATACAATATTCTTCTTTTGATAAAGAAATAAAAACTATTCTTGTTACCAGTACTATTCCAGGTGAAGGAAAGTCAACTATTGCAGGAAATTTAGCATTATCATTTGCACAACAAGATAAGAAAGTATTAGTAATAGATTGCGATTTAAGAAAACCAGCATTACATAAAATGTTTAAGTTGTCAAATTTTAAAGGACTTTCTGATGTTATAGTAGGAAATAGTGATTTAGAAAAAGCTATGTACAATTACAGAGATAATTTTGATATCCTTACTTCAGGAAAGATACCACCAAATCCATCTGAAATATTAGCTTCTAATGCTATGACTATGTTATTAGAAAAATTAAAAACTATGTATGATATTATAATAATAGATTCAGCACCATTACAAGCAGTAACAGATGCACAAATTATTTCTAATAAGGTTGATGGAACATTACTTGTAATAAGAGCTGGTTTAACTAAAAGAGAGGCTATATTGCAAGCAAAAGAACTTCTAAATCAAGTAAATGCAAAAATTCTTGGAGTAGTTTTAAATGGTGCTGAAAATAATTCTGAAAAACACTATTACTATTATGGATCTAAAGAAGAGAGTAGGTAGATAAATGTGATAGATATTCATTCCCATATCTTATTTGATACAGATGATGGAGCTAAAAACTTAGATATGACATTAGACATGTTAAAAAATGCAGTACAAGATGGAACAAAGAAAATAGTAGCAACACCTCATTATTGTATTAATTATGCAGAAGTTCCTTTTGGTGAAATTATTAAGAGAGTAGAAAATTTAAGACAAATAATAAAAGAAAATCATATAGATTTAGAATTATTTTGTGGACAAGAAGTATATATGTCTAAATATATAGTTGAACAATATGAAGAAAATAAAATAGGAACAATAAATGATACAAAATATATGTTAGTGGAACTTCCATTAAGAGAATTTGAAAGTGATACATTAGATATGATATATGAATTGCAATTAAAAGGAATAAAGATAATACTAGCTCATCCAGAAAGGTATATTCCAGTTATAAATAATCCTTGTGTAATAAATGACTATGTAAGAGAAGGATTATTATTTCAGATGAATGCTGGAAGTATTTGTGGACAATTTGGTAAGAAAGTAGAGAAAACAGCAGAAACTTTGTTAAAAAACAACATATATTCATTTATTGGGTCAGATGCTCATGATAACATAAAAAGGACTACAGGATTAAGTAAAGCAATAAAAATAATAGATAAGAAAAAATATATAAATACTAAACTATTTTTTGAAAATGCTGAAGATATGTTAAAGGATAAAGAAATACAAAATCCTAGTATTATTACTCCAAAGAAAAAATACTTTTTTTGGAGAAATAAATAAAAATGTTAAGAAGGATATTATTAGAAAATGGATACAAGTTTAAAGGATTATAAAAAAGAAGACAGAAGAGTAATATTATTTATATTAACTGTTGTGTTTAGTCAAGGTATTAGAGGAATTTTAAATAATATGCTTTCAACAAGTATATTCAATTATACAATAGAATCATTTATATTTATTATATATATTTTAATTGTTGAAGGTGATAGAAATAAAGTTAACATATTTGTTGATATAATAATATTTTTCTTTGGAATTTTGAGTTTTTTTATAAATGATATAGATACAGCAACATTTATAAGAGAAAACTTTACTATTTTTATGCCTATGTTGTTATTGATAATTAATTCTAGGAATTTAGATATAAAATATATAATTAGTAAGTGTGTTAAGATTTTAAATATATTTATGTATATATCACTTATATATTCTTTATATACAGCTTTTAAGTTGGCTAGTTTTGATATTCGTTTATCAGGAATTGTTGGACACTCTTTAACAGCTGCATGGTATTATATAATATTTGTTTCATTAAATATGATATATTCAATATATGTAAAACCTAAAAAAGATATATATATTATAAAAGATATTGCAATTACACTTATAGGTGTTATTTTTACTACAGGAAGAGTTGCAATGTTTATATCAATTATTCTATGTTTAATTTATGCATTTAAATGTATAAAAAATAGATTTATTAAGTTTATTTTAATACCACTAGCAATAATGTTGTTTATAAATTCTAATTATTTTAATGAAAAAATTTGGCAAAAATTTGAATATGCATCTGGTTACGGGGATATAACTAATGGGCGTTTATTAGGTATTAGAGAAATAATGTTTTATGAAGTTTATCCAAGTTTTTTACTTGGAGGAGGAATAGGATATTCTAATTATATTACCATTTATTTATTTGGAACATTAAATTTTGAAAATCCCATATTAATGTTTGCTTTTGATTATGGATGGTTAATTACTATATTAATAATCTTAATTACTTTTTTAATTCCAATTATAAAGCTTATAATTAATAAAAAGTTTATTATATTACTAACATTTTTAGCAGTATATATTATTCCATATACTTATAATGGAATAGCTGAAACTACAAGTTTATTTTTAACATTAATATATATGGTTTATTTTTATTTGATGATAATAAATAATATTGATGTAAGTAAAAGTAATATAGAAGAATAATTTTTTTAGATTAATATATTAGATAGGAGAGTAGTATGAACAATATACCTAAGATTATACATTATTGTTGGTTTGGAGGTAAAGAAAAGCCTGACTTAATAAAAAAATGTATGGAAACTTGGAAAGAAAAGTTACCTGATTATGAAATTAAAGAATGGAATGAAAACAATTTTGATATAAAATCAAGTGATTTTGCGTATAATGCATATAAAAATAAGAAGTGGGCATTTGTAGCAGATTATTGTAGAATAAGTGTTTTGTTAAATGAAGGTGGAATATACTTAGACACAGATATGGAAGTTATAAAAAGCTTTGATGTTCTTTTAACTAATGAAGCTTTTGCAGGAGTTGAATTAGTTAAGGATGATGAATTTGAGATTAATGCTGCTATTTGGGGTTGCAAAAAAGGAGATAAATTTTTAGAAAAATTACTAAATTATTATGATAATTTAAACTTTAATGATTATACTGATAATTTATTTACTTTAGCAATTCCTAAAATAATAACTATGTTAGCTAAAAAAGAAGGTTATACAGGAAAGCATTTTCCTGAAAGATTAAGCAATGGAACAATGATATATTCAAAAGAAAGTTTTTATCCTAAAAATAAATCTTGGGCAGTTCCTACAATTACAGAAAATACATATACTATTCATCATTATGAAGGTTCTTGGAGAAGCCCAATTCAAATTTATAGAAGTAAATTAAAGAATGTGTTAATTAAAATATTTGGATATGAAAGAGTAGAAAAAATTGTTAAAAAGATAAAGAAAAAATAAAGGTGAAAGAAAGATATGGTTAGTATTATAATACCTGTTTATAATGTTGAAGAATATATAGAAGAATGTTTAAAAAGTATTTTAGCTCAAACTTATAAAGACATAGAGTTATTAATAGTTGATGATGGGTCCACAGATAATAGTCTTGGATTAATAAGGGAGTATGAAAATAAATTTAAAAAAATAAGGATATTCACACAACAAAATAAGGGGGTTTCAGAAGCAAGAAACTTAGCCCTTAATTATGTAAGTGGAGAATTTGTATTATATATAGATCCAGATGATTTTTTAGAACCTAATATGATAGAAAAAATGGTGAATAAAGCTGAAAAATATAATTCAGATATTACTATATGTGGATATTACTTATATTATTCTAAAGATAATGCTAATAATAAAATTTTTACATATGGAATAAATGAAAATAAAACTTTATCTTCTTTAGAAGTAATAGATATGATGTTAAATTATAAACTGCAAGGGCAATTATGGAATAAATTATTTAAAAAAGATCTTCTTATAAATAATAATTTTAAATTTGAACCAGGACGATATATTCAAGATATATTCCCAGTCTTTAAGATGGTATTAAAAAGTAGTAACATTACTTTTATAGATGAACCATTGTATTACTATAGACAAAGAATGTCTTCTACTGTAAATAAAAAAAGTAAAAAATTAGCTGAGGACTATTTTCATGCAATGTATTCTATAATGAATTATGTAAAAGAAGAAAATATTAAAGTTAATAAAAATAGTTATATAGCTTTTAGAACTATAGTTTTATCAAATTTTATTGCAATGTATACAAATTATAAAAAGAATGATGTATATAAGTATTTCTATAAATCTGAATTTAAAAAATTAGATATAAAAATTCATGAATTTATAAGTTTAAATAATATTCCTTTTAAGGATAAACTTAGGGTAGTATTATGGAGAACAAGAGTATTTAATTTTATTAAAAATTTAAAGAATAAATAGATTAAAAGTCAAAGATATTTTCAATTATCTTTGGCTTTTTTTAAAATTATTGTTTTAAATTTAATATTTTTTATAAATATATTGAAATTTTTCGGAAAAAAGATTATGATATAATTAATGTAGTGAGTTTTTTATTGCTTTAATCTTGTTGTAGCGGTATGAAAAATTAGCAATAATTAAAGGATAACTACTAAATATTAGGTGAACTTTTTAGAAAAAAAAGGGGGATTTTAAATGAAACTAAAGAAATTAACAAAACTAATTACATCAGTAACAGTTTTGACTAGTATGTTTGGTAGTACATTTGCAAGTGCAGCAACTATTCCAAGTCAATCTAGTGATTCAACATCTGCTTCTGAATCAGATGAAAACGTATTAAAAGTTAAGATGGATGATGCTGGTGAATTAAGTTATTCAGTTCCAAAGAGTGGGTCTTATGGAGATGTTACTTATGACGAAAATAGAACATTCTCTTGGGATAATGCAAGTGTATATTTTGTTGTAACAGACAGATTTGTTAATGGAGATACTAGCAATGACCATTCTTACGGAAGAGGTTTGGATAAAAGTGGTAATGAAATAGCAAATTATCAAAACAAAGAAGGATATTTCCATGGTGGAGATTTAAAAGGTTTAACTAGTAAAATAGAAGATGGATATTTTGATAATTTAGGAGTAAATGCAATATGGTTAACAGCACCTTATGAACAAATACATGGTGCATTATCAGCTGGTGGATTTAAACATTATGCTTATCATGGATATTATGCTTTAGATTACACTGAAGTTGATGAAAATATGGGTACTGCACAAGATTTAGAGAACTTTATAGATACAGCTCATGAACATGGTATAAGAGTTATATTTGATATAGTTATGAACCATGCTGGTTATGCAAATCCAAAGGATGCAGATGAATTTGGATATGGTAAGTTAGCTTCTAACTGGAAAGAAATCTATTATGATTGGTCAGAAAGCCAATATAAGTGGTATAACGACTATGTTGCAGAAGCTTCTCAAAATGGTTCACAAGGTATGATGGATGCTCAAAATGGTGACTGGGAAACTAACTGGTGGGGTTCTAAATGGGTAAGAATGACACAAGGAAGATTTACAGCATATGCTAATCAAGCACCAGAAGCTGCAGGAGTTGAAACTTGTGTAGATGGTTTACCAGACTTTGTTACAGAAGGAACTACAGACCCAGGAATGCCAAGTATATTAAAGAAAAAGTGGAGCTCAGCAAAATTAGCTCAAGAAGAACAAGAGTTAAATGAGT
This sequence comes from uncultured Clostridium sp., assembly GCA_900539375.1. Taxonomy (GTDB): domain Bacteria; phylum Bacillota; class Clostridia; order Clostridiales; family Clostridiaceae; genus Clostridium. Next base: position 61,733 of record UQBY01000006.1, on the reverse strand, counting down.
TCTGTCAAAATTATGGTATGCAAAAATGTGTTACAACATATCTAGTAAAATGGCTTACTGATTGGGTAAGAGAATATGGTGTAGATGGATTTAGATGTGACACAGCTAAACACATAAATGTTACTGAATGGGGTAAATTAAAGAAAGCTGGTGTACAAGCTCTTAAAGAATGGAGACAAAATAATCCAAATAAACCAGGAGCTAAGTGGACAGATGATTTCTGGATGACAGGAGAACACTGGGATCATGGTGTAGGTAAGGATTCTTACTATACAACTGGTGGATTTGATTCAATGATTAACTTCTCTTTCCAAGGAAATGAAAATAAAACTGGTTCAGCATTAGAAGGAACATATTCAAGCTATGCAAGACAAATTAATAGTGATCCTACATTTAATGTATTAAGCTATATTTCATCTCACGATACAGCATTAGGTGCTAGAAGTGCTAATGCAGGTACAGCATTATTACTTACACCTGGTGGAGTTCAAATTTATTATGGTGATGAATCAGGAAGACAAGGTGATGGAACAAGTGATAAGCAACCAACTCGTAGTAATATGAATTGGAATTCAATGAATAATTCTATTCTTTCAAATTGGCAAAAAGTTGGACAATTTAGAAGTAATCACTTAGCAGTAGGTGCAGGTAGTCATACTCAAATATCAGCTTCACCTTATACTTTCAGTAGAGTTTATAGTAAAAATGGTGTAGAAGATAAAGTTGTAATATCTCTTCCAGGAAAATCAGGTCCATGTACAGTATCTGTTGGAGATACATTTAATGATGGTGATGGAGTAAGAGATTACTATACTGGAGAAGAATATGTAGTAAGTGGTGGTAGCGTAGCAGTAACAGCTGGAGAAAATGGAGTTGTTCTTTTAGAATCAACAGGAGTAAGCAAACCATCAGTTGGTGCAAATCCAGGAAGTAAGAAAATATATAAAGCAGAGACAGTTACTTTAAGTGCTAGCAAAGGTGTAACAGGATATTATTCAATAGATGGTGGAGCTAAGACTAAGTTCTCTAATGGAGATACTATTACAGTTGGTGAAGGATTATCAATAGGAGAAAGCACAACTTTAGAAGTTAGTGGTACATCATCAGAAGGAACTGTAGATACTAAGACTTATACTTATACAATGGCAGAAAAGCCTAAAAATGATATTGTTATAAAAGCAAAAAGTAGTAAATGGACATCAGCACCTAATATTTATGTATATGAAAATAGCACAGCAGAAACAACTATAGGACCAGCATGGCCAGGAACTGCTATGACTAAAGAAGGAGACTGGTATGTATATAGATATGAACCAGGTGAAGCAGCAGGAGATGATTATTCAGTAAGAGTAATCTTTAATGGAACATGGGGACAAGAACCAGGAGCACAACAACCGGGATATGTTGTTAAGGGTTCAATGGAATATAATAATGGAGTATGGTCAGAATCATCTGATAATGAACAAGAAGGAACAGTAGTAGTTAAGTATGTAGATGAAGATGGAAATCAAATAGCATCACAAACAACAAAGACAGGAACAGTGGGAACAAGCTATACAACAACAGCAAAAACAATAGATGGATACACTTTAAAGACAACACCATCAAATGCATCAGGAAAATTTGCTAAAGCAACAACAACAGTAACTTATGTATATTCTAAAGATGATGTATCAGAAGAAGGAACAGTAGTAGTTAAGTATGTAGATGAAGATGGAAATCAAATAGCATCACAAACAACAAAGACTGGAGAAGTAGGAACAAGCTACACAACAACAGCAAAAACAATAAGTGGATATACTTTAAAGACAACACCATCAAATGCAAATGGAACATATAAAAATGGAACAATAACAGTAACTTATGTTTATAAGAAAACAGTTGTTTCAAATATTAATGTAAGTAGTTTTACAGCAGATAAAAAATCACCACAAGCAAGTGGAACACAAGTAACATTAACAGCAAAGGCAACTGGTGGAAGTGGAACATTACAATATAAATTCTTAATAAAAGATGCATCAGGAAACTGGGCAATATTAAGAGATTATGGAGCATCAAACACATATACATGGACAACCAATGCAACAGGAAACAAGACATTATATGTAGATGTAAAAGATACAAATGGAACAGTTGTAAGAAAATCAATGAGTTATAATGTTACTTCATCAGCACCAACAGTAGTTATTTTTGAGGCAGATAAAAAATCACCACAAGTAAGTGGAACAAGTGTTTTATTAATGGCTGGTGCAAGTGGAACAGGAGTATTACAATATAAGTTCTTAGTAAAAGATAATACAACAGGAAATTGGGCAGTAATAAGAGATTATTCAACTTTAAACAGTTGCACATGGAAACCAAACCAAACAGGAAACAAAACATTATATGTAGATGTAAAAGATACAAATGGAAAAGTAACAAGAAAGTCAATGGCTTATACAGTAAAGGCAGCATCAGCAACTGCTCCGGTAGTAAGTAGCCTTACAGCAAGTAAACAATCACCACAAGCAAGTGGAACACAAGTAAAATTAACAGCAAAAGCAACAGGAACAGGAACATTACAATATAAGTTCTTAATAAAAGATAATGCAACAGGAAACTGGGCAGTTTTAAGAAATTATGGAACATCAAACACATATACATGGACAACAGGAAAAGCTGGAAATAAGACAGTATATGTAGATGTAAAAGATAGTAATGGAAAAGTAACAAGAAAATCTATATCTTATACAATAAAGTAATGTAAAAAATCTTTAATTAAAAAATATTTTATGCAGTATTTAAGTGAAAATATTAATACTGCATAAAATTTTTATATTTAAATAGGGGGAAAGAGTAAATGAAAACAATGTCAAAAAAACTTATGAGTATTGCGACAACTGTAGCAGTTTCGGTAAGCGTTTTAAGTAGCTTTGCTAGTGTAAATGCAGCAACAATAAGCAAAGAAAATATAGTTGAAAAAGCAACAGTAGCTGAAACAAGAGGAAAGTATGCAACTAATCCTAATGGAGTAGGTAAAGAAAAAACAATAACAATTGATGGAGATGCAAGTGACTGGTCTGATGACATGTTAATAGCTCAAGGTGCAGCATGGGACATAGCTAATAACTGGAAGGGTGGACATGAAAACTGTGTTCTTGACTCATATGCTTTGTATGCAGCATGGGATGACGATAATCTTTATATAGGATGGCAAATGGTAAATACTACTGATACTTGGGCAAGAGAGGGAGATGGGCCATTAAGTGATGGTGGAAGAGTTTTAGATGTACCTCTTGTAATTGCATTAAATGTAGGAAATAAAACTGCAATGAATGGAAAAATGGCAAATGGGAAATTACTTTGGGATGCCTTACAAATAGAGTATGAAACAAGAGTTGACCATTTATTTTTAATGAGTGGAAAAGTAGGTTTAGGAACTCCAGCAATGTTTACAGCAGCTGATGAATCAGGTGGAACTAGCTATGATGCAGAATATTGTCAATCCTTTAAAGATATAGGAGTAAAATATAATATGGCAGAAACTTCTATACCAGCTCAAATATGGGGATTAGAATCATCTACTTCACCAGATGATGTTTATAGTGATAGTGCCAATTGGGTAGATATGATGACTAAAGGTCATGATAGAAAATATGATTCTTTCTATGAAATGTCAATTCCATTATCAGTTTTAGGAATAGATAAAAATTATATTACAAGTAATGGTATTGGAGTAATGCAACTTTCAACTAGAGGAATATCAGCAATAGATTGTTTACCTCATGACCCATCAATGTTAGATAATGCTACAGGTGATTGTGCTGTTGACCCATCAACTTCACATGAAAAAGATGATACAGATATTATTACAGTACCATTAGCACAAGTAGGTAATAATGGAGGAGTAACTCCACCACCAGTTAGTCAAGGAACAGTAAAAGTTCAATATGTAGATGAAGAAGGAAATGAAATAGCTACTTCAAAAACAATGACAGGGAAGGTTGGAGATAGTTATACAACTAGTGCAGTAAGTGTTAGTGGATATACTTTAAAGACAACACCAAATAATGCAAGTGGAACATATAAAAGTGGAACAACAACAGTAACTTATGTATATTCTAAAAATAGTGATGTATCTAAAGGAACAGTAAAAGTTCAATATGTAGATGAAGATGGAAATGAAATAGCTTCTTCAAGAACAATGACAGGGGAAGTAGGAACAAGCTATACAACAACAGCAAAGACAATAGCAGGCTATACTTTAAAAACAACACCAAATAATGCAAGTGGAACATATAAAAATGGAACAATAACAGTAACTTATGTATATTCTAAAGATAATGATGATGTTGATAAAGGAACAGTAATAGTTAAGTATGTAGATGAAAATGGAAATGAAATAGCTTCTTCAACAACAAAGACAGGAGAAGTAGGAACAAGCTATACAACAACAGCAAAAACAATAAGTGGATATACTTTAAAAACAACACCAAGTAATGCAAAAGGAACATTTAAAAATGGTACTATAATTGTAACTTATTCTTACACTAAAGCTAGTACAGTAGTAGCACCTATAGTAAGTAGTTTTACAACTGATAAACAATCACCACAAGTAACTGGTACACAAGTGAAATTAACAGCAAAAGCAACAGGAACAGGAACATTAAAATATAAATTCTTAATAAAAGATGCAGCAGGAAACTGGGCAGTGTTAAGAGATTATGGAACATCAAACACTTATACATGGACAACAAAGGCAACAGGAAATAAGACATTATATGTAGATGTAAAAGACAGCAATGGAAAAGTAACAAGAAAAGCAATGAGTTATACTGTTAAAGAAGCAGAAAAACCAAAAGTAGTTTCATTTGCAGCAGATAAAAAGTCACCACAAGCTAGCGGAACAGAAGTAACTTTAAGTGCAGCTGCAAGTGGAACAGGAGTATTACAATATAAGTTCTTAGTAAAAGATAATACAACAGGAAACTGGTCAGTAATAAGAGATTATTCAATATTAAATAGTTGCACATGGAAAGCTAATAAGGTTGGTAATAAAACATTATATGTAGATGTAAAAGATACAAATGGACAAGTAACAAGAAAATCTATGAGTTATACAGTAAAAGCTGTGCCTCCAACAGTAAGTAGTTTTACAGTAGATAAGAAATCACCACAAGCAAGTGGAACACAAGTAAAATTAACAGCAAAAGCAACAGGAACAGGAACATTACAATATAAATTCTTAATAAAGGATGCAGCAGGAAACTGGTCAGTATTAAGAGATTATGGAACATCAAACACTTATACATGGACAACAAAGGCAACAGGAAATAAGACATTATATGTAGATGTAAAAGATAGTAATGGACAAGTAACAAGAAAATCAATGAACTATGTAGTAAATGCAAATTTAGTACAAGATACTGATTCTAAAATATCATATACTGGAATATGGAAAGTAGCAACTTCAACAAAACATAGTGGAGGAACTTGTAAATATGCATCTAGTACAGCAACAGCAACTTATAAATTTACAGGAACAGGAATAAAGTTAATAGCATCAAAGTCATCAGATAAAGGAATAGCTAAAGTAACAGTAGATTCAAAAGTGTATTATATAGATTTATATAGTGCAAGTGCTAAAGATCAAAGTGTAGCATTTTCATTATCAGGATTAACTTCAGGAACACATACAATAAAAGTAGAGTGGACAGGATTAAAAAATAATTCTTCAAAAGGAAATGCAATAACTTTAGATGCATTTGAAATAAATTAATATGATATATATGATGTGGAAATATAATTTATTTATTTCCACATCTTTTTTTAAAATTATGATTGAAAAAGCACCTTTTATTAATTGAAGATAAAATATTTAGATAAATATATTATGGAATTAAATAAATAAACAAATAATTTCTAATATTTTATTGATACTGATTAAAAAAAATTGTATAATACATTATATAACGATTACAAAAAGTAATTATGAAATGAAAGGGGAAATTTTTAATGGGGAAGACACGAAAAAGACTTACAAGTATAGTTGCTACATTAGCAGTAACTTCAAGTTTATTTGTGGGAAGCTTTTCAACTAATGCAAGTGCTGCTACTGTAAGCACAAATAATGAATCAACATATGCATCAGAAAAGGCTGCTACACAAGCCGATTCCATTAAGGATGGAGTTATACTTCATGCTTGGAACTGGTCATTTAATTCAATTAAAGAGAATATGAAAGAAATTGCTGATGCAGGATACACTTCTATTCAAACATCACCAGCACAAGCATGTAGAAAAGGAAGTGGTTGGAATAATGCAGATAAAACTAATACTAATTCAAATCCATCTTGGTATTGGTTATATCAACCAACATATTTTACATTAGGTAATGAATATCTTGGAACAGTTGCAGAATTTAAGGCTATGTGTACAGAAGCTCATAAATATGGAGTGAAGATAATAGTAGACGTAGTAGCAAATCACTTAGCAGATGGAGCTAATGCTTCAAATGCAGATGCAACATTATATAATGAAGCACGTAAGTCACCTAGAATAAATCACTGGAATGTAAGAAGTGAGGTTACTCAAGGATGTTGTATTGGTATGCCAGATATAAATACAGCAAGTTTATCTTCACAAAAGATAATAGGAGACTACTTAGTAGAGTGTTTAAATGCAGGAGCTGATGGATTTAGATTTGATGCAGCTAAGAGTATTGAATTACCAGCATCTGAAGAAGGTAACAATCCTTCAAGTGATTTCTGGCCTAACATAATAAACAGAGTAAAATCAGTAAAATCAGATGCATTTATTTATGGAGAAGTTTTACAAGGTGATGAACCTGGAACAAACTTTAACAATTATACTAAGTATATGAGTGTTACAGCTAGTACTTATGGTTGGCATTTAAGATCAGCAGTAGGTTATGAAATGTGGCAAGAAGAAAAGAATGGAGTAGACGTTCTTGGATGTAATGGAAATAATGGTAAGGTAGATCCTCATACAGATACTCTTGCAACAACACAATATGCAGCAGGAAATGGTGAAACACCAGGAAGTATAACTAATGATAAGCTTGTAGGTTGGGTAGAAAGTCATGACTTATATGCTAATGCAGGTGCTACAAGAGGTATGACTCAAATTCAAAGAGAAATGGCTTGGGCAATGTTAGCAGGACGTGCTAAAATAGTACCACTATTCTTTAATAGACCAACTGATAGATCATTTGGAGATAATCCTATGAACCCTCAAGGTGAAGCTTATAATACAATGGGTCAAAGAGGTTCAGATGATTTTGCGTCTAAAAATGTCATGGCAGTTAACTTATTCCACAATGCTATGGCTTCCGAAGGAGAAAAAATTTCTTCTATAAATAATGATAAAGTATTTAAAATAGAACGTGGAAATAAGGGTATACTTCTAACTAATGTAGGTGGAAGCACTTCAATTAGCACAAGTACAAGTTTACCAAATGGTACTTATGAAAACCAAGCAGCTTCAGGCGGAACATTTACTGTTTCAAATGGAACATTAACTGGTAATATGGAAGGTTCATCAATAGCTGTTTTATATGTAGGCGCTACAAGTGGCGGTGGAAGCACTGGCGGTGGCGGAAGCACTGGTGGTGGCGGAAGCACTGGTGGCGGTGGAAGCACTGTTATATCAGGAGCAGCTTCAGCATATTTTGTAAAACCATCAGGTTGGGGAACACCAAATGCTTATGTATATACAAAAAGTGGTTCATCAGTAACTGAGCTTAATGGAGAATGGCCAGGAAAAGCTATGAAAGATGAAGGTAATGGAGTTTATAGTTACACATTACCAGAAGGTACAAGTAGTGCATTAATAATTTTTAATGATGGAAGCAATCAAATTCCAGGAGCACAACAATCAGGATATGCTATAACATCTTCAAAATCTATGAAATATGAAAATGGAACTTGGTCAGAAACAGTAGTAGATACATCATTAAAGGTTAAAGAAATAACAACTGATTTACAATCACCACAATCTACAGATACAGATATAAAGATTACAGCAAATGCAAGTGGACAAGGGACAATACAATATAAATTTACAGTAACAAAAGGTTCAACTAGTGAAACATTAAGTAGTTTTTCAACTAAAAATACAGTAACTTGGACTCCAAGTGAAGCTGGAACTTATACAATAAAAGTTGAAGCTAAAAATGATAAAGGTGAAACAGCAGAATTAACTAAACAATTTGTTATTAAAACTGGTGATGTAGATAGTGATGCTCCAGTAATTAAGAGCATAAAGGTAAATAAAACAGCACCTCAACCAAAAAATTCAAGCATTACATTTACAGTAAATGCAATTGGTGGAGAAAATGTAGGAAATGGATTATTATTCTATAAGTTCTTTGTAACTGAACCTAATGGTAAGGAACAAGTAGTTCAATATTATTCTCGTAAAAATACTTATACTCTTAAAGCTACTAAAGAAGGAACTTATAAAGTAAGAGTAGAAGTTCAAAATGCAGATAATACAACTGTTTCTAAAGAAATGTCATATGAAATAGCTACAGTTGTAACTCCAACAGAACTTACATTAAATAGTTTTACTTCAAGTAAGTCATCACCACAACAATTAGGAACATCAATAGTTTTATCAGCAGATGCAGAAGGTGGTACAGGTTCTCTTACTTATAAGTATTATGTTAAATTTAATGGAAGTACTACAACATTAAGTACTACAACATCAAACACTTATACATGGAAACCAACTAAAGCAGGAACATATACAGTATATGTTGATGTAACTGATGAAGATGGAAACAAAGTAAGTGATAATTTTAGTTATACAATAAAATCTAATGAAGCTGATAATTTAGTTATAAATTCTTTTACAGCAAGTAAACAATCACCACAAGTAAGTGGAACACAAGTAAAATTAACAGCAAAAGCAACAGGAACAGGAACATTACAATATAAGTTCTTAATAAAAGATGCATCAGGAAACTGGGCAGTATTAAGAGATTATGGAAAATCAAATACTTATATATGGAGAACAGGTAAAGCTGGAAATAAGACATTATATGTAGATGTAAAAGACTCAAATGGAAAAGTAACAAGAGCTTCTATGAGTTATACAGTAAAAGCAGCAGCACCAAAAGTAACTAGCTTTACAGCAGATAAGAAATCACCACAAGTAAGTGGAACACAAGTAAAGTTAACAGCAAAGGCAACAGGAACAGGAACATTACAATATAAGTTCTTAATAAAAGATGCATCAGGAAACTGGGCAGTATTAAGAGATTATGGAAAATCAAATACTTATATATGGAGAACAGGTAAAGCTGGAAATAAGACATTATATGTAGATGTAAAAGACTCAAATGGAAAAGTAACAAGAGCTTCTATGAGTTATACAGTAAAAGCAGCAGCACCAAAAGTAACTAGCTTTACAGCAGATAAGAAGTCACCACAAGCAAGTGGAACACAACTTCTATTAATGGCACAAGCAACAGGAGAAGGAGAATTACAATATAAATTCTTAGTAAAAGATGCATCAGGAAATTGGTTTGTAATTCAAGACTATTCATCATCAAATATAGCAGTATGGAAAGCTAGTAAAACAGGAAATAAGACATTATATGTAGATGTAAAAGACTCAAATGGACAAGTAACAAGAAAATCAATGAGTTATACAATAACTGCAGCAGCACCAACAGTAACTAGCTTTACAGCAGATAAGAAGTCACCACAAGCAAGTGGAACACAACTTCTATTAATGGCACAAGCAACAGGAGAAGGAGAATTACAATATAAATTCTTAGTAAAAGATGCATCAGGAAACTGGTTTGTAATTCAAGACTATTCATCATCAAATATAGCAATATGGAAAGCTGGTAAAACAGGAAATAAGACACTATATGTAGATGTAAAAGACTCAAATGGAAAAGTAACAAGAAAATCAATAAGTTATACAATAAAATAATTAATAAGTAGTTTTTATGAGATGTTTTAAATATACTTTAAAACATCTCATTTTTTCTTAGTTTTCAAATTTTTAAAGAAAAGAAAATAATATACTAACTTATAGTTTTTATGATATAATTAAGAAAAGTTGTAGGGATTAAATTTTAATAAAATATTAATATAAAATATAAGCTAAAAACAGGAGGAAAAATATATATGTCAGTATTAGTAACAGGGGGTATGGGATATATAGGTAGCCATACTACTGTAGAGTTGTTAAAGGCAGGAAAAGAAGTCATTATAATAGATAATTTATGTAATAGTAGCATAGTAGTAAAAGATAGAATAAAAGAGATAACAGGAAAAGATGTTATATTTTACAATATAGATTTAGCTGATAAAGAAGCTGTAGAAAAAGTTTTTGAAGAAAATAAAATTGAATCTGTAATAGACTTTGCAGCTCTTAAGGCTGTTGGAGAATCTGTAAAGAATCCATTAGAATATTATAAAAATAATATGGTAAGCTTTTTAGTTTTGCTTGATATTATGAAAAAAAATAATGTTAAAAATTTAGTATTTAGTTCATCTGCCACAGTTTATGGTAATGCAGAAACTATGCCTATATTAGAAAGTTTTCCATTAACAGCAACAAATCCATATGGAAGAACAAAGCTTATGGGAGAGGAAATATTAAGGGACTTAGCTGCTTCAGATTCCTCTTGGAACATTGCTATATTAAGATATTTTAATCCAATAGGAGCTCATGAAAGTGGAATTATAGGTGAAGACCCAAATGGAATTCCAGATAATTTAATGCCTTATATTACTAAGGTTGCAGTTGGAGAATTAAAAGAATTAAGTGTATTTGGAAATGATTATGATACTATTGATGGAACAGGAGTAAGAGATTATATACATGTTGTAGATATAGCTATAGGACATATAAGAGCATTAGAAAAACTTGAAAGTAATTCAGGATTAGTTACATATAATCTTGGAACAGGAAATGGATTTAGTGTTCTTCAATTAGTTGAAGCATTTTCAAAGGCTTGTGGAAAGAAAATTCCATATAAAATAGCACCAAGACGTGCTGGGGATGTGGCTATTTGCTATGCAGACCCATCAAAAGCAAATAAAGAACTAAATTGGAAGGCTGAAAGGTCTTTAGCACAAATGTGTGAAGACTCATGGAGATGGCAAAAAAACAATCCTAAGGGATATAAAGCTTAAATTTGACAATATATTATAATAAGAATAAAATAAAAAATTAGAATAGAATTAACAGAAAGGAAGAGAGTATAGAGTGGGAAATTTTAAATTTAATGAAACTAAAATAAAAGGTGTTTACATTATTGAACCAAAAGTTTTTGGAGATAACAGAGGTTATTTTATGGAAACTTATAATAAAGAACATTTTGTAGAAGCAGGCCTAACTATGGATTTTGTTCAAGATAATGAATCAAGTTCAAGTAAAGGAGTTTTAAGAGGATTACACTTTCAAACAAAGCATACTCAAGGAAAACTTGTTAGAGTTACTAAAGGAGAAGTTTTTGATGTTGCAGTAGATTTAAGAAAAGGCTCTCCAACTTATGGTCAATGGGAAGGAGTTGTTTTATCAGCAGAAAACAAGAAACAATTCTATATTCCAGAAGGTTTTGCACATGGATTTTTAGTACTTTCAGACCATGCTATATTTAATTATAAATGTACAGATTTTTATTGCCCAGAAGGAGAAGGAGGAGTTCTATGGAATGACCCTGATATAGGAATAGAATGGCCTCTAGAAGGAATTGATAATATAATTCTTTCAGAAAAAGATAAGGTTCATCCAGGTTTAAAAGACTTAGATGTACCATTTGAATACAAATAATATAATAAAATTTTAAGTCTTAAAATGTTATGGCTGTGAGATATTTTAAATACCACACAGTCATAACATTTTCTAAGGATATGGGAGAAAAAAATATGGGAGTTTCAGTAGTAATTCCAAATTATAATGGAGAAAAGTATTTAAAAAAATGTTTAGATACCTTAATGGAACAAACATTAAAACCAGAAGAAATAATAATAGTTGATAATAATTCAAAAGATAAAAGCTTAGAAATAATAAATAATATCTTTAAAGAAAAAGTTACATTAATAAAACTTAATGAAAACAAAGGATTTAGTGTGGCTGTAAATGAAGGAATAAAACATAATAAAAGTGAATTTGTAGCATTATTAAACAATGATACAGAGGTAGATAAAGATTGGCTTAAGAATTTATATGAATGTATAAAAAAAGATGAAAAAATATTTTCATGTTGTAGCAAAATGCTTAGATATGACAAAAGAGATATTATAGATGATGTTGGTGATGAATATACAATATTAGGTTGGGCAGTAAAAAGAGGAGATGGAAAACCTTCAAGCTGTTATAATAAATCAGAACAGGTTTTTTCTTCTTGTGCAGGAGCAGCTATATATAGAAGCTCTGTATTTAAAAAAATAGGATATTTTGATGAAAATTTTTTTGCCTATTTAGAGGATATGGATATTTCTTATAGAGCAAATATTTTTGGTTATAAAAATTATTTTTGTCATAATGCAAAAGTATATCATATAGGAAGTGCAACTAGTGGAAGTAGGCACAATGATTTTAAAGTAGGATTAGCTGCTAGAAATAATATTTTTTTAATATATAAAAATATGACTTTTATCCAAATTGTAATAAATTTTATATTCATTTTTGTTGGAATTTTGGTAAAATGGATATACTTTATAAAGAAAGGATTTGGTAAAACATATATAAAAGGAATAATAGAAGGTATAAAAAATAGAAAAAAAATAGAAAAGATAAGATTAAAAAATAATAGTCACAATTATTTAAAAGTAGAAAAAGCATTATTTAAAAATACTTTTAATCTTTTAAAGAGAGGATAACTTATGATTAAAGAAAATCAAAAGCTGTTAAATAGAGGAATAGTAATATTAGATATAGTAACAATCTTTTTAGCATTTCTATTAAGTTGGTATATTAGAATACATAGTGGGCTTATAGAAGTTGAAGGTGGAGTTTTAAGTTTTAGAGAATTTCTTATTCCTGTATTAGTTATGATACCAGTATATTTAGTTATTTATGATTTTAAAAAGCTTTATAATACAGAAAGAATGATATTTTTAAGCAAAGAACTTGGAAATATTATAGTAGCAAACATATTAGGAATATTAATATTTTCTGGGATATTATTTGTAACAAAACAAATAGATTATTCTAGAACTCTTCTTGGAGTATTCTTTATTTTATGTACACTTTTTACTACAATAGAAAGAGCAAGTATAAGAATTATAATGAGAAGAGCTAGAAAAACAGGTTATAATACTAAATATACAATTTTTGTTGGATATAGTGATGGAACAGAAAAGTTTAATAGACTTATAAAAGAAAATCCTCATTGGGGTTATAAAGTTTTAGGGATATTTGAAGATTATAAAATAAATAATGATAATATTCCTTACCTTGGAACTATTGATAATTTAGAAAAATATTTATCTGAAAATAGAGCAGTTGATGAAATAATAATAACACTAGAAATAAAAGATTATGATAAGCTTAAACATATAATTTCTGTTTGTGAAAAGCTTGGAGTAAGAGCACAAATAATTCCAGATTACTATAAATATCTTCCAGCTAAGCCATATGTAGAAGAAATTGGTGGGTTGCCACTGATTAATATGAGGTATATACCACTAGATAATATATTAAATAAAACCATAAAAAGATTAGTAGATATTGTTGGTTCTTTAGTAGCAATAATAATCTTTTCACCTATTATGCTTATTGTTGCAATACTTATAAAACTAACTTCAAAGGGGCCTATTATATTTAAACAAGAAAGAATAGGTCTAAATAAAAAGCCATTTACAATGTATAAATTTAGAAGCATGAAAATGCAAGACCCTGAAGAAGAAAAAAAGGATTGGACAACAAAAAATGATAGTAGAAAAACAAAAATAGGTACATTTATTAGAAAAACAAGTATTGATGAATTACCTCAATTTTTTAATGTATTAAAAGGGGATATGAGCTTAATAGGACCAAGGCCAGAAAGACCTTTTTATGTAGAAAAGTTCATGAAGGAAATTCCTAAATATATGGTAAAACATCAAGTAAGACCAGGAATAACTGGATGGGCACAGGTTAATGGATGGAGAGGAGATACTTCAATAGAAAAAAGAATAGAATGTGATATTTATTATATTGAAAATTGGAGCTTTTCATTTGATATAAAAATTATATTTTTAACAATATTTAAGGGATTTGTTAATAAAAATGCATATTAAGTATGGGAGGAATTTATGAATAGTAATAAAAAGAAAAAGGCCATTAGTCTTTTAATTGCTTGTATAATTGCAGTGGGGCTGTTTGCATTGTTTCAAAAATACTATAATGTTCAGCCAATTTCATTAGTTATAGAAGTTAAAAGTGATAGAAATGACAATTATCAAGTATATTATGATACTTTAGGAAATAAACAATGGAGTGATGATAAGTCTATTACTCAAAACTATGATGGTTCAAATGAATTTAAAAAATTGAAATTTAATATACCTATAGATACTAAAAATATTAGAATAGATCTTGGAACAACACCAAGTAATATTGAAATACAAGAATTTTATCTAGAAAAAGGAGAAAAGTATAATTTCACCAAGGAAGAAATAAATGAAGAAATAAATGGATTAACCATAGATGAATCTAACGGATTTAAAATTAATATTGAAACTGAGGATTCATATATAGTACTTGAGAATGTAAAAAGTATATTAGGAAATTTAACAGGAAGACCTGTAATTTTAACTACAATAATGATTATAGCTTCTATATTGTTAGGAAGCTTAACTGCTAAAGCTCTTAACAATTTAAAGAAATCAATAAAATTTTTAAAAATGTCTTTATCCAATGTTCAAATGATAAAGAGTTTATCAATAAATGATTTTAAAAATAAATATGCTTCTTCATATTTAGGAATAATATGGGGATTTATTCAACCATTAGTAACTATACTTGTCTATTGGTTCGTATTTCAGGTAGGATTTAGATCAGCTGATGTTGGAGATGTACCATTTATATTATGGTTTATAGCAGGAATAATTCCATGGTTTTTCTTTTCAGATGCATGGCCTTCAACTACAGGGGTTTTTACAGAATATAGCTATTTAGTAAAGAAAGTTGTATTTAAAATAGAGATACTACCAATAGTAAAAATAATCTCATCATTATTTGTACATTTATTCTTTATATTATTTATATATGTTATTGCAGCTTTATATGGATATTACCCTGATATATATTCATTACAGTTTATATATTATAGTTTTGCAATGATAGTACTGGTTTATTCTTTGTCTATTATAACATCTTCAATAGTATTATTTTTTAGAGATTTAAGTCAAATTATAAATATATTAATGAATATGGGATTTTGGATAACCCCTATAGGATGGCAATTAACAATGCTACCAAGTTCAGTAGCAAGAATTTTTAAATTAAATCCTCTTTATTATATTGTTACAGGATATAGAGATGCGTTTGTAGATAAAATATTTTTTTGGCAACGACCTTACCAAACTGTATATTTTTGGATGTTTTGTTTAGTTACTTTATTAATTGGAATTAAGTTATTTAATAAGTTAAGACCACATTTTTCAGATGTTATTTAGTGAGGTATTAATATGAGCACAGTAATAAAAGTAAGAGATTTAGTAAAAAAATATAATATATATGATGAGCCTTTAGATAGACTAAAAGAAATTTTTTCTATAAAGAAAAAATGTTACCATAAAGAATTTTTGGCATTAAATGGATTAACCTTTGATGTTGAAAAGGGTGATGCAATAGGAATATTGGGTAAAAATGGTTCGGGAAAATCTACTTTATTGAAAATGATAACAGGAGTTTTAACACCAACATCAGGAACTTTAGAGATTAAAGGAAAGATAGCAGCTATACTTGAGTTAGGAACTGGTTTTAATATGGAGTATACTGGAGTTGAAAATATATATTTAAATGGAACTATGATGGGATATACAAAAGAAGAAATGGATGAGAAAGTTCAAGGAATAATTGATTTTGCTGATATTGGAGATTTTATAAATCAACCAGTTAAAGTCTATTCTAGTGGAATGTTTGCAAGACTTGCATTTGCAGTAGCAAGTAATGTGGATCCAGAAATATTAATAGTTGATGAAGCTTTAGCAGTTGGAGATACAAGATTTCAAATGAAATGTATAAGCAAGATGAAGAAACTTAAAGAAAAAGGAACTACAATATTATTTGTATCTCATGCAACTGAACAAGTAAAAAGATTCTGCAATAAGGCGATATGGTTAAAAGATGGAAAAATAGAAGCTGAAGGTGAATCAAGCGAAATTGTTGATTTATATGAAGATTTTATGAAATATGGAATTAGAGATAATGTAGCAGATGTACGATTAAAAGACAAAGAAGAAAATATACCTAAAGATAATACTGAAAAAGAAGAGATTATAGATAAAAGTGTATTCAGAGTGCCTACTAATAAAGATACATTAGCAGCTATTGTAGATGTTAAAATATCAAAAAAGAAATTAAAAACTTTTGATGAATTTGAAGTAGAGATAACTTATGATATTTATATAGAAGAAATAGAAGGATTTCTTTTAGGTGCTGCCTTATATACTCCTAAAAGAGATTATATATTTGGTCCTAACACATTTTTAGAAAAGGTAAAAGTACCTAATACCTTTGGCCGTCACAAGGTTATATATAGAATACCTAAAATGCCACTACTTGGAGGAACTTATACTGTGGATGTTGGAATATTTACAGATGAGAGTATAGTATGTTTAGACTATAAGCAAGAAATATGTGAATTTCAAATAACAAATAAGTATATATCAGAAGGAACATATTATATAAATCATGAATGGAATGTAGTGGAATAAAAAGTTATAAGGGATAGGTGAATCAATTTTGAATAGTATTAGATATTGTATTGATGATATTGAAAAAAAAGGAACGGATATTATTATAGTAGGCTGGGCTTATTCTGAAAAGGATAAGAAAGTTAATATTAACATTAAAGATATGGATAATATTGATATAAAGGTAGTTCAAAGAGTAGATATATTTCATGCATATCATCAAAGACAAGAGGCCTTAAATTCTGGTTTTAAAATAAAAATACCTTTTACAAAAAAAGTCACAATGATATTTACTACAGATGATGAAAAACTGGTTTGTAAATTTAATACAAAAAGAAAACCAAAGCCTCAAAGAATAAGTAAAATTAAGATATTAACATTACATATATTAAGTATAATAAATCCTATTAGAATTATTAGATTACTAATTGGAATACCATATAAATTTGTTAGATTTATAAAGTTTTTAAACAAAAATGGAATAAAGAAAACTTTATTAAAGATACATTCTAAGATAAATAAAAGAAAATTAGACGGAATTGGCTATGATAATTGGTTTAGAAGACAATTAATAACTCCAAAAGGTGCTGAAATCCAAAAAAGATTCCAGTTCAAATATAGTCCTACAATAAGTTTAGTTATATCAGAAATAAGTGAAGAAGGAAGATATATTGATAAATTAATAGAGTCAATTTTAAAGCAAACTTATATAAATTGGGAGTTATTTATTCCAGCAAAAGATATACAAGAAAAAAAGTTAATAGAGAAATTAAAGAACTATAGTAATAAAGAAAATAAAATAAATATAGATTTTGAAACAGATAATGTAAATGAATTGTTAAAAAAAACTACTGGAGATTTTATTTCATTATTAAATAGTAATGATTTATTAACTATAGATGCATTATTTGAGATGGTAAAAGTAATAAATGAAAATTCAAAAATTGATTTTATATATTCTGATGAAGATAAAATTAATGAAGATGAAAGTGAATATTTTGATCCTAATTTTAAGCCAGATTGGTCTCCTGATACCTTCAGATGTTATAATTATATAAATAATTTAACTGCTTTTTCAAAGAAGTTATTAAATAAAGCAGGATATCTTAATAATAAATATGGAAAAGATAAAGAATATGACATATATTTAAGACTTACTGAACAAGCAAATGAAATATATCATATTCCAAGAGTTCTTTATCATAATAGAATAAATGAAACAAAGGAAGAAGTATTAGATACAAACTATGGAAAAGAGATAATAGAAGAACACTTAAAAAGAATAGGATTAGAGGGTAAAGTATCTAATGGTTTAATAGCAAAAACATATAAAATAAATTATAAAATTAATGGAAACCCAAAGGTATCAATAATTATACCTAATAAGGATGAAGTAGATACATTAAGAACTTGTATAAATTCAATTTTGAATAAAAGTACTTATAATAATTATGAAATAATAATAGTAGAAAATAATAGTATTAGTAAAGAAATATTTAATTACTATGAAGAGATTAAAAAAATAGATAATATTAAGGTTGTTAAATGGAAAAATGGCTTTAACTATTCTGCTATTAATAATTTTGGATTTAAAGAAACAAAAGGAGATTATATCATATTACTAAATAATGATATAGAAGTAATTTCTGAAAATTGGATTGAAGAAATGCTAATGTATGCACAAAGAGAAGATGTTGGAATTGTTGGAGCTAAATTATATTATCCTGATAATACAATACAACATGCTGGTGTTATACTTGGTATTGGAGGAGTTGCAGGGCATTCTCATGCAAATTTTCAAAGGGATGATAATGGTTTTGCTGGAAGATTAAAAATAGTTCAAAATCTTAGTGCTGTAACAGCAGCTTGTTTAATGATCAAAAGAAGTGTATATGAAGAGATAAATGGATTAAATGAAGATTTGGCAGTTGCATTTAATGATATAGATTTTTGTTTAAAGGTTAGAAAAAAAGGGTATTTAATAGTTTTTTCTCCTTATGTAGAAATGTACCATTATGAATCTAAGTCAAGAGGAAAAGATGATACAAAAGAAAAATCAGCAAGATTTGAATCGGAAATAAAAACCTTCCATAATAAATGGGGATTATGGATTAGGGATCCTTATTATAATGATAATCTTACATTAGATAAAGAAGATTTTTCATTAAGAATATAAAATAAACTTAAAAATAGGATGTGAATATATGTCAAATTTAAATTGTTGTATAGATAGAGTGACTGTTGATAAAAAAAAGGTTAAAATTGAAGGATGGGTATATAAAGAAGGATATGGAGTCCCTGATATTAAAATTGATGGAATAAATAACTTTGAAATAAAAATGATTAATAGGCAAGATGTGTGTAATAACTTTAATGGGGATGAAAAGGCATTAAAATCAGGATTTTTTATTGAATGTGAATATAGGAAAAAATTATCATTAATATTTACATCATCTAATGGCCAAGTAGAATCAAAAGAAATAGATGTAAAAGCAATGCTATGTGGAGATTCTTATGGAAAAAAAATAAAAAAAGCATTAAAGATGATAAATTCAAATAATGTAAAAAAGGTTATTAGAGAAGTAAAGAAAAATGGAGTAAAGCAAACCTATTATAAAAGTAAATATAAGATTAAAGATAGTGTAACACAAGAAATAACCTATGATGAATGGTTTAGAAAATATAAACCTACAGAAAAGGAATTAGAGGAACAAAGAAATTTTAAATTTGAATATAATCCTAAAATAAGTATACTTATACCAACTTATAATACCAAAACTGAATTTTTATCTAAAGTTGTAAATTCTATATTAAATCAAACATATTCTAATTGGGAACTTTGTATAGCAGATGGAGCTAGTACAAGTAAAGAGACATTAGATATGTTAGAGGATTATTCAAAAAAAGATGATAGAATAAAAGTAAAGTATCTTTCAAAAAATTATATGATATCAGGTAATACAAATGAAGCTATAAAGATGGTTACTGGTGATTTTATAGGATTATTAGATCATGATGATTTAATTACAGAAGATGCATTATATGAATATGTAAAGGTACTTAATAGTGATAGAAATGTAGAATTTATATATTGTGATGAAGATAAAATAGATGAAACAGAAGCGGAGTATTTTGATCCTCATTTTAAGCCAGATTTTTCTCCAGATACATTAAGAAGTTGTAATTATATATGTCATTTTTCTGTATTTTCAAAAGAATTATTAAAGAAAGTTGGATATTTTAATAGTGAATTTGATGGCAGTCAAGATTATGATATGATATTAAGATTAACAGAAAAAGCTAAAAAAGTAGCACATATTCCTAAAGTGCTTTATCATTGGAGAGTTCATAGTGGTTCAACAGCAGGAGGAATGGATGCTAAAAGCTATGCAATAGAAGCTGGAAGAAGGGCAATTGAAGCTCATATTAAAAGAATTGGAGAAAAGGGAAAAGTTATTCATGGAAGATTTAATGGATGTTATAAGGTGGAGTTTGATATATTAAACCATGATAAAATATCTATAATAATACCAAATAAAGATGAAGTAAATACATTAAAAACTTGTATAAACTCTATTTTAAATAAAACAACTTATGATAACTATGAAATAGTTATTGTTGAAAATAATAGTGTAACTGATGAAATATTTAAGTATTATGATGAAATATCTAAAAATTCTAAAATTAAAGTTGTAAAGTGGGAAAAAGAATTTAATTATTCAGCAATTAATAATTTTGGAGTGAAACAATCAAATGGAAAATACTTAGTTTTCTTAAATAATGATGTTGAGATATTAACAGAAAATTGGTTACAAGAATTATTAATGCATGCTCAAAGAAAAGAAACAGCTGCTGTTGGTGGTAAGCTTTATTATAAAGATGATACTATACAACACTTTGGAATATTATTAGGAATCGGAGGAACAGCAGAACATTTAGGAAAAGGATTAGGCAGATATGATGGTGGTCATATGGGAAGATTATTTATGAAAATAGATGTAAGTGCTGTAACTGGAGCCTGTTTAATGGTTAAAAGAGAACTTTTTGATTTGGTTAATGGATTTAATGAGGAGCTAGCTGTAGCATATAATGATGTTGATTTATGTATGAAGTTTAGAGAAAAAGGATATTTAAATATGGTTACACCATATGCTGAATTATATCATTATGAATCAAAAACTAGAGGATTAGACAATAATGAAGAAAAGATGGAAAGACTTTATAAGGAAATGAAGATATTTAGTAATAAATGGGGTGAAAACTTAGTAGATCCTTACTATAATATTAATTTTTCTTCAAAGCAGGGTAATTTTAAATTAGCTGAAAAATAGGAGTTAAGAATGGATATATCAGTAATTTGTCCTATATATAATGGAGAAAAGTATATAAGAGATTTAAATAATAGTTTGATTAATCAAAAAAACATAAAAAGTTTTGATGTTACTTATCTTTTAACAGAATCTAGTGATAAAAGTGAAGAGGAATTAAAAAAAATAAATGCAAAATATGAATTGATTAAAAAAAAGGAATTTTCTCATAGTTTAACAAGAGAAAAAGCAGCTTATAAAGCAAAGGGAGATATTATAGTTTTTATAACACAGGACATAAAAATATTAGATGATTATTTTATTTATAAGTTAACAAAAGACATTTATAATAATTTATGTGATGCATCCTTTGCAAAGCAAATTTGTGATAACAAAACAATAGAAAGATATACTAGAATGAGCAATTATCCTGATGAAAGTAGAATTGTATCTAAAGAAGATGTTAAAAATTTAGGAATAAAAACTTACTTTTATTCAGATGCAGCCGCAGCTATAAGAAGAGATACTTTTATAAAGCTAAAGGGCTATGATGGAAAAGTATTATTGACTAATGAGGATATGTATATAGCATATAAGCTTATTAATAATGGATATAAAATAAAATATTGTGCTGATGCTAAAGTAATTCATTCTCATGCATATACCTATAAAGCATTATTTAAAAGATATTTTGATCAAGGGGTGTTTTTGAAACAACATGAGTATATAGCTAATTCTGGAGCAAACAGTAGTGCTATACAATTAGTTAAATTTGTTACTATAAACTCTTTAAGAGAAAAAAACTTTAAAGCTTTTTTTGATATAATACCTAATTTTGCAGTAAGATTTATAGCTAATAAATTAGGCAGTAGATATGATAAGCTCTCTAAGAAAAAAGTATTAAAATATACATCAAATACAAGTTATTGGCTTAAAGAAGTATATAATAAATAAAATTTATGATATAATTTGTAAGAGATTAATAAATAAAATGAGGTGAAGTGATTGAAAGGTATAATATTAGCTGGAGGGTCTGGAACAAGACTATATCCTGTAACAAAAGCAATGTCAAAACAGATGGTTCCAATATATGATAAGCCAATGATTTATTATCCAATGTCAGTACTTATGTTGGCTGGAATAAGAGATATTTTAATAATATCAACACCAAGAGATATAGTTAATTTTAAAGAATTATTTAAAGACGGACGTGATTTTGGTTTAAATATAGAATATGCAATTCAAGAAAAACCAAATGGATTAGCAGAAGCTTTTATAATAGGTGAAGAATTTATTGGAGATGATAATGTAGCACTTATATTGGGAGATAATATATTCTACGGACAAAGTTTTACATCTCATTTAAAAGCAGCAGCTTCATTAGAAAAGGGAGCATATGTATTTGGTTATTATGTGCAAAATCCAAAAGCTTTTGGGGTAGTGGAATTTGATGAAAATGGAAAGGTAATTTCTTTAGAAGAAAAACCTGAAAAGCCAAAATCAAAATATGCAGTACCAGGACTTTATTTTTATGATAATTCAGTAGTTAAAAAAGCTAAAAGCTTAAAGCCATCACCAAGAGGAGAATTAGAAATAACAGATTTAAATAGATTATATATGGAAGAAGGAGACCTAAGAGTACAACTTTTAGGTAGAGGAATGGCATGGCTTGATACTGGTACTCATGCTTCAATGCTTCAAGCTTCTAACTTTGTTGAAGCTGTACAAAGCACACAAGGAACTTATATAGCATGTTTAGAAGAAATAGCATATAAGCAAGGTTGGATAAGTGCAGAAAAAGTTAAAGAATTATCTAAGCCATTACTTAAGAGTGGTTATGGAAAATATTTAATGGAAATTATTGAAGAATAATTAGGAGATGGCATTTATGAAGATATTAATTACAGGTTCAAAAGGGCAATTAGGAAATGAACTTCAAGATATAATAAAAACAGGAAAAGCTGATATTGGAGAAGTTAGTGATGTTATAAAAGCTGCCAAAGTTGTAGCAGTAGATGTTGAAGATTTAGATATAACTAAATTAGAACAAGTAAAAGAGGTTTTAGACAAAGAAAAACCAGATGTTATTATAAACTGTGCAGCAGCTACAAATGTTGATGGATGTGAAAAAAATCAAGAATTAGCATTTAAGATAAATGCTATAGGACCAAGAAATTTAGCTATGGTTTGTGAAGAAATAGGAGCTAAATTAGTTCAAGTTTCTACTGACTATGTATTTAGTGGTGTTGGAGAAAAACCTCTTGCAGAATTTGAAATGACAGCACCTTATAGCATATATGGAAAAACAAAGCTTGCAGGAGAAAACTTTGTAAAAGAACTTTCTTCAAAATATTATATAGTTAGAACTGCTTGGTTATATGGAAGGGTAGGAAAGAACTTTGTATATACAATGGCAAACTTAGGTAAAACAAAAGAGGCTTTAACAGTAGTAGATGACCAAAGAGGAAATCCAACTAATGCAAATGATTTAGCATATCATATATTAAAATTAATTGAAACAGAAGAATATGGAGTATATCATTGTACAGGAAATGGAGAATGTAGTTGGTATGATTTTGCATCATTAATAATGGAACTTGCAGGTAGAAAGTGTAAGGTTAGTCCTTGTACATCAGAAGAATATGCAAAAATGAATCCAGCATCAGCAAAAAGACCAGAATATTCTTCATTAGATAATATGATGCTTAGATGTACTGTTGGGGATGAAATGAGAGATTGGAAAGAGGCTTTAAAGAGCTTTTTAAAAGATAATCCTAATATTTAATATAAATACTAAACTTTAATTTTAAGGAGTGTTAAATTTAATGAAAACTTATTTAGTAACAGGTGGAGCAGGATTTATAGGTTCAAATTTTGTATTATATATGCTTAAAAAATATGATGATATAAGAATAATAAACTTAGATAAGCTTACTTATGCTGGAAATTTAGAAAACTTAAAATCAATAGAAGGAGATAAGAGACATATATTTGTTCAAGGAGATATATGTGATAAAGAATTAGTATCTTCATTATTTGAAAAATATGATATAGATTATGTTGCTCACTTTGCAGCTGAATCTCATGTCGATAGAAGTATAAGAGAACCTGAAGTATTTGCTAAAACTAATGTTTTAGGAACAGTAAATTTACTTAACTGTGCAAAAAATGCTTGGGAAACAGAAGATGGATGGAAAGAAGGAGTTAAATTCCTTCATGTTTCAACTGATGAAGTATATGGTTCATTAGGTGAAACTGGATATTTCTATGAAACTACACCACTTGACCCTCACAGCCCATATTCATCAAGTAAGGCTGGTTCAGACTTAATGGTTAAGGCATATGGAGACACTTATAAAATGCCAATAAACATAACAAGATGTTCAAATAACTATGGGCCATTCCAATTCCCAGAAAAGTTAATACCATTATTAATAAATAACTGTCTTCAATTAAAGGACCTTCCAATTTATGGAGATGGATTAAACATAAGAGACTGGCTATTTGTTGAAGACCATGCTAAAGCAATAGATATGGTTATAAACAATGGAAGAGTTGGAGAAGTTTATAATGTTGGTGGTCATAATGAAAGAACAAACCTTCAAATAGTTGATACTGTTATAGGTTATATTCACGATAATGTAGATGAAAGAGTAACAGAAAACTTAAAGAAATATGTAGCTGATAGAAAAGGTCATGATAGAAGATATGGAATAGCTCCAGATAAAATAAAAGAAGAACTTGGATGGTATCCTGAAACTTGCTTTGAAGTTGGGATAGTTAAAACAATTCAATGGTACTTAGATAAT
Organism: uncultured Clostridium sp.; assembly: GCA_900539375.1. Lineage (GTDB taxonomy): Bacteria > Bacillota > Clostridia > Clostridiales > Clostridiaceae > Clostridium. Next base: position 36,746 of record UQBY01000006.1, on the reverse strand, counting down.
CAAGAATGGATGAAGAATGTAACATCTGGAGATTATCAAAAGTATTATGAAAAAATGTATAAATAAAATATTATAAGTAAAAAATGTAGCCTAAAAGGCTACATTTTTTATTTAGAAATTAATAAAAATTTTAGTTATATAAATTGTAACTTTTGTAAGGTTGTTTTATGAATATAAAAATGATAAAATAGATAAGATTTGTATAAATAGTGAGGGAGTATTTAAAGATGATTAAAAATATAAAGGATTATAAAAATAAAAGAAATATATTTTTTATTATATTAACTACATTAATGATTTTATCTGTTATATATTTTTTGAAAATAGTGCCAATATCAAAAAATTATAATTACTATCATATAATTAATGAAGAAGCAGCAACTAATGTTGGAAAAATTACTGAAGGAATAGATATAAAACAATCTTTTAAGGTTGATGATGGAATAAAAATAATTTCTATAAAATTTTTGAATAATAATAATAATAATAAATCTGGCATTATAGAACTAGAGTTAAGTAATAAAACAACAGGTGAAAAAATTCAGGTTTGGAAAGAAAATATAAATAAAATAAAAAATGATGATTATCATGATTTTGTTTTAAATAATCCTATTAGAAATACTAAAAATCAAGAATTTCAATTAAATATTAAATCAATAGGATGCAATGAGGAAAATTCTATTACAATTTGTTCCTCTAGAATGGATCAGTATAAAGATGGCACTTTATATATAAATGATAAAGAAGAAACAAAGGATATAGCTTTTAGAATAGTTACAACAAGTGCTGATTTTTTAAGAACAATAGTAATAGTATGTATAATATTTACCATAATATTTATGTTAGTAATAAGTTATTTATTATTTATAAAAAAAATAAAAACAGAAAATGTATTTTTAATAAGTGGATTATGTTTAGGTCTAGCATATATGTTTTTGACAACACCATATAGTGGCTATGATGAACCTGCACATGTTGATACAGCCTATAGATATTCTAATGATATGTTATTAAAAGGACATTCAACAGAGGATGGAGGATATCTACGTAGAGGTGAAGATAGTATAGCAGGATTAACTTATGGAAAAACTACAATGACACAGTATAGAACTGTGTTTGATAAATTCTTTGATATAAGTGATGATAATGAGTTAGTTGAAGTACAAGGAAGAGATGTTTCACAACCAGCTTATGTATATTTTCCTTCAGCATTAGCAATAACAATAGCAAGAATAGTACATTTAGGACAAATTCCAACTTTATATCTTGGCAGGTTTTTTAATTTAATAGCATTTTTATCAATAGTATATTTAGCCATAAAAAAAATGCCTATTGGAAAAGTAACAATGTTTATTGTAGCATTGTTGCCAATGACTTTACAGCAAGCTACTTCATTTTCATATGATGCAATAATAAATGCATTAGCATTTCTATATACTGCATATTGTTTATATTTTGCATATTCTGAAAAAGAAAAAAAGAAAAAAGATATTATAATTTTATTTATATCTGGAATTTTATTAGCACCATTAAAAATGATATATGTTTTATTATGTGCTTTAGCTTTAATTATACCTAAGAAAAAATTTGTATCAAAGAAAAAATATTATCAAGTTTTAATAGGATTAGTTGTAGTAGTTTTAGCATCATATTTAGTTTTTAATTTAATTGATACTTTAAGAATTGTAAGTGATACAGATAGCAAATCAGCATTTTCTAATGCACCTGCATATTCATTTGGAGATATAATAACTTCTCCATTAACATTTATTAAGTTATTTATTAACAACCTTAAGGTATGTACAATTAATTTTATATATTTAACTATAAGTGGATTATACCTTATAAATATAAATCCAATATATACAATAGGTTTTATAATATTACTTATATTATCTTCATTTAGAACTGATGAAGATAAACAATATATTACTAAAAAACAAAAAATAATAATGTTTTTTATTGTTATTGGAATTTTCTTTGCTATTCATGTAGTTGGATTTACTTGGACTAACAAAGGAGCTGCTATAATTGAAGGTGTACAAGGACGATATATGATTCCTGTTTTATCATTAATATTTCTTATGTTAAGAAATTCAATATTAACTTATAAAAAAAATATAGAAAATAATTTAATGTTTTTTCTTTGTACTCTTCAAGTAATAACATTATGGAGTGCATTTATATCATTATTAGTATAAATATTTAAGAAAAAAAGAAGTTGTTATATGAAAGAAATTTTATATTTCTTAAGTTAGCAATTTCTTTTTTTTCTTAAATAAGAGAATTATTTTTAGAAATAGTTCTAAAGAATAAAAAATACTTTCAAAATTGCTAAAAGCTTTTTAAAAATACCATTAAACAACTAAGTATATAAATAAGTGTATAAAAACGGGATTAATTTGATGTGATTTTTACTAATCATAATTAAATTTATTTTTTGGGAGTTGTTTTATATATAAATACATAGATATTTAAATCTAAATATGCTAAAATTAAAAAATGATTTGGTTACAAAAAATAAACAAAAAGGAGACAAAATGAAAAAAAAAGTTAATTATAAAAAGAGTATATTAAAAATCCTAGGGATAATATTATCTTTATTAATTTTATGGTTTATGGGAAATCAGTTTGTGAAGAATTGGAATGATATAAAACCATATTTATCTAATATGAAGATTGGTTGGTTTGTTATATCTGTAATTATGTATGCTATAGTATTTTTACTAACAGGATATAACTGGTCATATCTTTTATGGAAAATGGATTCAAAGCTTGGAAAAATTGACTATTTAGATATTCATATGACATCTGCATTAGCTAGATATATACCAGGGGGAATATGGAATATAGTTGGAAAAGCTTATATGTGTACTAATAAGGGCGTTGATAAAGCAGCAACTACAGTAAGTATGATTTTAGAATATGTGTTTCAAATAATTTCAAGTGCATTATTTTTACTCTTTTTTATTCCTATATTACTTAGAAATAATGCTAATTCATTTTGGATTATAATTATAGCAGTAATATTAATAATATTAACAGTGATTTTCATTCCTAATATAATAAAAGTTGGCATAAAGATTATTAGTAAATTATTTAAAGATAGTACTGGTGAAATAAAGCTTGAAAGAAAATATACATATAATATTTTAGGAAGATATGTGGGAGTATGGCTTTTAACAGGTATTGGATTAATTATATTAGTTGTTGCTTTTTCTAAAGTAGAAGTACTTCAAGGAATATATTTAATTTTATCTTATCCAATATCTTGGGTAATAGGATTTTTAAGCCCTTCTCCAAATGGAATGGGAATTCGTGAAGGTGTATTAGGAATGCTTTTAGGAGATACTTATAATTATGAATTACTTCTTTTAATTACACTAACATCTAGAATATGGACTATTTTAGGTGAAATAGTAGCATTTGTTGGTTTTAAACTTGTATATGTAATTAGTAAACGAGGAAAAATAAAATGATAAATTTAGTTAAAGATAAAAAAGTATTATTTATAACAACTAAAAATTTAGATTATATAAGAAATACCCAAGAAATAAATATTATTAAGGAAAATAGTAAAGAATATAAGATAATTGGTTCTAAAGAAAAAAGTTATCCTAAAAGAATAGTAACTGTCTATTGGAACATTTTAAAAACTTCTATGAAGAATTTTGATTTGGTGTTTATTGGGTTTGCACCTCAATTAATATTACCAATATGGAACTTTAAGCTTAAAAAGAAAAAGATTATTATAGACTTTTTTATATCAATGTATGATACTTTGGTATTTGATAGAAAAAAAATAAAAGAAAACAGTATATTTGCAAAGATTTTAAAAGCTATAGATAAAAAAACAATACTATTAGCAGATTACATAATTTCAGATACTAAAGAACATGGAAAGTATTTTATAGAAGAATTTGGAGCTAATAAAAATAATCTTAATGTTTTATATTTAGAAGCGGATAAAAGTATTTATTATGAAAAAAGAATAGAAAAGCCTAATAAAGTAAAAGATAAATTTGTTGTATTATACTTTGGAAGTATACTTCCTCTTCAAGGAGTAGAAATAGTACTTGGAGCAGTAGATATATTAAAAAAAGAAAAAGATATATTTTTCTATGTAATAGGTCCCATACAAAAAAAATATAATAAAGTTGAAAGTGATAATGTTAAATATATAGATTGGCTATCTCAACAAGAATTAGCAAAATACATAAATTTTTCAGATTTATGTTTAGCAGGACATTTTAATAAGGATATAAATAAAGCTAGAAGGACTATTCCTGGAAAGGCTTATATTTATGATGCAATGAATAAAAAAATGATTTTAGGAGAAAATCCTGCAAATCATGAATTATTTACAGAAACAAAAGGAAAATATTATTTTGTAGAAATGGGAAGTTCTGAAAAACTTGCTGAAAAAATATTAGAAATAAAAAAAGAAAACTAACATTTTGGAGGATAAAAAGATGAAATTAATAATTCAAATTCCTTGCTATAATGAGGAAGAAACTCTTACAGTTGCATTAAATGATTTACCTAAATATATTGATGGAATTGATGAAATTGAATATTTAATAATTAATGATGGAAGTAAAGATAAAACAGTTGAAGTTGCAAAAAAATGGGGAGTTCATCATATTGTTTCTTTTAAACGAAATAAAGGATTAGCCTATGGTTTTATGGCAGGATTAGATGCTTGTTTAAGAAATGGTGCAGACATAATAGTAAATACTGATGCAGACAATCAATATTGTGCAGAGGATATTGAAAAGTTAGTAAGACCTATATTAGAGGGAAAAACAGACATTGTAATAGGGGAAAGACCAATAGATAAAACAAAACATTTCTCTCCATTAAAGAAAAAGCTTCAACACTTTGGAAGCTGGACAGTAAGAGTTGCTTCTAATACTGATATACCAGATGCGCCAAGTGGATTTAGAGCATATAGTAGAGAAGCGGCTATGAGAATGAATGTAGTTAATGAATATACATATACATTAGAAACTATAGTACAAGCAGGTAGAAGTAAAATTGCCATGACTTCAGTTCCAATAAGAACTAATGCAGAATTAAGACCTTCTAGATTATTTAACAGTATGTTTGGATATGTAAAAAAATCTATGGTTACTATAGTAAGAGCTTTTATGATGTATAAACCTTTAAGATTCTTTTCAATTATTGGTGGAATAATATTTTTAATAGGATTTTTAATAGGAATAAGATTTTTAGTATTTTTTGCACAAGGAGAAGGAAATGGGCATGTACAATCTTTAATATTAAGTAGTACTTTATTATTACTTGGGTTTGAAACACTTATTGTTGGGCTTCAAGCTGATATTATTGCTGCAAATAGAAAAATATTAGAAGATATTCAATATAGAATAAAAAAGATGGATTATGATAAAAATGATAAGGAAATTAATAATTAGATAATTTAAAATAGGAGAAATAAAAGGGTGAAAAAATATTTTAATACAAAAGATATAATAGTAAGTTTAGTATTTATTATTTTTGCATTATGGTTATTAATTTCCAAAATGCCTGTAGGCTATGTGAATTTATCAATAGAATATGAATCAAAATTAAAAGAGAATACTTCAACAATATATTTAGATATAGGAAATGGTTTTGTAAATGAAGATTCTATTGAAAGTAATTCAAAAAATAAAAGTTTTAAATTTTATATAGATGAAAAGTTTTATCATATAAATAATTTTGGAATAAAAAATAATGACAATAATATAAAAATTAAAGAAATATCAATTTCAAGTCGAAATAATATATTAACTAAGTTTTCACAAGAAGAGATAAATAACAAGATAGAAGAGGATAACTCTAATATAATAAATTTATCACAAGAGTTTATTAATAAATATAATAAGGTCTGTAGTGATGATTATATATTAAAATTACAAATATTAATACCAATTACAATATTATATTTAATATTTATGCTAAGAAAAGTTATTAAATATGGATATAAAAAATATAGATATAAATATATAATAATATTTTTATTGGTAATTGTATACTGTACAGTTATATTAAATTTATTTAAGAATTTATCTGAATCAACAATGATAAAGTCTTTAAGTATACCTATAAGTCAAATAACACAAAGAATTAATGAAGATGAAGTATATAAGCAAAGCTTTAATGGTGATAAAAATATAAAAGGGATATCTTTATATTTTGGAACAAATATGTCTGATATTAATGGAATTTATTTATTAAGTATATATAATAGTAATGATAAATTATTATATAGTTCTAAAATATATGGTGACAAAATAATTGATAATAAGTATTATGATGTGGAAATAGAAAACTTTACTTTTGAAGATGATAAAAGTTATTATTTTACAATAAAAGCATTAGAAAATGCTGAAAATGATAATTTAGTACTTTGGATTGGTGAGGGAAGTTATTATACTGAGGGACAACTATATGAAAATTCAAATCCTTTAGATAATGATATAGCATTTAATTTTATACTTAATGGACCAAACAGGTTTCTTATAGTATCTATTTCATTTACAATATTTTATTTTCTTATAATAGTATCAATGTTTTATAGAAGGTTAAATATTAATCCTAAAAAGCTTATAATAGCAATTTATATTTGTGGATTTATATTTTCAGGATTTAAAATGTTTTTTTATTTAAATTACTCTAAAGTTGATATTTATGATGAACTTGCACATATATCCTATGTGGCGTATTTAGAGGAAAATGATAATGTTATAATTCCAAAATTTTCAGATATAAAAATACTAATGAAATATAATGAAGAAGAAAAAGAAGACCCATATTCAAATGTTTATAGTACAGGAGTATATTCAGGAAATTATGAAGGAAAGTTTACAGAAGCTATAAATTATTTAGGTCATCCACCTTTATATTATCATATTATGAAATTAACTAATTCTATAAATATTGATGCTGATAAAGTTATAGTTAATTTAACCAAAATAAGAGTATGTAACATCTTTATTATTTTAGCATGTATTTTTTTAATGTTTTATATAGGTTATACAAGAATAAGCAAAAAACCTTATTTACATTTGTTATTTGTGCTTATAATAAATTCTGTTCATATGTTATTATATGAGGGAGCATCAGTAAATAATGATAATTTAACAGTAGTTGGAATAACAATATTTATACTAGGACTATTAAGATATTCAGAAAAAAGATATAATTTAAAAACATATGTTACAGTAGCTATAGGAATTGTACTAACTGTATTATCTAAACTTTCAGCAGGCTCAATAGTGGTTATTGCAGCGTTATTATTAGTTATATGGAACTGTATTACTGAAAAAAGTACAAAGTCAATTTTTAATAAATACTTTTTTTTAACATTACCAATTTATTTATTTGGAGTATCCTATTTTGTTTATATATTTTTTAAAGAAGGAACATTTCAACCAGCATTATCTACATATGCAGCTGAACAATTTGTAAACAACACTTTAGTATATGTTCAACCACAATTAAGAAATCAATTATCATTTAATGAATTCTTTAAATCATTTTGGAATGGATTTTTTGCACAATGGACAGCAGGAGTGCCAGGATTTTCTCAACGAAAAAGTATTTTAACAATTAGTAGAATTGGAACAATTTTATTTTGGATAATACCATTATTTTTATTTACAAAATATATAAGAAAAAATGGAGATAATAAATTAAAGGTGTATATATCACTTTTAGTAGGAACTATAGTGGCTTTGATGCTACAATTTAATAGGGCATTTAAAGATTTTTATTTTATTTCAGGTCATTTTTCATGTCAAAGTAGATATTATGTATGTTTAACATTAATGTTTGTATTAATAATAATATTTATATTAGAAACATGGATGAATTCTTCAAAATATGGTTTGAAAATAAAATATGAAAATAAAAGAGTTAGTATATCTAGAGAGCAAGTTATAATGGTAATTTGTGTAATATATTCTAGTATATTATTTTTTGAAGGATTTATTCAATGTGTAATAAATAATTCAAGTTATTTATTGTAACTTAAAGTTTAGGTAAGTTATATCACAAAATATAAAGTGATATAACTTATTTTTTGCTTTAGTGAGTAATATAACATATTATAGAAAATATAGTAAAATACCTAATTGATAATAAATAAAAAAATTGTAATTAGACAAGATAATAAAAAATAAGTATAATTGACAGAGTGGTAATTAAGTAGATTAATATAAGGAGAAATATTATGAGTAATGAATTAATTTCAGTTGTAATGAGTACTTATAATGAACCAGAGGAGTGGATAAGAAAATCCATAGAATCTATATTAGGACAAACTATAAAAAGGTTAGAGTTTTTAATAGTTTGTGATAACCCTAATAATAAAGAATTAATAAATTTATTAGAGGAATATAAAGAAAAAGACAAGAGAATAAAGCTTATAATAAATGAAAAAAATATTGGCTTAACTAAAAGCTTAAATAAAGCTCTCAATATGATAGTTGGAGATTTTATAGCTAGAATGGATTCTGATGATATAGCTATAAAAGATAGATTAGAAAAACAATTAAAGTATCTTAAGGATAATAATTTAGATTTAATTGGCTCAGGGGTAGTATGTATAGATGAAGAAGAAAATGAGATAACCACACTTAATAATCTTCCAAAAGATAATGAAAGCTTTAAAAAGAGAGTAATATATAATAATTGTATGCCTCATCCAACTTGGTTTGGAAAAGCAGAAGTATTTAAAGATAATAGAGGATATAGAGATGTTTCTTATGCAGAAGATTATGATTTTTTATTAAGAGCTCTTGAGAAAGGCTTTAAATTAGGAAACATAAGAGAGGTTTTACTTAAATATAGAATGAGAAGTACATCTATATCTAATAAAAATGGATTAAAACAATTTTTAATATCTCAAAAATTAGTAGAAAGATATAAAAGTGAAACTATAAGCAATAAAGATGTTATAGAAGAGGTAAAAAATATTATAAATTCTACAACTAAGGATGATGAAGAAAAGTATTATAAAGCATCAACTTACTTTACAAAGGGAGCAATGAAATTAAAAAAATTTAATCCAATAGGGGGAGTTTTAGCGCTTAGAGCCTTTACTTCATCAAAATATTATAGAAAGAAAATAAAATGTTATATAAAAGGATTAATATAGAGGTGTATTATGGTTAAGTTTATTGTAAATAAATTAAGAAAATATGGGTTATATGAAACTAAATTTGTAAAATGGCTTAAGCTTTGTGCTTTAAGATTTATAGGACGAAAAATGAAAAAGTATGGACTACCCTGTTTAGAAAAATTTAACAGCATAATGGATGAAGCTAATATAAAGTATTGGGTGGATTTTGGTACTTTATTAGGAATTTATAGAGATGGAAAATTTATAGACCATGATTTTGATATAGACCTTGGAATGTATGCAAAGGATTATAATAAAGATATAGAAGCACTACTAGTAAAAAATGGGTTTAAGAAAATAAGGGAGTTTTATGCCTTTGGAAAACTTTCAGAACAAACATGGAATTGGAATGGAGTATTAGTGGATTTATTTTTATATAATGAAGAAGAAAATGGAGAAAGAATATTTATATATAATTTTTATACTGATGGAGAAGCTAATAATATAAAAATAGATGAAAAAACTTCAAAATGTAATAATTTGAAAGCTCAAGCATGTTATTGTCCTAAAGTTGATGTTATTGTAAAACATGATTTTAATGGAATAAATGTAAGTATGCCTGAAAATACAGTAGAATATTTAAAAATGAATTATGGAGAAAACTTTATGACTCCAGATAAGTATTGGGATACATCTAAATCAACTAATATAGAAGAAGTTGAAGATATAGTTATGGAGGAGTATTTATATAAAATTTAATATAAGGTTACAAGTTTGTAAAGAACAAGTTGTATATTTATAAATGTCTATATGTTATAATCAAAGTGTTATTATGAAAATATTAAATAGTTGATTTATTAAAAAAAGGTGATATATATGAAAAAAGATTTTTTGAATTTTAGTGTAGGACCAGTTCAAATGTATGAAGAAGAGTTAGAAATAGGTGCAAAACAGCCACCTTATTTTAGAACAGATGAGTTTTCAAAAATAACTTTAGAAAATGAAGAAATAATGAAAAAATTAGCTAAGACAGAGGAAAGTTCAAAAGTAATATTTCTAACAAATTCAGGAACAGGGGCAATGGAAGCTGTTGTTATGAATGTATTTACAAAAAAAGATAAAGTGTTAGTTGTTAACGGGGGAAGTTTTGGGCATAGATTTGTGGAACTATGTAAAATTCATGAAATACCTTTTGAAGAAATAAGGTTATCTTATGGGCAAGCTTTAACTAAAGAAATTTTAAATAAGTATAAAAATAAAGGATTTACAGGTTTTTTGGTTAATGCACATGAAACTTCAACAGGTGTTTTATATGATTTAGATTTAATAGGAGATTTTTGCAAGAAAGAAAATATATTCTTAGTTGTTGATGCTATAAGTGCATTCTTAGCAGATGATATAAATATGAAAAAAAATAATATAAATGTTATGATAACAGGTTCACAAAAGGCATTAGCATTACCAGCTGGAATGGCTTTAATTGTTGTGGATAAAGAGGCTATTGAAAGAATAGAAAATAATAATGTTAAGAGTATGTATTTTAATTTAAAGGATTATTTAAATAATGGAAAAAGAGGACAAACTCCTTTTACTCCAGCAGTAAGCATAATACTTCAATTAAATTCCAGATTAAAAAGAATAGAAAAAGCAGGAATAGATTCTGTTATAAATAGAACTAGAGAAGTTGCAGAAAGCTTTAGAGAAAAAATAAAAGGCTTACCATTAGAAATAGCAAATGAAACTCCATCAAATGCTGTTACTCCATTAAAACCAACAGGAAAAATGACAGCATATGAAATATTTAAATATATGAAAGATAATTATAATATATTTTTATGTCCTAATGGTGGAGATTTAAGTGAAATTTTATTTAGAGTAGGTCATATTGGAAATATTTCAGATGAAGATATAGATACATTAGTAAATGCTTTTAAAGATATGAATGAAAAGGGAGTGTTATAAAAATGAGAGCACTTATACTTGCAGCTGGAAGAGGTACAAGAATAAGCAGATATTTATCTGGCAGACCTAAATGTACTGTGGATATAGGAGGTGGAATTACCCTTATAGAAAATACCATAAGACAACTTAGAGGAATGGGAATTAAGGATATAGGAATTATATTAGGTTATAACCAGGAAGTAATAAGAGAAATTTTAAAAGAACATGATATAAAATTTTATTATAATCCATTTTTTGATGTTACAAATAGTATAGCATCAGCTTGGTTTGCAAGAGATTTTATTACTAATGAAGATGATATTATGATAATGAATGGAGATGTCTTTGTTGACGATTCTTTATTAGAAATAATAAAAGAAGAAACATTAAGTCCTGTTCTTTTTTGTGATGAAACAAGAAAAGAGGAAGCTGATTATAAATTCTACTATGAAGATAACAGACTCTTAAAGTATGGAAAAGAACTTGAAGGAGAGGATATAACTGCAGAGTATATAGGAATTGCAAAGATAGGAAAAGAGTTTATAAGTACTTTTAAAAATGAACTTGAAAGTATGATAAATAAACAACAACATTATTTATGGTGGGAAAATGCTTTATATGAGCTAAGTAAAGAAAAGGACATTTATGTTAAAGATGTAGAAGGAAGATTTTGGGCAGAAGTTGACTATATGGAAGACTATGAGAGAATTCTTAAGTTTAGAGATTATAATATTAAATTTGACATAAGTGTATGTAAAAATAGTTAAAGAGTAGGATATTATTATGTATGTAGTTGCAAATTTAGATGAATGTAAAAAGTTAATGGTAGAAACTTTAAAATTTATAGATGAGATATGTAAAGAAAATAATATTGAATATTGTCTTGAATTTGGAACCCTATTAGGAGCCTATAGGCATAAAGGTTTTATTCCTTGGGATGATGATGTAGATATAGCTATGACAAGGGAAAATTATAATAAATTTATAAAGCATATGAAAAAAAATAGTAATCCACATTTTTATTTACTACATAAGGATACAAAAGAAGGTTATCCTTTTGAATTTGCAAAAATAATGATGAAAGACACAGTTGTTGTTATTGATGATGATGGAGCAAATATGATAATGGATAGAGGTATTTTTATAGATATATTTACTTTAGATTTTTATAAAGAAAATGTATCTAGAAAGTACAGAAAATTTATAAGACAAATTGAAAATGCAAGAAAAAAGTCTGTAATAGATGCTGTAAATTCAAAACTTTATAAGATTATTTTTAAAACTTTTAGAGCAGTTAGTAAGATTTTTATACCATTTAATTTAGTAGAAAAAGCAAAGAAAAAATATATAAGTGAAGATGGAAAGTATATAGGTTTTGCAATTGAGCAAACTGATGAAATGATGTGTGAAAGAAAATATTACCTTCCTTTAAAGAAAATAGAATTTGAAGGATATATGTTTCCATGTCCTAATAATGTTGAGCATATTTTAGAATGTGAATATGGAAGCACTTATATGGAGCTTCCACCTGAAGATAAGAGAGTAAGACATTTTGAATATGGGGCAATGGAAGAGGAAGTAGCTAAAAGATATGGTATAGATATAACAGGAAGAAAAAAATATAGTTATGAAGAGATATTAAATAAAGGAGAAAAAAATGAAGGATTTATTAGTGATAGTGCCAGCTTATAATGAAGAAATGAACATAACTAATGTTATAAATGAATTAAGAGAAGATATTAAAGAGGCTGACATTTTAGTTATTAATGATTGTTCAACAGATAATACTCCAAAGATATTAGAAGAAATGAAAGTTAATTATATAACAACCCCCTTTAATTTAAGATATGCAGGTGGAGTGCAAACTGGATTTAAATATGCTTTGGCAAAGGGGTATAAGTATGTTGCACAATTTGATGGAGATGGACAACATGTAGCAAGTGAATTAAATAAAATGTTTCAAAAAATGAAAGAAGACGATGTTGATATTATGATAGGGTCAAGATTTAAAGAACAGACAGAATATAAACATCCTTTCTTTAGAAGAGTAGGAACAGCTTTATTCCAAAAAATAATAAAAATAGCATGCTCAAAAGAAATAACAGACCCAACATCAGGTCTTCAGATTTTATCAAAAAGAGTATATACAAGATACGCAAAAATTAATAATTATCCAGAATATCCAGATGCTAATTTAATTATAGAAATGCTTATGCAAGGATATAAAATTGAAGAAGTACCAGTAAAAATGAAAGAGAGAATATATGGAGAAAGTATGCACTCTGGTATATGGTCACCAATATCATATATGATAACAATGTTTTATAGTATATTTTTAATAATTATAAAATATGGCATAAGAAAAAATAAAATGGTAGGTGATACAAATGGCAACTAGAATATTTTTTATATTTTTAGCAATAATATTTATGTGTATGGTACTATCAAAAGTTAAAAAGAAAAAATTTTTTGAAAGAGAGAGTTTTCTTTGGTTTTTAGGTTCAATACTAGCAATAATATTAGCAGCTTTTCCTAATATAATAAAAGTTGTAGCTAAATGGACAGGAATTGAATATCCGCCTTCAGTATTATTTTTAGTTGCAATTATATTTTTATTATATTTGCTTTTTAGACAAAGTGAACAAGTTAGTCTTCTTAAAGAGCAAACAAAGGATTTAGGGCAAAGATTAGTAGTTCTTGAAAAATTACTTAAAGAAGAAAAAGAGAATGATTTAAAATAAACTAAAAGTAACTTGTTATTTTAGCAAGTTACTTTTATGTTTATTTTAAATTTATGTAAATGATATTGAAAAAGTTACATTATAATGTTAACATAAGTCTATTAAAAATGGAAATGAGGTAGAATCTTTTTGAGTAAGTCATTAGCAAAAAATACTATATATAAATTAATACTTAATATTTTTAATACAGGACTTCCTTTTATATTAGGAATGTATATTACAAGAGCTTTAGGTACAAAGGCCTATGGAAATTTTACATATATACAAGGTATATATCAATACTTTTTGGCCTTTGCAACCTTTGGAGTTTATCAATATGGACTAAGAGAGATAAGTAAAGTTAGAGATAATAAAGATAGATTATCTAAGGTATTTTCAAATATATTTATAATAACATTATTATCAAATTTAATAGTTGGTGGAATATATATACTATCAATGCATTTAATTTTTGCAAATAGTAGTGTTTTACATAGTATAGCAGTGGTTATGGGTATAAACTTTTTTGCTAATATATTTTATGTTGAATGGGCAGCAGAGGCACTAGAAAGATTTGATTTTATCACAATAAAAACTATTTTGGTGCAGACCATATCATGTATAGTAACAATAATTTTAGTTAAATCAGCAAAAGATGTTACTATGTATGTATTAATACTTGGTATTACATTATTTTTTAATTATTTTGCAAGTTTTGTATTTATAAAAAGAAGAATTGATTTTAATTTTAAAGCATTAAATTTTAAAAAACATATAAAGCCTATGTTTTTAGTGGTAATACTTACAAATGCAAGTATTTTATATACTAACTTAGATAAGATAATGTTAGGTTCTGTTGTTGGAAAGGTATATGTAGGATATTATTTTATGTGTGTTGGAATTATATATGCAATAAATAATCTTCTATTAACCTTTGTCCAAGTTACTATACCAAGACTTTCATATCATTTATCTAAAGGGGAAAATCAGATATATAAATCTTTGTTAGATAGAATGTCAAAAATGTATTTAATGATATTATTTCCAGCAGCAATTGGAGTTTCTGTTATTGGAAAAGAGTGCATTTTATTATATGGAGGAAAAGATTATATAGATGCAGTACCTCTTATGCCTTTTTTTGCAATATATATGATTATAGTAGGATATGAAAATATAGTAAGTAATCAGATTATGTACCTAAATGGACGAGAGAGACAACAAGTTGTATGTGTATTTATTGGAGGTATAGTTAATTTAATATTAAATTCTTTATGTATAGTTTTGGAAATATTTTCTGCAAAGGTTGCAATAACTACAACAATAATAGCAAATTTTGTATTGGTAATATGTGAATATGTTTATGTAAGAAAAAACTTAAAAATTCATATAAATTTATTTGGATTAGATAAAATAAAGTATTTTATAATTTCATTAATATTTATTCCTATAACAATTATTTTAAGAAAATATATAAAAAACATGTTTTTACTATTAATGGGGGTTATATTAATAAATTTATTAATATATTTATTTATATTAGTAATTATAAAAGATAAGATTATTTTAGAACTAATAAATAATGTAAAAAGAAAAATAAAATCCTAGATAAATGGTTATTTTACTAAATAAAAGTTTATTTAAATATATAAAATAAATTAATTATATGGTACAATAAAAGTGTTAAGTAAATATTTGTTAATAGGGAGAGGATTAGATAATGAAAGTAAAAAAGGCAATTATTCCTGCTGCTGGGTTAGGAACAAGATTTTTACCTGCAACTAAGGCACAGCCAAAGGAAATGTTACCAATAGTAGATAAGCCAACAATACAATTTATTATAGAAGAAGCAATTGCATCAGGAATAGAAGAGATTCTTATAATAACAGGAAGAAATAAAAAATGTATAGAAGACCATTTTGATAAATCTATAGAATTAGAAATGGAATTAGAAAAGGCTGGAAAAGAAGAACTTTTAGAACTTGTAAGAGATATATCAGGAATGGTTGACATTCACTATATAAGACAAAAAGAACCAAGAGGATTAGGACATGCTATTCATTGTGCCAAGACTTTTGTAGGTAATGAACCTTTTGCAGTTATGCTTGGAGATGATGTAGTAGATAGTGAAGTTCCATGTCTAAAGCAATTAATTGATTGTTATTCAGAATATAAAACTACTATATTAGGAGTTCAAACAGTTCCAGAAAATGATGTATCTAAGTATGGAATTGTAGATGGAATTCATATAGAAGATAGAGTATATAAGGTAAAAGACCTAGTGGAAAAACCAAAGGTTGAAGAATCACCAAGTAATGTTGCAATTCTTGGAAGATATATAATAACACCTCAAATATTTGAAATATTAGAGAATACAGCACCAGGAAAGGGAAATGAAATTCAATTAACAGATGCATTAAGAACATTAATAGGTCAAGAAGCTATGTATGCTTATAACTTTGAAGGTAGAAGATATGATGTAGGAGATAAGTTAGGATTTTTACAAGCTACAATAGAATATGCTTTAAAGAAACCAGAATTAAGAGATGGATTTATTGATTATTTAAATACAAAACCTTGGGAATTAAAATAGAATATAGGTTATAAAAAAATAAGCACAATATAAAAGATTTTTTCAATTATATTGTGCTTATTTTTTATTTTTCATTTAAAGATAAAAAGTATCCAAGGTATGTCCAAAAAGTAATTGCTATAAAGCTTACTAAATAAATTAAATTACTTTCAAATAAATTTACAAAAACTAATCCAACAACTAGTGAAAGTAGAACTTTTTGAACTAAAGCATTTTTGCCACTTAAAGTATGAACTTTACTAACTAATTTAGAAAATGAAAGGTATAGAATTATTAAAAATATAATAAGTGAAAATACTCCATTTTCTGTGATTAATTGAAGAAGTATATTGTGAAGTCTGCCCATTTCTATTCCAGGAAGAATAACATTAGGTCGCATTGAGTAAACTTTCTCAACTAAGGCTTCATTACCTACTCCAACAAATAAGTTTTTCTTTATTAAAAGCCACGCAGAATACCAAAGCTCTTGTCTTCCTGATAAAAATGCACCTAATTTTTCATGAAATAGAGCAAAGCCTAAAACACAAAAAACAGAAGGAATAATAATTATAGAAGTTCTAAAAATTTTATTTTTAAATTGAACAAATAAAAAAACAAAAGGTATAGCTAATAAAAGTAAAATAGCACTTCTTCCCTTTGATACAAATACAGCTATAAGTTGAATTATTGTATTTAGTAAGAAAAAGTATTTAAAAGCTTTCTTCTTGCTTTTTAAGAAACAAAAAATAGAAAGAAGAAAGGCTATTCCAGCTGAAATAGCTAAGGAGTTTTTATAAACAAATAATCCCCATACTTTTCCGTAAAGAATTTCAAATTCAGTCATTTCACTTGTCCTTTGAGTATATAAAATTGCTGAAATTAAAAATGTTATAAACATAAAAATTGAAAATAAAGAAGACATAATATAAATGTCTTTTTCAATATTTTCTTTAGGCTTATCTTTATCAATATAAAATATTCCAGTCATAAATATAAGGTTTATTATCCAAGTTTTTAAATTTGTTGTATTTCTATAAAATATTAAAGTAAGTAAAAGAGTTAAAATTAAAAATATAAATATTGCAGTTTCAATTTTATTTGGATTTCTTTTTAATATTTTATAAATGTGATAAAAAGATAAAGAAATTCCCCATACTAGAGATATTTTTAAAAGTATTTTTACAACAAATAAATCATTAAAGGTAGTAATTAAAAGAAGAGTTGAAAACATATATAATAAGCAGAAATAAAAGTTATTTGAAAAAAATTTTAAAAACTTTTTGGTCATAAAAAAATCTCACTTTCAATATAATAGTAATAAGTCTACAATATTCTGTTATTAGAAAAATAGGTGACAAATGCATCTAATTTAATTCTTTTAACTTAATATTGTAGACTACAAGTTTTATCTAGGAATAAATCCTATTTTCTTTTGCATCTTTCTTAATACTTTATTTGCAATATAGTTAGCTTTTTCAGCTCCTTGTTTATAAATACTTTCTAAATAAGTCTTATCTGCAAGAAGTTCTTTAACTTTATCTTGAATAGGAGAAAGTTCACCTACAATAGCCTCTGCTACATCTTGCTTTAATTCAGCATAACCTTTTCCTTCATAGGAAGCTACTAAATTTTCAGGGTTTACTCCTTTAATAGCTGAAAGAATATTTAAAAGATTTTTAACACCAGGTTGTTCATCAGTATAATTTACAACTCCAAGGCTATCTGTTACTGCACGACTAATTTTCTTTCTTATAACATCAGGAGGGTCCATAATTAAGATAAATGAATTTGGATTATCAGAAGACTTAGACATTTTCTTTGTTGGGTCTTGTAAATCCATTATCTTAGCTCCTTCTTTTGGAATATATCCTTCAGGAAGTTTAAAAGTAGGACTATAAGTATTATTAAATCTAGTTGCAATATCTCTTGCAAATTCTAAATGCTGAGTTTGGTCCTTTCCAACAGGAACTAAATCAGAATTATATAAAAGAATATCAGCTGCCATTAAAACTGGATATGTAAATAAACCAGTACCTATAGAGTTAGAGTTACCTCCATATTTTTTAGACTTATCCTTAAATTGAGTCATTCTACTTAATTCACCCATATAAGAATTACATGTTAATAACCAACAACATTCAGAATGTGCAGGTACATGAGATTGTATAAATATTGTATTTTTTTCAGGAGATATACCTGAAGCAATATAAATAGATAATAATTCTAATGTTCTTCTTCTTAAATCTGCAGGTTTTTGTGGAACTGTTATTGCATGAAGGTCTACTATGCAATAATAGCAATCATATTCATCTTGAAGCTTGACCCAGTTTTTTAAAGCTCCTAAATAATTTCCTAAAGTTAAGTCCCCAGATGGTTGAATACCACTGAAAATAATTTTTTTGTTTGTATTTTCAAGAGTTTCACTCATTAATATACACCCCTTTTTAGTTTTTTACTTTATACTTAACTATTATAAAATTTACAAAAATAACTGTCAAATTACAAATTAGTTTATTAAATATATAAAGAAAAAACATAAAAAATAATATAGAATAATAAAAAGGTTGTAACACAAAATAATATTTATATAAATTTATGTAACAACCTAATAAGCTTATATTTTAATTGTTTCTTTTTTGATTTTTTCTTATCTTTCTACAATCAGGACATCTAACAGGGTCATTAGTAAATCCTTTTTCTTTAAAAAATTCTTGTTCTCCTGTAGTAAAAACAAATTCTTTACCACAATCTTTACAAATAATATTTTTATCTTCCATGTTAATCTTCCTTTCTTAATTTATTTAGAAAAATTTTTATTATTATTATGTTTAAAATTATATATAGTAAAGCCTAAAAGAGGAGTGATTAATAGTGTTATTAATAAACATAATTGTAATATTTTTAGCCATTGAAAAAAGTAATATTGGTTCTGTGTAATGTACCAAGAAACAATAAATACTATAGAGCTATATATTATAATGAAAATTTTCTTATTAGTAATTATGTCCTTAAATAATAAAATTATACTATATGAAGCTAAAATATATTTAATAAACCACATACATACAGTTTTAAAAATATAAAATAATTCTCCAAATTCTAAAAAGTTAGCTATTTGTATTCTTTGTGATTGAACAAATTCAGGATAAAATATATTCCCACTTCTTATAGGACCTAAAAATGCAATAGTTGAAATAAGAGATGAAAATATAATAATAAAGCATATTGTCATTGCCATAGATGAATATTTTATTAATCCTTTTTTACTTGATAAAAATTTTAAGTAAGGTAAAGATATACACATTGAAGAAAGAGAACCAATCATAAGTATTATAGCAATCCATTTATTAGTGGTGAATCCTCCTTTCATTATTGGAAGAAGGTGAGAAAAGTTTAAATACTTTCCTATTAATATAAAAAGTATTATATCTCCAATAAGAGTTGAGAAAACTGTAATTAGTACTAATATTAAAATGCTATTGAAATTTTTATTAAGTACATACCCTGAAGCTATAAGAAAGAAAATTAAGCAATACCATATAGGTGTTGATAAGAAAAAATTACTATGTATAGAGCTTGATAATGTAGAAGCAGACTCTACTGAAATTATAAAAAAGCCAAAGGTAAATATATATAATAGAATTTTTCCAAATAAATTTAAGCTTAAAAAAATTTCTTTTATATCAAGATTACTTTTACATATCTTTAAAAAAGACAAAAAAACAAATGAAAAAATTAATGCAGATATAGCAAATAATAGATAGGTGTCTCTTCCACCAAGGTTTATAAATACTGAAGAATAGCTTTTTATAGCTATTAAACTACTTCCTAGTATAAAAAAAGCAAAGTGTTTTGTTGATAATTTATCCATAATCTTTCCTCCTTGTTATTCATTAATAGTATTAACAAAATAGTGAATATTAATCAAAAAAATAGATAATAATAAATTATGGTGATGTTATGAATATAAATTTAGAAAAAGTAAAAGCTAAACTTGAAAATTCCTTTGATGTGAAATATAGAGAAGTAAACACTAATTTTGGAAAGTGTACTTTAGTATTTATAGATGATATATGTAGTGCAGCTCAAATAAGTGAATATGTAGTTGAGCCCTTACATTCAATAAGTAATTCATGTAATTCTATAGAAGAAGTTGTAACAAAATTTCTAGATATAAGTGCAGCAGGAATTGCAAAGGATATTGATGATGGAATAGACCATGTATTATCAGGAGATTTAATAATTTGCTTTGATAAGGCAGAAAAAATAATATATTGTGAAGTAAAGGGATTTATTAGAAGGTCTGTTTCTATTCCAGTTACAGAAGCAGTTGTAAAAGGTCCTAGAGAAGGATTTACTGAACTTATTGTAGATAATGTTTCATTAATAAGGAGAAAAATTAAAAATCCAGATTTAAAATTTGAAACATTTCTTGTAGGAGAAAAAAGTAAAACCAGTGTATGTATTTCTTACTTAAAAGGAATGGCACCTAATTATTTAATAAATAATATAAAAGAATCAATAAAAAGTTTAAATTTAAATTTTATATTAGATACAAATTATATAGAAGAAAAATTAAGAGGAAAAAATTCAGTCTTTGATACTGTAGGATATACTGAAAAACCAGATGAGGCAGCAGCAAAGATATTAGAAGGAAGAGTTGCTGTTTTAGTTGATGGAACTCCTTTTGTAATAACAGTTCCTTACTTTTTCTTAGAAAATTTTCAAGCACCAGATGATTATTATATAAATAGATATTTTGCAAACTTTACAAGGGTTTTAAGATGGGTTGCATTTTTTATAGCAACATTTCTTCCAGGGTTATATGTAGCTATAGTAAATTATCATTTTGCTCTTATACCATCAATGTTTTTATTTAGATTAGCAGTTGCAAGAGCAGGAGTGCCCTTACCAACTATAATTGAGGTTTTAATTATGGTTATAGCCTTTCAATTAATAAAAGAAGCTGGTTTAAGGCTTCCTCAACCAATTGGAGGAGCAATGAGTATAGTGGCTGCTTTAATTTTAGGAGATGCTGTTGTTGGAGCAGGAATTTCTTCAAGAATAACAATAATTGTAGTAGCAGCGAGTACTTTAAGTTATTTTTTAATACCAAAGGTTTATGGAGCTTTATCTATATGGTCAATAATTATAACCCTTGTAAGTTCTTTTTTTGGTCTTCCAGGCTTTTTCTTAATAAGTCTTATGTTAGTATCAAAACTTGGAGATTTAGAAACAGGAGGCTATTCATATTTATTTCCTTTAGGAAGTATAGAAACTTACAAATTTAAAGACATAATATTTAGGGGAAAATTAAATAAAATATCAAAAAAGGTTATACAAAAGGGTGGTGAAGATAGTAATGAAAAGAAAATTAGCTAGTATAATATTTCTAATTATATGTTCATTAATCTTAACATCCTGTTTTAATTATAAAGAAATTAATCAAATGACCTTTGCAACATCAGTAATTTTTGATAAAGACGAAAATAATAATGTTATTATATACATAGATTGTGTAAAACCCTATAGAAATGCAGGAGATAGTTCTGATGAAGGAAAAAGAATGATATTTAAAGGAGAAGGAAAAACTTCTTTAGAAGCTATAAGAGATATAAGTGAAATTTCTAGTAATAAACTTAATTTTAGTCAAGTAAGAGCTTATATATTCACAGAACAAGTGGCACAAGATGGAATAAAAAAACATATAGACTTAATAAATAATGACCAACAATTTGGATTTAAGCCATATATGTTTGTATACTTTGGAGAAATTTCAGACATATTAAATATAATAGGAGAAGATGATGAATATTTAGGTTTATATTTAGATGATTTAGTTAAAAATAATAAAGGAAATGGAAAGATAATAAGTAAAAATGTTAATGATTATATAAGTACATCTCTTAATAAGGATGCTATAAATATACTAACAGCAATTGATATTAAAGATGATATAATAGACAAAAAAATTGAACTAAATGGAGGGGCTATTATACAAAATGATAAAATGTTAAAAAAAATGGAGCCTACAGAAGTCTTAAGTTATAATTTGTTAATGGAACCTGTAAATGAAGGAACCTTTGAAATTCAAAATCCAAAGGAAGAAGATAAATTTATAACCTTAGATATATTAGAAAAAAATTCATTAACTAAAGTAATTAAAGAGGATAATAGTTTTATTATAAATGAAAATTTAGATATAAGAGTATCTATAGGAGAAATTCAAGGAAAACTTAAAATTAACAATGAAGTTTTAAAAACTATAAAAAATATTCAAGAAGAAAAAATAAAAAATTATTTAGAAAATCTTTTTAATGACTATAAAAAAGAAAATATAGATTTAATTGGTGTTAATAGACTTATAGAAGAAAAATATCCAAATAAAATCATAGAAAATTCTCTTGAAAATACAAACCTTAATGTTAAGGTTAATATAATAGTTGATGGAAGTAGCCTTGTTAAAGATAGTTTATAGTAGTTTAAATAATATAAATATTATTTATATATGATATAATTATTCATAGTGATAAAAAATTACTTATATTAAGCATAAATTATGAGTTTAGTAGCAAACAGTACAAACTTAAAGGATAATATTATAGAGTAGAAAGGAAAATATCTACTCTATAATTTTTATAATATCTTTGTTAGGGGAGATTTATAATATGGATATTAAAAAGCTTCAAAGGCTATTAAAAAAAGAAGAAGGTACAAAATTAGATTTTAAATTAAGATTAGAGTTATGGAATGAAACAGGTAAAAAAGAATTAGCAAAGGATATTTGTGCTATTGCTAATTCAAAAGGTGGACGAGGCTATATTGTTGTTGGTGTTGTAGATAAGTTAAAGACAATTGAGGGCATAAAAGAAGAAGAATTATTTAAGGAGGAACAAATTCAACAAATTATATCTTCAAGATGTGAGCCACCTATTCCTATTAAAGTAGATTTTTTAGATATTAAGGATAAAAAAGTTGGAGTAATAACTATTCTTACTGGAGAACAAAAACCTTATCAAGTTAGAGAAAATGGGGCTTTTTATATAAGAAGAGGCTCTACAACTGACATTATGAGAAAACAAGAGCTTTTAAGAATATTTGAAGAAAATTTAGATTTAACCATAGAAACTTCAACAATAGCAAGAAGTGATATAAATTTATTAGATAATAAATTATTAGAAAGTTATTTTAATAAAAAAGGTATTAAATTAACAGAAGAAAATAAAATATTTCTTTTAGAAAGTACAGGAATAATAAATATTGATAAAGAAACTAGCGAAGAAAAATGCACTTATGGAGGACTAATTGTCTTTAGTGAAAAAAATAGCCTATGTATTCCTAATAATATGATAAGAATAATAAATAGAGTAAATAAAAGTGTGGATGAAATAAATATAATTCAAGGTTCTTTAATTACAATGATTTTAAAAAGCGAAGAGCTTATTAAAGATATAGTACCAAGTAGTTATCCAAGGGTTGCTATAATGGAAGCAATAAAAAATGCAATATTATACAGAGCATATTCAGAAGTAAATAGGGTTATAGAAGTAGTAATAGCACAAAATAGTGTAGTAATTGATAGCCCAGGAGAGCTTATACAAAAAAATTTAAAAGGTAAAAACATAAATTATATAAGAAGAAATATGTGGCTTTATGAAAAATTAATAACATTAGATGATAAACATATAATATTAAATAGTGGAAGTGGATTTTCAAAAATGAAAAACGCCTTTAAGGGAATAGGAAAGGTAAAGTTAGTTAACTCTAAAGAAGAAAATAGCTTTAAAGTTATTTTGCCAGGAACAAAAATATAGTATTAATACTGAAAAAACAAGCAAAGAGGTTAGAAATAGATTCAGGTTTAAAAGAAAGGAGGAACTGCTACTAAATTTGATTATATTTTAAGTAGTAGATTTATATATATGTATATAGAAAGGCATGTTTATAAAGATTTTCTAGATTGGAAAGATAATAGTGATTTAGTTCTACTTGTAGAGGGAGCTAGGCAGGTAGGAAAAACCTACTTAGCAACAAAGTTTGCTAATGAAAATTTTAAAAATGTAATTTATATAAATATAGCAGATGATACAGGAAAGGTATTTATTGATATTTTAAATAAACATATAAGTATAGGGGATGAAAAGAAACTATTATTAAATACATTAATTGAGTATAGCAAAACTTTTACTAATACAAAAGATACAGTGGTTATAATAGATGAAATACAAGAATCTAGTTTAGTATATAATAAAATACGAAGTTTTAATCGTTTAATGTATTGTAGATTTATAGTAACAGGAAGTTATTTAGGAAGGACATCTTTAAGTAATGATTTTTGGGAGTCAGCAGGTGACTTTAAGACTATTACAATATATCCATTATCATTTAGGGAGTTTTTAGGTGCAGTAGGAAATGATGTAGTAAATTTATTTGATACTATAGATTTATATGGAAATTCATCTAAAGAAAGTTATGATTTATTAAAAGAATATTACAATGCTTATATTAGTATTGGTGGTTATCCAGCAGTAGTAAATACTTTTTTAAAAGAATTAGATATGAGAACAGTTTATGATTTATATGATAAATTGCTATTAATATTTGCAAAAGAGTCAGCAAGATATTTGCAATCTGAAGAGTATATAATTCTTATTAAAACAGCATTTAATTATTTTGCAAGATTATTAATACGAGAAAAAAAAGGAATGCAAAATAATAATGCAGGAGAAGAGTTAATTAAGTTAAGTAAGAAGTTAAATTATAGAGAGGGTAGTTTAAATTTTAACAAAAAACAATATACTGCTGTATTAAGTTGGTTATTATCTAATTATGCCTTATATGGCTGTGACAAAGCTATAGATTGTGACTTAATGAATATAGAGTATAATCAAAGATTTTACTTTAATGATTTAGGAATATTAAATTATTTGCTAATTAATATGGAAATAGATAAAGATATTTCTATGGGAATACGAAATAAAAATTATGTTTGTATTGTATTAAAGAATAAAAAATTAATGACCAATTTTGCAACATTTGCAAATTATGAGTTAGATTTTTTACTAAAAGATTCTGAACATATTTATGGTATAGAGGTTAAAACAGGAAAAGATTCAGGAAAGAGTGTAATGAAGGCATATGAGAAGGGAAAGATAGATAAAATACTCTATTTAAAAGGTGATACTTATGGTGGAGTAGATGGAAACAAAATAACAATTCCAATTTACTTATTTGAACGTTTTAATTTTAAACCTACACGATACAATAACTTAGACAATATAGATATTTTTAGGAAATGAAGATTATCATTCTTGAAAGTTATTAGAAATAAGGTTATACTAAAAATATTATGATTTTCAAAAAAAATAGGAGGATTTTTTAATGAGTAACGTATTAGATGAGTTATTGGAACGTGGATATATAAAGCAATTTACCCATGAAGCAGAAACAAGAGAATTGCTTGAAAAGGAGAAAATAACTTTTTATATAGGTTTTGACCCAACAGCAGATAGTTTACATGTAGGACATTTTATAGCATTAATGTTTATGGCACATATGCAAAAGGCAGGTCATAGACCAATAGCATTACTAGGTGGAGGAACTGCTATGGTTGGAGACCCAAGTGGTAAAACTGATATGAGAAAAATGCTTACAAAAGAGCAAATACAACATAATGTTGATTCTATAAAAAAACAAATGGAGAAATTTATAGATTTTAGTGATGATAAAGCAATATTAGTAAATAATGCAGATTGGTTATTAAATCTTAATTATGTAGATTTCTTAAGAGAAGTAGGAACTCATTTCTCTGTAAATAGAATGCTTACAGCAGAATGTTTTAAACAAAGATTAGAAAAAGGATTATCTTTCTTAGAATTTAACTATATGTTAATGCAAGGATATGATTTCTATGTATTAAATCAAAAGTATAATTGTAAGATGGAACTTGGTGGAGACGACCAATGGTCAAATATGATAGCTGGTGTTGAACTTGTTAGAAGAAAAGCTCAAGGAGAGGCTTTTGCAATGACTTGTACTCTTCTTACAAATAGCCAAGGACAAAAGATGGGAAAAACAGTTGGAGGAGCTTTATGGTTAAATCCAGAAAAAACATCTCCATTTGATTTTTATCAATACTGGAGAAATGTTGATGATGCAGATGTAGAAAAATGTTTAGCATTATTAACCTTCTTACCTATGGATGAAGTAAGAAGATTAGGAGCTTTAGAAGGAGCAGAAATAAATAAGGCTAAAGAAGTTTTAGCTTATGAAGTAACTAAGCTTGTACATGGAGAAGAGGAAGCTAAAAAAGCAGAATCAGCAGCAAAAGCATTATTTGCTGGTGGTGTTGATATGAGTAATGTTCCAACAGTTACAATTCCAAGAGAAAAATTAGGAACAGGAATACTTGATATATTAGCAGAAAATAAAATAGTTCCATCAAAGAAAGAAGCTAGAAGATTAATAGAACAAGGTGGATTATCTATTAATGGAGAAAAGGTTACTGAAGTTACAAGAGTTATTTCAGAAGAAGACTTTAAAGATGGAGCAGCTTTAGTAAAAAGAGGAAAGAAAAATTACAATAAAATTGAATTAGCTTAGACATAGAAATTAAAAATTTAAAGCATTAAATTTAAGGTGTATGAACAAAATAAATTCATACACCTTATTTTGATAAATAATTAATATATTAAATTACAAAAAAAGTAAAAAATCATATAAATTTATTGACCTTACTCATTAAAGGTTATAATATTATAATGGTAAGTACAAGTAGAAGAGGAGAAAACTTATGGCTTTATATGCTATATCAGATTTACATTTATCCTTTAGCACAGATAAACCAATGGATATCTTTGGAGAAAAATGGGCTAAACATGATGAAAAAATAAAAGAAAATTGGCTTAAAATGATAAAAGAAGAAGATACAGTTCTTATAGCAGGAGATATTTCTTGGTCTATGAAAGCTGGGGATAGTTTAGCTGATTTAAATTGGATAGATAATCTTCCAGGAAAAAAGATAATTTCAAAGGGAAATCATGATTATTGGTGGGG
The DNA here is from genome assembly GCA_900539375.1 of uncultured Clostridium sp. GTDB lineage: Bacteria > Bacillota > Clostridia > Clostridiales > Clostridiaceae > Clostridium. Next base: position 9,334 of record UQBY01000006.1, on the reverse strand, counting down.
AAGTATTAGTAAATTAAATTCAATGTATGAAAATACAAAATTTATACAAAACAATTTCTTTACTTATAAAGAATATGCTATATGTGGAACTAGAGGGTGGATATGTCCAAATTCAGAAAAGTTTACAGAAAAAGATAAAAAGATTTATGATAGAGAACTTATAAGATTAAGATTATCTTTAGATGAAGCAAAGAAAAATGGATATACAAAATTTATAGTTATGATACATTATCCACCAACAAATGATAAGTTTGAAGAATCTGATTTTGTAAAGATATTTAAAGAGTATAATGTAGAAAAAGTTATTTATGGACATTTACATGGACCAGCTTTATCAAAAGTATTAGATGGAGAATATGATGGAATAGATTATATTATGACTTCATCAGACTATTTGAATTTTTGTCCTAAATGTATATTAGAAGAATAATGTGAAAAAGTTATGTGTAGGGGAGTGTTTTATGGCAGTTAATGATTGGAAAAATTTTCTTGTACCTTATGAGCAAGCAGTAGATGAACTAAAGGTTAAAATTAGAAGTATAAGAAAAGAATATAGGAAAAGAAATGAATACTCACCAATAGAATTTGTAACAGGAAGAGTTAAAGAGGTTTCAAGTATTTTAGAAAAGGCTAACAAGTTTCAAATTCCAGTAAATAGAATTGGTTATGAACTTGAGGATATAGCAGGACTTAGAATAATGTGTCAGTTTGTTGATGATATAGATAGAGTTGTTGAAATATTAAGAGAAAGAAAAGATATGCAAATTCTTTATGAAAAAGACTATGTTAGAAATGTAAAACAAAGTGGCTATAGAAGTTATCACATGATAATAAAATATCCTGTAAATATGGCAAGTGGAAATATAGAAATATTAGCAGAATTTCAAATAAGAACTTTAGCAATGAACTTCTGGGCTACAATAGAACATTCATTAAATTATAAATATAAAAAGCAACTTCCAAAGGAATTAAAAGATAAACTTAAAAGTGCAGCAGATGCAGCTTTTAAGCTTGATGAAGAAATGCTTGAAATAAAAGATGAAATAAAAGATGCTCAAAAGCTTTTTGAAGTTAAGTCAGATATTATATCTAATATAATGAATAAAATATTGGTTTTAAGTTCATTAAATAGAATAGTAGAAGCAAGTAGATATGAAAAATCATTAAACAGACTTTTAGAAGATGGCGAAGTGTGGGAATTAGATAAATTATTAGATTGTATAAATAGAGATATAGAAAAGTTTAAAGAAAAAAGTTAAATATGTAAAGTAATTAATAGTTGAGGGGGCATGAAAATGGAAAATGAAGCTTTATTAAAACAAGTGCGAGAAAATCCAATGCTGCTTAAAGAAATAGAAAATCCAAGTGAAGAATTAATAAAAACAGCAGTAAGAAGAAATGGAATTGTAGTAAGATTTGTAAAAAATCCTAGTTATGAAATAAAAAAGGAAGCAATAAAAAGCAATCCCTTATCAATAGAGTATATAGATTATGTTGAGGAAGATTTGCAAGTTTTAGCAGTAAAAATACTTTGGAATTCATTAAGACTTATTAAAAATCCATCAGATAGAGTTAAAGAAGAGGCTGTAAAAAGTAAAGGATGGGCAATTCAATACATACAAAGTCCTAGTGAAAAATTATGTCTTATAGCAGTAAAAAATGATTATGATGCTATAAAATACATAAAAAATCCTTCAAGGGAAGTTCAAATAGAGGCTATTAAAAAATATTGGGGAGCTATTAAATTTATAGATGACCCAATTTTAGAAATAAAAAGACTAGCAATAAAAAGTAATGAAGAATCTATTAATTTTATTTCAAATTATGATTTAGATGACCTTGAAATATTTATAGCAGATAATATAAAAGTTGTTAAGTATTTATGTGGTTCAATAGAGCCAGAAACAGTAGTAAAGGTATTAATTAAAAAGTTAGATGATGATGATTTTACAGAAGAATATATAAAAGACTTTTTAAATCTTGAAGTTTTAGAAATGGATAAAATAAAGTTTATATGGGAATGTGGAAACAAAAGAGCTAAAAAAATATTAGTGGATTATATGCTTTCAAAATAGGGGGTAAATTATGAAGTATTCAGAAATTTTAAATACAGTAAATTTAATAATTGAAGTTGGCGATGTTCCTCTTATTATTGGAGAAAGTGGTATAGGAAAAACTGCTTTAGTAAAAGATTTAGCAAGAATAAATGGATATGAAACTGTAACAATAGATGCTAATTTATTAAAAGAAGGAGAAATAGGAGGACTTCCTATAGTTAGAGATGGAAAAACAATATATGCTACCCATTATAAGCTTATAGATTTAAATAGAAAAGCTTCAAAAAATAATGGTGAAGCCCTTCTTTTTATAGATGAACTTAATAGATGTGAGCATGCAGTTCAACAAGAGTTAATGAATCTTATTTTAAATAGAGAAATTAATGGCTATGTACTTCCACATGGAGTAAAAGTAGTGGCAGCTATGAATCCATCTAATAAATATGATAATTTTGAAAATAGTGAGTATCAAGTAGTTGATATGGACCCAGCTCAAGAAGATAGATTTGTATGGCTTAATATGGAATCCGATATAAAAGAATGGATTAGATGGGGAATGGGTAAAGGAAATATTCATCCAGATATTATAGAATTTTTATCAGCTTTTCCAGGATATCTTCATACTCCAGATTCAAAAGAAAATTTAAAGGCAACTCCAAGAAGTTGGGAAAGAATTTCTAAGGCGTATACATTGTATAAATCTAAAGAAAAATATCCTTTAAATATACTTCTTAATGTTGTAAAAGGAAATGTAGGAGTAAGTATAGCAACAGATTTTGCCAATTTTATAGCAAATAAGAAGAAGCCTTTAATGAATGCAAAAGAGTTATTTAGCTATGAAGTTCTTCCAGAGGAAATAAAAGATGAATTATATAATGAATCACAATCAAGATTATATATTTTAGCAAAGAGTGCATTAAATTATTTAGAGGATAATAATAAAATTAGTAATATAGCATTATTTTCAGAAATCCTAAAATGCTATCCAAGAGATTTAAGACTTGGAATTATGAAAGAAATTAGAAAGGATTATTCAAAGAGTTTATATGAAGCTTTATTAGATTCAGATGAATTTATGGAGGCTTTCTTTGAAATATATGTAAGTATTTAAGGAGAAAAAAATGAATTTTTTAGATAAGAAAAAAAGTCTTTTAGAGAAAGTAGCTAATATAAATAGTGTAAGTGAAATAGGTAGTGATTATAAAAGAGAATTTTTTGATTTCTTATCTAACATAGTTATTGATATGCTTCAAGGAGAGGATAATTTCTTTGGAGCATTTATGCTAAAGATAGAAAAAGATATTCGATTTGATATTACTTGGCCTATTGCAACTGTGCCAAAACTTAATGGATTTATAATGTATTTTAATCCAATATTATTTTTGCAATATGAAAAGTCAGAAATGGCAGCACTTTTTAAACATGAAATATATCATATGATGTATTCACATTATAGTAGAGAAAAGGCATTAAAAGATAAATATAGCAATTATGTAGTACAAATTGCATTAGACATATCTATAAATCAGTTTATTAAAAATTTACCAGCAGATTCTAAAAGATTGGATTATGTAAATAAGGAATTTAATATTAATCTTAAGAGTAATAGAAGTGTAGAAGAATATGCAAACATCCTTCAAAAAGAGTTAGAAAAGAAGGCTAAGCCTTCAGATAAGGTAAAAGATAGTGATAAAATAGTAAGAAAATTAGATATATCAAGGGCTCATGAATTATGGGAAGGTATAGATGTAAGTGAAGAAATTATAGATAACAATGTAAAAAAGATTGCAGTAAGTATTATAGAAGATAAAGCACCAGAAAATATACATAAACTTATAGCAGGATATGATAAAAAAGGGGAGTTATCTTGGGAAGAAATAATAAAAAGACTTCTACCATCTATAAGGTCTGGTTATAAAAAAACAATAATGAGAAGAGATAGAAGACAACCAGAAAGGGTAGAACTTAGAGGAAAGTTGCCTAATATGATTCCTGAAATAACAGTAGCTATAGACATTAGTGCTAGTATGAGTGATGAAGATATAAAAAAGATAATGATAGAAATACTTGCCCTTACTCAAAGTAGGAGAGGAAATATAACTGTTATAGAATGTGATAATGAAATAAGAAGAATATATAAATTAAGGTCACCAAAGGATATAAGAAAAAGAAAATCTAATACAGGTTCAACAGCATTCTCACCAGTTTTTGAATATATGAAGGAAAAAAATTTAAGAAATAATATTCTTATATATTTTACAGATGGGGTAGGAGAAAAAGAACTAACTGTAAAACCAGTAAATAGCAATACTATATGGGTACTATCTGGAAAGGAAGAACTTTCATTAGAAAAACCTTTTGGAATTATAAAAAGGATAAACCAAAACAAAGTTGTTGGAGAAGGAAAAAGTGCAGCATTAGACATGATAAGAGAAGTTGTAAGCAACTTAGCAAGAGAATTTTAAAAAAGGGACTGTTGCAAAAAGAATTTTTATAACAATATACATTGTAATATGCACTTAGCAAAGTACTATATATTGTATTAATCTTAATGCAACAGTCCCTTTAATATATTAGTGACATCCACCGCCACAGCTAGCACATCCGCCACCTTCTGGTGCTTTAACTGGTTTTAAAGAAAGACCTCTTCCTTCATTTTCTTCAGATGAAAGAATTATAAATCCTTCAAATTCTTCAATTAATGTTTTTTCAGCTATGAAAGTTATATCATTAACAACTTCAGATATATCTTCATCTCTTACTTCACTTACTGAAATGTTAAAAACAGGACCACTGCATCCATATCCAGCTAAGTTAATTCTTATGTTGTAATTATCAACATTATTTTCAGCTAAGAAATCTTTAAATTCCTTACATGCTTCATCACTTATATTTATGTATTTCAAAATAGTCACCTCTTTGTATTAATTACTACTTGATAATTTTTATCATATGTTTAGTATATCATATATTCTTTTCATTTCAAGGGGGATAAAAATAAAAATTCACCCTAGACAAGGGAGAAAATTTGATATAAAGTATAGAAAAAGAAAAATTTAAGGAGGGTTAAATTATGGTAGATCATATAAATGATGGTAATTTTGAAGAAGAAGTTTTAAAGGCAAAGGGAGTAGTTGTTGTAGACTTTTTTGCAACTTGGTGTGCTCCATGTAAAATGCTAGCTCCTATATTAGAAGAAATATCTGAAGAAGTAAAGGAAGCTAAAATAGTAAAGATTGATGTTGATGAAAATCCATTAGCAGCAAATTTATATCATGTTTCAAGTATTCCAACAATAAAAATATTTAAAGATGGAGAACTTAAAGATAGTAAAGTAGGATTCCAACCTAAAGAATTTCTACAAGAAGCAATTGAGGAATTAATTTAAAAGAAATTTTCCTAAAAAAGGTTAATAATAACCTTTACTCTAATTATCAATTGTAATATACTAAAAGATGTATTTAAAAAATTGATAAAGGGAGAAATTTATGAAACCATATGTTGAAGATTTTATTATAGGTAAAATGAAAGAATATAATAAAAAAATTTCTCAAGGTAGTTTTGGCAACTATAAAATAGTAAAAAAAGAGTGTAATGATAATATCATAGATGGTTATTTATATAAAAGAAAAGGTAACAAAGAATCTGTTATAGAACTTTTAAATGGAGATAATCTTGTAATGAAGTTAAGCCATAAAGAAATTGAAAGTACTTTTGAAATAATAAAATTTGCAAAAGGAAAAGTTGGAATTGTAGGTCTTGGGCTTGGTTATGTAGCTGAAGAAATAGCTAAAAAACAGGATGTAACAGAGGTTATTGTATATGAAATAAGTAGTGATATTATAAAGCTTTATAAAAGTAACTTTGAAGAAAATAAAAAAATAAAAATTATTGAAGGAGATGCTTTTAAAGGAAAAAGTGAAAGCTTTGATTATTTTTATGTAGATATATATAATTATGTTCTTTCACCAAAAGTTGTGGATGATTATAAGTTTTTTATGAAACTTCACAATATAGAAGATTATGTTTTTTGTGGACTAGAGCATTTTCTTTTAAGCTGTAGCTATGAAGAAATAATATGGGTTTATATTCCTGAAATATGGATGGACATGGCAAAAGGAATATCCACAGCTTTATCTATATCAGGATATATAAAAGGCTATAAGCAATTAGATGAAAAACTTGTAAGTACTGTTTTAGCACAATTTAAAGAAGTTTTTAACGAAGAACTTTAATTAAAAATAAAAGAAGTTATCATATTAAGAAATATTTTATTAATTTCTTTCTATAATAACTTCTTTTTCTATTTCTAAATTAAGCTTATTAAAACTTTAAGTTCATTATTTTATGAAGTAGTAACTTAGAGCCTGTAAGGCACGAACAGTTGAATAACATAATGAACCTAAAAGTTTTTTATTTTTGTATTATATAAAGAAAGAATCTTTTATTTAACAACAATGTTTACTAGTCTTCCTTTAATAACAATAACCTTAACTATATTCTTACCTTCAGTTGCAGCTTTTATAGTTTCATTTTCTAAAGCAGCTTTCTTTATTCCTTCTTCATCAAGGTTAGAAGCAACATTTATTCTGCTCTTTATTTTTCCATTAATTTGTATAGCTATTTCAACTTCATCTTTAACTAAAGCATTAGGGTCAAATACTGGCCATTTTTCATTAAATACTGAAGTTTCCATACCTAATTTACTCCATTGTTCTTCAGAAAAGTGAGGTGCAAATGGAGCAAGTAATCTAATTAAATCTAAACAGTTTTCCTTTAAGAATTCTAAGTTTTTAGTATCTTCTTGTAAGTATTTAGTTAAAGCATTTACAAATTCCATTATTCTTGCTATTGCAGTGTTAAATTGCATTTTATCTCCATCTTCAGTAACACCTTTAATAGCTGTATGTCTCCAGAAATTTAATTCCTTTTCAGCACTATCTAAAGTAGTTTTTCCTTTACCAGATTTTATATCTTCACAAACTATATCAATAGTTCTTTCTATTCTATCTACAAATCTAGCAACAGATTTTATTCCATCATCACTCCAAGCTCCACCTTCTGTATAAGCAAAACCAAACATTAAGTACATTCTAAATACATCTGCACCATATTGGGAAATATAAGTATCTGGAGAAATTGTATTTCCCTTAGACTTACTCATTTTAAGACCATCTGGTCCTAAGATAAGTCCTTGGTGAGTTAATGATTTAAATGGTTCATCAAAGTTTAAATATCCCATATCTCTTAATGCTTTAGTTATAAATCTAGCATAAAGAAGATGCATACATGCATGTTCAGGACCACCAACATATTTATCTACTGGAAGCATTTTATTTATTATTTCACTATCAAATGGTTTTTCAGAGTTCTTGTTATCTGGATATCTTAAATAATACCAAGAAGAACATACAAATGTATCTAATGTATCAGCTTCTCTCTTAGCTGGACCTCCACAACAAGGACAAGTTGTATTTACAAAGTCTTCACATTTAGCAAGAGGTGATTTTCCATCTGGTGCAAATTCAACATCATAAGGTAATTCAACTGGAAGATTTTCCTCTGGTACAGGAACAGTTCCACATTTATCGCAATAAATTATTGGAATTGGAGCTCCCCAATATCTTTGTCTAGAAACTAACCAGTCTCTTAATCTATAGTTAACCTTTTGGTGTCCTAAACCTTGCTTTTCTAATTTTTCAACTATTTTTATTTTACCTTCTTCAGTAGTTAATCCATTAAATTCTCCTGAATTTGTTATAACTCCATATTCACAATAAGGAAGTTCTACTTCTTCACCTTTTTTATTAGTTATAACTCTTTCTATTGGTAAATTAAACTTTGTAGCAAAAGCAAAGTCTCTTTCATCGTGAGCTGGAACTGCCATAACTGCTCCAGTACCATATGTAGCTAATACATAATCTGAAATCCATATTGGAACTTCTCTTCCGTTTATAGGGTTTATTGCATAAGAGCCAGTAAATACACCTGTCTTTTCTTTTGAAATTGATTGTCTTTCTATTTCAGATTGTTTAGCAGCAGTTTCTTTGTAATTTTCAACAGCTTCTTTATTTTCAGCAGTAGTTAATTTATCAACTAATTTATTTTCAGGAGCTAAAACAACATAAGTAACTCCATTTAAAGTATCAGCTCTTGTTGTAAATACATCAAATTTTAAATCAGAATCCTTAACTTTAAAAGTTACTTCAGCACCAGTAGATCTTCCAATCCAGTGTTTTTGCATAGCAACTGTTTTTTCTGGCCAGTCTAAATCATCTAATTTATCAAGTAATTCATCAGCATAATCTGTTATTTTTAAGAACCATTGAGTTAAATCTTTTTTAGTAACTTCAGTTCCACATCTTTCACAGCATCCGTCAACAACTTGTTCATTTGCAAGAACAGTGTTACAAGAAGGACACCAGTTTACAGGAGCTTTTTTTCTGTAAGCTAAACCATGTTTATAAAGTTGTAAAAATAACCATTGAGTCCATTTATAATATTCAGGATCACAAGTTATAACTTCATTTTCCCAGTTAAACATAGCTCCCATAGCTTTAAGTTGTTGTTCCATAGTTTTAATATTTTTATAAGTAGAATCTTTTGGATGAATTCCAGTTTTTATTGCATAATTTTCTGCAGGAAGACCAAAGGCATCAAATCCCATTGGTTGGAATACATTATATCCTTGCATTCTTTTAAGTCTAGCCCATGAATCAACTGGACCATAGTTAAACCAGTGACCAGCATGAAGTTGAGCTCCTGATGGATAAGAGAACATTTCTAAAGTATAAAGCTTCTTATCTAAATTTTTTGCATCGAATTTGTACAATTCATTTTTTTCCCATATTTCTTGCCATTTCTTATCAATAGCAGTTCCGTATTTTCCCATTAATAAACCTCCTAAAGTTTTGTTGAAATAAAAAAACCTTTCATCTCTAAAGGAAAGAGACGAAAGGTTAAATTCCGTGGTACCACTCTTATTAGGATAAATATATATCCTCACTTATGTTATGATAACGGGTATTTCCCGTACTTGCTTTTAACAAGTAAAGCTCCTTAGACAAGTTCCCATAACTATAACATCATTTTACACCAACCAATGACTCTCTTAAGATATAAATATATGGTACTACTTCCATTTCAACGCTAAAATATATAATTTTCTATTTTTATATTATATATTTGCTAAGTAATAAAGTCAACTTAATAAAATTAGAACCAGAGACAAAGACTTTCTATAGCAAGAGCTATACTAGCAAAACCAGATATATTAA
>UQBY01000005.1 GCA_900539375.1 uncultured Clostridium sp. | reverse complement strand
ATTTATAAGTTACTGTTATTGTTCCATTTTTATATGTTCCGCTTGCATTTGTTGGGGTTAAAACTAATTCATATCCTGATATTGTTTTTGCTGTTGTTGTATAACTTTCTCCTACTTCTCCTGTTTTAGTTGTTGAAGCTAATATTTCATTTCCATTTTCATCTACATATTCTACTATTACTGTTCCTAATGATGGTTCTGTTTTTGAATAAACATAAGTTACTGTTATTGTAGATTCTGTAAATTTTCCTGTAGCATTTGAAGGTGTTGTTTTTAGTGTATATCCTGAAATAGTTTTTGCTGTTGTCTTATAAGAATCTCCTACATTTCCTGTCTTAGTTGTTGAAGTTAATATTTCATTTCCATCTTCATCTACATATTTAACTATTACTGTTCCCTTTACTGCTTGATATGGTGTTCCATCTTTTATTGTTCCTTTATCAAAAGTTTTTACTCCTGCACCAAAAGAATAGTTTCTTCCACCATTATTATCCCATGAACCACTTCCATTATTAAAGCAAACTTCTGCTGTTGTTTCTTGTCCAATATTTAATACAGCTTTTTTATATCCATCAAATTCAGAATCTTCCATTAAAGTTCCTGGTACTGTAGTCCATTTTCCACCTGCTGGTCTCCAATGAATATATGGTGTTTGAAAACCTGTGTTGCAATTATAATAAACTGTAACTATATTGTCCCATACAGGTTTTCCTGATACAAATTTATTACTACTATCATTTTTATAATCTCCTGAGGCAACAGTTTGTCCACTTGAAGATGGTAACCAGTTTTGTCCATCATCTAAAGAGTATCTTACTGTATTTGATTGAATATCTATTGGATATGATAATTGATAGTAAAAATGTCCTTCTGTATCCATATATGGTGATAATAAAACATCTCCAACCCAATTGCCACTTTCATCTTTATATTGAAGTAATACTGAAGATGTATCAGCTTCTATATATAAATTTGTTGATGACATTACAGGTTTACCTATAGAAACACTTCCATCTTTTTCAATTGTAAAGGTATCACTTTCCTCATCTGGTAACTCTACACCTTTACTTGAAGGCTTATATCCTTTACTATCTGAATATCTTACTCTAACTGGGTCACTACTTGTTAGTTTATAAGATATACTTCCTTTTAAGTATCCTAAAACCTCCTCTGAAGAGGTCATTGTTTCTGAACCCTTCCAAGTGTTTCCTCCATCTAAGCTATATTGTAATTTTCCTTGGTTTTCTATGCTTCTTGCATATATATTTACAGTTTCTTCTTGAGCTTCTCCTAAATCACAAGGAACATCTATTGTCTTAAATTTTCCTGCTGCTATTTTTACATATACAACATCTCCATAAACATCTGTTCCTGTTGCATAACCTTCTTGTGATGCACTTTTTAATGATTCTAAGCTATTAAATTTTGAAACTGAATTCCCATCTATAGTAGGTACTCCATTTGATTTAACATGCATTTTAACAATATAATATTTTACATCTGGAGTATAGGTTCCAGTTTTAGCTGTAGTTGTGAATTCAACTCCTGTCCAATCATCATTTCTAGATAATGTAAAGTTTTGTTTGAAATAATTTCCTTCTTTATAACTAGTAGAATTTCCATCATCATCATAATATTCAAAAGAAGATGCCTTTGTATCTGGGAAACAATCTACATATATATTAGTCATTTTCTTTTCGCCAACATAGTTTTCATAATCCTGGCTAGGAATAATTGCACCTTGTTTTATAAATAATGGTACATCACTCCAATTAACTGCATCAACTGCATAGTTTATAGTTTGTCCACCTGTATAAGTAGTTCCTTTAGCATAGTCAATCCAAGTTCCTTTAGGTAAGTAAATACTCTTGTTAGTTTGTCCTTGGTCTAAAACTGGTGATACTAATAAATAATCACCAAACATCCATGCATCTGTATATTCTGCAACATTAGGGTCATTTGGATATGCCATCATTAATGATTTTATAAGACCTACACCATTTTCATAAGCCTCATTATCATATTTATAAATATAAGGTATAAGTTTGTATCTAAGTTGCATTACACTTTTAGCTGCTGCTTCTGCCTTTTCTCCATATGCCCATGGATAACGAACCTTATTTCCTTCATTTATATCTTGTCCATGTACTCTAAAAATAGGTGTAAATGCACTAAATTGAATCCATCTTGTATAGTTTTCACTATCTGGTGTTCCAATAAATCCTCCTGTATCCATACCCCATTTAGCTTCCCCTAAGTTAATTGAACCAATTAACTTATCTTTATGGTATTTCATAGAATCAAATCCTGTACGAATATCGCCAGACCATAATCCATAACCATAACGTTGAGCACCAGTATAGTAATTTCTGTTAATAGACCATACTCTTTGTTCAGAAGTATATGCTGTTTGTCCATCATATATAGCTCTTTGCATATTTAATCCATCAAAATTTTGGAATCCATTATCTAAATCTACTTCATCATTCCAAAATCCTACTAATCCTAAATCAAAAGCTTTTTGTGATTGTTGCCACCACCATTTTCTTAAACCTTCTTTAGAAAAATCTACTTGTTTTACTGGTTTTTTAGCACAATAATCTTCAATTACACCAGTTCTTGAATACCACCAACCATTTGCATCCATATCAGCAGCTTCTTGTGTTCCTGTAAATAATCTTGGCTTTACAATACCAGTAAGCTTAAGACCCTTTGCATCCATATAAGATTTTAATTGACCTGAAGATGCACTTGGAAAATTATGATAGTTCCATGTGAATTCTCCATAATCATCACCAGTTCCCCATAGTTTCCAGTCAAAATCTAAACAGAAATTATCTATAGGAATTTCTTTAGCTCTATAAGTATCTATTACCTTTTTTAATTGTTCTTCTGCTGTACCTTGGTCACTAGGCCATCCCCATTGAGTATTGGTAAAACCTGTTGCCCATTTAGGAAACATTGGTGATGTACCAGAAACTTTAGCTTGAGCTTGTAAAATTTCTGTAGGATTACCTACTAAAATATAATATTCTGTATCTACTTTTGAAATACCTTTATAAGAAATAGAAGTATCTTGAATATCTATACTTCCTCCGTCAGAATCTACTAATATTCCATAACCACTAGTGGTCCAAGTAAATGGTCCACCACCATGACCTTGAGACCCTGCTGTAACATTTCTGCTGCCTGTTCTTAAAGTACTATCAGACATATTAGTATTTCCTTCTGCTGATATTCCATAGAAATTTTGTCCTGAATTATGATTAAGTGTTAAGGTTTTTTCACTTGGAAGAGTTGATTGCTTAACTAGTAAACCATTTGAAGAATTATAAACTGATATTGATAAATCTTCTTTGTTTACCTTTACAATCATCTTACTTGTTTTAATCACTATAGGATTAGAATTTAAATCAGCTGAAATTATATTGCCATTTTTCCACTTTTTATCTGGGTCTAAAACTAAAGTGTCTTCGCTTTCTTCACCATTTGGTTTATAATTTACCTTTAAAATTTCTGAAGAACAAGCTTGTAAATCAAGTATATCAGAACCTGATTTAATTGTAAGAGTGTCATTGCTTAAAGTGAATGTATTGTTATTACTAGTTACTGTTTGTGAACTTATTGCTGCATTTGCAATAAAGTTTGTAGGTATTAATGTCATTAAAATAGTTAAAATAACAACAACTGACAAAAACTTTTTAGTCTCTAACCTTTTTTTTTGAGTATTCATTTTTATTTTCCCCCCATTTTTATTTTTTTAGTAATAAGTTAACATTACACTTTGATTATATATTTTACTTATATTTTTTTCAATAATCTTTCAAAATCTTATTTATATAATAAATATTTTTGAAATAAGTGTATATTTTTTTGAATATAAGGGAATAAAAAGAGTTGCTGTGAAACTAATTAAAATTTAGTTTCACAGCAACTCTTTTAAAAATATATTTTATAAATTATTTATTACTTTTCTTCCTACAGAATGATATTCTACATTATTTAATTCTGCATCCTTTATTTCATAACAGTTTCTTCCATCAAATATTACTGCTGTTTTCATAAGTTCTGAATATTTTTCTAATGGAATTGATTTTATTTCATTCCATTCTGTAAAGATAAATACCATATCTGCATCTACTAATGTTTCTTCTGGTGTTTTTACATATGTTATTTCTGTAGGGAATTTCTTTTTAAAGTTTTCTTCTCCTACTGGGTCATAGGCTGTAATTTGTGCACCTTCATCTAATAGTCTTCTTATATTTGGTATTGATGGTGCTTCTCTTAAATCATCTGTTCCTGGTTTAAATGTTAATCCAAGTACTGCTACCTTTTTATTTTTTAAACTTCCAAATCTATTTTTAGCTATTCTAAACATTTTATATTTTTGATTTTGGTTTACTTCTATTGTTGCTTTTATTGTCTTTAATTCATAACCATTATCATTAGCTAACCAATGAAGAGCCTTTGTATCTTTTGGGAAACATGAACCTCCATATCCAAGTCCTGCTTTTAGGAACTTGTCCCCTATTCTTGGGTCATAACTCATTCCCTTTGCAACATCTTCTACATCTGCTCCTACCATTTCACAGAAGTTTGCTATTTCATTCATAAATGAAATCTTAAGTGCTAAGAAGTCATTTGATGCATATTTTATCATTTCTGCACTTCTTCTATTTGTAACAACTATTGGTTGATTATATCTTGTATAAACTTCCATTAATATGTCTTTTGCCCAGTCTGATTCTACTCCAATTACTATTCTTCTAGCCTTTAATGTATCTACAACTGCTGTTCCTTGTGCTAAGAATTCTGGATTTGATGCTACTTCTACTTTTACCTTATTTTTTACATTTTCCTTTAAGAATTCTTCTATTTTATCATTTGTTCCTATTGGAACTGTTGATTTAACTACTACTAAACAATCATTTTCTATGTTTTCTGCTATTTGTTCACATACCTTAAATACATAATCTAAGTTAGCTGAACCATCTTCTCTTTCTGGAGTTCCTACTCCTATAAATACTATGTCTGCATTTTTGTAGGCAGATATGTAATCTGTTGTAAAGTCTAATCTTCCTTCATTATGATTTCTTTCTAATAGTTCATCTAATCCTGGTTCATATATAGGGCTTATCCCTTTTTTCATCATAGCAACCTTGTTTTCATCAATATCTACACAGGTTACATTATGTCCTACTTCTGCAAGGCATGCCCCTGTTACTAGTCCCACATAGCCTGTTCCTGCTACTACTATTTTCATCTTAAAAATCTCTCCTTAAATACAATATTTTGTTTTTTAAAGTAATATCACTTATTTATATATTAAATACCCCAAGTAAAAATTTAAAAGAGTATTTTTTTAATTTAATGTGCATTTTTGTCTCCAAATAATACAAAGAAAGTTTTAAATACAAGTTTTAAATCCCCTAAAAGACTTCTTTCTCTTACATATTTTATATCAAGTTTCATCCAATCTTCAAAATCAATATTGTTTCTTCCTGAAACTTGCCAATAGCATGTTAATCCTGGTTTTACTTGAATTCTTTCATACATCCAAGGTTCAAATTGTTCAACCTCTTTAGGAAGGCTTGGTCTAGGTCCTACTAAACTCATATCTCCCTTTAAAACATTAATAAGTTGTGGTAATTCATCTATTGATGTCTTTCTTATGAATTTTCCAACTTTAGTTATTCTAGGGTCATCTTTCATTTTAAACATAGGACCTGACATTTCATTTTGTTCTAATAACTTTTCTTTAAGCTCTTCTGCATTTGAAACCATACTTCTAAGCTTATACATCTTGAATTTTTTTCCATTTAGTCCTACTCTATCCTGTGAGAATATTATAGGTCCTTCAGATTCTAGCTTTATAGCTGCTGCAGTAACTAATAAAACTGGACTTAAACAAACTAATCCCACTAAAGATGCTCCAAAGTCAAATGCTCTTTTTACAAAAGAATACACTGGCTTTTCTTTTACCTTAAACTCTTTTATATAATCTTGTGTCCCCTCGTCTAAAGTTATCATTATATTATCTCCACCCTTTTATTATGTTTTTAATAATAGTAGTAATATTTTCCTCTCTTTTCATCTATTCCATTTAATACTACTCCTATTGTATTTCCCCCTACTTGGTCTATCATTTTTTTGCAACTTAAAAGATTTTCCTTTTTAGTTTTTTCATATCTAGCTACAAGAATAACTCCATCAACCTTTGATGAAAGTATTTGAGCATCTGCTACTAACCCTATAGGGTTAGTATCTATAATTACATAATCATATTCTTCTCTTAATTTTTCTATAACCTTTTCCATTTCCTCTGAAGCTAAAAGTTCAGCTGGGTTTGGAGGAATATGACCTGAAGCTATAGCATCTAAATATGGGTTTATTTTATGTTTTATTTTCTCTAAAGCTTCTTCTCCTATTAACAATTCTGTTAATCCTACACTTCCACTTATTCTAAATTGCTTATGAACACTTGGTTTTCTTAAATCTCCATCTATTATTATAACCTTCTTATTATCTTGAGACAAGCTTAAGGCAAGATTTGAAGAAATAGTAGATTTTCCTTCCCCTGCTTCTGTTGATGTTACCAGTAGCACTTTTTTATGCTTATCTGCTGAAGAATATTTTATATTTGTCTTTATTGTTCTAAAAGCTTCTGCATAGTAGCTTTTAGGATCATCTAAAATACTAGGCATTTTTTATTTCTCTCCTTTTGTTTTTTCTTTTTTTATTATATACAGGGACTAATCCTATTAGTGGTATTCCAACACTTTCTTCTATATCCTCTTTCCCTTTAATAGAATTATCAAAATAATGTATTATTAACACTACTGCTACTCCTAAAGCTAACCCTAGCCCAAACCCAAATACAATGTTTTTAGATTTATTTGGTGATATTGGTAAGCTTGGATATTTAGGAGAAGACAAAACACTTACATTACTATTTTGAATAAGCTTAGAAGATGTGTCTATAAATTCATCTATTACTGCATCTAAAATTTTCACTCCATCTTTTTTTCCGCCTGTATATATAGTAAGAGTCATAACTTGTCCCTCTCCTACATTAACTATTAAAGCATTACTTAAAGCTTGAGAAGATACTTTTAAATTCCCTCTTTTTATTGCTCTTTCTATTAAATCATCTGATTTTATTATTTCAGAATATGGCTTCATTAGTTGTGTATAGTATGAAAAATCCCAAGAAGAATTTCCTTGTCCATTTTCTTTCATGGTAGGCATACCTATAAAAAGTTTTGCACTTGTTTGATATTGAGGCCTAATAACAAAATATGTTATTAGAACTGAAGATAATGTTGTTACTATTGTAATTATTAAAATTAAAAATAGCCTCTTTTTCAATATTTTTAATATACCTTTTATATTTAAACTTTGCTCTTGCAATGATTTCCCTCCTAAAATTATGGGAACTCATAACTAACATATATTTTATCATAAAGCACATATAAAATAAATAAAATCATTTTTTAATTTATTTATTATTCTCTCTTATTAATTCTTTTAATTCTTTTATATGAGCAATGTTCTTTTTGTTCCCAACAATTATTTTCCCATCATTTTCAATGACATACACTCCATTTAATCCATCTATAATAACCTCTGTATTTGTTGCTACTATAAGGTTATCTTCTCCATCTTTATCTACTGTAGCTAATCCCATAAGAATATTTCCAAATGGGTCTTTTTCTCTATATCTTTCTATTGCTTCCCAATTTCCTACATCATCCCATCCAAAATCACTAGGGATAACATAAACATCTTCTGATTTTTCAAGAACTGCATAGTCAATTGAAGTTGCTTCTGTATTTTTGTAATTTTCATCTATAAATGATTGAATATTCTTTTCTTCTACACTACTTATTTTGTTTAAAGCTTCATATGTATCTGGAGAATATTTTTTTATTTGTTCTATTATATTAGAACAATTCCATACAAACATTCCTCCATTCCAAAGATAACTTCCATCTGCTAAATATTCCTTAGCTTTTTGCATATTTGGCTTTTCAACAAACTTTTCAACCTTTTTAACAACAACATTATCTGAAGAGTAAACTTGTTGTGCACATTTTATATACCCATATCCTGTTTCTGGACGGCTTGGCTCCATTCCTAATGTAAGAATAGCTTTTTTATTTAAATCTACAAACTCTTCTGCTTTAGCTAAAACCTTTCTAAATTTACCTTCATATTTTATTAAATGGTCTGCTGGAAGTACAACCATTTTAGCATTCTTATAATATCTTTCTATAATAAGGGCAGATAAAGCTATACATGGTGCTGTATTTCTTCCTTCTGGCTCTATTATAATGTTTCTTTCTGGAAGTTCTGGAAGTTGTTCCTTGACTAAATCCACATATTTTCTACCTGTACATACAAATATTCTTTCTAAAGGTATACTTGGTTTTATTCTATTTACAGTCATTTGAATCATAGTTTCATCCCCTATAAGATTCAAAAATTGCTTTGGTTTTTCATCTGTAGATAATGGCCAAAATCTAGTTCCTCTTCCCCCAGCCATTATTAATGCACATAACATAAAATCACTCCTATCAGTTAATATATTTTCTTCAATTAATATTCTAAATTAATTTTCTATTTTATTACACAAAATTAGTATACACTATTTTTTTTATTTATAAAAGATAAATGTATAATATATATATATTTTGGAAAAATTTTATATATTGCTTGTTTTGTATTTAGGCAATTATTTAGATTTATATTAAAGGATTTTTATATAACATTTAGTGTTTTATGTCTTTTATTCTAATACTAAATTATGCTTACTCTTTTAAAAAAATCTTTTTCAAATTTTTTACTTTCTTCATCAGAGGTTTGTAAAATTTCTAAAAGTTCATTATTATATTCATTAATTGACCCTTTATGATACCTTACTAAATTACATATCTCTTCAAGTTCACCTTCTTTAATATTTATATATTTTTTCAAATTAATATTTATCCATTTAGCTCCTATTTTACTATGCTTTTTATCAAATTTTTTTATATCATGAATTAAAGTAGCAAAATAAAGAAGCTTTAATTCATCATTTAGTTCATTTTCCTCTCCTCCCTTTAATCCTTGTTGTTTTTTAAGATAAATTTTTATAGCAATTTCTCCTGCTATAGCACAATGTATTCTTCTATACTTCATAGCTTCACCATAAAGACTTTTTATTTGTTCTTGAAAGCTTGATAACTTATCTTTATATTCATCACTACTAGCTTTCCAAAGTTTATAGGCTAATTCTGATAATTCTTCTTTAGTAGTAATTTCAGAAAAATTCTTTAACCTTTCCATTTAAACCTCCAAGGACATTTTATATTAAGCTTTAAGAATATTTTATCATTAATGTTAATATTTTACAATAATTTATCATTAAAAATTCTATTTTTTTTAACAACAAAAAGCATCCTTAATGAAATATTTAAACTTCATTAAAGATGCTTTTTTTATTTAATATATATTAGGAGGAATCAATTTAGCCCCATTTACTTACAATATTATCCCACATAACCTTACCACATTTTGCAAGAGTTACTGTTCCATAAACACTATTTGGTATTTCACTTGATAATACTGTAAAAATAAATTTTCCTTTAGGGATTTGAACAAGCTCTGTATCATTTTCTACTCCTTTTTTATCTCCAGTTTTACTTGAAATTTCAAACTTTAAATCATCAGGAATATATAATGCTAGCTTATTTTTTATTTGTTGTCTTGTTAAAATATCTATAAGCATTGTGCTATTTTCTTTTGATAGGAAAGAACCTTCACAAAGTATTTTCCATATCTTTGATAAATCATAAGCACTTGTAATATTTTCTATATCTACTCTTGGAATTCTTTCATCTGAGGTTTTTCTATTAAGAATGGTATTTTTTAATCCCATTTCTTTTATATCTTTATTTATATTATCCATTCCAATTATATCTATAAGCTTATTTGCTGCTGTATTATCGCTTTGTATAAGCATTGCAACCATAAGTTCAAAAATTGTATATTCTCTTGATTCAAATTCATGGATTATTCCTGTTCCATATATTTTATCATCTTTTTCTATAGGAATTTTATTTAAAAAATCTATTTTCTTATCTTCTACAGCTTTTGTTACGGAAACTGCTATTGGAAGTTTCATACATCCTGCTGCTGTCATTTCTTCATGTTCATTATATCCATAAGTGAAGCCACTTTCTAAATCCTCAAAAAAGAAGCTATATTTTCCTATTCTTGTTTCTAAGTATTTTTTTATTTCTTTCATATCCTATTCCTCCAATAACTCCTATTACTATTTTATTCTTAATCTCCAAAAGAAATTCCCATTTTTCTTGATATGGTTACTAATTCTCCATTTGGGTCTACTAATTTTGATTTTTGTCCTATTACATTTTCAAGGCTATCTGAAACTATTGTATCACCTTTTAAGCATACCATTCTTCCAAATTTGCCTTCTCTCATTAAATCTACAGCTGCTGCTCCATATCTTGTAGATAAAATTCTATCATAAGTGCAAGTTGTTCCACCTCTTTGAAGGTGACCTAAAACTGTACATCTAACTTCTTGTTTTGGCAATAGCTTTTCTAAATCTTCTGCTATTTTATTTCCAACTCCACCTAATCTTATTGGGTCTGGGCTATCTGCTACTACCTTAGCAACAATAACATCTCCACCTTTTGGTTTAGCTCCCTCTGAAACTACTATTATTGTATGAAGTTTTCCTTCCTTTTTTCTTTCCTCTATTTTTTCAACTACTTTATTTAAATCATAGGGAATTTCAGGTAATAATATAATATCTGCATTTCCTGCAATTCCTCCTTCTAAAGCTATCCAGCCTGCATTTCTTCCCATAACTTCACAAATCATTACTCTATGGTGAGACTCTGCTGTAGTACGAAGTCTATCTAATGCTTCTGCTACTATATCAATTGAAGTATTAAATCCAAAGGTTACTTCTGTTGAAGCTAAATCGTTATCAATAGTTTTAGGAACTCCTATAACATTAACACCCTTTCTTGCAAAATCTCTTGCAGAAGTTAATGTTCCATCTCCTCCTATAACAAAAAGAACATCTACACCTTCTTTTTTCATATTTTCTACTGCTACATCAGAAACATCTTTTTTAACTATTTTTCCATTTTCCTCAACTTGATAATCAAATAAATTATCTTTATTTGAACTATATAAAATTGTACCACCTTTACTTAAAATATCTGAAACTTTATCTAGTGTTAAAGGAATAAAATCATTATTATATAGCCCTCTATATCCAAATTTATATCCAATAACCTCATATCCATAATTTAATATTGCTGTTTTTGTTATTGCTCTTATTACTGCATTCAAACCAGGGCAATCTCCGCCTCCAGTTAATAGTGCTATCTTTTTAATTTCTTTTGCCATATTGATAATCCTCCTCACCTATGATATTGTTTACATAAAACCCTTTAGTGTTTTCTAGTAATATTTTTAAATATACTAGAATTAATTAAATTTTTTGAAAACTTTAAAAATTAAAAAATTTATTCTATTTCTATATTACCATAAATTGACCAAATATCAAAGCATATTTTATCCAATTTTTTATATTTTTTCTTAGAATCACAAACTCTAATCTCCTTTTTCTTCCCTTCTCTCATTTTCTTTAAGTTATTTAACACTTTTTTAATTTTATATTCTTTAAAAGATTAAGATTACTAACTTTAAAGACTTAATTTTTTTATACTTTCTATACATTTAAAAAAGTTGTTTTTTAAGAAAAAAATATTCTTAAAAAACAACTTTTTAAAATTTTAATTAAATTTTTAAGTTAATGTTATTACTTTTGTTAAAACTAAAATAGCTAGTACAATTCCTATTAATACTCTATATATAGCAAATATTCTCATTGGTTTCTTCTTTAAGAAAGCAACAAATTTTTCCATTACTATTATTGAAACTATAAATGCAACTATAAATCCAACTATTAATGCTACCCATAAAGTTCCATTCATTATTGAATAATCATATTCAAATAGGTCTTTTGCAGAAGAACCTACCATAGCTGGAATAGCTAAGAAAAATGAAAATTCTGCTGCTATAGGAGTTGATAATCCTGCTATCCATCCTCCCATGATTGTAGAAGCACTTCTTGACATTCCAGGCCATACTGCTAAAATTTGAAAACATCCAACTATTAATGCTCTTATAGGAGTTATTTTATCAATATCTTTTACAGCTTTTTTTCTTTTTCTGAAAGTATTTTCTATAACAATAAGAAGAATACCTCCAACTATTAATCCAATTATAACTGCATTAGGATTAAATAAGCTTTTTATTTTACTATAAAATGTAATTCCTACTATTCCCATAGGAATACTTCCAACTATTACATTTATTCCAAATTTAAATCCTACCTTTCCTTCTTCTCCTTCTTTAAAGTAAGATTTTTTTGTGATAAGTTTATATATTACATTCCATATATATTTAAAAAATTCAACTATACTATCACTAATTTTCTTCCAATATAAAACTACAACTGCAAGTATTGCTCCAAGTTGTATTACCACCTCAAACATATCACAGAAGGTTTTTAAAGTTTCTGTATTTCCTGAAAAATTAATTAAACTTCCAACTAAAATCATATGTCCTGTAGATGAAACTGGTATAAACTCTGTTAATCCCTCTACAATAGCTATTATTATAGCCTTAAAAATAAACAAAAAATCCAAAATTTTATTCCCTCACTTTCCCTTTTTATGCATAGCATACTTTACTTATTATTTTTATAATTTTTATAATATTAATGACAATTATACTTTTTATAACATGTTAAATTATACTTTAATCTTTAAATTTGTCTAGATATATATATTATTTGTTTATAAAATATTTAATAAAATAAATGTAGGTCTGGTATTTCAAATTTAGCATCACTGTCATTATTATATTTATCATATAAAGCTTTAGCTTTTTCATAATTTTTAGTTATATATTTTTTAGTTTCTTTATCTGTACTATTTGAAATTTTATCATAAGCCCCTTTAATATTTTCATATCCACGACTTATATTATTTTCCACTGATATATAATAACACCCTGCATTATTAAGAGTTAATATATCATCATTATTAATATTATAAGCTTTTCTTATTTCTTCAAGAGCTTTTTCTTTATTACCTTCTTCTAAATAGATTGTTCCTAAAGTTCTATGGTATTTTTCATTTTCTTCATCTAATAAAATACATTTATTAATTAATTCTATAGCCTCATGACTTTCTTTTAAATCAATCTTTACCATTGCCATATTATAATATATATCAACATTATTTGGTTTAATTAATGATGCAAAATTTAAATATTCATAAGCTTTTTCTAAATCATTCATTGTATATTCATAATAATTAGCTACCTTAAGCATTATATTGTAGTTAAAAGGTTCTTTTACTAAAGCTGTTCTAAAATAAGGCTCTGCAAGGTTAGGCTCTCCCTTTTTTATCATTATATCTGACATTAAAAAACCATAGTTATCAGGATATTCACTATTTTCTAAAATACCTTTTTTACAATATTCAATAGCCTTATCATAGTCTTCTTTATTATAATAATACCAAGCTGTTGTTTGATATCCTATTAAATTTTCTTCAAATAATACATTTCTAATTAGTTCATTAGCTTTTATATTTTCTTTTCTATACTGATAGATTTTAGCAGCTACAGTATTAAAAACATATTCTCCTAAATCTTCTTTTTTTATTTCTTTAAAAAGTTTTTCTGCCTTATTCATAGTTTTTTCAGACATTGAATAACACTTTACAAGCCAAGCCTTATAGGCAACTTCTTTTGGTTCTTTTTCAGATAACTTTGTTAATTTTTCAATTATTTCATCTTGATTATATGAAGCTTCTTGAGAAATTATATCAAAAACTTTTACCTCATCTTTATTTAAATGCCATGACTTTTTTAAATATTCAAAGCCTTCATCCCATTTATTAACTAACATGTTCATTCTTGCATATAATGCTAAGTCATAAGAATCCTCTTCATCTACAGCATATTTTTCTAAAATTTCTTTTGCTTTATTTTCATTTTCTGATAACAAATAAACTGTAAACATTGTTCTTTGAAGAGTTTTATTATCTGGATTTTCTTTTAAAAAGATTTCTCCATATTCTAATGCAGCTTTGTCTTTACCATCAAATAATGATATTAATGTTATGTAATTTCCAAGTTCTGCATCTTTCTTTTTATACTTTTCATCTTTATTATTTTCTATTAAATTGTTTCGTATTTCATAAACTTCATCTATAAGACTACTTGCTCTATCATAATCCCCTTTAACTGAACATACTTCAGCCATTTTAACTTCATATAATGGCCATTCTTCTTTGCTATTTAGCTTTTCATACTCTTTAATGGCTTTATCATATTCTCCTATATAAAAATTTTCTTCTCCTAGATTTTTAGCTATACTTATATTAATAGGTTCTGTTACTACTTCTTTATTTTTTGAAGTATTATTAGTAAGTATTAATGTTAATACTACCACAAAAATCATTGATACTCCAATAGTTATTATACTTGGTAATTCCCTATTCTTTTCACAACTTTTTTTATATTTATAATTTAAATTTTTAATTACATTTTTTATCTTCTGAAATTTCACCTTTTTAAATATGCTATTATTTTTTACATTTTTAAAAATTTTATTCATAGATTTCCCCACTTTTATAATATTTACTTTTCTAATTATATATTTTAACATCAAATATTATTTAAATCTACTTTTTATATTAATACTACTTTTATAATAATATTAAAAATATGTAAATTTTTATTGAAAATAATTTTTCAATAACACATTTTTCTTATTTATATAAGGATTTTTAATATTTTTTTAAGTTTAAAATTAAATTTTATGCTATACTATTAGAAAAATATATCTGTTAAATAAAAATTTTATTTGTTATGAATAAAATTTTTATTTTGGGTAAGAATACAAATATAGTTTCAGGTGGTGAGAAAAATTAACATTAAATCTTTTTTTAGTATACTAGCAGGAAAAACAACAATATTTTTATCAAAACATATTCTTAAGGGTGGCTCTACCTTCCCTGGAACAGTTGCTTTAAAGTTTGATAGAAAAATTCTTTCTACTGTAGCAAAGGATTATAAAGTTATTTTAGTTACTGGTACTAATGGAAAAACAACAACAACAAGTATGATTACTAATATCTTTAAAAATAAAAGATATAGAGTAATAACAAATAATACAGGTGCAAATCTTTTTAGAGGAATAGTTTCTTGTTTTATTGATAACTACAAATTTTCAAAAAGCAATAAAGGTAGTTATGCAATAATAGAAGTTGATGAAGCAAATCTTAAATTTGTTACTGATTATATTACTCCAGAAATCATAACAATAACAAATTTATTTAGGGACCAACTTGATAGATATGGTGAAGTTTATACTACTCTTGAAAAAATCTTAGAAGGAGTACATAAAGTTCCATCATCAACTCTTGTATTAAATGGGGATGATTCTTTATTTGGAGTTTTAGATGTTAAAAATCCAAAGGTTTATTATGGCTTTTCAAATCCTATTAATGACAACAATACTATTGACATTAATGCAGATGCTAAGTTCTGTAAGGTATGTAAAGCTCCTTATAAATATAACTTTGTTACCTATAATCATTTAGGAGATTATTATTGTTCAGAATGTGGCTATAAACGTCCAGAATTAAAATATAAAATGGAAGGAATTATAGACCAAACACCTAATTCTTCTTCTGTAATGATAAATGGAAATGAAGTTACTATAAGTCAATCTGGAATTTATAATATTTACAATGGTTTATGTGCCTATTCAATAGCAAGTGAATCTGGAATTGAAAATGATATTATTGCTTCATCTTTAGGAAAAGTAGACTCAAGTTTTGGTCGTCAAGAAAAAATTCAAATAGAAGATAAAAATGTACAAATTATTTTAGTAAAAAATCCAGCAGGATATAATCAAGCCCTAGATACCTTATGCTTAAATAAAGAAAGTTTTTCTACTTTATTTATGTTAAATGATAATTATGCTGATGGTCGTGATGTTTCATGGATATGGGATGTAAATTTTGAAAAACTCTCTTCTCTTCCAATAGAAGATGTATTTATATCTGGAATAAGACTTTATGATATGGCAGTAAGACTTAAAACTGCTGGTCTTAAGGAAGAAAGCTTTATTATTGAAGAGGATTATGAAAAATTAACAGAAAAGCTTAAAGCTAGTAAAAGTAATAATATATATATACTAGCAACCTATACAGCTATGATTAATTATAGAAAATTCTTATATTCAAAAGGCTACATAAAAAAGCTTTGGTAGCTTAATAGGAGGATTTAAAATGGAATTAAATATATGTCATCTATATCCCGATCTTCTAAATGTTTATGGAGATTTAGGAAATATTTTAATATTAAAGTATAGAGCAGAAAAACGAAATATAAAGGTAAATATATTTGATGTATCTATAAATGATGATTTTAATGGAGATAATATGGATATTGTTTTCTTTGGTGGTGGACAAGACTATGAACAATCTATTGTTTCTGAGGATTTAAAAAATAATAAAAAAGAAGCTCTTACAAAATATGTTGAAGATGAAAAAGTTCTTTTAGCTATTTGTGGTGGCTATCAACTTCTTGGAAATTATTATAGAGCTCCTAATGGAGATAAACTTGAAGGCCTTCATATATTAGATATACATACAGAAGGTGGAGATACTAGGTTTATTGGAAATACTATAATTTATAATGAAGAATTTGATGAAACTTATGTTGGTTTTGAAAATCATTCTGGAAGAACTTATATAAACAATTTAAAGCCTTTAGGTAAGTGTATTGTAGGTTATGGAAATAATGGAGAAGACCATAAAGAGGGTTGTGTATATAAAAATACTTATTGTACTTATTTCCATGGTTCTCTTTTATCAAAAAATCCAGAACTTGCAGATAGACTTCTAAAAATAGCTTTAAAGAAAAAATATAATAAAGATATTGAACTAGAGCCTTTAGATGACACCTTTGAATTAAAAGCTAAAAAACATATTATAGATACTTTTAAAAATAATAATAAGTAATATTAAGATATTTTAATAAGCAAATTGATTATTGTATATAAAGAAAATAGGTTATTTTTCTATTTATAGAAAAATAACCTATTTTTAATATTAGTATCTTCTTTTATGCTTTCTTGAACTATCTGAAATTAATTTAATTATGAATATAATTAGTGCAATTATTACTATAAATGCTAATATTATAGCTCCATATATTAAAATGTTAGCTTTTATTAACGTTCCTACAGTAATATCTACATTTCCCTTTACTGATTCACTATATGCTTTTACACTAACGGTTAAGTTTACTTCTTTATTTGAAGCAACTTTCCATGCACTTTGTTTTTCTGTATTGTTTAGCTTTATTTCTGCAGTATCATTTATAGCATTTTTATAAAGTTTAACATCTTGTGCAAGATTTATTTTTGTTGAAACTTTCTTTGTAGGTCCAAAGAACCCAAATAGTTTATACTCAAGGTCCATAGTTCCAACTTCATCTCCAGAAGCTTTAAAAACTTCCTTTTCAAGTGGATAGCTATAATCCATCATTGATTTTAAATCTTCAAATCTTTTATTATTATTATTACGGTCACATTTTAAAACTACTCCAACAAGTTTTCTTCCATCTCTTTCATAAACTCCTGCAAAACATGTTCCAGCAGAATCTGTTACTCCTGTTTTTCCACCAATATTTCCATTTGAACCAAGCTCTGTATTTCTATTTTCTATTTTTATTCTTGTATCTCCTGGAAGAACAACATCAGCTTCTTTTAATTGCATAGTTTCTTGAACCCATTCATTTTTAAAAGCTTCTCTTGCTATTATGGCTAATTCATAAGCTGTAGAATAGTTTACATCCTTTGAAGTTCCATCTGCTTGTGTTTGTGGAAGTCCATTAGGATTTTCAAAATGTGTACTAGTTAATCCAAGTTCTTCTGCTTTTTTATTCATAGCATCAACAAAGGATGCACTATCTCCTGATACACTATCTGCTACCATATAAGCTGCATCATTTCCTGAGAAAAGTAAAAGTTCCTTCATTACTGTATCTGCATCTAGGGTATCTCCAACTTGCATTGTTTTACCATAAGGCTTCATTTGTTCACTATCTATTGTATAAGGTGGTTGTGCTTTAGCATCTTCTGTATAAGTAATTGTATCTGTTTTTGTTTTTGACTCTGCAAATAATAAAGCTGTCATTAACTTACTTGTACTTGCTAAATACATTTTTTCATCTGCTTTTTTTTCGTAAATAACTTCTCCTGTTTCAAAATCCATTACAACAGCCGCTTCTGAAACTATTGTAGGTTCACTTGCTTTAGCAGAAACTACTGTTGCTAAGGTTGAAACTAAAGAAATAGTAAGAGTTACTGCTAGTGTTTTAAATAATTTTTTTCCCATTTCTATTCTTCCTGTTCCTTTATAATATTTTGTTTTTCAAAAACATGTTAATTATAGCATTTCTAAAGTCTAATAACAACTACATAATAATTAAAAATAACTTACATATATACAAAATAAACTCTTAATTTTTAATTACATTGACAGCAACTTCTTTATTTGCTATTATACATGAAGACTAAAATATAGTAATAAAATTTAGGAGTTTTTTATGAGTAAAGTTAATTTTAAAGGTAGTGTAATGCTTAACCCAACACCAGTCGTACTTATAACATGTAAAAATAAAAAAAATAAAGTAAATGTCTTTACTGTAGGATGGATAAGTACAGTATGCACAAATCCCCCTACTTTAGCTGTAGGAATTCGTCCTGAGAGACTTTCTTATGAATATATAAAAGAATCTCAAGAATGTGTTGTAAATCTTACCACAAAAGATTTAGTAAAAGTAGTTGATTTTTGTGGTGTTAAATCTGGAAGAAAAATAGATAAAATTAAACACTTTAATCTTCAATTAGATGAAGGTGTTAAAGTTTCTACTCCATCTATTTCTAAATCTCCAATAGCTTTAGAGTGTAAAGTTAAAAGTATAACTCCTCTTGGAACTCATGATATGTTTCTTCTTGAAATAGTTAATATAAAAGTTGATGAAAGTCTTATTGATAATAACGGAAAAATTTGTTTTAACAAAGCTAACTTAATATGTTATTCTCATGGAGAATATTTTGGTATAAACTCAAAGCCTTTAGGTTCTTTTGGCTATTCAATAAAAAAGAAGAAAAAAAGAAAAACTTTTAAATAGTTATATTTTTACATATACTCTTGTAAAGTTTTTTCTTAAATGATAAAATACTTAGTGTTACAAAAAATATATATTATGTAATATATTACTTGATTGGGGGATTTTACATGAAAAGAAAATTTTCAATAATTTTAACATTGATTTTTTCAATGTTTCTCTTAGTTGGATGCTCTTCTGAAAAAACACCAGAAGATGTAGTAAAAAATCATTTTAATGATATTTCAAGTGAACTTTCTAATGATACTACAAAACAAATGCTTTCCTCACTTGTTTCTTCTAACAATAATAATGTTAATGAAGATTTAGCCAATGCTTTAGTTAATGCTTTAAGTAAAATAGAAGCTACAACAACAGGTGAAGAAGTAAATGGAGATACAGCTAAAGTAAATGTATCTATAAAGGGAGTAAATTTACAAACAGTTATTTCTTCATATGTTACTAGATGTATGGCTGAAACTTCTTCTATTCAAGATGCTTCTGAAGATGAAGTAAAAAAATTTGCTCAAAATCTTCTTATTGATGAACTTAATAAAGCTACTTTAGAAGATAGAACTGGTGTTATTAATCTTACCAAAGATTCTGATGATAACTGGGTTATTTCTCAGGATGATGATTATACAACAGCTCTAATGGGCGTAGCTGCATCAAACTATAAATAAAATTTATATGTAAATTTTAAGCTATGAAATAAAGTATTTTTATTTTATAGCTTTTTACTATTAAAAACCTTAATTTATAAAATAATTAAAACATTATAAATTTTCATTCTAAATTTTTTTTACTAGTATGTTATAATAACTTTATTATAATAAATAATATAAGGTTTTTAACCTATAGTTAAATAAATATATTTTTAATGGAGAGTATTATGGATAATAAATTAATTAAATGGCTAAAAGAAAGTGATGACTTTTTGTCAGGTGAGGAAATAAGTAAACGCTTAGGAATAACTAGGGCTTCTGTATGGAAACATATAAAAAATTTAAAAGATCTTGGATATGAAATTAAAGGTGTTTCAAGAAAAGGCTATAAATTAATATCCTCTCCTGATATTATAATTCCTGAAGAAATTTCACAAACCCTTAATACAAAATTTATTGGAAGAGAAATTAAATATTTTCAAGAAATAGATTCAACAAATAACTTTGCTAAAACTTTAGATGAGTCTACTCCTGATGGAACTTTAATAGTTGCAGAAAAACAAACCCTTGGAAAAGGAAGACTAGGGAGACAATGGACATCTCCTAAAGAAGGTTTATGGTTTTCTCTATTTCTAACTCCTAAAATTGATCCAATAAATGCTTCAAAACTTACTCAAGTAGCTGCTGCTGCTTTAGTTAAAGTATTTAGAGATATGAATATAAAGGCTGAAATTAAATGGCCTAATGATATTTATCTTAATGGTAAAAAACTTACTGGAATCCTTACTGAAATGAAATGTGAAATAGATTGCATAAATTATATAATAATTGGTATAGGTATAAATGTTAATATGGATTCTTCTGACTTTAATGAAGAAGTAAAAGATAAGGCTACATCTTTATTTCTTGAAGAAGGCCATAAGTTTAATAGAACTGAAATTTTAACTTCCTTTTTAAATGTTTTTGAAAACTTATATATTAATGTAATTGAAAACAATGATTTTTCTGATGTTGTTTCTTTATGTAGAAAATACTCTATGCTTACTGACAAACAAGCTTATTGGATGAATGGTAAAAATAAAGTTAAAGTTACCTGTCTTGGATTAAATGATGAAGGAGAACTTATTGTAAAAACTGAAAGTGGGGAAGAAAGAAGTATTTTAAGTGGTGAAATTACTTTTAGAGCTTAAAAAATTATCCTAGAAAGAAATTTCTTTCTAGGATAATTTTTTAACTATAATAATGTTATTCCATATTTTTCACAGAACTTTTTATTTTTTTCATCCCATACAGATGCTTGAACTTCACCAATGTGTGCTTTTCTTAAAAAATACATACACATTCTTGATTGACCAATTCCTCCACCTATTGTATAAGGAAGCTTTCCTTCTAAAAGATTTTTATGGAAATCAAGCTCTTTTCTTTCTTCACAGCCAGCTTTCTTTAATTGTTCTTCTAAAGCTTTTTCATCAACTCTTATTC
Source organism: uncultured Clostridium sp. (assembly GCA_900539375.1). Lineage (GTDB taxonomy): Bacteria > Bacillota > Clostridia > Clostridiales > Clostridiaceae > Clostridium. The sequence goes on along the minus strand of UQBY01000005.1, from coordinate 101,076 downwards.
CCATTGATGAAACTTCAAAAGCTCTTTCTAAAACTGGATACCAGAATATAATATCTCCATTTAAGCTCCAATCATCATAATCTGGTGCTCTTCCATCATGCTTTTCTCCACTATTTAGAAGGTCTCCTATCTTCATTATAAAGACAGCTTTATGTTCTTTACATATTGCATCTTCTCTTTCCTTTGGTGTAAGATTTGGATATTTATCTTCTAACTCTTGAGTTGTTATAAAGAAAATTTCATCTGGTAAAAACTTTTCATTTTCTATTAATTCACTTACAGCAAAATCTTCTAGCTTTTTAAATACACCATAAATTTTCTTTACAGTTTCTTTTAATGTTTCTACTGTTCTTTCTTCCTTTGAAATTATCTTTTCCCAATCCCATTGGTCAACATAAACTGAGTGTAGATTATCTAAATCTTCATCTCTTCTTATGGCATTCATATCTGTATAAAGACCTGTTCCTACTTCAAAATTATATCTTGCAAGACTCATTCTTTTCCATTTTGCAAGAGAATGTACTATTTCAAATTCAGAATCTATACCCTTTATATCAAATCCTACTGGTCTTTCAACTCCATTTAAGTTATCATTTAAACCTGTGCTTTTTTCAACAAAAAGTGGTGCTGATACTCTTGTAAGATTTAAGGCTTCTGCTAAATTTTTTTCAAAATAGTCCTTTATCTTTTTAATATGAATTTCTGTTTCTATTAATGTTTCTTGACATTTATAGTTTTTTGGAATAATTAATCCTTCAAATTCCATTTGTCTTCCCCCTTAGAAATTTAAATTCTTAATTATTATATCATAAACTTTAGCTAATTACTTCAATTGATTTTTTTTATTATATTAATTATTTGATATTAATTATATATTACATTCATTTAAATGTTTTTTTAAAATTACTGAAGATTTTTGAAGCTTTTCTTTTTCCTCTTTAGATAATGGAGTTTCAATTACCATTACAGCCCCTTTACGATTAATTATAGTTGGGACTGCAAGATACATATCTTTAATATCATATTCCCCTGTAAAAAGGCTAGAAACTGTTAATATGCTATTTTCATCTCTAAAAATAGCTTCTACTATTCTATTTACAGAAAGGCCTATAGCAAAATATGTTGCTTTTTTTCTTTCTATTATTTCATAGGCTGCATTTTTAACATCATTTTCTATAACCCTTTGAATTTCACAATCCCACTCTAAATTATTTTGCTTTGCAAAACTTTCAAAGCTTTCTCCTGCAATTGATGCACTGCTCCAAGTTACTACTTCACTATCTCCATGTTCTCCCATAACATATCCATGAACATTATTATTATTTACTTCAAAATATTTTCCTATTACATACTTTAATCTAGAAGTGTCTAGAACTGTACCAGAGCCTATAACTCTTTCTTTTGGAAAACCAGATAGTTTATATGTTATGTATGTTAATACATCTACAGGATTTGAAACAACCAAGAAAATAGCCTCTGGGCTTTCTTTTGCTATTTCTGGAATAAAGCTTTGAAATATTTTATAGTTTTTACCTATTAAATCTAACCTGGTTTCTCCTTCTTTTTGAGGTGCTCCTGCTGTTACAATTATAATATCTGAATTTTTAGTTTCACAAATTCCACCTGCATATATATTAACAGGCTTTACAAAGGAAGTTCCATGAACTAAATCCATTACTTCTCCTAATGCTTTATCCATATTTATATCATAAATACATATTTCTGTAGCAATTCCACTATTCATTAAAGCATACGCAGTTGTGGCCCCTACAAAACCTGCTCCAATTATTGAAATTTTACGTTTTCTTTCATTTATCATAACTTTTATCAACTCCATGCCAAGTTTTTCATTAATATTATTTCCATATAGTAACTTTATTATACTATCCTAATACTAATAAATTTTTTAATAATTAATAAACTTTTTGTGGTATAATTGTTTAGATAAACTTTAACCTTTTCTATAATAAATATAGACTATAAGGGTTTTATAAAATTTAGGAGGGTAAAAAATGAAATTACTTGTTTTTGATACAGAAACAACCAGCTTAAAACCAGGACAAATATGTCAATTAAGTTATATAACTATAGATTCTTCTACAAAACCTCAAAAAACTACAGGACATAACTTCTTCTTTGCAGTTGAAGAAGTTGACCCAGCTGCTGAAGCTGTTCATGGTTTTTCAGCCGAAAAACTTTATGAACTTTCTAATGGAAAATACTTTGAAGATTCTATTGAAGAATTTTTAAAAGACTTTGAAGAAGCAGACTTTTTAATCGGACATAATGTAAATTTTGATATTAGATTTTTAAAACATGAACTTGAAGGGCTTTGCATAGACTATGAACCAAAAAATGTATTTTGCACAATGCAATACTACAAAAATATATGTAATATTTCAAATGGTTATGGTTCAATAAAAAATCCTAAACTTGAAGAAGTTATTAACTATTTAGGAATAACCAAAAATACTATTTCAAAAAAATCAGAAGAACTATTTAAAGGTAGCGGAGACTACCATGACGCAAGATTCGATACAACAGCCACATACCTTACAATAATAGAAGGTTTTAAACAAAGCAAAATTAAACCAGGCTACTTTTCTAATTTATTAAAATAATAGTTACTTTCCTTAATAAAATTTTAGATTTCTTATTTTATGAAAGTACCACTTAGAGCCAGTTTATAGGGGAGAATCAAAATTTTATATTTTTGTTATTGAAACTTACTTACCTAGTAAGCAAAGTAAGTTTGACTTTCTTTAAACATAAGAAATCTAAGATTTTTAAACTAAGGTAAATATTATTAATTAGCATAGCTATTTGAAATTTCAATTCTTTCTTTTGTTGTTGGATGGCTATAGGCAAAGTATTTGTATAATTTATCTACATCAACAGGAGACAAATTGCTTTTTATAAATTTAATTTCTAAAGCACCATTTGTATAATAGTCTCCTGTTTTTTCTATTGCAAATTTATCAGCTTCAATTTCTATTTTTCTTGAATATCCCTGTTCAATAGGAGTAGTAAATAGTGTTATTAAATTAAAAATAAATATTAATTTTGAAAGATTATCTATGTTTCTATAATTTTTTCCTTTGTGTTTTTCCATAATAGCATTTAAAAGAATTAATGCCATTAAACTTGTTAGTATTGATAATACCATAGATTTTTGTATATGTTTTAATTTATAATGTCCCATTTCATGGGCAGCTACTGATATTATTTCTTGTTCATTTAATTGTTTTAAGGTTGTGTCCCAAAAAACTATTCTTCTGCTTTTTCCCATGCCAGTCATATAAGCATTTATGGAACTTGTTTCTTCACTTTTTGGAATTACCATAACTTGAAGGTTTTTAATTCCTACATTCTCTGCTAATTCTAAAACCTTTTCTTTTATTTCTCCTTCTTCCATTGGTACAAGATTATTTTGAATTTCATCTAAATAAGGATAAATATAGTTGCCTCCAATATATAATCCTATTGTTATTATTCCAACTATTAAATACCATTTATTAAATCTTAAATATATTAAATAAAATATTATTAAAATAGGTAAATTGGTTAAAATGTCTATTGAATTATTAATAATATTTCCAGTTATATAATTATAAAAGCTTTCATTACTTAATCCAACAAGCCTTGCCCTGTAAAAGCTACTAAAAAAACTTCTTGGAAAGGTTAAAACCCAGCTAAATATTAAAAATAAAAGTGATAAAACAAGACCCTGAACCCATTTATGTTTAAAATTTTTATTTTTTACAACTTCAATTCCTCCATAAGCTTTAAATAAAAGAGGAGTTATTATTACTATAATATATCCAAGATAAAAATAACTTTTAGAAAATTCATAATTTGCTTCTACCTTATCTGGATTTTCAGGTGTTTGTATTTTTCCATCTACAACCTGAACTTGAACATTTACCTCACTATTTATTTTGTCTTTATTTTTATATTCTAAGCACATAGTTATTCCAAAAAACATTATAAAAATTAAAGCAAAACCTAAAAATGTTTTAAATAAAAACTTCTTCATATATTTTTTCACCCCTTTTAGATATTATTTATTTTTTTAATATTTATTACATAAAAAACTTAAAAAAGGAGAATTGTTAATACAATTCCCCTTTTTAAACTATATATTCTTTAATTTTTCCTTCATTGCCCTTTCAGATGCTATAATATAATATTCATTAACTTTTGTATTTCCCCTATCTAAACTAATAGCTTTTTTAAAGCTCTTTTTACTAGAATAATAAAGTTTCTTTTTTAAGTAAATAAGACCCATTATAATATAAGGTTCAATAAATTTATTATCATACCTAATTACTTTTTTTAAATTTTTTAATGCCAAATTAAGGTCATTATTTTCTAAAGCTTCTAAAGCTTTATTATAATTTTCAATCATAACTTCTATATCTTCAGAATTTAATATCATAAGATAAGTTTCTGCTCTATTATCTTCTTTACTTTTAGAATAACTTTTATGCCAATAGAAATTAGCTTTTGAGAAATCACATTTCATATAATTACATAATCCTAAAAGGTTAATAATATCAATATCAGAATTATCTACTAAATAAGCATTTTTTAAAAAATCTAAAGCTTTTGTAATGTTTTTTTCTTCAATTTCTTTTAAAGCTTTATTATATAATATTTTAGATATATCTCCTAATCCGTTCATACTAGTCTAATTCAAATAATAGATCTGTTAAAGTTTCATCTAATATTTCTAATTCTTCCCCTCTTCCATCTATTATAGCCTTTTTCATATCTTTAATTATATCATTTATTTTTTCTTTTGTTTTTTCATCTACTTCTTGAAGTTTATTTTGTGCTAAAGTAACAGATACCTTTACCTTATCATAAAGACCTGATTCCATCCATGAATCATCATTTAACTTTGCTTCTTTTTCAACATCCTTCTTTTCTACCTTTATTGTAGGTTCATTAGTAGAAGGTCCTTTAAAAGTAGATTTTTTAAGTTCAGAAATTTCCTCTTTCTTTAAGCCATTAGTAGACATTACCCTTGATTCAACTTTTCCTGTACTTAAAATTTTAGCAGATACATTAAGCATTCCATTTAAATCATATTGGAATGTAATCTCTATCTTTTCCTTTCCTGCCTCAGCTGGTGGAATATCCTCAAGAACAAATTTTCCAACAAAGGTATTATTATTAACATTTTCATTTTGTCCTTGATAAACTTTTATTACAACACCTGTTTGGTCATCTAAAACTGTACTATATATTTGTGATACTTTAGTTGGAAGCTTTGTATCTCTAAATATTAAAGGACTAAACTTATCCTCTACCATTGCAACTCCTAAAGTATAACTACAAGCATCTGCTATTATAAGTCCATTTTCACTACTTATATCATCATTTTTTATAGCAGCTTGTACAGCAGCACCTAAAGCAACAGCTTCATCAGGATTTACTCCCTTTTTAACCTTATCTTTAAATCTTTCATATAAAAGGTCTTGAACAGATGTCATTCTACTTGAACCACCAATTGCAAGAACTACATCTATATCATCATAAGTTAAATTTGATGCTACAAGAGTTTCATCTATTATATCAACAGTTTTCTCTATTAAATCCTTTGTTAATTCATTAAATTTCTCTCTTGTTAAAATTAAATCTATATCAATTGAATCTCCATTTTCATCTGTTCCAAAATTATTTAATACAATTTCTGTTGATTCTTCTACAGATAAATCTTTTTTAGCTGTTTCTGCCACTTCTTTAATTTCACTTTTTCTCTTAAGAGTTAAGTTTTCAATATCAATTGAAGTAGTATTTTTTATATGTTCTTTTATGTATTCTTCAATTCTTTCATCAAAATCTTTACCACCAAGAGTATTATTTCCTCTGCTTGCTTTAACGTCTATAATACCTTCAAACATTTCTAAAACAGTGCAGTCAAAAGTTCCTCCTCCTAAATCGTATACAAGGATTTTTGATTCTTCATTAAAGTTTTGAATTCCATAAGAAAGTGCTGCAGCTGTTGGTTCATTAATTATTCTTTCTACTTTAAGCCCTGCAATTTCAGCTGCATCCTTTGTAGCATTTCTTTGTAAATCATTAAAGGCAGCTGGTACAGTAATTACGGCTTCATCTACTGGTCCTATTTCTTCTTCTGCTATTTCTTTTAAAGTTTTTAATATCATAGCAGAAATTTGTTCTGGAAGATATTCTACCCCATTTACCATAACCTTTTTCCCAGAACCCATAAGTCTTTTTACTTCACATACTGTAGATTCTGCTCTTGCAATTATTTGTCTTTTAGCTGTTTTTCCAACAACAATTTCATTATCCTTAATTGTTACAACTGATGGAATGACAGTTCCATACCCATATTTATCATTACTTATTATAACAGGAACTCCATCTTTAACATATGCTATTTCAGATGTTGTTGTTCCTAAATCAATACCTATTATCTTTGACATAATATCCGTCTCCCCTCTAAATTCTATTAATTATAACTTCAGCGGCTCTAATTACCTTTCCTTTATACACATATCCTTTTCTTAAAACTTCTAATACTTCAAAATCATCTTTTTCAGAATCATTTTTAATATCAACACAATCATGATAATTTTCATTAAATAATAATCCTACTGTTGGTATTTCTAATAATTCTAATTCTAACATATATTTTTTTATAGCTTTAAAGTTTCTTTCTAGGGTTTTAGAAAGTTTTTCATTGCCACTTGTATCCCCATATTCTTTTAATCTTTCAAGTTCATCAAGTATTTTTATTATATTTTTTAAAAATAGCTTTTCTGTTTTCTTTAGCTCTTTAATTTCATTGTTATCTTTTATTTCTTTACTTTCTAAATCAGCTAATTTTTGTCTATAAATACTTTGAACTTGTTCATCTTTCATTACTCCTTGCATAACTGATTTTTTTTGAATATTTTTTAAATCTTCAAAAATACTTATTATGCTTCCTCCAAGTTCATTAACATTTTCATCATATTCTAATGTTTTTTTCTTATAATACTCTTTTAGTTCTCTATCTATAGATATTTTCATCATCTCTTACCCTTATTTCCAAAAAAATTCTTTATTTTACCAAAAAAACCTTCTTCCTCTTCTTGAGTCTCTTTTGTTTTAGTTATTTTTTCTTCTGTTACTTCTAATTTTTCTGGTTCTTCTTTAACTTCTTCTACAGGCTTTGTATTTTCCTCAGGTTTTGGAGAAGTTATCTTATAATATTTATTAAATACATCTCTAACTCTTAAATAGATTAAATCATTCTTTTTAATTTTCATTATAGAACTTCTTAAAACCTCTGGTTCTTTAATTGCCATTTCACTCATTTTTTCAATAAGTTTTAAATTTTCTTCATTTAATTCATTTATTTTTTTCTCATTACTTGTTAAATCACTTCTTAAATTATTAATTATATAAGATTTAACTTCATAACATATATCTGTATTCATAATAATTGGTTTTATAGTACCAAAAATCCTTTTTAAGCTCTTTAATTTCTTTAGTCTTTTTTCATTAGTACTTTTTAATGAAATAAATCTTTCAGTAAGGTCTTCCATAGCTACAGTATATTTTACTAATATTTTTGTTTTACAAAGAACCATTGCTAAATCTGCACAATCTTCTAAAGAACTTAAAGCACTATCAAAATCTTGAACCTTTACATTAGATACTAACTTATTTAAATAAAATTCAATTAATTTTTCATCCTCTAAAGAAGAAGCATAAAAAGCTAAATCATTATAATCTTGATAACTTAACTCTTCTTTATCAAGTCTTGGGTTTATTTTTTCTGTTAAAATTTCTTTAATTTTATCTTCGTTTTTAAAATTTTTATTAGAATATAAAGAACACATTTCTATATAAAAATGAATAGAATCAAACTTTTCTATTGCTTTTAATAAATATTTTTCAGCTTCATTAAATTTATTTAACTTTTTAGCTGCTATAACAAAGTTGTCAAATTGGCTTTCATTTGCTTCATCACTTTTATCTATTATATACTTAGTATTTTCATATACCCCAGAAAAATCTTCAATTTTATATTGACAAAGACTTAAATAATTTTTTGCTACTATATTGTCAGGATTAAGAAGTATAAACTTCTTTAAGTTTCTTATAGCAGGCAAGTATTCCTTTTTATCTATAAATTCCTTAGCCCCATCAAGCAACTCTTGTGAAACCTCATCAAATCCATTTTCTTTATCATACTCAGTTCTTTTTATTTTATTGCTTAATGTACTATATGCCTCACTTATTTCCCCAAACTTTTCTCCTTCTTTTTCAGGTGGAAACTTCCTCACCATAACTGCATATGCTTTTTTAATTTCACCTTCAGATGCAGTTTTTTCTATCCCTAGTACTTTATAATAATTTTTCACAATATCCCCCTATGAAATAAATTTTTGCTTACAATACCACAAATATCATATATTTATTATACATTGTAAACAAATTATAAACAACACTATTTATGCTAATTATACATAAATAAAATTCACAACAACATTGCATATAAATTATATTAAAGCATTACTTAAAAAGGGTAAACCTTTCTACAACTTAATTTTACCACATTTTCTTATATTATTAAATTCTTTCATATAAGTTTTTATATATATTTTCTAAACAACAAAAAAAGTCATTGCATAACACAACAACTTTTTATAATTATAATATTAACCTTGCTTAATTGTATTAATCTAAACTTTCAATTATGCCTATAATACTAACTTTGTTTATTAAAATGTTAATTTTTAAAACCTATTTTGCTCCATATTGTTTGTAATAGGCATCTATTCTAGCTTTTATTTCATCATTTATTATTACTTTTCCATTAACTTCTTTATTGTAAAGATATTCTATTACTTCTTCCATTGTAACTATAGCACATGCTTTAAATCCATATTTATCTTGTAATTCTTTTAATGCAGATTCTTCTCCTTGTCCTTTTTCCATTCTGTTAACTGAAATCATTAGTCCAACTACATCTACATCTGCTTGTTCTTTTAAAATTGGCATAGTTTCATATATAGATTTTCCTGATGTTGTAACATCTTCTACTATTAAAACCTTATCTCCATCATTTAATTTGCTTCCTAAAAGTATTCCTGTATCTCCATGGTCTTTAACTTCTTTTCTGTTTGAACAGTAGCTTACATCTATTCCATACTTATCACTTAAAGCCATTGCTACTGTAACACTTAGTGGAATTCCCTTATAAGCTGGTCCAAATACTATGTTATAATTTCCTGGGAAATTTTCTTTTATTGCTGCTGCATAAAATTCTCCAAGTCTTTTTAATTGGCTTCCTGTCTTATAGTTTCCTGTATTAACAAAGAAAGGTGTTTTTCTTCCACTTTTAGTTATAAAATCTCCAAAAGTTAAAACTCCACATTCAATCATAAATTCTATAAATTCTTTTTTATATTGTTGCATTTTTTATTCCTCCAATTATATTTAATTTAAATAATTCCTACAATTTCATTAATATCTTTTATTCCTTGTTCTTTACAAAAAGCTTCCATTTCCTCTACAATTTCCTTTCCTGCCATTGGATTTGCAAAGTTTATTGTTCCTATTTGTATAGCACTAGCTCCTGCCATCATAAATTCTATTGCATCTTTTCCTGTGCTTATTCCACCTAAACCTATTACTGGAATACTTACAGCCTTTGATACTTCATGAACCATTCTTAATGCTACTGGCTTTACAGCAGGTCCTGAGAAACCTGCATATACATTTTCAAAAACAGGCTTTCTTTTATAAATATCTATTGCCATACCCTTTAATGTATTTATTAAGCTTAATGAATCAGCTCCTGCTTCTTCACATTTTAAAGCCATTTCAACTATATTTTCAGCATTTGGTGAAAGCTTAACCATTAAAGGTTTTTTTGAAATTTTCTTTATTTCCTTTACAAAATCATATGCTACATCTGCCTTTATTCCATAGGCCATTCCACCACATTTTACATTTGGACATGAAATGTTAAGTTCAATTATATGTACATCTGTATCATTTAATTTTTCTATAGCCTCTGCATAGTCTTCAAAGCATCCTCCCCCAACATTTGCAAGGACATTTGTTCCATAACTAAGCATTTGTGGAAGTTCTTTTTCTATAAATTTATCTATTCCTGGATTATTTAATCCAACTGAGTTCATCATTCCTGATGGAGTTTCATAAACTCTTAAACCTTTATTTCCTTCCTTTGGATTTATTGTTAGTCCTTTAGAAGATATTCCTCCTAAAATTCCAACATCATAAAAATTGTTATATTCTGCACCAAAACCAAAGGTTCCTGAAGCTGCTATAACTGGATTTTTAAATTCTACTCCATTAATATTAACCTTTAACATAACTTCCTCCTCCTTTAGATTATAGTTCAACATAGTATCCATCAAATACTGGACCATCTTTACAAGTTCTCTTAAAGCCATCTTTTGTTTTGCATGTACAAACTAAGCATGCTCCTACTCCACAAGCCATATGCTTTTCCATTGAAACATATATTTTTGTATTTGTCTTTTTACATATTTCAATTACCTTAGCCATCATAACTTCTGGTCCACAGCAAAGTACTGTGTCATATTCTTCTGGCTTTAATATATCTGTTACAAAGCCTTTATGGCCATATTTTCCTGTATTTGTTGTTATATTAACTTTGTTTGCATACTTTTCAAGTTCTTCTATTAAATATACATTGTCTCTAAAACCTGCATAAACATCTATTATAGAATCTTTCTTTAAAGCTCTTAATCTTTTTGAAACTTCAACCATAGGTGCTGTTCCTATTCCACCACATACTATAGCAACTTTTCCAAGGTCTTCTTCTAAATTAAATCCGTTTCCAAGAGGCCCTGTTAAGTTTATATAGTCTCCCTTTTCAAGCTTTGAATATTCTTCTGTTCCCTTTCCTACTACTGCATAAAGAAATGTTATTGTTTTTTCATCTTTTTCACATATACTTATAGGTCTTGGAAGAAGAGTTTGTCCTTGAAGCTTAAGCATATAAAATTGTCCTGCTTTTACTTCATTTTCATCTTCACAAACCATTTTATATATATTATCTATAACTTTTTCATTTGAAATTATTTTAGACTTTTTATAATTCATAATAGCCTCCATATTTTATATTTTTATTTTAATGCTTCAACTGCTGAATTTATTTCATCTCTCATTCTAATTGCTTCTTCTCTTGCACATTTTGCATAATCTTCTTCAGGTTTATTTGCTTTTTTATATGCAAGAAGAATTCCTCTTGATGAATTTACAACTCCACCATTTCCATTATTTAAATACATAGCAACATCTTCAGCTTTTCCACCTTGTGCTCCATAACCTGGTATTAAGAAGAACATGCTGTTAAATCTCTTTCTTAAAGCCTTTCCTTCTTCTACATGAGTGCATCCTATAACTCCTCCAAGTGGATGATATCCACAATGAGAAACTAAATTTTTACCCATTTCCATAAGCTTATCTCCAACTACAGTATAAACCTTATCCCCTGAAGTTGTATCTAAGTATTCTATATCTTCTGCACCCTTATTTGAAGTTCTAACTAAACTAAAGATTCCTTTTTTTCCACTTTCTAAATATGGCATGTATGGTTCAATACTGTCCATTCCCATATAAGGATTTAATGTTATAAAATCTGCTTCAAAATCACCTTCAAAATGTCCCTTTGCATATTGTTTTGCTGTCGCTTGTATATCTCCTCTTTTTATATCTGAAATTATTATTGCATCCTTTTCTCTTAAATATTCAAGAGTTCTTTTATATGCCATTAATCCTTTTATTCCAAGGGCTTCATAATATGCAATTTGTACTTTAAAGCATGCTGCTACATCTTCTGTTGCATCTATAATTCCTTTATTAAACTCAACTATAGCATCCTCTTCTGACTTTCCTTCTTTAATAAAACTTGGAATATAATCTAATGCTGTGTCAAGCCCTACACAAACTACGCCTCTTTCCTCAACTCTTTTATAAAGTTTATCCATTATTGAACCCATAAATGCAATTCCTCCTAATTATTAATTTTTAACCTTCATATTTTTATTTTGGAAGTTATCTTCAAAAAACTAAAAAATGCCTTCCCTTATATACAAGGAAGGCATAATAATCCTAAGAAAAAATACTAACTGCTTCCTTTTTAATCTCTCTGGATTAATTTAAAGGCTTATCTTTTTCTTAGCTTAACATCAAATATGCCTATTGTCAATTTTAAAATTATTAATATGTACAATTTTTAACTTGTATTAAATACTAATTTTGCTTTTTAAACAAGTTATATTTAATCTCTATATACTATTTTTCCATTACATATAGTATATTTAACTTTTCCATATAGTTTTTCTCCTATAAATGGAGTGTTATTTGCTTTTGAGGCAAATTTTTCTGGTACAATCCATTCTTCATTTTCATCAAAAATAACTAAATCTGCAAATTTTCCTTCTTCTATTGTTCCTGCATCTAGTTTATAGAAATTAGCTGGATTTATAGTCATCTTTTCAAGAAGCTCTAAAAGAGTTAAATGTCCTTTTTTAACTAGGTTTGTAACTCCTAAAGCTAAAGAAGTTTCAAGACCTATTATTCCACTTGGTGCTTTTGTTAATTCCCTTTCTTTCTCTTCCTTGCTGTGTGGTGCATGGTCTGTTGCTATTATTTCAATAGTATTGTCTTTTAATCCTTCTATAATCTTTTCCTTATCTTTTTCAGTTCTTACTGGAGGATTCATTTTAGCTAATGTTTTATGCTTTAAAACAGCCTCTTCTGTTATAGAAAAATGATGTGGTGTAGCTTCTGCTGTTACCTTTGCTCCTAAAGATTTTGCAAATCTTACTAAATCTACTGAATTTCCTGAGCTTATATGTTGAATACTTATTTTTGCATTAGTTTTTAAAGCAAGCATACAATCTCTTGCTACTAAAACATCTTCAGCTGCATTTGGTGCTCCTCCAACTTTAAGTTCTTTTGAAACTTTTCCTTCATTAACTCCAGGGCTTTTTATTAAGCTTGGGTCTTCTTCATGAAAGCTTAAAGGCATATCTAATTCTTTTGCCTTTTCCATAGCTTCCATAACTAATTTTGAATCCTTTATAGGAAGTCCATCATCAGTAAATCCAACAACACCTAATTCTTTAAGTTTTTTCATATCAACTAATTCTTTTCCTTTAAACTCTTTAGTTATAGCTGCTGCTTGAAGTATTTTTATTTTGGCTTTTTTAGCTTTATCTAATATGTATTTTAAAGTTTCTTCATTATCAACTATAGGATTTGTATTCGCCATACATATTACAGTAGTAAATCCTCCTTTAGCTGCTGCCTCTGCTCCTGTAAAAATATCTTCTTTATATGTAAAACCTGGGTCTCTAAAATGAACATGAACATCAATAAGACCTGGAGAAACTATCTTTCCTTCTGCATCAATTATCTTTTCATATTCTCCATTGTCTTGAAAATGTCCTATTTTATAAATTCTTTCATCCTTTATAATAATATCTAACTTTTCATCTATATTATTTTTAGGGTCTATAACTCTTCCATTTTTAATAAGTATCATCACTTTTTAGCTCCTTTCACATTTTAATCCTAGTTATAATTTTATCATATTTTTTTCTTCTTTGTACTAAAAAAGGGCTGTTGCACAAAGAAATTTCATAACAATATACATTGTAATATGTACTTATTAAAGCACTATATATTGTATTAATATTTCTTCATGCAAAAGTCCCAATTTAATTATTGTTTACATATCTGATAATCTTGTTATTTCATCACAGTATTCACATCTATATGTACCTTTTTCTTTGTCCATAAGCTTAAAGGAATGACTTACATATTTTTCTGTACTTGTTATACATCTTGGATTTTTACATATTAATATGTTTTTAACTACTGTAGGAAGCTTTGGTTTTACTTTTCTTACTATTACACTATCTTTTATTTCATCAATTGTTATACTTGGAGATAAAAGACCTAAAACTGTATAATCTATATCCTTAAAATCATCTTTTTCTATCTTTAAAATATCCTTTTTTCCAAGGACTTTACTTTCTGCATTCATAATTAAAGCTACTCTATAATCAGTTTTATCAAGTTTTAGATAATTAAATATTTTCATTCCCATTCCAGCTTCTATATGGTCAATTACTAGTCCATTTTTTATACTTGTTATTTCTAACATATTATTTCACCCCCAAAAGCTTACACATAAGTGCCATTCTTACATACATTCCACATTCAGCTTCTTTAAAATAAGAAGCTCTCTTATCACTATCAACTTCCATTGCTATTTCATTTACTCTTGGAAGAGGATGCATAACTATCATATCTTCTTTAGCATGTTTCATTTTTTCTTCATCTAATATATAGCTATCTTTAAGTCTTAAATATTCCTCTTCATTAAAGAATCTTTCTTTTTGTATTCTTGTCATATAAAGAATATCTAATTCTTCTATAACATCATCTAATCTTTCCACTTCTCTAAATTCTATATTTTTCCTTTGAATAAATTCTTCTCTTATGTAAGCTGGTATTCTAAGTTCCTTTGGTGATATTAAAATAAATTTTGTTCCTTTATATCTAGACATAGCCTTTATTAAGGAATGAACTGTACGTCCATATCTTAAGTCTCCACATATACCAATAGTATGTCCTGTTAAATTTCCTTTTAAACATGTTATTGTAAGAAGATCTGCTAAAGTTTGAGTTGGATGTTGATGACCTCCATCTCCTGCATTTATTATAGGAACACTTGAAAATTGAGTTGCTACTCTTGCTGACCCTTCAAGGGGATGTCTCATAGCAATTATATCTGAATATATAGAAACCATTTTTATAGTATCTGCTAAAGTTTCTCCCTTTGAAGCTGAACTTGAATTTGGTTCTGAAAATCCTAAAACTTTTCCTCCAAGTCTCATCATTGCAGCTTCAAAACTAAATCTTGTTCTTGTACTTGGTTCATAAAAAAGTGTTGCTAAAATTTTTCCATCACATATTTTTGAATACTTTTCAGGGCTTTTCATAATATCTTGTGCTAAGCAAAATATTTCATCTAGCTCCTCAATTGAGAAATCCATTGGATCAATTAGATGCTTATTTTCCATCAATTTCACTCCTTATAATATTAAATTCTTTTGTTCTTTTAATAAAAAAACCTTCCTTAAAGTATAAGGAAGGTACAATAATCCTATATAATGTAAAAAATATGAATATTATATTCTTCCTTATTAATCTCTCTGGACTAAATTAAAGGCATTTTTCTTGTTTAGAATACCACCAAAAAAAATCATTGTCAATAAAGAAAAGGAATGCTTTTTTGCATCCCTTAAAATTTACTTTACACTTCCCTCTACCATAGAGCTTAATACTTGCTTTTGTGCAAAGAAATAGAATATTAAAACTGGTAAAATTGTAATAACTAATCCTGCTAAAGCTAAGTGCCATTGTTTTGTATATTCACCAAAGAACAGGAATGTCTTTAATGGAATTGTTTCTGTTTTTCCTCCAATAACTAATGATGGAAGTAAATAGTCATTCCATATAGCAACTAAATTTAATATTGCAACAGTTACTGTTATTGGCTTAAGTAGTGGGAAAATTATATACCAAAATGTTTGGAAAGTGTTACAACCATCAATTGTTGCAGCTTCATCTAAATCCCTAGGAATATTTTTTACAAATCCATGATATAAAAATGTTGACATAGCACCTTGAAATCCTAGATACATAAATATTAATCCATATTTATTTAAGAATCCTATCTTTCCCATAATTCTTATTAATGGAAGCATTACTGCTTGGAAAGGTATAAGCATTGAAACTACCATCAACATTAATATAGCATTACTTACCTTAGACTTTGTTCTTTGAAGCATCCATGCAGCCATTGAGGTGCATATTACTATAATTATTATACTAAATACTGTTATAAATAATGATGTTCCAAAAGACTTAACAAAATCAAGTCTTTCAAAAGCTATCTTATAATTTTCAAACCCATTTGATATTTTTTCTGGTAGTGCTAAAACACTAGTAAATAATTCTTTTTTAGTCTTAAAAGAATTAATAAGAATTAATAAAAAAGGTACTATAAATGTAATTCCTAAAAAAATACCTAAAATTGTTAACACTACTTTAGAGATTTTTTGAGCTTTGGTCACATCTTCACTATATTTAACTTTTGTCATTACGCTTCAACTTCTCCTTTCTTAGAAACATAAACTTGAATTAATGAAATTACTCCAACTACAAGAAGAAGAATTATTGCCTTTGCTTGTGCTTGTCCCATATTATTAAATTTTTGTCCTGTTTGAAGTATATTCATTGCAAGCATTTGTGTTTTGTTACTTGGACCACCTGCTGTTAATGAAAGGTTTTGGTCGTATAATTTAAATGAATTTGATAATGTTAAAAATATACTTACTGTAAATGCAGGTCTTACTAATGGTAAAATTATATACTTCATTCTTTGCCATGCACTAGCTCCATCAATTGTTGAAGCTTCTATAACATCATTAGAAATTCCTTGAATACCTGCTATATATATTATCATTAAATATCCCGCCATCTGCCAACACATAAGGATAACTAATCCCCAAAATCCTGTTTTTTCATTTGAGAGCCAGCCTTGTAGCCACTGTACACCTAAAGCTTTTCCAAGAGCTGCAAAAACTTCTTGGAATATAAATTGCCATATAAATCCTAAAATAAGACCTCCAATAAGGTTTGGCATAAAAAAGATTGTTTTTAATATTTCTGCTCCCTTAAATTTTCTTGTTACAAGCATTGCAAGGGCAAATCCCATAACATTTAAGGTAATAACTGAAACTATAGTAAATTTAGTTGTAAACCAAAATGAGTGTCTAAAACCTTCATCTGCAAATGCATCTTTAAAATTTTTAAGTCCTACAAAATTTATTGTATCTGATATTCCATTCCAATCTGTTAATGAATAATACACTCCCATAATAAAAGGTATTAATACTACCATTGAAAATGCTATTAAAACTGGTAATAAAAATAACCAGAATGTTATATTTTTTTTCTTCATATTATTCCCTCTTTTACTTGATAAATTAATTTTAAAAAGTAGGAGCAAGATAAACTCCTACTTTTAATTTTAATTATTGTCTATCTGTCTTCCAATCTTCCCTAGCTTGCTTAACAACTTCATCCCAAGTTTTTTCACCTGCAAAGTAACTTTGAATTCCTGCACCTAATTGAGTTTCACCAAATCCAGTTGGATACCCCATAAATACCCATGGTAAAGTATTTCCTTCTGCTGCATATTTAGAAACTGTTTTTGCTAATGGGTCTGTTGGTTGTAATGCATCTGAATCATATCCCTTATATGCTGGAATAAATCCACAATCTTCTATAATAATTTTCTTACCTTCATCAGAAGTATATAACCAGTTTAAGAAATCTTTAGCTGCCTTCTTTTCATCATCACTCTTATTTGAGTTAACTCCCCAATACATAGGCACTCCAACTGGAAGCTTTCCTTCTGATACTCCATCTACTGGTATTGGAAGCATGCCAATATTTTTAGCTAATTCTTCATCAATTCCTGCTATACTTCCATATACCCAGTTACCTTGTTGAATCATAGCAACCTTTCCAAGAGAGAATTCTTTTTCAACTTGAGTTGAATAATCAACACCATTTACAGAACTTTTCTTTCCATCTGGTTGTAAACCATAATCTGCTTGTATATCAAGAATTTTCTTTAATTGGTCAGCATATTTAAATTCTATTTCCTTTGCATTAAATGCATCTGTTCCACTAGCAAATTCATTTGCAAATGCTAAGTTAGAAGTATGAAGACCTATAACCCATTGTTCCTTTGCTGGAAGACAGAATACACTATCTAATCCTAATTCTTTTTTCTTAGAATCTAAAGTTTTAACTGCACTTTCTAAATCTGCAAATGTTACTATCTTAGAAGGATCAATTCCAGCTTTTTCAAATATTGCTTTATTATATATAAATCCATATCCTTCAAGTGTTAATGGATATCCATAAACCTTTCCATCAACTGTAACAGCACCTAAAGTATTATCAACTGCTTGTTTTGTTAAATCATCATTTGTTAAATCTTCAAGTTTTCCTGTCCAGTCTTGAACATCTTGAGGTCCTCCAATGTTATAAATAGTTGGTTCACTTCCACTTTGGAATTGAGCTTTTAATGCTGAACCATAATCGTCTCCTCCACCAACAGTCTTTATATCAATTGATACTCCATCATGTGATTTTTCATATTCCTTTGCTGCTTTTTCAAAAGCATCCTTTTGTTCAACTTTATATTGAAATATACTTACTTCTACTTTACCTTTACTACTTCCACCACCAGTAGATGAATCATTTCCACATCCTACTAACACACTTGCTCCTACTACTGTCATTAATGACATTGCTAAAATTCTTTTTACATTTTTCATTTTTTAATCCCCCTTAAAATATGGATTTTACATTAATACGTTTTCATATTTATAAAAAAAGATACAGATTCCCTATTTATCCAATATGAATTATTAAAGTAAATCTCTGTAATTTTATTCACAGGTTACATTATAACATACGTCTTTTTGTAAAACAATAGTATTTTTTGATAATCTATTACTTTTATTTGTTTTTTCATTTTAATTGTAAATGTTTTTATTTTTTAAAATTAATCCATTTTTTTCTAGATATTCTTTTTGCCTTGATTTTAATTTTGTATTTTGTCGTTTAATGTTTTTTTACTTTTTTCTTTATTTTTTTTACTTTTCTCTTTTAATTAAACAATATTTTTTATGCTTTTCTATATAAAAAAGGATGCTAAAAAGCATCCTTTTTTTATAATTTCATTTTATTTTAATCTTCCATAGGTTTTTGTTATATCATAGATTTTATCTGCTAAAGCATTAGTTATATCCTTCTTTTCAGCTCTCCATTTCCACCAGCCCATTGTTGAAGGTATATTCATTCTGCTTTCACTTCCTGTTCCAATAAAGTCTTGGAATAATGCAATTGAAACATTAGCTACACTTGACCATGCACCTTTTATAAAGCCCCAATTGTATCCTTCTTCTTCAGTAAGTCTTAAATATTTTTTGCAGAATTCAACATCTTCTTCTCTTCCTGATTCTTCAAGCCATCCCATAACTGTATCATTATCATGTGTTCCTGTATAAACTACACAATCTTTAGGATAGTTATGTGGAAGATAATCACTTTCTTCTCTTGTATCAAAGGCAAATTGTAAAACCTTCATTCCTGGAATTTTAGTTGCTTCTCTAAAAGCAAGAAGAGATGGAGTAATATATCCTAAATCTTCAGCTATAATTTTAATATCTCCAAGTTGGGCTCTAATTGCATTAAATAAGTCAATTCCTGGGCCCTTTACCCATCTTCCATTAACTGCAGTTTCTTCTCCAGCTGGAATTTCCCAATAAGCTTCAAAACCTCTAAAGTGGTCTATTCTTATTACATCATAAAGTTTTAAGCTTTCCATTATTCTCTTTTTCCACCAGCCAAATCCTGTATTTCTATGATGTGGCCAATTGTATATTGGATTTCCCCAAAGCTGTCCAGTTTTTGAGAATGCATCTGGTGGACATCCTGAAACTACTGATGGATGTAAATCACTATCTAAGAAAAAGTCTTGAGGATTTGTCCAAACATCAACAGAGTCCTCTGCTACATATATAGGAATATCCCCTATAATTTCAATTTTCTTAGAATTTGCATAAGCTTTTAGATTTTTCCATTGTTTAAAGAACTCATATTGAAGGAAAGTCCAAAAATCTATATCATCTTTTAATTCATTTCTATAATATTCTAAAGTATTATAATCTCTTCTTCTTATAGAATCATCCCAATCTTTAAGAGGAATGTTATTAAATTTAGTCTTTATAGCCATAAAAAGAGCATAATCATAAATCCAATGATGTTGTTCATTTTTAAATTCTTGAATTTCTCTATCAAGCTTTCCAATTGAATTTTTATAAGCTTTTTTAAGAACTGCTAATTTGTTTTCAAATATCTTTCCATAATCAACAGAAGTTTTATCTTTTCCAAAATCTACCTTAGCATAATCCTTTTTAGTTAATAAACCATCTTCTGTTAATAAATCAAAATCAATTAAGTAAGGATTTCCACTAAATGCAGAACAACTTTGATATGGAGAATTTCCATAACCTGTTTGTGCCAAAGGTAATATTTGCCAATATTTTTGTCCTGCTCTATCTAGAAAATCAACAAAGTTATAAGCCTCTTTTCCCAATGTCCCTATTCCATATTCTCCTGGCAATGAAGTAATATGCATTATTATACCACTATTTCTTTCCATAAGTTCCCCTCTTTTCTCTGTAGCAATTATATCAATAATATTTTATCACATTTTTATAAAAGTATCTTATAATATTATAAAACAAAGTTCCTATATTTTCTAGTAAAAGTATAATTTTTTTGTAGTTTTTTGTATTATTATTATATTTACCCCTAATATAACCTTAAAACTTTAACTTTTTATAAATTAAAAAATATAAAATGTGATAAAATATTAGTATTTTCAATTTTATTCCATAATTAGATAGCAATATTTGTCATTTTTATTTTTTTCCTTTATTTCATATGGTATTGGAAAATTAAATATAGGACCATCTATAACAAATGTATGATATTTTTCTTCTTTAACTTCTTTTAATAATTCCCTTGTTAGTTCCTTTCCTAAAAGCTCCTCATCTAAAATTTCATTTTCAACTTTATTAATTATAGCTTTAAATCCTGCTTTTAAAAATTCTTCTGTAAGACTTTCTCTTTCCTCATTCCATAAAGGAAAAATTGCTTCTATATTAGCTTTTTTACATCTTTTAAGGCACCAATTTTTATGCTCTATATTATCAATATCTCCAAAAACACAAGCTTCTGCTCCTTGTTCTTTTAAATAGATAAGTTGTTCCTCAAAAAGTTCATCATAATCTTCAATTGAAGTTTCAACTAAACATATATTTACATTTAATGCAAAAGAAGCTTTACTTATTAAATCTTCATTTACTTTATTAAACCAAGTAACTTCCTTTCCTTCTTCAAGCATTACTAATAGTTCTAATGGTTCATATCCCTTTTCTATCATTTTATATAAAGCAAGAGTACTATTTTTCCCTCCTGTATAAAACATCACAAATTTTTTCAATTTTTTATCTCCTTTATTTTATTTTACAAATTATATTATATAACACTCTTAATATTTTTAAACCTAATTTTATGCTTTTTATTTTATGTATTTTTATTACTTCTTTTATAGCATAATTTATGATAATATATTTTAGACATTTAATTAAGGAGGAACTTTTTTTGAAGAAAAAAACAAAAAATACAATAATAATAGGAGTAGGTCTTGTTTTGTTATCACTTTTCCTACACTATTTACACTATCTTATATTTCAAGATGCTCATCATACCTTAATATTTCTTTTAGCTGATATAGCTTTTGTACCAATGGAAGTTTTTTTCACCACTTTTGTTCTTGATAAACTTATTGAAAAAAGAGAACATAGCCATATTCTTGAAAAATTAAATATGCTTATTGGGCTTTTCTTTTCAGAACTTGGAACGGACTTACTTAAAGATATTACAAAAGGTGATGGAGATTTAAAAATAATAAAACAAGATTCAATTAAAGAAAACTTTGATGATACTATAGTATTTGATATTTTAACAAAAGATATTTTAACTCATAGATATAATCTAGATATTTCTAAAATTAATCTGAAAAACATAAAAACTAATCTTGAAAAAAATAGAGACCTTTTAATAACATTACTAACTAATGATAGTCTTTTAGACCATGAAAATTTTACTGAAATGCTTATGGCAATAATGCATTTAAAAGAAGAATTAAATTCAAGATATAATACAGAAATTGAAAAATATGAACTTGAACATATAGAAAAAGATATTGAAACAGCTTATAAATATTTAGCTATTGAATGGGCACAATATATGAAATATCTAAAAAATAACTACCCTGTGCTTTTTACAAAAGCCCTTATAAATAATCCCTTTGATGATAGATGCAAAAAAGAAAAGGATATTGTTTACCTTGGAAAATAATATAAGATTAAAAGAAAAAGTTTCCTATTAAGAAATTTATTAGTTCTTAATAGGAAACTTTCTATTTCTATATATTTACAAATTTATTATTTTATTGTAATATATTATACATAGTTTCAAATTTTTACCACAAGATGAATATTTTTGTTTTACGGAGGTTTAAAAAATGAAAAAAAGAATGATTTTATCATCAATAACAACTTTACTTATAACTTCAATGGTAATGACAGGTACTTCTAAAAATGTCTATGCTTTAACTGATTTTCAGAAAAATTTTATAGATTCTATTAAAGAAGCTGCTTTAGAAGGATATGAAACAAATCATATTTTGCCTAGTCTTACTATTGCACAGGCTATTTTAGAAAGTGGATGGGGGAAATCTTCTCTTTCAAGTGAAGCTAATAATTTATTTGGAATAAAAGCTTATAGTGATTGGAATGGTAACATTATAAATTTAAGTACTAATGAATATAATAATGACTGCTCTTCTTATACAATAAATGCAGATTTTAAGGTTTATTCAAGTTTTTATGAAAGTATAAAAGACCATACAGCCCTTCTTTCTACAAAAAGATATAAAACTGTAAGAAAGGCTTCTGATTATGTTGATGCTTGCTATGCAGTATATAACTGTGGCTATGCTACTTATCCTAATTATCCTGAAGACCTTATAGAGGTAATAGAAAATTTTAATTTAGAAGAATATGATATAATAGCTAAGAAAAATGCTGAAAATGACTATACTTTAACAAAAGTTGAAAGTGAAAATTATGATGATTCATTATCATCTGTAAGTGGAAATAATTGTGCAGATTTATTTAAAGACACCTCTGATTCTGGTAAGGATACCAAAAGCGTAAAAAACAATATTGTTCTTATTTCAGTTAAATAATTTTATATTTAAAAAAGGGACTGTTGCATCAAGAAAATTAATACAATATATAGTACTTTGCTAAGTGCATATTACAATGTATATTGTTATAAAAATTCTTTGTGCCACAGTCCCATTTAGTAACTAATCATTAATATCATCATAGTCATCTATATGATGTATTTCATCATTATACTTAGGACTTCCTGCTACTCCATACATTTCTCTACCTTTAATGTTTAATTCTTTTCTTTGTCTTTCAACTATATTACTAAGCATATCTCTTATTTCTTTAGGCTTTTTAATTTTTTCAAGATATAATTCCTTATCTGTTGGGTCACAAGTAATAAGCTTTATTGTTCCAACCCCTAAAATTTTATCAAGTAAAGTACGTTTAAGAGTAAAATCTAATATTCTATATAAAAGAATTTCATTTTCATCAGTTGAAAATAATCCCTTTGACACATATAATCTATTATTTTTAATTAAATATTTTGTAAATGAAATTGGCATTCCTAAAATTCTTTTTCTATCTTGCCATAAAATTGTATCCTTCATTTTGGTTCCTCCTAACCTTTTTAGATAATTATACCATATCTTTTTAAATAAATATTTAATTTTTTATCTATTATCAAGCTCTCTACATTATAATTGTATCCATACATTTGTGTGTTTGGAATTTTTTCTGTATTATATGGCACATAGTAAATTTTTTAAAGGGGGCTTTTCAAAAATGGAAAGAAAAGAAGTAAATAAAGATTTAGCTCAAATGTTAAAGGGCGGAGTAATAATGGATGTAACAAATAAGGAACAAGCAATAATTGCAGAAAAATCTGGTGCTTGTGCTGTAATGGCACTTGAGAGAGTTCCTTCTGATATAAGAAAAGAAGGTGGGGTTGCTAGAATGTCTGACCCTAAAATGATTAAGGAAATTCAAGAAGCTGTTTCAATTCCTGTAATGGCTAAGGTTAGAATAGGTCACTTTGTTGAAGCTCAAATTTTACAAGCTTTAAATATTGACTTTATAGATGAAAGTGAAGTTTTAACTCCTGCTGATGATAAATACCATATTGCAAAGGATGAATTTAAAGTTCCTTTTGTATGTGGAGCAACAAATATAGGAGAAGCTTTAAGAAGAATTGGTGAAGGTGCTTCAATGATAAGAACTAAAGGAGAAGCTGGAACTGGTGATGTTGTTAATGCTGTAACTCATATGAGAACTATGAAAGACCAAATAAAAGAAATTCAAAAAGCTGATAAAGAAGAATTAATGACAATTGCTAAAAACTATGGTGCTCCATATGATTTAGTTAAATATGTATGGGAAAATGGTAAACTTCCTGTTGTAAATTTTGCAGCTGGTGGAATTGCAACTCCTGCTGATGCAGCTTTAATGATGCAACTTGGTTGTGATGGAGTTTTTGTTGGTTCTGGAATATTTAAATCTGATAACCCAGAAAAAAGAGCTCGTGCAATAGTTCTTGCAACAACTTATTATAATGACCCTTTAAAACTTGCTGAAGTTTCTGAAGATTTAGGTGGTGCTATGAGTGGTATAAATGCTAAGGAAGTTGCTACAAAATATGCTGAAAGAGGCTGGTAAAATGAAAAGAGTTGGAGTTTTATCCTTTCAAGGTGGAGTTTTAGAACATTTAAATCAAATAAAGGCCCTTGGTCATGAAGCTATACAAATAAAAAAAGAGGAAGATTTAAAAAATTTAGATGCAATAATTCTTCCTGGTGGAGAAAGCACTACTATGGGAAAGCTTTTAGATGTAACTGGACTTAAAGAACCTTTAAAAGAAAAAATAAAATCAGGAATTCCTACTTGGGGAACTTGTGCTGGAATGATACTTTTAGCAAAAGAAATAGAAAATGATTCTCGCAGACATTTATCTCTTATGGATATAAAAGTAAGAAGAAATGCTTTTGGAACTCAAATAGATAGTTTTAAAACAAAAAAAGTTATAAAAGAAGTTTCTGAAAATCCTTTAGAGCTTGTCTTTATAAGGGCTCCATTTATAACTGAAATAAAAGATAATGTTAAAGTTTTATGTGAAGTAAATAATAATATAGTTGCTGTAAGACAAGATAATATGATAGCAACATCATTTCACCCTGAACTTACCAGTGATTTAACATTTTTAAAATATTTTTTAAACATATAAAAAACTTTCCCTTAATTTAAAATTAAGAGAAAACCATAATTAAACATATTACAATCTAAAAAAGGATGCTTTTTACACAAAAAAGCTCCTTTTTTAATTTACTTTTTTTTAGAAGTAAATAATAATATTAACCCTGAAATTATTAATATTCCTGGAACTAAATAAGTCATTTCTATAATACTAAAAATATCTCCAAATAAAGTAAGTGAAAAACATCCAAGAGAAATTATTCCAAGTAAAATTACTCCTACAAGAAAACTTTTTTTCTTAGTTGCTACATATAATTGAAATAAACCAATTGCAACTGCTAAAGGATATATAGGCCAAGTTTTCTCTACATATTTCCACTCTGTAAATTGTTCAAATAAAAATAACACTCCTACAATTGTTAATACTCCACCTGGCAAAAGTATTATTGGTGTTTTTTTAGTTATAAGATAACTTATTTCAAAACACAATCCTGGAAGCAATACACATAAAGGCCAGAAATTTTCTTTATTAAATATTTTAATTCCAAAAGCACTATTAATTATCCATAATAATCCTATCATTAAAAATAATAATCCCAAAAAAATATTTTTATTTTTCATGTTGTCACTCCTTCTCTATTTTTATAACTTCTATTATGTAACTTAATCTTATAATAAAAGCTTTAGACGCTTGTCTAATTCATTTTATCATAAGTAAATTTTTTTATAAAGCTAAGTAATTTTTAACCTTGCCTTCATATAAAAGGTTAAAGGAGGTGATTTTATGGATACAAGTGAATTAGTTCAATTAATTACAAACATAGGGTTTCCAATGGCTGTAAGTGCCTATCTTTTAATAAGGCTTGAAAAACAGCTTAATTCCCTATCCTCTTCTATTAATAAACTAAATACTATAATATCCGTTAAATTAGGTGCCTTAATAGAAGATGAAAACTAAATTACTACTACTATTTTGCTTCATAGTATATTATATGCTGTTTTAAACCTTTTTTGTCTTAAATATCTAAATTACTATATTTGAAACTTTTAATAGTTTTTTGTAAAATATATATAACTATTATATTATTTTTACAGGAGGTTATATTTTTATGAATTATTATCAAAAATTGCCTTGTGGTGCTTTATTAACTATTACTGATGATGATTGGTATATAGAATATAGATTTTTACCACTAGAGCCTAAAGCTGAACTTATTACTTTTAGAATTGATAGCAATGAAGTAGATAACCACTTAATTGCCTTAAAAAAGAATCTTGAAATTTTTAAGGCATATGCTGACTCTTCTGATGAAGGTGTATATGGCATTCCTGGGGCCATGAATATGACTATTAATCTTCATGGCCACTCAAAGGGTGTATGTATTTTAGGATATTATCGTCCTGTTCGTAATGATGAAGAATATAATATCATTAAAAAGTCTTTTGAATATGCTAAAAAAGAAGCAAATTCAATGTTACATCACAATACCACAAACAATGAATCCAACTAAACTTATAATGGCAGCTATTGCTGCATAAGGGAACTGACTTAATGCATGATCCATATTATTTATACCACAAGAAGTTGAAGTTAATACTGTTGCATCTGAATAAAAACATGCATGACTTCCTAAAGTTCCTCCAGAAAGTATTGCTGCCATTACTAAAATTGGATTTGCTCCAAGAGAAAAACCAAGTGGAATTATTATTGGCACACATACAGCAGGGATTCCCCAGTTACTTCCTGTTACAAAAGTTAAAACTGCAACTACTACAAAGGCTACTGCTGGAAATAAAGTTCCATTTAAATAAGGAGTAACTACTTCTATTACATAGGCTGGAAGTCCTATATCATTTGCTGCAACCTGCATTACAAAAGCTGCAAAAACTATTGCAATTGTTGGTATCATATCACAAAATCCTTGCATATATAAATCACAAAATTCATTAAAAGTCATTTTCTTTCTTGGAATATATAAGAAAAGACATATTATTATAGAAGCAACAACTGCTATAAATAAATCTCCTCCTAATAGTGTAATTGCAATTAAAGAACCTATTGGAATTAAAAAGTCTTTTAACTTCCCCTCTTCTTTTGAATAATCTTCTATTATTACTGCATTAAACTTTTCACTTTCAGGATTATAAACTTGCCCTGTTTTTTCTACTCTTTTATAAGCTTCTTTCATTTTCCCAAGCTTTGGTATAACTCCTAATATAAAAAGAGGAACTATAATAAGTGAAGCCCAAGCATAAAAAGTAAAAGGAATAACTTTTAAATATGTAGCAATATCTCCTCCAAATCCAAGGGCTTGAATTCCTTCTTGCTTATAAAATACACTTGCATAAAACACTGCCCAAGTTGAAAATGGAAGCAATACACAAACAGGTGCTCCTGTTGAATCTATTATGTATGCTAATGACTCTCTTGGTACCTTTTTCTTGTCTGAAATATTTTTCATACAAGCACCTAAAGTCATTATATTTAAATACTCATCAATAAAAATAATTATTCCTAAAATCCATG
This sequence comes from uncultured Clostridium sp., assembly GCA_900539375.1. Lineage (GTDB taxonomy): Bacteria > Bacillota > Clostridia > Clostridiales > Clostridiaceae > Clostridium. Next base: position 73,431 of record UQBY01000005.1, on the reverse strand, counting down.
TTATAAATAGTGATTTTTTTTGAGTTTTGCAAAACTTTTCAAGCTTTCCTGAAAAGCCTAAGGTTCCTTTAGACTTTCTTATAAGTGCTATTAAACTTCCAAAAAGCCCACACACAATTAAAACCCACTGATTATCAGCATCTCCTGCTGCCTTAAAAAAAGCTTCTGCCCACTTTGAAGGGAAATCTATTCCATACATAATAATATAAGTAGAAACAGTTCCTAAAAGTAAAGCTTCTAAAGTCTTTTTTGTTACAAGTGCAAAAACAATAACTAAGATAGCTGGTAAAATACTTAGTATTCCATAATGATCCATAAACATCTATCCTCCCTTTATTATAGGTTTCCTTTTATTTGCTATAATTATACTCTTTTATATAAATAACCTAACTGAATCATTATAAAACCAAATTGGTATTATTTCTACTTATTTTTAAATAAAATATATATTTTTTTTGTTAAATTATTATTTTGTCTTAAAAGTACATAATTTCAATTATTTTTTACTTTATTTAATATTTAAATTTATATTTATTGTGCAATGTGGACAATTAATTTTATTCCTTTTGAAAGTTGTTTTAACTTATACTTTATGTTATTATCTCAGTATAAATTAAAACTGTAAGACAATGGCGTCACAAAAATTTATGATTCTATTGTCTTGCAGTTTTTTATTTTTAAAAATTATATGTAATATGTATAATATTTATTTTCATATTTAAGGAGGATTTTATTATGTTAAGAACTGATTTACCAAAAATAATAACTGAAACTTTACCAGGACCAAAAGCAAAGGAAATAATAAAAAGACGTGAAAATGCAGTTCCTGAAGCTATAAAATGTGTATATCCTGTTGTTATAGACCATGCAGAAGGTGCTATGATTGAAGATGTTGATGGAAATAAATTCTTAGACTGGATAGGAGGAGTTGGAGTATTAAATGTTGGCTTCTCTCATCCTGAAATAATTGAAGTAGTTAAAGCTCAATCTGAAAAGTATTTTCATGGAATGTTTAATATAGTTACTCATGAAGGTTATGTAGCTTTAGCTGAAAAATTAAGTTCTTTAGCTCCTGTTAAAGGTGATAAAAAGAAAGTTTTCTTTGCAAATTCTGGAGCAGAAGCTGATGAAAATGCAATAAAGGTAGCAAAAGCCTTTACTAAAAGACAAAATATTATCTGTTTCTCTGGTGCATTCCATGGAAGAACAAGTCTTACAATGGCATTAACTTCTAAAAAAGCTTATGCAAAGGGCCTTGGACCTTTCCCTAGTGGAATTTTCAGAGCTGAATATCCTTATCTTTATAGAAGACCAGAAGGATTAACAGAAGAACAAGCTTTTAAATATTACATAGATTCAATATATAAAGTATTTGAAGAATGTGCTCCAGCTGATGAAATAGCAGCATTTATAGTTGAACCATTACAAGGTGAAGGTGGATTTATTCCAGCTCCTGTAGAATGGGTAAAAGCTCTTCGTAAAATTTGTGATGAATATGGAATAATGTTAATTGCAGATGAAGTTCAAAGTGGTTTCTGTAGAACTGGAAGAATGTTTGCTTCTGAATATTGGAAAGAAGCTGGTATAGAACCTGATATTTTAGCTACTGCAAAATCAATAGCAGCTGGTCTTCCTTTAAGTGCTATTGTAGCTAGAGCTGAAATTATGGATTCTGTTGTAAATGGTACAATAGGTGGTACTTATTGTGGAAATCCTTTAGCTTGTGCTTCTGCTCTTAAAACAATAGAAATAATGGAAAGAGACAATTTAGCTAATCGTTCTTTAGAAATAGGAGAAAAGGTTAAAAAAACATATAAAGAATGGATGGAAAAATACGAAGTTGTTGGGGATGTAAGAGGCCTTGGTGGAATGATTGGTATAGAATTTGTTACTAACAAAGCTTCAAAAACTCCTAATGCTAAATTAGTAAGTGATATAATTCAAGAAGCTGTTTTAAATGGACTTATGCTTGAAAACTGTGGTGTTTATGGAAATGTTATAAGATTCTTAGCTCCCCTTGTTATAACAGATGAACAACTAGAGGCAGGTCTTCAAATCTTTGAAAATGCAATAAAAAAATGTGCCAATAAATAATATTAGGCTTATTTAAAAAATATTTATTATTAAAATTGTCATTCCATTACATAAATTTTAACTGAAAAGAGGTGTAACGGAATGACAATTTTTAAGCATTTATTCCATTTGGTCTTTAATGTCACTAACTATTCTTTCTGCTGCTTCTTTTGGTGTTGCTTTTCCTTGAAGAACTGATTTAATTCCATTGTTAGTTGGATCCCATACATATGAAATTTCTTTTACATTTGGTGTTGGAGTTGCAAATTCTGCTTGTTTAACAAAACCAGCCATTAATTCATTGTTTTTAAAGCTTTCACTTTCTATAATACTTTTGTTAACAGGAAGTCTGCTTCCTTTTTCTAATAATATATTGGAAACCTCTTCATTTGACATTAAATATTTAAGTAATGCCCAAGCTGTTTTCTTTTCCTTTTCTCCTGCTTGTGAATTTACAAAGGCTGTTTGTACACCTAAAAATGGTTTTGGATTTTCTCCATTTATTGTTGGAATAGGTGCTACTTTAAAGTTTACTCCAGCTTCTTTCATTGCTGAAACATCCCAAGCTCCTGAAATATAAAATGAAGTATTACCATTTTTAAAATCTTCTCTTGCTTTATCTGTACTTATATCAGCACTCATTAAACCCTTATCAATTAGGCTCTTTATAAATTCAAGTCCTTTAATAGTACCTTCATTTCCTAAACCTATATCTGATGTATCAAATCCATTACCATTATCTTTAAATATGTATCCACCTTGAGCTGATAACATAGGATAAGAATAGTAAGTTTGTGTTATATCATATTCAAATCCTAAACCTTCATCTTTAGCTAATCTTACTAACTCTTCCATAGTTTCTGGAACCTCTGGACATTTATCAGTATTGTAAAATAATGCTATACATTCTTGAGCTATTGGAACTGCATAATACTTTCCATCCCATTTTCCAGCTGATAAACAAGATTCTGTAAGCTTAGATTCATCAATTATTCCCTCTGGAACTTCTTCTAAATAACCAGCTTTTTGACCTGTTCCTAAGTTATCTGCTGATATACCAAAGTATAAAACTGGCCCTGAAGAACTTTTAGCTGCATTTATATAACCTTGTAAATCATCTTGGTCATTACTAAAAGAAATTTTTACCCCATTATCTTCTCCCCATTTTTGTATAATTGGGTCTAAAGCATTATGCTCATCTGCAGTTAAATGGTCCCATACAATTAAATTTTTAGCATATTCTCCATCTGATGATGTATCTTTTTCCCCTCCACATCCTACAAATGCTGAAGTCATCACCATTGTTGCTATTGTTGCTGCTAATATCTTTATACCTTTGCTCATAATTAAATTCCTCCTCATATTTTCAATCTTTTTAATATTTTTATCTTACACTTTTATTACTCTATTCTTCTTGTTCCATCTGATATATCTACTACATAAAATTCTGGTTTATATCCAATTATTTTTTCATATTCTTTTTCAATATTTTCAGTAAAGTTTTCTATATTTTCCTCTTTTACTATACTTACTGTACATCCTCCAAAACCAGCACCTGTCATACGTGAGCCTATTACTCCTTCTTCCTTCCATGCTAGACTTACTAAAGTATCTAATTCTTTTCCTGTAACTTCATAATCATCTCTTAATGAAATATGAGATTCATTCATAAGCTTTCCAAAGGTAACTAAATCCTTATTTTTTAATGCTTCTACTGCTTTTAATGTTCTTTGATTTTCATATACAGCATGTTTTGCTCTTCTTCTTTTAACTTCATCTTTAATAAGGTGTTTTACTTCTTCAAATTTTTCTTCTGAAAGTTCTCCTAAACTACTTACATTTATCTCTTCTTGTATTGATTTTAAAGCTGATTCACATTCACTTCTTCTTTCATTATATTTTGAATCTGCTAAACCACGTTTTTTATTTGTATTTCCTATTACTATTTTATAGCCATCCATTTCTAACTTGCTGTATTCATATTTTAATGTGTTACAATCTAATAATATTGCAGAATTTTTTTTACCCATTCCTATTGAAAATTGGTCCATTATACCACAATTAACACCTATAAATTTATTTTCAGCTTCTTGACACATTTTAACTATGCTTATCATATCAATGTTAAATTCAAAATAATTATTTAATATTGTTCCCATTAAAACCTCAATTGAAGCTGATGAAGATAATCCTGAACCATTTGGAATATTTCCAAAGAATAATATTTCAAATCCATTTGTTGTTTTATAACCATGTTCTTGAAAAACTTTAGTTACTCCTTTTGGATAATTTGCCCAATCATCTTTTTTATCATATGCTATGTTGTTTATATCAAATTCAATTATTCCAAGCTTTTCAAAATTTAATGAAATAACTCTTACTAAAGAATCCTCTCTTTTTGAAACAACTGCATAAGTTCCTATTGTAAGTGCACAGGGAAACACATGTCCTCCATTATAATCTGTATGCTCACCTATTAAATTAACTCTTCCTGGAGAAAAAAATACCCTTTCCCCTTCTTTATTAAAATACTCTTTAAATTTTCCCTTTAAAAATTCTAAGTTATTCATATTTCTACCTCCCTGTTTATTGCTTTCATTTTGTTACCGTTATCATGGTTTTATTATAACAACTAGTAAAATTTTAGTCAATACTTTTTACTAAAATTTTTACTAAATTTTTTACTCGTATTTTAGTCACCATTTTTATGAGCAATAATCAATTATTTTTTTAATTTACATCTTATAATCCTCTTATAAACTTAAAATAATTTTTACTAAAAATTTGACTTGATTTTAACTAAGAGTTAAACTTAATTTATGTAAATAAAACTAATTATAGGAGGAATAACTTTGGCTACAATAAAAGAAATAGCTGCAAAAGCAAAAGTTTCTATAGGTACTGTTTCAAGAGTATTAAATTTTGATGATACATTAAATGTTTCTGATAGTACTAGAGAAAAAATATTAAAAATTGCAGAAGACCTTCAATATAAATCACCAAAAAACAAAAGAGAAAAATCATTAAAGGAAAATGAGATAGGGTTAATTTCTTGGTACAATAGTGATGAAGAATTAGCAGACCCTTACTTTTTATCTATAAGATTAGCTATTGAAAAAAAATGTAATGATAATAATTGTGTAATTAAAAAAATTGATTATGAAACTAGCGAGGGAGAGCTTAAAAACTTTGCTGGTATTTTAGCTATTGGAAGATTTGACTCTAATATGATAAAAAGACTTTCAGTTAATGATAATTTAGTATTTGTTAACTTCTTTCCTGATGATAATAAATATGATTCTGTTGGAATTGATTTAAAAAAATCTTTAAGAGAATTATTTGATTATCTTTATAACTTAGGTCATAGAAAAATAGGTTTTCTTGGTGGAAATGATATAGACCTTATAAAAAATACTAATGTTTATATTGATGAAAGAGATGAAGCTTATAAAGAATTTATGACTGAAAAAAATATATATAATAAAAATTATTTATATAGTATTGAAAAATATGATAATAACAATAGATTTCCTTATAAAATGGGTTACGAACTTATGATAAAGGCACTTAGTGGAGAAGATATTCCAACTGCTTTTTTTGCTGGAAATGATGCTATGGCAGTAGGGGCTTATAAAGCTGTGGCAGAAAAAGGATTAAAAATTCCTGAAGATGTTAGCATAGTTGGCTTTGATGATTACCCTTCTGCTAAATATATGTTTCCATCTCTTACCACTATAAAAGTTTCTACAGAATATATAGGAGATGCAGCTGTTGACCTTATTCTTGAAAGAATTCATGGCAACAGAGAATATGTAAAAAAAGTATTTGTACCTACAGAATTAAAAATAAGAAAAAGCTGTATGAAGATTTAAAATTTAGCTTGTTTCAAAAATGTTAGTGTTCTTATGTTATTCAGTCGTTTTGTCGACTGGCTCCAAGTCATGCCTTCATAAAATAAGAACACTAACATTTTTAGTTTACACAAAACTATTGAAAGACTCTTTTATGAATTTCTAAATGTATATTTTGTGTATTTAGAATAAATTTCACCTTTGGATAAAAGAGATTTTTCTTTAAAGGCTTCGTTGTATCCTATTGGTGGGGCTTGGGTTTCGAAGCATATTCCTATTCTTTTTTTTGGTTTTATGTTTCCTTTTAGCATTAAGGTGTCTGGGAAGTTCATGGAGTATACTACTACAGATTCTTGGTTTGTTTCTATTTCCATAATTCTTCCACTTTCTTCGTCTTTTAAAATAATATTATTTTCTCCATTAAACATAAATGTATGGTCGTATCCACAGCCAAGTTCTAGTTGCTTATCTTTATTATTAATTCTTTCTCCAATTTTATGAAAATCATTAAAATCAAAAGGAGTATTTAAAACATTATAAGTTTCTCCTGTTGGTGTTCCATTTTCGTCTATTTTTAATATTTTATTTGAAGTTATTTTTAATTTTTCATCTAATATATCTTTTTTATAATCTCCACTTAAATTAAAATAGCTATGATTTGTAATGTTTAGTAAAGTATCTTCTGTTCCTTTTCCTGTAATTTTAAATAAAAGTTCATTATCATCATTTAATACATATACTACCTTTACATCCACTTCTCCTGGATATCCTTCCTCTAAATTTAAAGATTTTAAAGTTAGCTCTAGGCTGTTTTTTGATTCTTTAACTTTCCATATTCTTTTATTAAAGCCAATATTTCCTCCATGTCCTGAATTAACACCATAATTTTTATTTAGGAAATATTTTTTTCCTCCAATAGTTATTTCTCCTTTATGTATTCTTCCTGAAGTTCTTCCTATTATTCCACCATAATAAGATGGGCTTTCAAAATAACTTTCTAAGTCATTATAGGCTAAAACTATATTTTCTTTCTTTCCATCTTTGTTAGGAGTATATATTCCTGTTATTACTCCCCCTAAATTTAGTACAGTAACAGCTAAGCCCTTTTTATTTTCTATTTTATATTCAAAAATTTCTTCATTATTAAAAAATCCTAAAGACTTTTTCATTTTTTTATTTTCCCCTTTCTATTTTAAAAATAAGAGTTGTTTCTTAAAGAAACAACTCTATCTCTCTTTTTATTTTTTTAAATATCTTCTTTAAGAATAAGAATATCATACTTTTCAAGGTCTACTTTATTTGATACTTTATCTTCTGTAAGCATATTTATATATTCTTTATCTCCTAAATCTACTACCTTACTTTCTTCATTAAAGTTCATTAAGAAGATAAATTTTTCTTTTTCATTTTCACGTATTTGTGCTGTAACTCCAGTTGGAAGGTCTGTTTCAAGAACCTTTTTAATATTTAATTCTTTACTTAACTTTTTATAAAAATCTAAGTAAAAATCGTCTTTTGTTCTTCCTGCTATATAATAACACTTTCCATTTCCATATTTATTTACAGTAAGAGCTGGCATATCTTTATAAAAATCATTTTTATATTTAGCTAAAACCTTTGCTGTTTCTGGATGTATTAAATCGCAATAATCTATAATTTCATATTCATCCTTCATTTCTGAAATATTATCTAAAGCCATATGATTTCTTTCATTATCATATAATGAATCTATTTCTTCAGACCATATTCCTGTAACTTCTCTTAAAGGTCCTGGAAAGCCTCCTAAAAAGCATAAGTCATTTTCATCTACTATTCCACTCCAGAAAGTTGTAACTAAAGTTCCACCATTTTTAACAAATTCATTAAGTCTTTCTCCTACACCTTCTCTTACCATATAAAGCATTGGAGCTACTATAAGCTTATATTTTGAAAAATCACAATCCATATTTATAACATCTGTTGAAATTCCCATTTTCCAAAAAGCTCTATAATTTTCTTGGCAAATTTCTTCATAACCTTTGTTTTCCATTTTTAAACCTTGTAAATCATCAATAGCCCATTTGTTTTCTACATCATAAATAATTGCTACCTCTGAATTTTTAACTGAGCCTTGAATTTCTGTAAGCTTTTCTAGTGCCTCTCCTACTGAAGTTACATCTTTAAATACTCTTGTATTTTCATGTCCACAATGGTCCACTACTGCTCCATGAAATTTTTCAGAAGCTCCTCTTCCTTTTCTCCATTGGAAGTATAAAACAGAATCTGCACCATGAGCTAAAGCCTGCATTGATGATAAGAAATGCATCTTAGGACGTTTTAACTTATTAACTTTATGCCAATTTACAAGGCTTGGAGTACTTTCCATTATTAAAAATGGCTTTCCACCTTTAAGGCTTCTATAAATATCATGTACAAAACTTACATTAGAAGCTAAATCATAAGTTTTTTCAAAGTTATTATGCCATGCTGGATAGTTGTCCCAAGATACTATATCAACTTCCTTTGCAAACTTCCAATAATCTAACCCTGTGAAAAGACCCATATGAGGATAATTTCCCATAAAATTAGCTGTAGTTGGAATGTTAGGAGTTATTTCTCTAAGAGGAGCTATTTCATTTTTATAAAAATCTATTGTTTGATATGTTACAAATCTATTCCAGTCTAAGTTATGACCATGTACAAACATTTCTCCCTTATCTGAAGGACTTTCTATTTGAGAAAAATCATTAAATCTATGACTCCAAAATCCTGTCCACCATGCATCATTAAGTTTTTCTATATCATTATCATATTTCTTTCTAAGGAAATTTCTAAAAGCTTCTTGGCATTTTTCACAATGACATTCTCCTCCATATTCATTTGATACATGCCAAAGTATTAATGCAGGATGATTTTTATATCTTTTTGCAAGAATTTTATTTATTTCATAAGTTTTCTTTCTATAAACTGGTGATGTAAAACAATGATTATGTCTTTGTCCATGAAGATTTTTAGTTCTATCTTTATTAACTCTTAACACTTCAGGATATTTTTGTGACATCCAAGCTGGTCTTGCTCCACTTGGTGTGGATAATATAACATTTATATTATTTTTAGCCATGTCATCCATAATTTTATCAAGCCATTCAAATGTATAAACTCCTTCTTCAGGCTCTATTGCACTCCACCCAAAAATATTTATTGATACTGTATTGCAATGAGCAAGTTTCATAAGTCTTACATCTTCTTTTAATACCTCAGGATATTTAAGCCATTGGTCTGGATTATAATCTCCTCCATGTAAAAGCTTATTTACCTTTAATTTTATTTCCATAATTATCCTCCTTAATTTAAACACATCATTTAAACAAAATTCATTACCTTCTTTATCTACTTTTATTTTTTAATGTAATATCATTTAACTGTCTTTATGATAATGTTTTCTCAGTAAAAAATCAAGAGTTATTTTAGTAAAATTTTTAATATTTTTTACTAAAAACTATTTACTTTTTTACTGAAATCAATTACTATTAGTGTATAAGATATAAACAACACATTTTACTACACATCTATTTACTTAAATTAGTAAATAGTTTAAACAAAAAATAAGTATATAAATAATAGTTTTATTAATGTATAATTTAATATGTAAATTTTACAAATTTAGGAGGTAATAATATGTCAACAATTTTAGTTTGTGGTGGTGCAGGTTATATAGGAAGCCATATGGTAGCTGAATTATTAGAAAACAATCATAAGGTAGTTGTATTAGATAGTTTAGTAAAGGGACATAAAGAAGCTTTACTTGGCGGAAAGCTTTATGTAGGAGATTTAAGAGATAGAAAAATATTAGATAAGGTATTTACAGAAAATAAAATTGATGCAGTAATTGATTTTGCAGCCTTTTCTCTTGTAGGAGAAAGTATGACAGAACCTTTAAAATACTTTAATAATAATGTTTATGGAACAATAAGCCTTTTAGAAGCAATGAGAGATTATAATGTAAAATACATTGTATTTTCTTCTACTGCTGCAACTTATGGTGAACCAGAAGTTGTTCCAATAACTGAAAACAGTAAAACTATTCCTACTAATGCTTATGGAGAATCAAAGCTTTTAGTTGAAAAAATTCTTAGATGGTGTGACCATGCTTATGGAATAAAATATACAACTTTAAGATACTTTAATGCAGCTGGCGCTCATATAAGTGGAAAAATTGGAGAAGACCACTCTCCTGAAACTCATTTAATTCCTATTATATTAGATGTAGCTTTAGGCAATAGAGAAAAAATAATGATGTTTGGAGATGATTATGATACAAAAGATGGAACTTGCGTTAGAGATTATATCCATGTTTCAGATTTAGCTTCTGCTCACTCTTTAGCTTTAAAAAGACTTATGAATGGCGGAGACAGTGCTATTTATAATTTAGGAAATGGGACAGGCTTTACTGTAAAGGAAATGGTTGAAATTGCAAGAAAGGTTACTGGACATACAATTCCTGCTGAAGTTGCAGAAAGAAGAGCTGGAGACCCTGCTGTTTTAATAGCTTCTTCTAAAAAAGCTATGGAAGAACTTGGCTGGAAACCAAAATATGCTGATGTAGAAACAATAATCTCAACAGCTTGGAACTGGCATAAGAATCATCCAAATGGCTATGCAAAATAAATTTTAGTTAGGCATATAAGTTGTTTTCCTATATTTGTTCCGTTGCTCCGTCGACAAGCTCCAAGTACGCTACTACACAAAATAGGAAAACAACTTATATATAACTAATAATTCAACAAATAAGATATTTATAAAGTGATATCTATAATAAAAAAGATTTTTTGCTCCAAGTGCGCTACTTTGTAAAATAGATATCTCCATTCTAAATAAATAATACCTTACTAGTAAATTTTAATTATGCAATTAATAATTTAAGTAGATAGTATATTGGCAAATTAATTTTTTTGTTGCTTATTTTATGGAATTTTATTATATATAAGTTATATTTATATATATTGTCTTTTGAAAATTAGAATTTTATTTTTTTATGTAAGTATAATAAGGAGATGATTTTTTATGGTTAATATTAATAGAGAAATAAATAGACTTCTTAATTTTGCTCTTGAAAAGGGCCTTATTGTAGAGGATGATAAGATATATTCTGCTAATATGATTATTGATGTTTTAGGGCTTTGTGAATTTTTTGAGGAAGAAATCCATGAAACGTTAGATAATCCTACTGAAATATTAGAGAATATTTTAGATTTTACTGTTTCTAAAGGACTTATTGAAAATACTGTTACTGAAAGGGATTTATTTGATACAAAGGTTATGAATTGTGTTATGCCAAGACCTTCTGAAGTAAGGGGTAGATTTAATTCTTTATATAAAGAAAGTCCTTTAAAGGCTACAGACTATTTTTATGATTTAAGTGTTGCTTCTAATTATATTAGAAAAGCTAGAATTGATAAAAATATTATTTGGAAAACTTCAACTGAATATGGAGATTTAGATTTAACAATTAATCTATCAAAACCAGAAAAAGACCCTAAAGAAATTGCAAAGGCTAAAATGGTAAAATCAACTTCTTATCCTAAGTGTTTATTATGTAAAGAAAATGAAGGCTTTGCTGGAAATATGAATCACCCTGCAAGACAAACTCATAGAATTATTCCTATGAGCTTTAGTGGTGAAAATTGGTTTTTGCAATACTCTCCTTATACTTATTATAATGAACATTGTATAGTCTTTAACAGCCAACATATACCTATGAAAATCCATAGAAAAACCTTTGAAAATCTCCTTGGATTTATAGAAATTCTTCCTCATTATTTTATAGGTTCAAATGCTGATTTGCCTATTGTTGGAGGTTCTATCCTTTCTCATGACCATTATCAAGGTGGACACTATACTTTCCCTATGGAAAAGGCTCCTATTGAAGAAAGCTTTAAAATTAATGGTTATGAAAATATAAATGTTGGTCGTATAAAATGGCCAATGTCTGCTATTAGAATAAGTGGGGAAAACAAAGAAGAACTTGTAAATTTAGCTGATTATATTTTAGGTAAATGGAGAAACTACTCTGATGAAACTGTAGATATTCTTAGCTATACTAATAATGAGCCTCATAATACTATAACTCCTATTGCAAGATTTAGAAATGGAAAATATGAGTTAGATTTAGTTTTAAGAAATAATAGAACAAGCAAAGAACATCCTCTTGGAATATTCCATCCACATGCTGAAGTTCATCATATAAAAAAAGAAAATATAGGTCTTATTGAAGTTATGGGACTAGCTGTTCTTCCTGCAAGACTAAAAAATGAACTAGAAATTTTATCTAAATATCTTTTAGAAGGTGTTTCTGACATTTCAAAAGATGAAAAGGTTGCTATACATTCAAATTGGTATAAATTCCTTATTTCAAAATACAATAATAATATAACAAAAGAAAATGTTGATGAAATACTAAAGCATGAAGTAGGAATAAAATTCTCTACTGTACTATCTCATGCTGGAGTGTTTAAAAGAGATGAACAAGGAATAAATGCCTTTAATAAATTTATTAAAACCTTATAAAACTTTCTTATTTTAATTTTTAAAAAAATGTAACACCTCATACAATTTTATACTCAGCAATAATGGCCCTTACAAGCTTTGTTCAGCCAAGTATAGAATTAAGTTTTGCTCTTAAATTCATAAGAATTATATTACTTCTTCTTACAGGTTTTTTTGGAATCTATGGCTTTATAGCAGGAATTATAATAAACTTTATAATACTAGCTTCCACAAAATCCTTAACAGGTGACCCTTATTTGTATCCTTTATTTCCATTTAACTATAATGCCTTAAAACATCTTTTATTTAAATGTGAAAAAGAAGTAACAAAAAAGTAACTTTAATAAAAAAAACTTCCTAATTAATAAATTTTTAGGTATTATAATAAATGAAATCTGATATTTTAAGGGAGGTTTTTAATGGAAATTGGTAATATTTTTGGATTTATAAATATCATTTTTCTTTTATTATTTTTAGCATTTATTTTACTAGCACCAATATATGCTTTAGGAAAATTTCTTATTGGATTTTCAAAATCTAATAACATAATTAAAAAGTTTTTTAATAACTTTTTCATTTATTCAATATATGTTTTTTTAGGTATTTTAAGCTCTTTAATTTGTATTATAGGAAATAAATCTAATGTTAAAGCTGGAGAACCTTTAACAATTCACTCTGGTTTTGATTCAACTACTTATCAATCATTTTCTTCTGAAAATACAATTAGTATTTTGATTTTAACACTTTTAGGGATTTTTGCATTTTTTATTTTAAAGTTTTTTTCTAAAAAGCTTTCTCCTATTCTTTATGTTTTATTTAGCTCTCTCTTAATTTTAAATATTGTTTTTACAATAATTTATACTATACAAGTATTAGAATATTTAGATGGTGATTTTTATATTTTAGGAATGTTATATGGTTTTATTACTTTAAGCTTTTTTTACCTTGATGAACTTAAAAATTCTTTAAACCTTTATATAGAAAGTGAACTTAAAAATGATAGAGTTTATAAAAATAAGCTTCTTTTTACTTTAAGAAAATTTACATTAAGCTTTAAAAATATGGCATTTACTTGGGCTATTTTTATATTTCCTTTAGCTTTAATAATTCAATTTATATGTATATTATTTGGGCAAACTCCAACAAGTTTTATAGATGCCTTTTTAAATACAAGTGGCTATAACTTTTCAACTATTCCAGCACCTGACCCTATAATTCTTGAATATGATGGCCATTACTTATGTACTGTTTCAGTTAAAGGGCATAAAAAATTAGTTAAACCTTTAAGATATGGTATAAGACATGGTCATAAGATAATGGTAAATAGACAGCTTTTAATTGCTAATGCTTTTGAAAATGTCCTTGAAGAATATACTCCAAAACTTCATAAAATCATAAGAAACTTTTATGATAAATATGGCTACCCTTTAAGTAAGCATATAAATACAAAAATTTCTGCTGATATTACATACATTCTTATGAAACCACTAGAATGGATATTTTTATTTGTTCTTTATACAGTAGACAATCATCCTGAAGATAGAATAAATATTCAATATAGTGAACTTAGAAAATAAAAATATAGACAGGCTTTATGGCCTGTCTATATTTTCTTTAAGAGTTTTTCTTATTTTTAAATTCATTTATTTCTCTTTTAAATTGTTTAATTGCATCTGGATATTTTTTTGATTTCATACCTGGAAAGGCTTTTATTACACGTCTATGAATAGCTTTATTAGGTACATCTAAAAGTTCTTTTAATTTGTCTTCTGTTATAAATGCCTTTATCTTTTCTTCATTTAAAAGTTCTCTTATCTTTCCTTCTTTTATAAGTTGTAGCATCTTGCTTTCTTTCTTGTTGTCTTCTTTTTTATTTTTGGCCATATATTCATTACGAAGTTTAGCAAGTTCATCAAGTTGCATTTGACGGTGTCCTGCCTTCATATTTATTTGTAATAATGCTTTTACAGTAATAAATACATCACAAATAAAGTAAACAACTAATATTCCTGTAAAGGTAACTAAGAACCAATATGGAAGTTTATTTAAAAAGCTTTCTACTGCTGGATGAATAACTTCTACTGCTGCTATTGATAATACTCCAAACATTAAAGAATTTTTTAAGCACACCCTCCCATTTAAATTAAAAGAATAGGTTGAATAATCCCATAATTGAAGATTAAAAATCTTTTCTAATAAATAACTTGTTATATACTCTACAACACTTGTCACAACCATACTTAATATAAATAATGCAACTAAATCATCTTTATATTTCATAAAAACATCTATTACAAGTAAAGCTCCTGTTCCATAAATTGGACAAAAGGGTCCATTTAAGAAACCTCTATTAATAAATTTTTTACTACCAATAGAACAATATATAGTTTCACAAAGCCATCCTAAGAAGCTATATAACACAAAATATACAAATTGACTTAATAACCACTCCATTTTCTACCTGCCCCTCTAAACATTTATAAATTTATCTAATATTCTATCATTTTTAATCTTTTATTACAATATAACCTAACAACTTCTAAATTTATATATACTTTTTTAAATAACTAATTCTAATGCTAAATTTTTAATAAATATATTTTTGTGATATAATATTAATCAGTTTATTTAAATATGCAAATGACTTTATAATTCATATATTTCAAAAAATAAGAAAAATATAAAAGACTTTAAAAAGAAACAGAAAAAATTTTCAAGAAAACATGAAAATTAAAAAAAGAAAGGAGAATATTTTATGCAAAATAATGAGTTGCTATTAATTAATGATATTATATATAAAGTTTATACTATTGAAAACTTTGAAGAAATGAAAGAAACATTTTTAAAATTATTAAGTATACTTATCCCAAATAGTGCTGCAAGTATATTAATGGCAGATAAAAAAGAGGATAAAAATAAGTTATGTAATCCAATATGTTATCCTTCAACTTTTAATGGAATTGAAAAAAATTATTTAAATATTGAAGATGAAGATTATAGCAGATGGATTGTATTAAGTGGAAAATGCATACTTATAAGAGAAAGTGATTTAATGCCTGAAGAAGAACGTATAAATACTTCTATTTATAAAAATTGCTATGAGCCTTTTGGTTTACATTATTCTCTTCAACTTAGTATAGTTTATAAAGAATGTTTTTTAGGTATAATTACAATTTATCGTTCTAAAAAAGAAGGAGATTTTACTGATGAAGAAGTCTTTACCCTAGAACTTTTAAAAGACCATCTAAATTATCGTTTTTATCAAAGCTATATTTTAAATACTAAAACAACTAATTCCTATGAAATAACTAACCTTGCTTTAAAATATCATCTTACAAATAGAGAAATTGATGTATTAGAACTTCTATTTAATGATGTTCCCTCTGATGATATTGCAGAACAATTATGTATAAGCAGTCACACTTTAAAAAAACATATACAAAACCTTTATAAAAAATTTAATGTATCAAATAGATGGGATTTACTTAAATATAGAACTTAAAAAAGCAGCCTTTAAAGCTGCTTTTTTAAGTTTACTATTCTCTATCTTCTAAATCTTTATATTCTTTATGTTCCATAACACTCATATAAGCTGGTCTTATTATCTTAGTGGCATTTATAAGTTCTTCAATTCTATGAGCACTCCATCCAACAATTCTTGCTATTGCAAATATTGGAGTATAAAGTTCTAATGGAAGTCCTAGCATTGAATAAATAAATCCACTATAAAAGTCTATATTTACACATACAGATTTATGAGTACGTCTTCTTTCAGATACAAGCTTTGGAGCAATTTTTGCTACAAGAGCATATAATTCATATTCTCTTTCAAATCCTTTTTCTTCAGATAATTTCTTTACATATCTTTCAAATATTTTAGCTCTTGGATCTGATTTTGTGTATATAGCATGTCCTACCCCATAAATTAATCCTGATTTGTCAAAAGCTTTTTTATCTAAAATATCTTCTAAATATTTTTTAACTTCCTCTTCATTTGTCCAATCTTTAACATTTTTCTTCATATCATCAAACATTTGCATAACTTTAAGGTTTGCTCCACCATGTTTTGGTCCTTTTAATGAACCTAAAGCAGCAGCTATTGTAGAATAGGTATCTGTTCCTGATGATGATACAACGTGAGTTGTAAAGGTTGAGTTATTTCCACCACCATGTTCTGCATGAAGAACTAAAGCAATATCTAAAATTCTTGCCTCAAGTTCTGTATATTTACTATCTAATCTTAGCATATGTAAAATATTTTCTGCTGTTGAAAGCTCTGGCTTTGGTGTATGTATTACTAAACTCTTCTCTTTATAATAATAGTTATAAGCATGATACCCATATACTGATAATAATGGGAATGTAGCTATAAGTTGAAGACTTTGACGTATTACATTAGATATTGAAATATCATTTGGACGTTCATCATAAGAATATAATGTTAATACACTTCTAGATAAGGTATTCATCATATCAAAGCTTGGTGCCTTCATTATAACATCTCTTACAAAGGAAGTTGGAAGACTTCTATAATGAGCTAAAAGCTTTTTAAATTCTTCAAATTCTTTTTTATTTGGAAGCTTTCCAAATAATAATAGATATGTTGTTTCTTCAAAACAAGAATAATTTCCCCTTATAGCTCCATCTACAAGTTTTTCTATAGGAATTCCTCTGTAAAAAATTTCTCCTTCAATTTCAATAGTTTCTCCATTTACTTCTCTTTTACCATTAACTTCAGATATTTCTGTAAGACCAGTTAAAACACCTTTTCCATTTATATCTCTTAAACCTCTATTAACTTTATGTTCTATATAAAGTTTAGGATCAATTGAACTATTAGCTTCACATATTTTCTCTAACTCTTTTATTTCAGGTGTAATTTCTGAAAATATATTCTTACCATTTATCATTTATATCCCCCTCCCTAAATACTTTTAAAAAATTATTATAATTATATCATAAATCTTAATAATTTTTTATATTTTATTAAATAATTTTAAAAATTTATATCTTTTATTCCTCATTATTTAATCTTTTTATTATTTCCATTAACATATAAACTCTCTTGAAAGGTGTTATAAAATAAAATCCGTCACATACCTTTTTAAGTTTTTTGCCTATTTCTACAGCAATCTCTATTCCAACCTTTTCTGCCTCTTCCTTTGTCATATCAGGAGAAAATCTATTTATTATTTCTTCAGGAATTTTAACTCCTGGAAGCTCATTATTTAAAAATTGGGCATTTTTATAAGTTACAATAGGAAGTATTCCTGCTAATACTTTTGCATTAGTTCTTTCTTTTACACTTTTTAAAAACTCAATTGTTTCATCATCATAAATAGGTTGAGTTAAGAAAAAAGAAGCTCCATTTTCTATTTTTTTAAGCATTCTTTTAAATTCTGCTTCTTTATTTTTTACATTAGGATTAAAAGCTCCTCCTATAAATATTTCATCGCCTTTAAATATTTGCTCATTTGTTTCTCTAATTAAATTTATAAGCTTAAAAGAATTTAAATTAAAAACATTTTTAGTTTCTACTTTATTTGCATCTGAAACTGGGTCTCCTGTAATTGCTAAAATATTTCTTATGTTTTCAATATGTCCTGCAAGAATACTTGACCTTATTGCATTTGTATTTCTATCTCTACAACATATATGAGGCATTGCTTCAATTCCAATTTCTCTTTTTATCTTAGATGCCATTAATACAGACTCTGCCCTTACTTTAGACATTGGTGAATCTGGAATAGTTACTAAATCTATATTATTTTCTTTACAAAGTTTTGCTCCATTTATAAGACCTGATATATCAGTATCTATAGGTGCTGAAAGTTCTATTACATTTACAAATTCATTATTATAAAGCTTTTCTTTAAAGGTATTATGAACTTTATTTTTAACTTGAACCTTTTCTTCTTTTGTATAAGAAATTTCTATTTTCTTATTTTCTACCTTTGATGAAATTCCTTTTATATATGAAGGTTTAGTTCCACAGCAACCACCAATAATAGATACCCCTAAGGATTTAATTTTCTCCATCTTTTTTGCAAAGTATTCTGGATTATTTGTATAAACTGTTCTTTCTTGAATAACCATAGGATATCCTGCATTAGGAAGTACTGAAATTATTTTTCCATTAAAATCAAAGTTTTTTAATACTTCATAAATAGATGTAGGTCCCATACCACAGTTTAATCCATAAGCATCAATAGATTTTAAACTGCTTATATATTTAAATATTCTATTTACACTTATACCATCTCTTGAAAATCCATCAGGCTTTACTGCAAATTGAGTTAAAACAAAACTTTCTTTACTTTTTTCTTTAATATATTCTGTTATTTCTTTAATATATGTAGTGTTACTTAAAGTTTCTAAAACAAATATGTTAATGTTGTTTTCTAAAAAACAATCAACTACAAATTTAAGTTCTTCTAATATTTTATCCTCTTCATCCTCTAAACCATCTAATCTTATTGGTCCTATACTTCCTGCAATATAAATGTCTTTAGTTTTTGTAGCTTCTTTTGCTATTTCTATTCCATTTTTTATTATTTCTCTAACCTTTTCTCTAGAAACTTGAAGAGTTAAAGTATTAGCTGAAAAAGTATTTGTTCTTATAAGCTTTGCCCCTGCTTCAATATATTCACTATGTATGCTTTTTATTACTTCCTTATTATGTATATTTGCAAACTCACAGTATTCTGCATCATTTCCTGTAATTTCAGAATAATATGTTCCCATAGCGCCATCACATATAAGAATATTATTTTTTAGATATTCTTTTATTGTTTCCAAAACATCATCTCCCTTTATTTTAAAACATACTTTGCATATATTGCTAATTATATTATATTATAATTTAAATTTAGTCAAGAAAAGGTAAGATTTCTCTTACCTAAAAAATTTTCTTTATAAGTACTAGATTTCTTTTCTTTATTATTTAAAAATCTTTTTTACAAGATATAGTTTACCCTTATATGGCGGGTAAATCATAGTGAAATTTGGTTTATTTTTTTTCTTTAATATACTTTTTTCATGAGAAAAGGTCTTAAAACTATATTCTCCATGATAAGCTCCAATTCCAGAATTTCCAACTCCTCCAAAGGGAAGATTAGGATTTATAAGATGACTTATAGTATCATTTATACATACTCCTCCAGAAGAAATAGAGGATACTATAATCTTTTCATTTTCTTTTTTTGTTGTAAATAAATATAAAGCTAATGGCTTAGGTCTTTTTCTTATTTCATTAATTACATAATTAATATCATTATAGCTTATTATAGGAAGAATAGGTCCAAAAATCTCTTCATTCATTGAGGCTCCATTAAAGGAAGGAAGCTCTAATATAGTTGGTTCTATATAATTTTCTTTATAATCTGTTTTTCCTCCAAAGACAATATATTCTTCATCTTCATCTAGTATATGTTTTATACGATAAAAATGTTTTTCATTAACTATACGACAAAAATCCTTACTTTTTTGTATATCCTCCCCATAAAAGTCTTCAAGTGCATAAATAAGTTCTTTAATAAGTTCCTTCTTTATAGATTCATGAACTAAAAGATAATCTGGTGCTACACAAGTTTGTCCTGCATTAAGGGTTTTTCCCCATATTATTCTTTCTGCTGCAACTTTTAAATTTGCAGTTTCATCTACAATAACAGGACTTTTCCCTCCAAGTTCTAAGGTTACTGGAGTTAAATTTTCTGCAGCTGCTTTCATTACTATCTTCCCTACTCTTTCACTTCCTGTAAAAAAGATATAGTCAAAATTCCCATGAATTAACTCATTTCCTATCTTTTCATCTCCAATAATAACTCTTATATATTCACTACTAAAGGTAAAAGAAATCATTTCTTTTAAAACACTTGAAACATTTGGAGTTAATTCTGAAAGCTTTAAAACAGCACAATTTCCTGCTGCTATTGCTCCAATTAAAGGTTCTAATACAAGTTGCACTGGATAATTATAAGGACCTATTATAAGAACAGTTCCATAGGGTTCTCTTAAAATAAGACTTTTTGAAGAAAACAAATAAAAAGGTGTTTTCTTCTTTTTAGGTTTTGTCCATTTTTTTAAATTTTTAATAGTATTAGTAATACTATTTAATTCAAAGCCTATTTCACAACAATAGCTTTCAAATCTACCTTTACCTAAATCTTTTTTTAATGCCCTAGTTAGTTTATTTTCATAAGCTTTTAATGAAATTTTTAACTTTTTAAGTTGTTCAATTCGAAAATTAATATCTAAAGTTTTGTTTGAGAGAAAAAAATCTTTATGCTCTTTTATTATATTTTCAACTAACATAACATCAACTCCATTAATATGGTTTAACATTATTATATATTCTTTTTTAATAAAATTACAATAATTTATTAAATAAAAAGCATAGTGGATATATTATTAACTTAGCAGGTTATCTATGGTTTTCAAAATACACAATTTCCTATAAAATAAAAAGAGCTAAGGCTAATTAACTAAAAAATCAATTAGCTTTAGCAAAAACTACTAACTTTTTTTAATTTTCTCTCTTATAAAAAGGTGTTTCACTATTTATTACATGAACTCCTATGGTATTTGATAAATCAAGTTCCATAAATTCAACATAATTTCCATCTTCTAAGGAACCTTTAGCAGCTATTGAAGCTTCTCTAACAAGGCTTTCCATATCCCCTTCTGTATCAACAATTACTAATGAATGAGGTCTGTCCTCTCCATTAGAATATTCTACTAAGAAAGCTGTTCTTACATCTTTATTTCCTTCAAAATAAGACTTTAAAGTATTTACAAGCTTTTCTGGATAAACCTTTGGTTTTCCTATCATAATTTGTTGGTCTTTATTTATAGCTGTCTTTTTAACATCAAATAAGTTACCATTAAGCATGTCTTCAATTTCTTGAGGAACAAAAGGTTTAGCATTTTCTGAAAATGGATTTAATATAACATTTTTTCCTCTTACTAAATTAAAATACCATCTTCCTGGTCCTTCTACATATCCTACATTATGCTTTGGAAATGCTTTTCTTATTTCTTCAACACTTGTAAAAACAGGGAAAAACTCAATTTCATTTTGATTTTTTAATGTAAGAAGTCTTACCTTATTGTCCTTAACATACTTTCCGTCTTTTATATCTTCATCACTATCTATAGGAATTATAGCATATACCTTTTCCTCTAATAGTGTCTTATAAAATTCTATTCTTTTTCCTGGTTCTTTTATTGCTTCTTCAAATATTTTTTCTAATTTGTTCATTATTTTACTATCCTCCCACATTTTAGCCTAATTACTTTAAGTAATTTTACTAATATAATTTTATCATTTATTAGATATTTATTCAATGTAAATGTTTTATAATAAAAAAGTTTCAATTATTATTTTGCTTTTTCCGCCCTGTTAGCTCCAAGTCAACGCAAAACAATAATTAAAACTTTCTAACTAAATGAAAGGAAATTCTTAAACTTATTTCTTTTACTAAGCTTTATTATTAACTTGGTAAGTTATCCATAGTTTTCAAAATATATAATTTCCTATAGAATAAGTAAAGTTATGGCAAAAAGAAATTTTTTATAAATATTTCTTAATGCCATAACTTTTATATATTTTTAGAGGGTATATTTAACTTTTATGCTTCTTTAACATCTTTTTTTAGTAATGCAAGTAATATCATTCCTACTAAAGAACCTATTACAACTGCTGCTAAGAATCCAAAAGGTTTTCCTATAACTGGTATTACAAATATTCCACCATGAGGTGCTCTTAATGTACATCCAAAGAATGCTGTTAATCCACCTGCTATTGCTGAACCTACTACACAAGAAGGAATTACTCTTGCTGGGTCTGAAGCTGCAAATGGAATTGCACCTTCTGTTATAAATGATAATCCCATAATATAATTTGTTATTCCTGACTTTCTTTCACTTGCTGTAAATTTCTTTTTAAAGAATGTTGTACATAAGGCTATTGCAAGTGGTGGAACCATTCCTCCTGCCATTACAGAAGCCATTATAACATAATTTCCTGAAGTTAATGATGCTGTACCAAATACATAAGCTGCTTTGTTAAATGGACCACCCATATCTATTGACATCATTCCACCTAAGATTAATCCTAAAACTACACTACTACTTTCTCCCATTGAATTAAGTGCATTTGTCATTAAGTTATTTAAAGCTCCAACTGGAGGGTTTACTATATAAGTTATAATTACACCAATTAATAATATTCCAAGTACAGGGTAAAGTAATGTTGGTTTTAAACCTTCTAAACTATCTGGTAAATAATCAAATAACTTCTTAAGACCTAATACAACGTATCCTGCTATAAAACCTGCAAGTAATGCACCTAAAAATCCTGAGCCACCACTATTTGCTAAAGCTCCTCCAACAAAACCAACTGCTAAAGCAGGTCTGTCACCAATACTCATTGCAATATATCCAGCTAATATTGGAAGCATAAAGCCAAAGGCAGTATCTCCTGTTGTTTTAAAGAAAGCTGCAAGAGGGGTGTTTTTACCAAAATTACTTGGGTCAATACTATAATCATCTAATAAAAAGGCAATAGCTATTAATATTCCTCCACCTATAACAAATGGAAGCATGTGAGATACACCATTCATTAAGTCTTTATAGAATTTTCTTCCTAAGCTTTCCTTTTCTTCAAGTTCACCTTCATTACTACCACCATCTCCATCTTGAGAAGCTTTATCTGCATGATAAATTGGTGCTTTATTGCTTATTGCTTCATTTATAAGTTCTTCTGCTTTATGTATTCCATTTGCAACCTTAGTTTGAATAACTCTCTTTCCATCAAATCTATTCATTTCAACCTTTTTATCTGCTGCAACTATTATACATTCACATTCTTCAATTTCTTTTTTAGTTAAAACATTTTTAGCCCCTCCTGAACCATTGGTTTCAACCTTTATTGAAATTCCCATTTCCTTACCTTTCTTTTCAAGGCTTTCAGCTGCCATGTAGGTATGAGCAATTCCTGTTGGACAAGCAGTTACTGCTAAGACTCTATATCCTTCCTTTGGTTTCTCTACTTCTCTTGGCTCATCTGGGAATTTTTCAGTTTCTTTATCATCAATAAGTTTTAAATATTCTTCTTTACTTTTTGCATTTATTAAACTTTCTCTAAAATCTTCATCCATAAGGATTGTAGATAATCTTGCTAAAACTTCAAGATGAAGATTATTTGCAGATTCTGGTGCTGCTATCATAAAGAATAATTTAGCAGGTGCTCCATCTAAAGAGTCATAATCAACTCCATTCTTTACTACCATTGAACTAAGTCCTGGATTTTTTACTGCTTTTGTTTTAGCATGTGGAATTGCTATTCCATCTCCAATTCCTGTTGTACTTAAAGATTCTCTTTCAAGAACTTTGCTTTTGTATTCTTCTTTATTATTTAAATTACCAGAAGCCTCCATTAAGTTAACTAATTTATCTATTGCTTCATTTTTTGAAGAAACTTTAACATCTAATGCTATTCCTTGTTTTTTCAATAAATCTGTAATTCTCATAATAATTCCTCCTTTAAAACTAATTTCATTTATGTCCTTAAACCTTTACACTATTAAAATAAAATTTTATAATTCCTTTAATAAATTTTCTACTTCATCTTTTGTTGCAAGTTCTTCAGAAAAAGCACTAGCGCTTCCTGTTGCAACTCCCATTTTAAATGCCTTATTTAAATCACTTTCCTTTAAGTATCCTGCTATAAAACCAGCTACCATAGAATCTCCTGCACCTACTGAATTTTTAACTACTCCCTTTGGTACACCACTTTTAAATGCTTCTCCATTCTTTGACAAAAATATTGCCCCATCACCAGCCATTGATATAAGTACATTTTCAGCTCCCATGTCTAACAGCTTTTTACCATAATGAATTATTTCATCATCATTTTTAAGTTCTACGTTAAACATTTCTCCAAGTTCATGATTATTAGGTTTAATTAAAAATGGATTATATTTTAAAACATTTAAAAGTAAATCCTTTGTTGCATCTACCACTATTTTTATATTTTTATCTTTAAGAAAAGCCATTATCTTTTCATATATATCTGAAGGAAGAGAAGATGGTATGCTTCCTGCTAAAACTAAAATATCACCACTTTCTAATGTATTTAGTTTTGAAAAAAGTTTATCTAAAGCTTCTTTTGTTATATTAGGGCCATTTCCATTAATTTCACTTTCCTCATTTGATTTCATTTTTACATTTATTCTTGAAAGCCCTTCATTAAGTTTAATAAATTCTGAATCAATTCCTTTTTCATTAACTCTTCTTTCTATTTCATTTCCTGTAAAACCTGCTGTAAACCCTAAAGCTTTGCTTTTATATCCTAAATTGCTAAGAACTATTGATACATTAATTCCTTTACCTCCTGCATAAATGTCCTCTCTTGTGGTTCTATTTACAGCCCCTAATTTAAAATTATTAACCTTCACTATATAATCTAATGAAGGATTAAATGTTACTGTATAAATCATAAGTTATCCACCTCCACAATATTTTTACTATTCATAAATTCTTTTTCTGTTATTTTAGTTGTTATAATTATAGTTTTATCTAAATTTCCAAAAGTTATAGATGATATTTTATTAAATTTTGAAACATCTGATAAAACATATACTTTTTTACTTCTATTCATTGCTTCCTTTTTAAGAAGTGCTTCATTAACATCAGGAGTTGTAAACTCTGCTTTTAAATCTATACCATTTGTACCCATAAAGCATTTTGTAAAGTTATATTTTTTTATGTTACTTACTGCCTCAATGCCTATTATAGCTTCTGTAGAAAGTTTAATTTGTCCACCTAATATAAATGCTTCTAAACCTTTTTGAACAAGCTTTTTTGCATGAACAATTCCATTAGTTACATAAACTGCTTTTTTCTCATTTATATAATCAATCATAAGCTCTGTAGAGGTTCCTGCATCTATATATACAAAATCTCCTTCTTCTATTAATGAAGCTGCAAATTTTCCTATTCTTTTCTTTTCATCTACATTTAAGGTATGCTTTATTTTTACATCAAGTTCTTCATTATTATAGTTTTCTTTTAAAGTTGCTCCTCCATGTACTTTATTAAGCTTTCCCATTTTATCTAAAGATGTTAAATCTCTTCTTACTGTAGATTCTGAAATATGTAATTCTTCTACAAGTTCATTAACTGTTACAGATTTTTTTTCTTTAAGAATATCTAGTATTAATTTAAATCTTTCCTCTGTTAACATTTTCATCACCTCCTTGTATTTATAATACAAGGATTTTCTTTCAAAGTCAATCATTTTCTTTCATTTTCATTCAAAAAAAATTTTAAATTTCTTAGAAATCAGTCAAAATCCTTCATTACTTAAATTAAAAAATATCCTTTATTATTAGTTTTACAAGTTATTTATAACCTAAAAAATTATATAATTTTCCATAAAAAAAGCTGTAAAAAAATGAAAATCATTTTTTCACAGCCTTTTTTTATATACCCATTGGAATTTTAAATACAAAGAATCCTATTAATATTACCGTCCATACTATTAAAAATGCTATTGAGTATGGTAACATAAGCTTTATCATATCTCCTAAAGTATATTCTGGTTTATATTTTTTCATAAATACAAGAATTATTCCTGCATAAGACATAAGAGGTGATATTACATTAGTTGAAGAGTCTGCTATTCTATAAGCGGCAGATACTATATCTGGTGTTAATGAATTATTTACTTGATATAACATTGGAATAAATATTGGTCCTAAAAGCATCCACTTTGAAGTAAGACCTCCAACAAATAAATTTATTATAGCTGTTACTATTATAAATCCTATTAAAAGTAATATTGGATATTTAGAAAGTCCTAAAATTTCTAAGGCTTTAGCTCCTAAAAAAGTTATATAAGTTCCAATATTAGAATAACTTAATAATGCTAAAAAGTTATATGATATAAATGTTAAAACTAAAATATAGCCCATATTACTCATTTGATTAGCAAGACCTTTAACAACATCAATAGCTTTGTTAAATTTTTTAACCTTTACTCCATACATTAAACCTGGAAGGAAAAAAGCAAAAGTTATTAAAAGAATAATATTATCCATTACAGGTTTTACAATAGTACCATTTTCATCAGTATATGGTGCTAATGGACCATAAGCTAATAATATTATTATTAATAGTGCTATTATTAATCCTAAACCTGCCCACTTTAAAGCTTTATTTTCATCTTCTGAAACTACAAAATCTTCCATATCTTCTGGAACTATATAGCTTTCGTTTTCTAGTCTTGGTTTTATTATCTTTACTGTAACAAAATATCCTACTGCTGCAAGAACAATTGTTGATACAACAATAAACTTATAATGCATTGTTGGTGCATTTAATGTTTCTCCTAAAATATTTACAAAAGGTACTCCTTGCCCTTCTGCAAATACCTTTGCATTACTTCCAACTATAACATCTATAGGCGTTCCTGGAATAAGATTTGCACTAAATCCAGCAGAAACTCCAGCAAAAGCTGCTGCCATACCTATTAGTGGGTTTTTCTTAAGACCTACATATAAAAGCCCTGCAAGTGGTATTAAAATTATATATCCTGCATCTGTAGCTATACTACTCATAATTCCTAAAAATACTAAAATTATTGGTAGAAACTTATCAGATACTTTTAATCCTACTTTCTTTATAGAAGTTGCTAAAAGTCCTGACTCCTCTGCAAGACCAACTCCAAGCATTACAACTAATATAGTTCCTAATACTCCTCCACCATATGCAAGCCAGTTTGTTACTAAAGCATTATTAAGTATCCATCTAAAATTTTCTGCTTTAAACATATTTTTAACTTCATATGATATTGTTGTTCCATCTCCAGATAATGTTTCAAATGACATTCCACCCATAAAAATTGTTAATATCATTGTAACTGCAAAAAGAAATGCAAATATTATAACTGGGTCAGGAATTTTTTTACCTGCTCTTTCAATAAAAGAAGCCCTTTTGTTCTCTTTTTTTGACATAAAAATGCCCCCTTTTTTTATCTTTTGTTTTTCGTCTTTCCTATTATAACATTTCTTTAATTCTTTTCAATAAATATTAAATATATTTAATGATTTAATATTTTTTTAAACTTTAAAAATGAATTTATTATTTAAAACCTATAATATTTATTTATCTCTTAGCATAAATAAAAAAAGGAATAACCCCTAATGGAATTATTCCTTTATTATTAATTTATTTTAATCTTGTCCAATATCACTTGCATATCTTTCATATGACATTTCATTTATAGGCTTTATTTTTTTAGTAACACTATCATATTCAAATACTTTCCATAGTGTTCCTTTTTGTTTAGGTACATTAAATGTATATGCTGGTTTATTTGAAGCTCCTATATAAACTTGTACTGTTGCACCTGATTTTGATAATTCTAAACTGTCATCGTTAGCTCTATTGCTATAGTCATGAACATAGAATTGATATTTTCCACTTATTGGATTATAAATAGTAGTTGTTTCCGGTCCATATGAAGATGTATCATCTAAATCTAAATCTGCTATTTTAATATCATCTTCAT
The DNA here is from genome assembly GCA_900539375.1 of uncultured Clostridium sp. Taxonomy (GTDB): domain Bacteria; phylum Bacillota; class Clostridia; order Clostridiales; family Clostridiaceae; genus Clostridium. Next base: position 45,408 of record UQBY01000005.1, on the reverse strand, counting down.
AATATCCATTCTTTGAAAAATAAGTATGGAACTTTGAACCATCAGAAGTTGGTCCTACTAAGTGAGAATCTAAATCTCTTGGATATTCTCCCCATTTTAATACTATTCTTACTTGTTGTGCACTTATTGCTGTAGATACATTTCCATTTTGAGAACCTATTGTTTTATTTCCTATAGTTTTTATATCAAAAGAATTAGTTAAATATCTATCTTTTTCATTAGAAAGTGTTCTTTCATCAATAATTTGAACACAATAATTTCCAGCTGGTAAAGCTACTGAATACTTTCCATCTTCTCCAGTTTTTATTGTTTTAACTATTGTTCCTGTAGTATTTCCCATACCACTTCTAATTTTTAATGTAAGTCCTTTAACTCCATTTCCTGTTAAAACATCATATATAACACCTGAAGCTGTACCATTTTCAGTACTTGTATTTGAAATAAGCTCAATTGTTGAATTATAATAACTAGCTTGTTCATCTGCTATGTTTATTGTTTGTGTTGCTGTTTTATAACCATCTTTAGATACTGTTATAGTGTAAGTTCCACTAATTAATTTTTCAAAAGAATATATTCCTTCTGAATTAGTTTTTGTAGTTTGAGTAACATTTCCTTTAGTTATCTTTACAGTTGCATTTGGTAAAACTTCATTGTTTGTACTATCTGTATCACCATCAGCTTTTACAACTTCACCTATTAATTTTATTGGTGTTTTTATTGTAAAGTTCATACTCTTTCTTAATTTTTTTCCTGTTGAATCTTTTACATCTACATATAAAGTCTTATCTCCTTTGCTTCCTGCTGTCCAAGTTGTTTCGTTAGCTGTAGAATAATCCTTTAATACATACCAATTGCCTGCTGAATCTTTTATAAGGAATTTATATTGAAGTTTTCCTGTACCAGTTGCACTTGCTTTAAGCTTTATACTTGTTCCTGATAATTGAGGTGATTGTTTATCAGCTGTAAAACTATTTATTTTTAATTGTGATGTAACTTTATATGACATTTCTTTTCTTACTACTTTTCCTGTATTATCTTTTACATCTACATATAAGGTTTTATCTCCTGCTGTTCCTGTTTTCCATACTGTTGTATTTGATGCGTCATAATCTCTTATTACATACCAGTTACCTTTAGAATCTTTTATTAAAAATTTATATTTTAATGTTCCTATTCCTTCTGCTTTTGCTGTTAATTTTACTTCTGTTCCACTTACTTGTGGTGATTTTTTATCTGCTATAAAACTATTTATTTTTAAAGGTGATGTAACTTTATATGACATTTCTTTTCTTACTACTTTTCCTGCACTGTTTTTTACATCTACATATAAGGTTTTATCTCCTACTGCTCCTGTTTTCCATATTGTTGTATTTGATGTTCCATAATCTCTTATTACATTCCATTCCCCTGCTGAATTTTTTACTAAGAATTTATACTGTAATGTTCCTTTTCCTGTTGCATTTGCTGTCAATTTTACTTCTGTTCCACTTGATTGTGGTGATTTTTTATCAGCTGTAAAACTAGTTATTACTGGAGCACTTACTTCTTTTATTTCATAATTCATTGGAGAAATCTTCATTTTTCCAGTAGAATCTTTTACTACTGCATATACTATATAGTTTCCTATATATTCTGGCTTCCATGATACTGTATTACTTGTTGAATAAGCTTTAATTTCTCTATAATAATCATTTAATTTTACTACAAATGAATATTGAAGGGTTCCACTTCCACCTTGAGCCTTTGCTGCAAGTTTTATAGTTGTTCCCTTTTCTTGTGGTGATTTTAAATCTGAAGTAAAGCTTGAAATTAATAAGCTTGTTGAAGTTGCTTCCTTTTCTGTATATATCTCATCCATTTCTTCATACTTTTTGACAGCTTCTATAGATTCTGTACTTTCTTCTGCAGTTTCAGTTTCCATCTCTTCAAATTCAATATTTTCTTTTGTTTCATTAATAACAGCAGCATTTATTTGTGGTGGCAATACAAGGGTACTTGTTACTGTCATTAATGTTATTATTGTTAATAATTTTTTTACTTTTTTCATTTTTATCCTTCCCCATCTTTTTATTTTTTATAAAGTATATTGTTAAAATTCCCCTCCTTAACAATTTAAATTCATGATAATCACATATCTCTTTTATTATATTATATATATTTTAAAACCCAAACCCTTAATTTGTATTTCAAATCAATAAATGTATTTTGAGTTCTTTATTATAATAAAAGTTAAAGTGGTATTTTATAATTTTAAAAAAGATTCTTTTGTATGTTTATCATAGTTCAAATTATATCATAATATGGTTTTAAATACAATATATTTTTATTATACTTGTATAAAAAAATATATATTACAATAAAATTTCTAAATAAAACTTTATTGCCCTATAAAATATAAAACTGTTAAATTATAACTTTTAACATTGTATAGAAAAGGAACTGTTGTGCTGAAAAATAGTACAACAGTTCCTTGCAATTTAGCTATTTAACTTATTATCTTTTTTAACGTGTAAAATCTTCTATTCTTATTAAATTGTCTATACTCTTTACAGATTCTAATTTTTTCATTGTTTCTAATGATGCCTTTACGTCAGCTTCAGTAGTATGGTGAGTAGTAAGTACTAATATTACTCCTCCATCTGCACTTCTGCTCTTTCCTTTTTGCATAACAGAACGTAAGCTTACTTTATTATAGCCTAAAATTGCTGTTAAATCTGCAAGAACTCCTGGTTTATCTTCTACTGATAATCTTATATAATATCTACTTTCTACTTCACTTATATCCATAAGTTCTTTTTTCCATAATTCATTTTTAACAGCTGAACGAGAATTTTCTTTTGATGCTATTTCATCTCTTATTACTGATATTATATCTGCTACAACTGCACTTCCTGTTGGTAAATCTCCTGCTCCTCTTCCATAGAACATTAAATCGCCCACTGCATTTCCCTTTATAAATACTGCATTAAATGAATCATAAACATTTGCAAGAGGGTGAGTTTCTGGAATCATAGTTGGGTGAACTCTTAACTCAAGCTTTCCATTTTTTTCTTTAACTATTGCAAGAAGTTTTATTACCATTCCTAAACTTTTTGCATATTCCATATCTAAAGAAGTAATGTTTGTTATACCTTGTCTATATACTTTATCTATATCTATCTTTGTACCAAAAGCTAATGAAGCTAAAATAGCAAGCTTATATTGAGCATCATAACCTTCTATATCTGAAGTTGGATCTGCTTCTGCATATCCTAATTCTTGAGCTTCTTTTAATACATCATAAAATCCGCTTCCTTCAAGTTCCATTTTACTTAAAATGAAGTTTGTTGTTCCATTTACAATACCATATAATTGTTCAATTTTATTTGCAGTTAAACTTTCATTTATACTTTGAATTATTGGAATTCCACCTGCAACTGAAGCTTCATAATTTATCATAACTCCTTCTTCATCTGCTTTATGGAATAATTCATCTCCATTTGTTGCAATAAGCATTTTATTTGCTGTAACAACATTTTTCTTTTTACTCATTGCTTTTAATATGTAATCTTTAGCAGGTTCTATTCCTCCCATTACTTCAACTACTATCTTTATTGAATCATCATTTAATATTTCATTAAAATCAGTAGTTACTATTTCATCTAAAACCTCTACTGTTCTTGGCTTGTTTTTATCTCTTACAAGGATTTTTGCTACTTCAACTTTGTAGCCTGAACGTTTCATTATTTCTTCTTCATTCATCTTTAAAATGTTCCAAACCCCACGTCCAACATTTCCAAGTCCTAATAATGCTATTTTTACTGTTTTCACTTTTAAATTGCCCCTTTCTTATTTGTTGTCCCCTAATCAAAATACATTCCACTTAATTATATTACTAAATTAAATATTTTTCCATAGTTTTATTACAACTTTAAAAATGTAAATTTAACTCCATACCTCTCTAAGCCTATCTTTAAGTTCTTTAGAGCTATTAAAATTATTATCTACTTCTGTTATCTTTCCTCTACTTAAAAGAAGTATTTTATCACTTATTTCCTGGGCAACATCCATTAAGTGAGTAGATATAACTATTGCATTTCCTTTTCTAGCATATTCTTTTACAATTTCCTCTACAATTTCTGTTGACATAAAATCTAGTGCTGTAAAGGGTTCATCTATTAATATGTATTTATAATCTAATAAAAGAGCAAGCATTAATAAAAGCTTATGTTTCATTCCTAATGAATAGCTAAATATTTTGCTATCTATTTTTCTATCCATATCTAATCTTTTTTGCATTTCTTTAAAGTATTTTTCATTAAGTTTTCTATTTTTTAAATACATTATTAAATTAACATATTCTTCTCCTGTTAAATGATTATAAAAATCCATTTTATCATGTATAAATAATATATCATTTTTATATTTAGAAAAATCTAAATTACATTTTAATTCACCACTTAAACATCTAAAAAGAGTGGTTTTTCCTGTCCCATTTTCTCCTAAAAGACAATATACATATCCCTCTTGAATTTTAAAATTAACATTTTCTAAAGTATTATTTTTTTTATCATATGAAAAATTCAAATTATCTACTTCTATCATACTTTGTCCACTCCCTATTCTTTTTTAATTCTATAACTTCTACATAGTATATTATTATTGTTATAAATATAAGTAAAATATTAAAAAATCTAACCCTATTATCTGGCACTTCAAGTTTAAAACTATACATAAGATTATAAGCACAATATAAGAATAATCCTACTGCTACAGCTATTACATAGGCTATTTTTATTTCTCTAAAGAAGCCTTTTGAATTTATTATCTTTATAAGTACTATAGATATAAATTTAAATAAAAATATTATAGGTATTAAAACATAAAAATATTCAACATAAGACCCTTTATCAAGTTTTAAACTTATCATTAAAGCTACTCCTAATATTATAGGAAGACAACATATCATAAAATATCCTTTAGCTTTTTGCATAATTAGCTTTTTCATATTTATTTCTAATGCAAATTCATTAGACATTTGAAGTTCTTCTTTTACCCTTAGTTGATTAATATTTATTATTAAGTTAAGTAAAAAACACATTACTGATATTGCAAAAACCACAAGGAAATGATATTGAGAAAAGTTTACCATATCATTAATATTTTCTGGTGCTATAATATCTGTAAAATAAAAGGCAACCATTGATAATGTTTGCATAAATACTATGAAAATACCTATTATCTTTAAAAATGGTCTATCCCTAAAAAACACTATAACATCTCTTATAAATCTCTTATCCTTTATGAAAGAAGAGGTTATAAGCTTCATTCCAATTCCTAAGTTATCTTTTTCTTTTGACCTTTGTTCTTCATAAAGTATATGTATATTTTCTTTCATATAATTCATTGATAAAATAGATAAAACAATTAAAACTAAATTTGATATTAAAATTAAAGGTATTAAATCTTTTTTAGTTATAAAATCATTTAAAAGAGGAATATCTCTTTCAAAAAATATAGTTAGGATAATTTGGGAAACCCAAGTTAAAATTGCAAAAAATCCTATAAATAATATTGCAGCTACTAAAAAAAAGATTGCTTTTAAAAATTTATTTTCTTCTGCCTTCTTTTTAATAAATAATACTCCATATAAAACTGTTATGTTCATAAGATATGCCATAATAATAAATCCTAAAAGAATAAAAAAACCTTTAAAAAAGCTATCCATTTTTAATATAAAAGGAAGAATAGTTGGAATAACTACTACAACTAAATACTTTATAAAAAGTATATTAATTTTTCCATTCACATAGCTAAAGGCATCCTCTCTTAAAAACATCATCAATCCATCTTTTTTTAAGCTTTCTAAAAATTCTCTATGTATTATAATGTGAAAAGCATAAATTACAACTATATTAGCAGCTACTATAAAAGTTACTGCCATATTAAATCCAACTTTATTTAAAAGCCTATTACACATAGTAAAGACAATTATAGAAATAAATATAAATTGAAAAACTTTTAAAATTGCTTTTGATATACTCTTAAAATTTACATTTCCATCCCTAAAATTCATAAATAGTAATCGTTTAAACATTTTTTTCACTCTCCTATCATTAAATAATTATATACATATAATTATTTAATTACCATATAAAAAAGCAGACTAATATATTATTTAAATTTGTTTAAATATATATTAAATCTGCTAAATAAATTTATTATTTTAAGATAATTCAAAGGCTCCAGTATATAATTGATAATATTTGCCCTTTTTCTTTATTAAATCTTCATGGTTTCCTCTTTCAATAATTCTTCCCTGCTCTAAAACCATAATTACATCAGAATTTTTTATAGTAGATAATCTATGGGCAATTACAAATACTGTTCTTCCCTCCATAAGTTTATCCATACCTTCTTGAACAATTTTTTCTGTTCTTGTATCAATACTTGAAGTAGCTTCATCTAATATAAGTACTGGAGGGTCTGCTATTGCTGCTCTTGCTATTGCTAAAAGTTGTCTTTGTCCTTGTGAAAGATTTGCTCCATCTCCTGTTAGCATTGTATCATAGCCCTGTGGAAGATGTTTTATAAATAAATCTGCATTTGCAAGTTTTGCTGCCTTTTTTACTTCTTCATCTGTTGCGTCAAGTTTTCCATAACGAATATTATCTGCTACTGTTCCTGTGAAAAGATGAGTATCTTGAAGAACTATTCCTAAAGAACGTCTTAAATCTGCTTTCTTTATTTTATTTATATTTATTCCATCATATCTTATTTTTCCATCTTGAATGTCATAAAATCTATTAATAAGATTTGTTATTGTAGTTTTTCCTGCACCAGTTGCTCCTACAAAAGCTAATTTTTGTCCTTGCTCTGCATATAATTTTACATCATGTAATACTATTTTTTCATCATTATATCCAAAGTCAACTCCATCAAAAACAACATCACCTAAAAGTTTTGTATAAGTTGTAGTTCCATCTCCATGAGGATGTTTCCAAGCCCATACTCCTGTACGTTCTTTAACTTCTTCAATTTCTCCATTATCTTTGATTTTAGCATTTACTAAAGTTACATAACCATTGTCTGTTTCTTTTTTCTCATCCATAAGCTTAAATATACGCTCTGCTCCAGCAAGGGCCATAACAATTGAGTTAAATTGTTGTGATATTTGTGTTATTGGCATATTAAAGCTTCTTGTTAATTGTAAGAAAGCTGCCAAGGCTCCTACTGTAAAACCTCCAAAGCCATTAATTGCAATTATTCCTCCAAATATAGCTGTTAAAACATAATTTATATGTCCTAAGTTTCCCATAATAGGCATTAAAATATTTGCAAATTTATTAGCATTATTAGCACTATCAAATAAGTTTTCATTTAATTCATCAAACTTTTCTTTTACTTCCTCTTCATGGCAGAACACTTTTACAACTCTTTGTCCTTCCATAATTTCTTCTATATATCCATTAAGCTTTCCTAAATCACGTTGTTGCTTTCCAAAATAAGCACCACTTTTTCCACCAATTACCTTTACAACATTCATCATAACAACTACCATTATAACAACAATAATTGTTAAAGGTATGCTTAATACTACCATTGAAATAAATACACTTACAACTGTTATTACAGATGATAAAAGCTGTGGTATACTTTGGCTAAGCATTTGTCTTAAAGTATCTGTATCATTTGTATAAAGACTCATTATGTCACCATGAGCATTTGTATCAAAATACTTTATAGGAAGACCTTCCATATGTTCAAACATATGGTCTCTTATCTTTTTTAATGCCCCTTGAGATACAAGAATCATAATTTTACTATAAACATAACTTGCAATAACTCCTATATAATAAATAATTCCAAGTTTTATTAATGCATTAAAAAGAGGTGCAAAGTTAGGACTTGCTTCATTTAAAAAAGGTGCTATATAGTCATCTATAAGAGTTTTTAAAAATAAACTTCCATATACATTTGATAAAGAACTTATTAAAATAGCTATAAGAACTACTAAGCAATGAATTTTATATTCCTTTAAAACATAACCCATTAATCTTTTTAAAGTTCCACCTACATTTTCAGTCTTTTTCTTAGGCATATTCTTAGGCTTCATTTTTATCATCTCCCTTCACTTGTGATTCATAAACATCTTTATATATTTCATTAGTTTTTAAAAGTTCTTCATGAGTTCCAAAACCATTAATTTTTCCATCATTTAATACTATTATTTTATCTGAATCCTGTATTGAAGAAATACGTTGTGCTATTATAATTTTAGTTGTATTTGGAATATCTTCTTTAAATGCTTTTCTTATAAATGCATCAGTTTTAGTATCAACAGCACTTGTAGAATCATCTAGTATTAATATTTTAGGATTTTTTAAAAGAGCCCTTGCAATACATAAACGTTGCTTTTGTCCTCCTGATACATTATTTCCACCTTGTTCTATAAAGGTTTCATATTTTTTAGGGAACTTTTGTACAAATTCATCAGCTTGAGATTGTGTGCAAGCATGTATTATTTCTTTTTCAGTTGCATTTTTATTTCCCCAACGAAGGTTTTCATTTATTGTTCCAGAGAATAATACATTCTTTTGAAGAACCATAGCAACTTCATTACGAAGGCTTTCTATATCATACTTTCTAACATCTACTCCTCCAACTTTAACCTCTCCACTAGTTACATCATATAGTCTAGGAATAAGTTGAACCAATGTAGATTTTGCACTACCTGTTCCTCCTAAAATTCCAATTGTTTCTCCTGAATTTATTTTTATATTTATTTTCTCTAAGTTTAAATTATTTTTATCATTACTATAAGAAAAATCTACATTATTAAATTCAATTGAACCATCCTTAACTTCATGAATTGGATTTTCACAATTAGTTAAAGTACTCTTTTCTTCTAATACTTCAATAATTCTTTCTGCAGAAGACCTTGACATAACAATCATAACAAATACCATAGAAAGCATCATAAGACTCATAAGGATGTTTGTACAATAAGTAAATAAACTCATAAGTTCACCAGTAGTCATACTATTTAATACAATCATTTTAGCTCCAAGCCATGAAAGAAGAATTATACAAGTATACATAGAAAACATCATTATTGGATTGTTAAAAACTAATATTCCTTCAGCCTTTTTAAAATAGTTGTATATTTTTTCAGAAGCTTTTTTAAATTTATTTATTTCATAATCTTCTTTTACATATGCTTTAACTACTCTTATTCCAGTTAAATTTTCTTGAACACTTGCATTTAAATCATCATATTTTTTAAATACTTCTTTAAAATAAGGATGAGCTCCTGTCATTATAAAATATAAAGCTAAACCTAAAAATATTATTGCACCTACAAATATTAATGACAATTTAAAGTTTATGTAAAAGGACATAACCATTGCACATATAAGTGAAATAGGTGCTCTTACACACATACGAATAATCATTTGAAAAGCATTTTGAACATTTGTTACATCTGTTGTTAAACGAGTAACTAATCCTGCTGTGGAATACTTATCAATGTTTTCAAAAGAAAAATCTTGAATATTGTGAAACATTGCTCTTCTTAAATTTTTTGCAAAACCACAAGAAGCTGAAGCTCCATATTTTCCTCCTAGAGCACCAAATGTTAATGAAAACATTGCTACTATAAGCATTGCTAAGCCTATAAGGCATACATACTTTATGCTTCCTCCTTCAAGTCCATTATCAATAATTGCTGCCATTAATAATGGGATAATCATCTCCATAATTACTTCTAAAATCATAAATATTGGAGTTAAAATTGTATCCTTTTTGTACTCTTTAATGTACTCAGATAATTTTTTTATCATTTTCCTCATCTCCTTTTGTTAGACTTCTAACTATATAAAATTAAAATCATCCAAGCTTTTTAGATAATCTTAATAATATATCCATAAATATTTTTAACTCTTCTTCTGTAAGTTCATCCTTTAATTTTTGTTCTCCTTCTTGAATTAAAGAATGAACCTTTTCTTGAATAAGTTTACCGGTACCAGTTAAAATTATTTTTTTTAATCTTTTATCATCTTTTACGCTTACTCTTTTTATGTATCCTTTTTTCTCTAAAAGCTGTAAAACACTAGTTACAGAGGACCTTCTAATATTAAATTCTTCTTCTATATCCTTTTGGTATACATCTCTTTTTTGAGATTCTAGATATAAAAATCTTATTATTCTAGATTGAATTGAAGTAAGACCATATTCTAAAGCTGCATTATCAAAAAGTCTTTTCATTTGATTTCCTACCATATGCAAAGCCTTTCCTATACAAATTTCTTCTTCCACCTACTTTCCCCCTTTCTAATATTTTATTTGTTAGATTCCTAACAATATTATCACTATAAATTTTTATTGTCAATAATATTTTTAGTAAAAATATTATTTCAATAAAAATTATTATATTATGTGACCTAGTTGATTATTTTTAGGTATATTTATAATTATTTTTAATTATATTTTACTCTTTTTTAATTATTTTATTGCATTATACTTATTATTTACTTATAATATACTTGTTTTATAATTATTAACAAAAAAGGGGATAGATAAATGAATAAAACTCAACAGGTTAAAACACCTTTATTTGATGCATTAAAAGAATATGTTAAAAATGAAACCATTCCATTTCATGTTCCAGGTCACAAAAAGGGACAAGGAATATTTAATGAATTTAAAGAATTTATTGGGGAAAATCCATTTAAAATAGATGTTACTGTTTTTAAATCAGTAGATAGCCTTCATCATCCAACAAGTGTTATCAAAGAAGCTCAAGAACTTGCAGCTGATGCTTATGGAGCTGATAATAGTTTTTTTGCTCTTCATGGTACTTCTGGTGCTATTCAAGGAATGATAATGTCTACTGTAAATCCTGGTGATAAGGTTTTAATTCCAAGAAATGTACATAAGTCTGTTACAGCTGGAATTATTTTAAGTGGAGCTTCACCTGTGTATATGCAACCTGAAATAAACAAAACTTTAGGAATTGCTCAAGGCATTTCTCCTGATACTGTAAAAAAAGCTTTAGAAGAAAATCCAGATACAAAGGCAGTATTAATTATAAATCCTACTTATTATGGAGTAGCTACAGATTTAAAGAAAATTGTAGATATAGTCCATAACTATAACATTCCTATAATGGTTGATGAAGCCCATGGACCTCACCTTGCTTTTTCTAATAAACTTCCAATGTCTGCATTAGAAGCTGGTGCTGATATATGTGCTCAAAGTACTCATAAAATAATAGGCTCATTAACGCAAGCTTCTCTCCTACATGTTAAAAGTAAATTTATAAGTGCTGATAGAGTTCAACAAGTATTAAATTTACTTCATACCACTTCACCTTCTTATATTCTTATGGCATCTCTTGATTGTGCAAGAAAACAAATTGCCTTAGAAGGAGAAAGTTTGCTTAAATATGCCATTACTTTAGCTGATTATACAAGGGAGGAAATAAATAAAATTCCAGGATTTTATTGCTTTGGAGAAGAGGTTTTAGATGGAAAAGGGGCTTATGCCTTTGACCCTACTAAAATAACAATATCTTGTTTTCAACTTGGTATAACTGGTTATGAACTTGAAAGAATATTGGCAGAAAAATATTATATTCAAATGGAACTTGCAGATTTTTATAATGTTTTAGCTGTGGGTTCTTTTGGAGATACTAAAGAAAATATGGATAAACTTATAAATGCACTTAAGGAAATTTCAAATGAATATTATGGAAAAAAAGAAGCTTTAACTGCTTTCTTTGATATTCCGAAAATTCCAAAAAAAGCTTTAGAACCAAGAGATGCCTTTTATGCACAAAATAAAAAAGTACCTTTAAAAGAAAGTCTTGGAGAAATTTCTTGTGAATTTTTACTTGCATATCCTCCAGGAATACCTTTACTTTGTCCTGGAGAAATAATAACAGAAGACATTTTAAATTATGTAAAAGACTTAAAAAGAGCTAATCTTTATGTACAAGGAACTGAAGATTCAACTTTAACTTATATTAAGGTGGTAAACTCTAAAAAATAAACTAAAAATAGCTGTTACATAAAAATTAATGTAACAGCATTATTTTTTTACTTAATTTCATTATTTTTTCTTGGCGGAGTTGAGTAAATTCCTTCATAAACTAAAAAGATTCCTATAAAATAAAACATTCCTTTAAATCCTAGTGGAGTTAATGCTATAAAAAGTCCTATTATAACTACTAAAGGATTAAGTCCTAAAAAACTTGAAACAAGTTGTTGTTCTAAAAATTGTCTTACTGCAACAATTCCTATGTATCCTATAATTAAAATAATTGCTTTTTTATAATCTCCACCTATAAAAGAAGCAATTATTAAAAATGCATATACAAGACCTGCTCCAAATAAAGGTAGTGCATCTATAATTGCAGTTATTAAAGCAACTACTACTGCATATTTTACCCCTGCTATTTTAAAGGCAATTATACAATATATAAAAAGTGCTATCATTATTAAGGTATATGCCTTTACATATCCACTTAAAATTTCATTTTTCTTTTTATTAAGATTATGTAAAAGATTTAATCCTTTTTGAGAAAACATTCCTTTTATTTTGCTTTGAATTTTATCAATATCTTTTGTGAAAAAGAAGGTTGCAATTATTGTTATTAATATCATTAAAAAAGCTGTTGGTATTGATACTACTATATTTAAAAGATTCTTTATGAAAAGAGACATTATTGAAGATATTGATTCTATTACACTTGTTATTCCTTCATTTATTTTAGCCATAATACTTGGTGTTAAGCTCTTACCAAAGGTAGATAAAATATTATTTACCTTTTCTTTTGAAGAATAAAGAAGCATATTTAATGTATCTTCATTTGTTATATACATATATAAACTTTTAAGTTGTTCTGTTAATTTATATCCTAATATAAATAAAAGCCATGCTATCCCAGATACTATTAAAAGAGTTAACAAAAGAGCAACTATACCATTTGCACATTTTAAATTTTTAAATTTTTTATTTAATGATAGTATTCTATTTTTAATAGGCTTTAAAAAAATAGCTATAATAAAGGCTATAACAAAAGGAATTGCATATTTAAAACTTGCTGCTATTATAATAAAAATAATTGTATAAATAAGAAGAAACTTTAATACTCTTTGAATACCTTCTATAAGTTCAGGAGAAAAATATTCAATAATATTTTTTAAAAATTTTTTCACAAAAAATCATCTCCTTTTTGTTATACAATTATAAGCTTTGTAAACTTTTTTTGCAACATTTATTCTATATGTATAATTTTATATTTATTAAATAAAAAAAGCTTAAAATAATGCTATACATCATTTTAAGCTTTAGTAATTTTTTAATATAAATATCCTTCTCTATAAAGAAGTTCTGCCATTAATACAGCTCCACCTGCTGCTCCTCTTAATGTGTTGTGTGATAATCCAACAAATTTGTATTGGAATATATTATCTTCTCTTAATCTACCAACAGTTACTCCCATTCCACCTTCTACATCTCTGTCTATATGAGTTTGTGGTCTGTTATCTTCTTCAAAGTAAGTTATAAATTGCTTTGGTGCATGTGGTAATTCTAATTCTTGAGGTCTTCCTGAGAATTCTTTCCATGCCTTTAAGATTTGTTCCTTAGTTGGCTTTTTCTTAAAGTTTATAGCTACAGTTGCCATATGTCCATCAGTTACTGCAACTCTCATACATTGAGCTGAAATTTTAATTCCTTCTACAGGCTTAATTTCATCTCCTTCAATGTGTCCCCAAACCTTTAATGGTTCAACTTCACTCTTTTCTTCTTCTCCACCTATATATGGAATAACATTGTCTTGCATTTCTGGCCAATCTTTAAAAGTTTTTCCTGCTCCTGATATTGCTTGCATTGTTGTAACTAAGATTTCTGTTGGTTCAAATTCAAGTAATGCTGTTATTGGTGGAACATAGCTTTGAATTGAACAGTTTGGCTTAGCTATTATGAATCCTTTCTTAGTTCCAAGTCTCTTCTTTTGAGAATCTATAACCTTTAAGTGTTCATTGTTTATTTCTGGTATTATAACTGGTACATCTTTAGTCATTCTGTGAGCTGAGTTGTTTGATACAACTGGGACTTCTGCTTTTGCATAGTCTTCTTCTATTTTTTGAATTTCTTTTTTATCCATGTTTACTGCACAGAATACAAAATCAACTTCTTCTTTGATTTCATCAATATTATGTAGGTTTTTTACTACCATTTTCTTAGTCCATTCAGGCATTTCTGTAGTTAACTTCCACTTTCCACCTATTGCTTCCTCATAAGTCTTTCCTGAACTTCTTTCACTTGCAGCTAATACTGTAACATCAAAATAAGGATGATCTGTTAATAATGTAACTAATCTTTGACCAACAAATCCTGTAGCTCCAAGTACACCTACTCTTAACTTCTTTGCCATTTTTCTAATTCCCCCTGATAAATTTATTTTAAAAATATTTTTATTGCAATGTGCTATTATAAAAAAGATTATATACTAATTTTATTCTTTATACAAATAAAGTTTTATTAAATTTTTTAATAAAATTAAAGCCTTGGCTAAATCCAAGGCTACTTAATATCATGCGTCATTACATAAATAAAAAATTTCTTAGATAGCTCTCCACAAAATGTGACAGTCTTGCATATATTTTATACAAGCCCAGCAATAAATTTTTAAAGCTTAAAATTTATCACTTCGGCAATTTCCCCTTTCATATTACTTCACAGTGCTTTCCTCCATAATATTACTATTGAATCTCGCGCCTCTATCATTACAATATAATATTTTCTTATTGGTATTATATGCTTAAATTTATATAAAATCAAGTGCTTTTTAAATTTAATTTTTAAGTTTTGTATTTTTTTTAAAACTAAAAATACATTTATAATATAATAATTCATAGGAGTTTATTTATGATAGATAAACAATGTTTAATACCTCTTCTTCTTTCTCTTTTAGCTGGGCTATCAACTGTTATAGGTGCATTTATTGTATTTTTTTCAAAATCAGATAATAAAAGATTAATTACCTTTGCTTTAGCTTTTTCTGCTGGTGTTATGATAACAATATCCTTTACTGACCTTTATCCTTCTGCTAAAACAGTTATTATTAACCATGAAGGAAACTTAAAAGGAGAACTTTTAACTTTATTTTTTATACTTATAGGAGCTTTTTCAGCCTTTTTAATAGATATTTTTCTTCCTGAAGATGATAATAAAAAAAATGATTCTTCCCTTTATAGAGTTGGTTTTGTTTCAATGATTGCCCTTATGCTTCATAATTTTCCTGAAGGTATTGCAACCTTTGTTTCTGGATATGAGGATACTGCTTTAGGAATTTATATAGCAGGGGCTATTGCAATTCATAACATACCAGAAGGTATTTCTATTGCTATGCCTATTTATTATGGAACAAAGAAAAAATCTTTAGCCTTTAAATACACATTTATTTCAGGAATTGCAGAGCCAATTGGAGGGCTTTTAGCTTTTTTATTTTTAAAGCCCTTTATAAATGACCTTATTTTAAGCATAATCTTTGCAATAGTTGCTGGAATTATGCTATATATAGCTTTTCAAGAATTAATTCCAGAGGCAAGAAAATATGGTTATAACCTTGTTTATATTTTTTCTTTAATTTTAGGAATTTGTATAATACCTATAAGTCATATTTTTCTTTAAACATAAAAAGGATTGTCATAAAAATTACTAAATGACAATCCTTAAAAAAATTTTCATTCTTCCATTGTTTCCATTAATATATTACATAACTTTTTTGCAGTATATACAAACTTTTCCATGTCTTCTTTTCCCATTTTCTCATTTATTTTCTTTATTAATTCTTTAAATTTTTTAGACTCTTCATTTAACAAATCAATTCCTGATTCTGTAAGTTCTATATATACTATTCTTCTATCTTCCTTATCTGAAGTACGTTTAATAAGTCCTTTTTCTTCTACTAAATTAAGCATTCTTGAAGTAGCAGGTCTTGATGCTTCTAAATTATTACTTAACCTTGAAGAAGTTATTCTAAAGCCTTTTTCATTATCTCCTTTATCTTTTATGGTCTTTAGCAAAGTATATTCTCCCATAGAAATTTCTTTCATAGGCTGAAATTTTATAATTGTATTTCTCATTTTGCTAATTGTTTCATCAAAAAGTTTTATTAATTTTTCACTGTCTTCGACCATAATCTCCCCCGTTTTTAATTATCTTTCATGTAATTTTATATATTCTTTATTTTCTAATACTGGCTTGTATGCAGGTCTTATTATTTTATCTGTATTAATTAACTCTTCTATTCTATGAGCACTCCAACCTACTATACGAGCAGTTGCAAACATTGGTGTATATAATTCTATTGGTAAATCAAGCATACTATACACTAAACCGCTATAAAAATCAACATTTGCATTTACTCCTTTATAAATATGTCTTTCTTCTCCAATTATTTTAGGGGCTAAACGTTCTACTAATGAATATAATTCAAATTCTTTTGTACGATTTTTTTCAATAGCAAGTTTTTCTACAAATCCCTTAAATATTTCTGCTCTTGGGTCTGAAACAGAGTAAACAGCATGACCCATTCCATAAATTAATCCTTTTTTATCAAATTCTTCTTTTTTAAGAATTCTTCTTAAATAATTTGAGATTTCTTCTTCATCTTCCCAATCATGAACTTTACTTTTTAAATCTTCAAACATTCTAACAACCTTTATATTAGCTCCTCCATGTTTAGGGCCCTTTAATGAACATAAAGCAGCTGATATTGCAGAATAAGTATCTGTTCCACTAGAAGTAACTACATGAGTTGTAAAGGTAGAATTATTTCCTCCTCCATGTTCCATATGAAGTACTAAGGCTATATCTAATATTTTTGCTTCAAGTTCTGTATACTTTTTATCTGGTCTAAGCATATGAAGAATATTTTCTGCTGTTGAAAGTTCATTAGCTGGTGCATGAATATAAAGACTTCCTCCATTAATGCTATGGTTATATGCTTGGTAGCTATATACTGCAAGCATTGGAAATTCACTTATTAAATTAAGACTTTGTCTTAAAACATTTGGAATTGATGTATCATCTGCTTTATCATCATAAGAATATAAAGTTAAAACTGCTCTAGATAAAGTGTTCATCATATCCTTACTAGGTGCTTTCATTATTACATCTCTTACAAAATTTGAAGGTAATGTTCTTTTTTCTTTAAGTATTTTATCAAATTCTTTTAATTCTTCTTCTGAAGGAAGCTTTCCAAATAATAAAAGATATGTTGTTTCTTCAAAACCAAATCTTTTTTCTTCTATAAAGCCATTAACCAAATTCTTAACATTATACCCTCTGTAATAAAGCTTACCTGGACATGGAATTTCCTTTCCATCAATTATATCCTTTGCATGTACATCTGAAATATTAGTAAGACCTGCAAGAACCCCTTTTCCATTAATATCACGAAGTCCTCTTTTTACATCAAACTTTTGATAAAGTTCAGGATTAATTAAATCATCTTCTACACATAACTCTGATAACTCTTCTATTTTTGGAGTTATTTTAAAAACATTATCACCCATTTTATTATTCACTCCCTTTTTTATTTAACATAGTATATATTTAATATTGTTAAATAATTATATACCTTTTTTTAAGCTTTAGTCAATGTTTTCTAAATATTGTTATATTTTTGTTATAAATTCATATTTATGTTTTTTTCTAGACATATATTATTTATTTATATAAAATATAACTTGTGAAAGGGATGATACATAAAATGAAACTTAAGAAAAATACTATTTTTAGCTTTCTTTCTATTATATTATGTAGTATTTCTTTAATAATTCTAAATCCAGTTACTACTAAAGCCGAAGAAAATACCCCTCTTCAAATAAATGCAAAAAAAGCTGTAGTTTTAGATTTAGATACTAAAGAAGTGCTATATTCTTTTAATGCAGAAGAAAAAAGCCAAATAGCATCTACAACAAAACTTTTAACTGCTCTTATACTTTCAGAAAATAAAAATAAAAATGATGAACTTGTATTTTCTGAACTTGCTAAAGAACAAGAATCTACATCAGTATATAAAGACAAGCTTCCTTCACTTGCTGTTGGAGATAAAATCACTGCTGATAATGTAATGAAGGGGCTTTTGCTATCCTCTGGAAATGATATGGCTATAATGATAGCTGAATCTATAAGTGGAAATATAGAAAACTTTTCTAAAGTTATGAACTCAAAAGCTGCTTCTTTAGGTATGGAAAATAGCTTCTTTTATACTCCAAATGGATTAGATTCAGATACAATATTAAAAGGAAACAATCATTATTCAACAGCCTATGATATGGCTCTTTTAGGTATAGCTTGCTATAATGATGATTGGGTAAGAGAAGCTATATCTTTAAAAGATTATACTTTTTCTACTACAAATGGTAAAACTGCAAAATTAACTAATACAAATAAAAATTTAGGTACTAATTATTGCATTGCAGGTAAAACAGGTTATACTACAAAAGCTGGTAGATGTTTAGTTGCAATTTATGAAAAAGATGGACATAAATTAGTTGGAGTAATTTTAGGTGGAGATTATACTGGTATATTTGATGATATGAATAAGCTTATGGATTATAGCTTTAATCTAAAAAAAGAAACCATTTTACCTAAAAATCAAGAATTATCAAAAATAAAAATAAAATTTAAACCATTAAAATTCTTTGGAAAAACATGTACCTATGAAATTCCTGTATTTTCTAAAGATGATATAACTGATTATAACAATGATTTTAATGAAAAATATAGAACTATTAATGTTAATAAAAGTAACTTTAATTCTTGGAACTTAAATAATTCAACAGTAGTTGGAAAAGTAAAAATACAAGATAAAAGCTTTACTGAAAATTATAACTTATATACAAACATTACCACTAAAGATTTAATTAACTATAGTAAATCTTTTTATATACATACAATTTTAATCTTTATAGCTATAATAATTTTTATTGTATTTTTACTATTTATGATAAGATATATAAACCTTAAAAAGAGAGGTAATCGTAAAAAAAAGAATATAAAATCTAATAAAAAAGCTTATAAATCTCGCCACTAAAATTTTAAAACTTTAATAGCTATAAATTATTTTATAATAAAAAAAGGCTGTTGCACAAAGAAATTTTATAAGAATATATATTCTATTAATATTTCTTAATGCAACATTCCTTTTTATTTTTTATAAACTTTTTAATATGCTATTTATTTTTTCACTAACTGTAATTCTTTCATCATAAATCCATTGAAATTCAAATTTTAAATTAAATAGCTTATTAAAGGAATAATACATATTTATTTTTTGGTAATAAATTTCTAATTCATCTAAAGTTTCTCCTATTATTCTAGGTTTAGAAATAGTTTTTGATTTTGCAATAAAAAGTTCATCTACATAAAATAAAAACTGTTTCATAAGCTCATCTTGTGTTACATCAAAGGGTACTTTTAAAAGTTTCCATTGAATTTCTTCTTTAAGCTTATACCTTTTTAATCTATCTAAAATTATTATATAATCTCCTATATCCATTTTTCTATAATAATTAAGCTTTTCTTTTCTTGTGCTCCAAAGAGCTAGTTTTTCTATAAGTGGAAGGGTTTTTATTCTTAAAATAGCATCAGATGGTCCTATAACAGCAGAGGTAATAACTTTATCTTTTTCACTAAGTCTATGAGAAATAAATTCTGAGTTATGACCAACACTTGCTATGTACCCTGTTTCATATATTCCCTTTCTTCCTGCACGGCCTCCTATTTGTTTTACTTCTTGAGAAGTTAATAATCTTATTTCTTCTCCATCAAATTTTTTAACAGATAAAAAGACAATCCTTCTTATAGGAAGGTTAACTCCCATTCCTATAGCATCTGTAGTTATTAAAATCTTGTTTTCTTTATTTATAAAATCATCATATTGCTTTCTTCTTGTTTCTGGTGGAAGGTCTCCATAAATTATACTTGCTTTTATTCCTTTTTCTGAATATTCTTCAGCTAAAGAAAGAACCTTTTTCTTAGAAAATAATACTATTGCATCCCCTTCTTCTACATCTTTATATGAAAAATCCTTATCTTCTACTTCTAAAGGAATACTTCTTTTATATTCTTTTATTTCATAGTCATCTTTACAATCTTCAAGGATTTTTATTAAAATTTCCTTTGCATTTAAAGCTCCACATACATGTATTTCTTTAGCCCTTACTCCTAAAATAGCCCTACTCCAAGCAGCTCCCCTTTGCTTATCATCAATCATTTGAATTTCATCAATAACAGCAACTTCATACTGCTCCTTTAAGTTTAATTTTTCTATGGTACAAGACGTGTGAGTTGCTCCTTCTTTTAGGATTTCTTCTTCCCCAGTTTGAAGATTACATACTATTTTTTCATTATTAAGCTTTTCAAAATTTTCTAAGGCAAGTATTCTTAAAGGAGAAAGATAGACTCCCTTTTTACAAGCTTTTAATCTTTGAATTGCATTATAAGTTTTTCCTGTATTTGTATCTCCTAAATGAATTATAAACTTTCTTTTCATACCTCTAGCTTCTCTGTATTCATCTTTAGGATTATCAGGGAAATTTTCATTAAACTCCTTTGCAATAAGTTTTGGAATATGTTGTTTTGTAAGGACTGTCATTATTCCAGAATTAATTAAAACTTTATAATTATTACGAACTACTTCATAATAATCATAATCACAATTATTTTTTCTATTATAATTCTCTAAAATTCTTTTAGATACATCTTCTAAAATATTCTCATATCTTTCTAAAAGTTCTTTAAAGTCTTTAGAACCTTCATAACCTTCCTTTTCAATTTCCATAAGAAGAAGTATTTTTTTCCTTATGGTAGACTCATGTTCATGTAAAGCATTTCCTTTAGAATTTTTAACTATTTCACTAATTTGATTTATTTGATTTTTTAACTTTTTAAATTCCCTTTGTGCTGCATTTTTTTTCATAAAAATCCTCCAAAAGTTTTAATGATTTCTATTATTATTCTACACTTTATTTTTAGACTTAGTCAATTTTCTTTATGTTAATTTCTATATAAAACTATTTCATTATATTTTGTTCAAAAAAATTTATACCTTTACACATAATAGACTTTTAATTATTTATTTTTAGCTTAAATTTTCTTTTAAAAAACTTATTTTATATGTTTTTTCAACATTTTTTTCAAAAAGCTATTTACTTGTTTACAAAAATGATGTATAATAATGTCATTAAATGAAATTGGAGGGATTGCTCATGAAAAAAAAATTTATAACTTCTGTTTTATTAATGACTATGACTACTACATCACTATTTTCTATTATAGCTTCTGCTGATGAAGTTACACCACCTAATATAGGAAATACTTCAATTGAAGCTAGAGCAAGTGGAGATTGTTCAGTAAATGGATATTATTTTAATATATATACTGACTATGTAGGCTATAATAAAGCAAATAAATATGATGCTGTTATGGCAGCTCAAATTATGTTAAGTAGAGCTTGTTATACTATAGGACAAGATGGAATATTTGGACCAGAAACCCATGCTGCTATACTTTATTTTCAAGACAAACATAATTTATCCTGTGATGGTATAATAGGACCTGATACATGGCGAGCATTAATAGATGCTGCTGATTAAAAAAATAAGAGCTATTTAAGCTCTTATTTTTCTTCTATCCTTAAATAATTTTTATAATAATCAATTGAAACATTCCATTTTTTATAATAAAATCTTATTTTTTTAGAAGTATCCTCATATTTAATATTTTCTTCTTTTAGTAAATTCTCTAAAAATGTTTTATCTTTAGAAACCATTATGTCTTGGAAAAAATTTGTTAAATAATTTGTATCTTTTACTTCCTCTAATCTTTTAATATATTCATTTTCTTCATTAGTTTCCATATTTATAATATCTTTGTTTTCAGAGGCTTGTACAGCAACATATTCTATGTTTAAAATAATTGCTCCAAAACTTAATATTATAAGAAGGGATGTTATAAAAAGAGTTATATTTCCTTTAAATTTCTTTTTTTCATCAAACATAGTTTTAATTCTTTTTACTGTTATTGATTTTTCATTTAATGAAAAAGAAAGTGCTCTATTAATTTTATATTTTTCTTCTAAAGCTGTCTTTGCTATAACCATACTATATATTTTAACATCTTCTTTAGTTGAAATTTTTACAACTTCTTCATCACAAGAACTTTCGCAATAATAATTAATATCTTTAGTCATAAAATATACTAATGGATTAATAAAGTTAATAGCAGAAACTATTATTATAAATAATTTATAGAAAAAGTCCTGTCTTTTATAATGAATAAGTTCATGTTTAAATACAAGCTCTAATTCTTTATCTGTATACTTTTCATTAGGAATTATTACTTCTGGTTTTAAAATTCCTATATTTATAGGAGTAGATAATTTTTTGTTTATTTTTAAAGAATAATTCTTTTTTATATTTAAATCATGTCTTACTTTATTAAAAATATTAATAATTTCTTTATCATTAATAACAATAGATTCTTTAATTACTTTTTTTCTAAAAATAAAATATTTTGTAAGTCTTAAAGTAATTATTAAAACTACTATAGAAATATAAATTATGCCTATATAGTTTATAATGCCCTTTTCATAAGTTGTAGTATTTATAACTTCTTGATTTAAAATGTTTATTTTATTAATTTCATTTTGAAAAGGAATGTATACTTTTCTTGTAATGGTTACTTTTAAGGGTATAGCCATTGTTATCATTAAGGGAAGCCATATATAGTAGTTAAATTTTTGAGAAAACTTTTTAAATATAGTTTTCTTTAAAAGAAACATAATAAAAATCCCTAAAAATCCAAACAATAAATTATTTCTAATATTATCTAAGCAAAAATTAATCATATTTTATCTCACCTTTATTTAATTCTTAATTAAAATTATACTATATTATAGACTAAATGTAAAATTTTAATTTAATATAATTAATATTTCCCATGAAACTTTTACAGTTAATTTCAACTTATTTATATTCTAGTAATTGTTTTTCCTTACATAAGAGGAGCAAATAATCTTAATATTTCTCCTATAATCTTTTTTAATATGCTAAATTTTTTACAATTTTCTAAGGTTATTTTTTCACATTTTTTTAGTGTTTCTTGAAAATCTTTTTCCACATCATAGGCAAGAGTTGTTTTATATGTGAAAACAGCACATTCAAAATGTAAATAAAGACTTCTATAATCTAAATTTATAGTTCCCACAACAGCTTTTTCATCATCTGACACAAAGGACTTAGCATGAACAAATCCTGGAGTATATTCATATATACCTACTCCTGCTTCTATAAGCTCTTTATAATATGTCCTTGCAAGAAAATAAGCATACCATTTATCTGGAATATGTGGAAGAATAAGTTTAACATCCACCCCAGATTTTGCAGCATATTTTAAATCAGTCATCATTTCATTATCTAAAATTAAATATGGTGTCATTATATGAACATAATCTTTTGCAGTATTTATAATATCCATATATACCTGTTCACCAACATTTTCATTATCAACAGGACTATCTCCATAAGGCATTACATATCCTTTTGCCTCTTCATCTTTAACATTACATATATATTTTCCATAATCCTCTTCATTTTTTTCAGTAATATTCCATGCTTGAAGAAACATTAAAGTAAAACTTTTAACTGCTTCCCCTTTAAGCATAATTCCTGTATCTTTCCAATGGCCATAAACAACCTTTTTATTTATATATTCATCAGCAAGATTTATTCCTCCAGTAAAAGCTGTATGACCATCTATAACTAATATTTTTCTATGGTCTCTATTATTTTGATAAGTAGATAAGGCAGGCTTTATTGGACTAAATATCTTACACTTTATACCAAGTTTCTCCATCTTCTTAGGATAATTATATGGAAGAAGTATTAAAGAACAAGTACCATCATACATAAATCTTACCTCTACTCCTTCTTTAACCTTTCTTTCTAAAATTTCTAATATAGAATTCCACATAAATCCTTCTTCTACAATAAAATATTCTAAAAATATAAATCTTTTTGCTTTTTCTAGTTGTTTTTTTAGTTCCTCAAATTTATATTCCCCTAAAGGAAAATACTTAACAGAAGTGTTTTTATATATTGGATATCCTCCATATTCATTCATATATTTTGCAAGATTAGCTACTTTTTTATCCTCTAATTCAATTTCTTCCATTAACTCTTTATTTTGTTTTAAAAATTTCTTAGTCTTTTTTATATTAATCCCTAATCTATGATTTATAAGCCTAGTTCCTATTTGAAGTTGTACAAATAAATAAAATAATGCTCCAAAAACAGGAAATATCAAAAGAGGCACCATCCATGCTAGCTTAAATGTTGGATTTCCTTCTTTATTTATAATATATATTACAAGAACTGCTGTTAAAACAGTAAATCCTCCATAAATATAAGTCATATAACCTGCTAGCCAATTAAAAGATAATGCAAGAACCCCTATTTGGATTATTAAAAGTAATGCTATTATTGCTGTTCTTCCAAAAATAATTTTAAATATACTTTTTCTTTTTTTCTTATTTTGACTCATTAAATTCCCCCTTTATTTTATGATTTAAAATTTAAAAAGGCTGCCTTATTTTAGGCAGCTTTTTAAAAAACTTTTTACTACTTTGTTGCAATAGCTTCAATTTCAATTAATGCATCTTTAGGTAATCTTGCTACCTCTACACAACTTCTTGCTGGTTTATTATTAACAAAATATTCCCCATAAACTTCATTAACTAAAGCAAAATCATCCATATTTTTTATGAAAACTACTGTCTTAACAACCTTATCTAAAGAGCTTCCTGCTTCTTCTAATATAGCTTTAACATTTTCTAAACTTTGTTTTGTAGCTGCTTTTATTTCAGTAATTAATTCTCCTGTTGCAGGAACTAGTGGAATTTGTCCTGAAGTAAAAACTAAATCTCCTATTATTTGTGCTTGCACATATGGCCCTATAGCTTGTGGTGCATTATCTGTATAAACTATTTCTTTTTCCATTATTAAATCCTCCTAAATAGTATATATTTTTTAATTTATCTTATTGATATATTCTTTTTGATTGTACAAGTTTTGGCTTGTATCCATTATCTCTAAGAGCTTTTAATATTTGAACTTTATGTTCATGTCCAAATGTTTCCATTGTAATATCTAATTCAACTGCACTATTTCTATTTATACTTACAAATTGATTATGTTCAAGTTGAATTATATTTCCTTGTGCCTCTGCAATTACTTTAGATACATTAGTTAATTCTCCTGGCTTATCTGGAAGAAGTACAGAAACTGTACATATACGTTCTCTTGCTATAAGTCCATGTTGTACTAATGATGCAAAAGTAATAACATCCATATTTCCTCCACTTATTATAGATACAATCTTATTGTCTTTAACATCTAAATGCTTAAGAGCAGCTAATGTTAAAAGTCCTGAATTTTCTGCAAGCATTTTATGATTTTCTAATAAATCTAAAAATGCTACTATAAGTTCTTCATCATCTACTGTTATTATATCATCAATATTTTCTTGTATGTAAGGGAATATCTTACTTCCTGGAGTTTTTACTGCTGTACCATCTGCTATTGTATCTACATTTGGAAGAGTTACAACTTCTCCTGCCTTTAATGAAGCTTGCATACAATTTGCTCCAGCTGGTTCTACTCCAATTACTTTTATATTTGGATTAAGAAGTTTTGCAAGAGTTGATACACCTGTTGCAAGTCCACCTCCTCCAATTGGAACTAAAATAATATCCACTGTTGGAAGTTCTTTTATAATTTCCATTGCTATTGAACCTTGACCAGTTGCTACATCTAAATCATCAAAGGGATGAATAAAAGTATATCCTTTTTCTTCTGCTAATTTTAAAGCATAGCTACATGCTTCATCATAAACATCTCCATATAATATAACTTCTGCTCCATATGCTTTTGTTCTATTTACTTTTATAAGTGGAGTTGTAGTTGGCATAACTATTACTGCCTTTGCATTATAAGCTTTTGCTGCATAAGCAACTCCTTGTGCATGGTTTCCTGCTGATGCTGTTATAAGTCCTCTATTTCTTTCCTCTTCTGTTAAAGTACTTATTTTATAATAAGCTCCTCTTATTTTGTAAGCTCCTGTTTTTTGCATATTTTCAGGCTTTAAATAAACCTTATTTCCTGTAAGGTCTGAATAATAATCACTATAGATTAATTTTGTTTCTAAAATTACTTTTTGTACTGTTTCATATGCTTTTTCAAATTTATCTAATGTCATCAATTGTAAAAACTCCTTTAAATACTAATAATCAACTATTTTAATAATATCATTTCAGGAATTTATGTCAAGTATGGGAAAGTAATAACATTTTTTCTTTTTATTCATATAATGCTCTTAGAAGTTTTCTTAAATGTTTTCTAGGAGGAAAATATTAATGTTTGGGT
Organism: uncultured Clostridium sp.; assembly: GCA_900539375.1. Taxonomy (GTDB): domain Bacteria; phylum Bacillota; class Clostridia; order Clostridiales; family Clostridiaceae; genus Clostridium. The sequence goes on along the minus strand of UQBY01000005.1, from coordinate 18,922 downwards.
ATATTTTACCTTTAAAAAATGAACTTAAAGTAAAGGATTTTAATAAATTCAGAACATATTATTGTAGTATTTGTTCTGCTATTAAAAATAAATTTGGTAATATTCCAAGAATTGGATTAAATTATGATATTACTTTTTTTGCTATACTTCTTGATGGGTTAACTGTAGAAGATTCAAAAAAGTTTACCTCTTCATGTATAAAACATCCCTTAGAAAAAAGAGAGTTTTTTTCCTCTAATGCTATAGATTATTCTTCTGATTTAAACATATCCTTAATTTATTATAAACTTTTAGATGATAAGTTAGATAATAATAGTTTAGTACCACCCTTACTTTTAAAATTATTTTATCCCTTTTATAAAAAAATTACCTTTAAAAATCTTGATAATATATTAAATGAAAACTTATCTAACCTTCATATTATTGAAAATAGCTCTTCTTTATATTCTTTAGATGAAATCTGTCACCCTTTTAGTGATATAATAGGGAAAATTTTAAAAGAATACCCCTATGAAATTAATGAAGATAGTCCTTTAACACGAAACAATCTTTATAACTTTGGATATAGCTTTGGAAAATGGATTTATCTTATTGATGCTTTAGATGATTTAAAAATAGATATGGAACCTACTGTAAGAAAAAATATTAATTTTAATCCTATAGAAAAAGCCTTTAACATAAATAATTTACCCTATGAATCTTTTATAAAATCTATAAAATCTAATATAGATTTTATATTAATAAGTCTTATAGCAAATTGCACAGAAAATTTAAAAAAGCTTCCTATAAAATCTAATAAGGAAATAATTGAAAATGTAATTAATTTAGGTCTTATGAATGTATACACCAATATCTTCACCAAACTATAAATCTTTCATAAAATATTAATATAAATTTTTAGGAGCATATTTTTATGGACCCTTATAAACTACTAGGCGTTTCTCCAAATTCCACTTCAAAAGAAGTAACTGATGCCTATAAAAATATAATAGAAAATTACTTAAATGAAGGAACAGATGAAAATTCAAAAAGTCTTTATAATGAAAAATTAAGTGAATTAAATGAAGCCTATAGACTTATATCACAAAATATTACCTTTGAAGAAGTAAGAGAGCTTATAGGAGTAGATGATTTTCTTTCTGCTGAAGCTAAGCTTAATCTTGTATCTGATGCTTCTTCTCCTGAATGGAACTACTTAACAGGAGTATTACTTATTAAAAAGGGCTGGATTCACTCTGGTGTTAATCATTTAAAAAAAGCTGCTAAACTAAATCCTTATAATACAGAATATAAAAATACTCTTAGTACTTTAAATCAAAAAATTAACTTTATAAAAACTAATTATTCTAATAATGGTAATAAAGGAACTAGCCCTTTAAATCTTTGTGGAAATAATGCTACTACTACTACTACTACTACTGGAAACAATAAAAAAGGGCTTTGTTAAAAATTTATACTAAAAAAGCTAAGGCATTTTTATTTTGCCTTAGCTTTTTAATAATATTTTAAGCTACTGTTTCTGCTATGTTTGTTGCATGGTCTCCTATTCTTTCTAAATTACTTATTAAATCTAGAAATATTGTGCTTGAATTTGCATTACAAATTTTTTCATTTAATCTTAATATGTTATTTTCTCTAAAGTCTCTTTCATAATTGTCAATTTTCTCTTCTATAGGCTTTATTTCTTTTGCTATATTTTTATCCTTTTTTTCATAGCTATCTAAAGCAATTTTAACTGCTTCTAGGGATTTTTTATACATTGTAATAAGCTCATTTTTAGCATCACTTTCTATTTTTGCCTTAGTGTTTATTTTTTCTGTTGCAAGTTCTACTATATTTTCTGCATGGTCTCCTATTCTTTCTAAATCATTTATAACATGAAAAGTTGCACTTAATATTTTACTATCATTTTCAGGCAATTCATGTGAAGATAAATCTACAAGATAATCTGTTATTTCTTTTTCAAGTATATTTATTGTTTTTTCATTTTTATAAACCTTTTGTATTTTTTCTTCATCCTCTTCTAAAAAAGCTTCCATAGAAAACTCTAAATTATTCTTTGCAAGTTCTCCCATTCTCAAAGTTTCTTTAAAAACTTGATTTACTGCTACAACAGGAGTTTCTAAAAGCTTTTTATCTAAATATATAGCTCCTTCTTTTTCTATTTTTGAATCTCCTGGCATTATTTTATTAACTAATAACACTAAAAAATTAGATAGTGGAAGAAGTATTAAAGTTACTGTTACATTAAATATTGTATGAGCATTTGCAACTTGTCTTGTCACTTGGTCCGGACTTATTTTTTGTATTAAATCTATTACTATATTCATAAATGGTAAAAAGATTAAAACACCTATTGTATTAAATAAAAGATGAACTAGTCCTGCTTTTTTTGCTGTTCTATTTGCTCCTGCAGAGGCAAGAAGAGCTGTAACACAAGTACCTATATTACACCCAAATATTATTGGAAGTGCTGCATTCATATCTATTGACCCAGTTGAAGCTAATGCTACTAAAATTCCAGTAGTGGCAGAAGAACTTTGAACAATGGCTGTCATAACTAATCCTGCTAAAACACCTAATAATTTATTATCTCCTATAAAATAAATAATATCTACAAAAGTTTCTGATTCTCCAAGAGGAGCCATAGCTGATGACATTGTATTCATTCCTAAAAACAATATTCCAAATCCTAAAACTATTGAAAATATATCTTTAGATTTTTTCTTTTTACAAATAAGCATTGCAATAGCACCAATTCCTACAAATAAAGGAGCTATAGCATCTAAATCAAGCGAAACCATTTGAGCTGTTATAGTTGTTCCAATATTAGCTCCCATAATTACTCCAACGGCTTGAACTAAACTCATAAGACCTGCATTAACAAAGCTTACAACCATTACTGTAGTAGCACTTGAACTTTGTATTATTGCTGTTACTATTGCTCCAACTAAAACTCCAATAAACTTATTACTTGTTACCTTTTCTAATATACCTTTAAGCCTATCCCCTGCTGCATTTTCTAATCCATCTCCCATAAGCTTCATTCCATAAAGAAATAAACCTAATCCTCCAATAAGTTGTATTAACATTTGTATACTGTCCATCATAATTCTCCTTTTAACAAAAATATAATTTTTTTTACTTTAGTTTAATTTTTTTTTACTTATCTTTAATATTTTATATTTTTTTATTTGCTTTAACTAGGTCTTTAACACTCTATTAACATTGGCAAATATTTTCTTAACAAGTTCTTTATACACTTTATAATTATTATTTTTGTTTAGTGAATACTAGTATTTTTACATTAAAGTTTTTTACCATACAAAAAAGAACCTATAAAAGTAGATTTTTTAGAGTCTACTTTATAGGTTCTTATAACATGAAGTAATTTTTATTCCTCTGTTACTTCTTCTTTTTTAACATCAACTTTTATTCCAAGGTCTTTAAGTTGCTTTTCATCAACTATATTTGGAGCTTCACTTAAATAACAGTATGCATTTTGGTTTTTAGGGAATGCTATAACATCTTTTATATTATCTGTTCTTGCTAAGAACATTACCATTCTATCTAAACCAAAAGCTAATCCTCCATGTGGTGGTGGTCCAAACTTAAAGGCTTCTAATAAGAATCCAAAAGATTCCCATGCTTGTTCTTCTGTAAAGCCTAATGCTCTAAGCATTCTTTCTTGAAGTTCTATAGTATGTATTCTTATACTTCCTCCACCTAATTCTTCTCCATTTAAAACTAAGTCATAAGCCTTAGAACGTACCTTTCCTGGGTCTGTTTCTATCATATCTATATCTTCATCCATTGGTGCTGTAAATGGATGGTGACAAGCTGTATATCTTCCTTCTTCTTCACTATATTCAAATAATGGGAATTCTGTAATCCATGTAAAGTTAAATTCATTTTTATCCTTTATTAAATCAAACTTTTTAGCAAGTTCTAATCTTAATGCTCCAAGAGATTGGAATACTATTGAATTTTTATCTGCAACTATAAGAATTAAATCTCCCTTTTCTGCGTTCATTGTAGATATTATCTTATTCATTTGGTCTTCTGTTAAGAATTTTGCTATAGGAGATTTTATTCCTTCTTCTTTTAATTGAATATAAGCTAAACCTTTAGCCTTATATGTTTTAACAAATTCTCCTAATCTATCTATGTCTTTTCTTCCCATAGATGCTCCACCCTTTAAGCATAAAGCTCTTACAGAACCACCTATTTCTAAAGCACTAGTAAATACTTTAAAATCTACATCCTTTACGGTTTCAGTTAAATCAGTTATTTCCATTCCAAATCTTAAATCTGGTTTATCTGAACCATACTTTTCCATAGCTTCTTTAAATGTCATTCTCTTAATTGGAAGTTTAACATCATATCCAACAACTTCTTTAAATACATGTGCTATTAATCTTTCATTTACTTCCATAACATCATCTTCTTCAACGAAGCTTAATTCCATATCAACTTGAGTAAATTCTGGTTGTCTATTTGCTCTTAAATCTTCATCTCTAAAACATTTTGCTATTTGATAGTACTTATCAAAACCTGATACCATTAATATTTGTTTTAAAGTTTGAGGAGATTGTGGAAGGGCATAAAACATTCCTGGATAATTTCTTGAAGGAACTAAATAATCTCTTGCACCTTCTGGAGTTGACTTTGTAAGCACTGGAGTTTCAACTTCTATAAATCCATTATCAACTAAGAAATCTCTTATAGCCTTTGTAGTTTTATTTCTTATCATAAAGATATTTTGCATATCAGGTCTTCTAAGGTCTAAATATCTATATTTTAATCTTATTTGTTCTGATGCATCTAATCCTTCTTTAATCATTATAGGTGGAGTTTCAGATTCTGATAAAATCTTTAAACTTGAGCCTAATAATTCTACCATTCCAGTAGGCATATTTTCATTTACAGCTTCTCTCTTTACAACCTTACCAGTTACAGCTATACAATATTCAGGCTTTACAGTTTTAGCTTTTTCAAAAGCCTCTGCATTTATTTCTTCCCCAAATACAATTTGCATTATTCCTTCTCTATCTCTAAGGTCTATAAACTCAAGCCCTCCAAGCTTTCTATTTCTTTGTACCCATCCCATAAGAGTTATTGTTTCACCAATATTAGCTTCTCTTACAAGACCACAATACATAGTTCTTTTCAATCCGCCTAAAGCTTCTCCCATTCTTTTGTCATTCCTTTCAAATCTTATTTTTTATTTCAATACACATCTCTTATTATATATCTCTTTTCCTTTTAAATAAAGTTCTCTACCAACAAACTTTTCTATTATTTTTATTTATTTAGATTGGAGGTTCCTATTTTGCGAAGTAGCAAACTTGGAGCCTGTCGACGGAGCAGCGAAGCAAAGATAGGAAAGCAACTTCTGTGCCTAAATAAAAAAATTTGCTTAGTACAAAGTATTTAAAAGTTTGATTTTTCCTTCTACCATTTCTTGTATTCTTTCTGTGTAACCTTTAAGGTCTTTAACATTTGCAAATCTTTCAAGTCTGTTTTCTTCTAAAAAGACAACTTTAGTAACAGCATCTGCTCCAAGGGCTATTATAGTTTGTTTATCTTCTATCATTTCAATATTATAAAGACATTCTTTTCCCTGCTTTGCATAGCCTAAGTTCTCCATATTGCCAACCATATTTTTTTGCCTATACATATAATAAGGCTTTATATCTAAGGCTTTTGCTAATTCTCTACTTTCTTCATACATTTTCATGATTTCTTCTTGACTTTTAAGTCCAAGACCCTTTTTTAAGATGAAATTTTCATACATAATAGAGCCTCTCTTTAATGATAATCCATGAACAGTTAAACTATCTGGAGATAACTTTAATATTTCTTTTGCTGTATGTTTAGCCTCTTCTAATCCTTCTCCTGGAAGACCTATTATCATATCCATATTTATATCCTGAAAGCCTAAATCTTTTGCCATTTTAAATTTTTCTATTACATCCTTTGAAGTGTGATTTCTTCCTATAAGTTTTAAGGTTTTATCATTCATAGTTTGAGGATTTATACTTATTCTTGTAACATTATATCTCTTCATTGTTTTAAGTTTTTCAAGTGTAATAGAATCTGGTCTTCCACATTCTACTGTAAACTCTCTTGGAGAATTTTCTTTAATGAATGAATTATATATAAGATTCATAAGATTTTCAAATTCTTCATTATTAATTGAAGTTGGAGTTCCACCACCAAAATAAATAGTTTCTATTTTTAAATTTTTTTCTTTTACATACTTACTCATTTCCTTAATTTCATAACTTAAAGCTTTTAAGTAAGGTTCTACAAACTTTTTGTTGCCATTTATAGGATTCGAAGCAAATGAACAGTAAAGACATCTTGTAGGACAAAATGCCATACCTATATAAATGGAAATATTTTTAGGGTCTTTATTTACAAACTTATCTTCAGATTTTGCAACATCAATACATAATTGTGCCTTTTCTTCTAAAGCATAATGTTTATCATAAAAAACCTTTTTAATTTCTTCTTCACTAAGCCCTTCTCTTAACCCTTTAAGTGCAATTTTTGAAGGTCTTATTCCAACTAAAGTTCCCCAAGGGTAAACATCTTTTGTTATCTTTTGAAGATTTTTAAATATAAGCTTTTTTATAGTTTCTTTAAAATATTCTTCTTTATTTTCTAAAGCTTCATCTTTTATATCTTTATATTCAAATGTTACTTTATTATCTTTTATAATAATAGAATAATCTCCTTCAGATTCTGAAAATTTAAGCTCATCTAAAGGAAAATATATATTAAACATTTGATATACGTCATATCTATATTTAAAATCATTTAATTTTATATTCATTTTTTCACCTATCTTAAATAAGGATTTCTCATTTTTTCATATGAAATAGTTGAAGAAGGTCCATGGCCTGGATATACTTTTATAATATCTCCAAGAGGAATAAGTTTTGTTTTTATACTTGAAATTATCTCCTCAAAACTTCCACCATTAAAATCAGTTCTTCCAACAGAACCTAAAAATAAAGTATCTCCTGTAAATAAGTTATCTTCAATTAAAAAAGATACTCCTCCCTTAGAATGTCCTGGTGTTTCAAGGACTTTAATTTCTTTATTTCCAATTTTAAAAATATCTCCTTCTTTAAGATATCCATCAGCCTTTCTAAGTTTTCTAAAAACATAGTCATCTTTTAAAGCATACTCTTCATCTTTTTTGTTAATATAAAAAGGAACATTTAACTTTTCTGAAAGATATTCTACTGCTCCTACATGGTCAAAGTGTCCATGAGTAAGAAGTATATATTTTACTTTAGCTTTCATATTTTCAATTAAATTATAAATAATTTCTTCATCTGCACCTGGGTCAATTATTACAGCTTCAGAAGTATTTTCATCCATAACTATATAACAATTAGCTTGTATTTCCCCTGTTGGTATTGCTTTTATTATCATTTTTTACATCTCCTTTTAAAAATTCTTTTTACTATCAATTAAAATTGTAACTGGGCCATCATTTTGAATATCAACTTTCATATCAGCACCAAATTCTCCAGTTTCTACTTTTAATCCTGTTTCTTTAAGGAGATTAACAAAAACTTCATAAAGTTTTTCTGCCTCTTTGCCTCCCATTGCATTCATAAAGTTTGGTCTTCTTCCTTTTCTACAATCTCCATAAAGAGTAAATTGAGAAATAACTAAAATTTCCCCTTTTATATCAAGAAGAGAAAGGTTTAATTTATCATTTTCATCTTCAAAAACTCTTAAATTTACAACTTTGTCTTTTATATATTTTAAATCTTCTATTGTATCCTCCTTTGAAATTCCAATAAGGAGATTAAAACCTTTTTTTATTTCTCCAATTGTCTTTCCATCTACAACAACCTTAGAAGAAGTAACTCTTTGAACTACTACTCTCAAATTTACACTTCCTTAATTATTCATTCTAAATACTTCTGTAACACCTTTAATTTTTCTTATCTTTTTCATTAGTTCTTTTAATTGGTCTATTGCCTTTATTTCAACTTTAACTGTCATTATAGCTTTATTTGCACTTTGAGAATTTGCATTAAGGGCTACTATGTTTAATCCACAATCACTTATTGTTTTACTAACATCACTTATTAATCCTACAGAATCATCTGTTTTTATTTTTATCTCTGCAATATAAGAGGATTTTGCTTCTTTTTCTCCCCAACTTACTTCCACAACCTTTTCTGGGTCATGCTTTATTAAAGAGATTAAATTTATACAATCCTTTCTATGAATTGATACTCCTCTTCCTTTTGTTATATATCCTAAAACATCATCTCCTGGAACTGGAGTACAACACCTTGCAAGTCTATATAAAAGGTTATTTTCTCCCTTTATTATAATTCCAGACTTAGTTTTTACAACTTCCTTTTCCTTAGTGTGTTTTTCATTTTTTTCTTCTATTTCCTTTGTAATTTCTTCATCAGTAGGTTTTTCATGAAGATTTCCTTCTCTTAGCTTTGACATGAAAGTTAATATTGGAATAATTCCACTACCTAACCCTGCATATAATTCATCTAAATTATGAAAATTATATTTCTTTTGAAGCCTTTCATAAGCTTCTCCTTTAGCAATTTCATTAAAGGAAACAGAATATTTCTTTAATTCTTTTTCTAGTATTTCTTTTCCCTTATTTATATTTTCTTCTCTATTAGCCTTTTTAAACCAAGCTCTTATTTTACTTCTAGCCTGATTACTCTTTGCATAATTTAGCCAGTTCATACTAGGACCTTTAGAACTGTTTGAAGTGATTATTTCAACAATTTCTCCAGTTTTTAGCTTATAATCTAATGGAACAACCTTTCCATTAACCTTTGCCATTACACACTTATTTCCTACATCAGTATGTATTCTATAAGCAAAATCTATAGGTGTACTTCCACTTGCTAAATTTATTACTACTCCTTTAGGAGTAAAAACAAATACTTCATCTGAAAAAAGGTCTATTTTAAAATCCTCTATAAATTCATGAGCATCTGAAGTATCCTTTTGCCATTCAAGCATATCTCTAAGCCATACTAATTTTTTATCAAAATCTTTTTCCTTACTTACTGTGCTATTATCTCCCTCTTTATATTTCCAATGGGCAGCTATACCATATTCAGCTGTTTTATGCATATCAAAGGTTCTTATTTGTATTTCAAAAGGCCTTCCACCTTTTCCAATTACTGTTGTATGTAATGATTGATACATATTAGGTTTTGGCATTGCTATGTAATCTTTAAATCTTCCTGGTATTGGTTTAAAAATTGTATGTACTATTCCAAGAACACCATAGCAATCTTTAACTGAATTTACTAAAACCCTTACTGCTATTAAATCAAATATTTGATCTAAGGTTTTATTTTTCTTTATCATTTTTCTATATATACTATAAAAATGCTTTGGTCTTCCATCTATTTCAGCATCTATTCCTGCCTCTTGAAGTCTTTCTAATAGTTCATTAACAACTTTAGCTGTATATTCTTCTCTTTCAGTTCTTTTTTCTGCTATTGCATTTACTAAATCATAATATTCTTTTTCATGAAGGTATCTAAAGGATAAATCTTCTAATTCCCATTTTATTTTAGACATACCTAATCTGTGAGCTAAGGGTGCATAAATATCAAGAGTTTCTTTTGCTTTTTGCATTTGTTTCTCTTTAGTCATATATTCTAAAGTTCTTAAATTATGAAGTCTATCTGCTAGTTTTATTATTATAACTCTTATATCTTCTGCCATAGCAAGAAGCATTTTTCTTACATTGTCTGCTTGTTGTTCTTCCTTTGATTTATACTCAAATTTTGTAAGCTTTGTAACTCCATCTACAAGCTTTGCAATTTCTAAATTAAATTCTTTTTCCATTGTTTCAAAAGTACAACTAGTATCTTCTAAAACATCATGAAGAAGTCCTGCTGCTATAGTACTTGTATCCATCCCCATCTCTACAAGTATCTTAGCTACAGCAACTGGATGAATTATATAAGGCTCTCCTGATTTTCTAATTTGATTTCCATGTTTTACTTTAGCAAAATTATAAGCTTTATTTATAATGTCTAAATTAACATTTAATTTATTTTCTTTTATGTTGTCAATTAAATCATCAATTAATTTATCACTCATACAGACTATCTCCCCTTAAGCTTTATTTTTAACTGATAATAGCTGGTAAAAACCAGCTATTGTTTATTTAAACATTATATATTATTATGTTTTCTTTTTCAACTTTAAGAAAATAAAAAGTCTATTTTAACAATTAATATAAATTTTTATTAAATAAAAAAGTGGCTTTAGCCACTTTTTTAAAATTCATAATCTACTAAACTAAATACATCAAAGTCTTTAAATTTTTCTCTTCCATTAAGTCCTGTAAGTTCAACAACAAAATCTAAAGAAACAATTTCTGCTTCTGCTTTTTTTATAAGTTTTATAGCAGCTTCAGTAGTTCCTCCTGTTGCTAATAAATCATCTATTATAGCAACTCTTTGTCCTTTTTTTATTGAATCTTTATGAATTTGTAATACATCTGAACCATACTCTAAACCATAGCTTATTTCTAAAGTTTCTCCAGGTAATTTACCTTTTTTCCTTACTGGAACAAATCCTGCACCTAATGCATAAGCTACTGGTACACCAAATATAAATCCTCTAGCTTCTGGTGCTACTATAATATCTATATTTTTATCTTTTAAATGTTCTACTATTTGGTCTATAGCCTCTTTAAGAGCTTCTTTATCTTGTATTAATGTTGTTATGTCTTTAAAACTTATTCCTTCATGAGGAAAGCCTTCAATAACTCTAATTTTATCTTTTAAATCCATAGTAATTCCTCCACAATTATAATATATCTATTTCATTTTTTCTATTTAATGAATGTAAATACTTAACTATTTGTTCTGCTCTATCTTTATCATCTGTAGTTAATAGTTCCACTACTATTTTAGAATTTCCCAATACGCCTACTGGATTTACTGAAGGAGTTATAAATTCTATAATTCTAAGTATATTTTCATCATTTAAATCTATTATTTTATTAAAATCCATTATTGCTCTTAGTCCATAATTATTAGTGCCAACTAAAAACTTTTTACCTTCTTTAAGAATGACAGCATTTTCACCCTTTGCTGGAAGTTCTAGCCACTTTGACCCTATAGTAATAAGGTCAAGATACTTATTTATGCTTTTTAAGCTATAGTAAATTGCTATAGATTGCATAAGCTTAAAGGTTACTTCACTTAAAGATAAATTTTTATATCTATACTGGCACCCTTTTTGATTTGGATTTATATAAATGTATTTTTTTTCAATATCAGTTTTTTTGTTCTCTAATATAACAAAATCTATCCCTAACTTTTCACAAAGTTTTAACTCTTCTTGGCCTTTTAAATCTACGCCTAAAGTTATAAGTAAATCAGTTCCTAGAAAATCTATGTTATCTTTAAGTGCTCTACAATCAATTTTTCTTGATTTTATTTCATCATGAACTAAATACTCTACATCTGCATTTAAGTATCTTAAAAGTAAGGTTAATGATGAAATCGCACATATACCATCTACATTTGATATTCCATAGACTACTATTTTTTTTCTATTGTTAATAGCATCAACTAATTTTTCTATAGCTTTATTCATATGTTTAAGCAAGAAGGGATTATATCCTGATATGTAATTTGGATAATATATACTATTCCAAAAATTACTCATGATTCACTCCTCCATAAAATAAGAAAACAAGTATATTATAATTTAATTTTATAATAATATCAATTCTTTTTCTTATATTAAAGAAAAACCAAATTAAATATACATTTTTTCAAAGAAAAATAAGTGAAATAGAAATTTCCTACTTCACTTATTGGTGTTATGAACTAAAATTATTTAGCACTTTTTTTATTCTTTTTTTCTAATAAAGTCCAAACTGATGGTGCTATTGTTATTGATGAATAAAGACCTGATAAAATACCAATTATTATTGGGAATGAAAATTCTCTAACACTTGGTACAAATATAAATACTGCAACTATTGTAAATAATGTTGTTAATGTTGTATTTATTGATCTTGCCATAGTTTGACTTATACTCTTATTTGTAATTTCATTAACATCAGCTCTTCTATTTGCTTTTCTATTTTCTCTTATTCTATCAAATATAACTATTGTGGCATTAATTGAATAACCTACAATGGTTAATATAGCTGCTATAAATGGTGAATTAACTGAAATTCTAAATATAGCATATACACTTAATGTTATTAAAACATCATGAATTAGAGCTGTTAAAGCAGCTATACCAAACTTAAATTCAAATCTTATAGCAATATATATAAGCATTGCAACAAAGGCTACTGCTAATGCTATTAATGAACTTTTTGTAAGGTCTTTTCCTATTGATGCTCCAACTTCATCTTGTGAAACTATAACTTTTGAATCTTCTTCAGGCATTGTATCATATTTTTCTTTTAATTCTTTAACAAATTCAGTAACCTTATCATTTGGAAAATCCTTTGACTTTACTTCATATTGAGTATCATTTATTGTATTTGTTACAGGATCTTTAGCATACTCTTTAACCATTTTATCTACTTCTGCTTTATCAAAATCTCCACCAAACTCAAAAACAACACTTGTTCCTCCTGCAAAGTCAATACCTAAGTTTAGTCCTTTAAAGACCATAAATCCTATTCCTATTAAAATTACAATAGCTGATATTGAAAACCATATTTTTTTCTTTTCTACTACCTTTAGCATCATTCTACCCCCTCTTTACACCGAAACAAGATGGCTTCTTTAATAGCCCCATTTCTACTGCACGGTTCATAAGGAATTTAGTTACAAATAATGCTGTAAATAAACTTACTATGATACCTATCATTAAAGTTATAGCAAATCCCTTTACAGAACCTGAACCAAGGAAATAAAGAACTAATGCTGCTATTATAGTTGTAACATTTGAATCCACTATTGAAGACATAGCATTTTCAAAACCTCTTTGAACTGCAGTTTTGCTTGATACGCCTTTTTTAACTTCTTCTCGTATTCTTTCAAATATAAGTACATTTGCATCTACTGCCATACCAATTGTAAGCAAGAAGCCTGCAATTCCTGGTAAGGTTAGAGTTGTTCCTATTTCTTCAAATATAAATAAAACTAAACATATAAATAAAGTTAATGCTAAACTTGCAAGAAATCCTGGAACTCTATAATAAATTATTAAAAATAAGAATATTAATGCTACCCCTATAAATCCTGCCTTTACTGCATTTGGAAGAGCAGTTTCGCCAAGTTGTGCTCCTACTGTTTGTAATGATACTTGTTTTATTGTTACAGGTAATGCACCAGCATTTATTACAGCTGCTAAGCTTTTTGACTCTGTAACACTTCCACTACCTGTTATTACAGCATTTCCATCTGAAATAACAGCTTGTACAGTTGGACTACTTATTGTTTCATCATCCATTTTTATTGAAATTTGCTTGCCCATATATTTTTCTGTAGCTTCTGCAAACTTAGTTTTTCCACTATCATTTAATTCTAATGAAACTTGTGGCTTGTTTGTTGTAGAGTCATAAGTAACTGATGCTTTTTTTACATCATCTCCAGTTAAAATAACATCTTCATCTGGAGAAACAAAAGTTAATTCTCCTGATTTACTTAAATTTTCAATAATACTTGCTGAATCATATTGTCCTGGAATGTCAATTCTTACTCTTCTATCTCCTTCTGTTGATACAACGGTTTCAGCAACACCTACTTTGTTTACTCTTACTGCTAATTGCTCTTTTACTTGTTCTAATTTTTCACTTAGATTATCAACAGAGTCAGCATCTTGTATTTCCATTACTACAGAAACTCCTCCTTGTAAATCTAACCCTCTAGTTATTGTTTTGCTAAAAGGTCTAAATTCATATCCTGCAATTTCAATGCCTTTATATCCTACAAAAGCAAAGCCACAAATAAATAAAATGCACAATATGAATAAAATTGAACTTTTACCTTTTGTCTTCATATATATCCTCCTCAGTATTAGAAATTCACAACACACAAGTTATTATACCACAGGACTTTTATCGAATAAAGATTTTTTATTTTTCTATACTAAAAAATAAGAAAACGTTTTATAGTAGTGCTAGAGTAAATCTTATTTAAAGATTTACTCCTAACACTCCAGAGACTCCACCAAGAAATATATCCAATATTAAATATATTAAAAAATTTTCTTGTAATAACACATTTCCTTTTATTAATCCAACCATTAAGTTAGTTAAAAAAAAGAAAATTACTCCTAAAATAATTCCTATTAAAAGACCTTTACTTTCATTTTTCTTCGCGGCATAAACTCCACCTATAATTAATGAAATTGATAATATTATAGAATAAAGAATCTTGTAGCTTTTTTCACTTATTTCTATCTTCATCATAAAAACTGATAATATAATTAAAAATAATAAAACTAAAAATAATGAACGTATTAATCCTTTTGATAATGACTTTAAAAATTTAAGTCCCTTCATAAAAACACCCCCTAATATTTCATTTTATGAAATACTAAAGGGAATTATTAATTAAGCTTCCTTTTTTGTAGCTTGTTCATCAATTTTGCTTGATATCGCTTGCTTTGTAAATCTTAATCTTGCTTTATTAGGACCAGATTCTAATATTATTGAATCATTTTCTAAAGTTATTATTTTTCCAATAACTCCTCCTCTAGTCATAACCTTATCATTAACCTTTAATGAATTTAACATTTCATCATATTTTTTTCTTCTTTTTCTTTCTGGTAGCATCATAACTAAATAAAAAACTATTAAGATTACTATCATTGGAATAAATTGTATTAAGGTTTCCATTTCATTTCTCTTCCTTTCTTTAATTTAAAGCTTTCACTTCTTTCTAAGAAGTTTACAATGCTTTATATTATTTTGTCAATACTTAAGCATTACCATTCCATTCTTTAAGCTTTTGTTCTTTAAACTCTTTAAAATAGTCTCCATCAATGGCATTTCTTATGTCTTCCATTAATTTATTATAAAAATATAAATTATGAAGAACACAAAGTCTCATTGCTAATAATTCCTTAGCTTTAAATAAATGTCTTATATATGCTCTTGTATAGTTTTTACAAGCTGGACACTTACAATTTTCATCTATAGGTCTTGTATCTAACTCAAATTTAGCATTCATAAGATTTATTTTACCATCTTTGGTAAATACATGCCCATGTCTTCCATTTCTAGCTGGAAGAACACAATCAAAGAAGTCAACTCCTCTATCTACAGCTTCTAAAATATTAGTTGGTGTTCCAACACCCATTAAATATATTGGCTTATCTTCTGGTAGATGTGGAACAACTGAATCTATAATTCTATACATTTCTTCATGGGTTTCTCCTACTGCTAAGCCCCCTATTGCATATCCATCTAAATCCATTTTAACAATTTCTTTAGCATGTTCTATTCTTATATCATCATATACTCCACCTTGATTTATTCCAAAAAGCATTTGTTCTTTGTTTATTGTTTCAGGAAGAGAATTTAATCTCTCCATTTCTTTTTTACATCTTTCAAGCCATCTTGTAGTTCTTGCCACAGATTTTTCTACATATTCTCTTGTTGAAGGATTTGGAATACACTCATCAAAAGCCATTGCTATAGTTGAAGCTAAATGACTTTGAATTTGCATAGATTCTTCTGGCCCCATGAATATTCTTTTACCATCTATGTGAGAATTAAAATATACTCCTTCTTCTTTTATTTTTCTCATTTTTGCTAATGAAAAAACTTGAAATCCACCTGAATCTGTAAGAATAGGTCTATCCCAATTCATAAATTTGTGTAATCCTCCAAGTTTATAAACTACATCATCTGTTGGTCTTAAATGAAGGTGATATGTATTAGATAATTCCACTTGACATCCTATATCTTTTAAATCCATTGATGAAACAGCACCTTTTATAGCTGCTAAAGTTCCAACATTCATAAATACAGGGGTTTCTATAGTTCCATGAGGTGTAACAAATCTTCCTCTTCTTGCCTTACCATCTTTTTTTAATAAGGTATATCTTTTACTCAAAAATTTCACTCCTTTTATTTTCCTTTGTATTTTTATTTTATGAACATAGCATCTCCAAAGGAAAAGAATCTGTATTTTTCTTTTACTGCAATATTATAAGCATTCATAACATTTTCTTTTCCAGCTAAAGTTGATACAAGCATTATAAGTGTAGATTCTGGAAGGTGGAAATTAGTAATTAAATTATCTACAACTTTAAATTTATATCCTGGATATATAAATATATTAGTCCATCCACTTTGCTCTTTAACCATTCCATTTTCATCTCCTATGGTTTCAAGAGTTCTTGTTGATGTTGTTCCTACTGAAATTACTCTATTTCCTCTTTTTTTAGTTTCATTTATAACTTCTGCACTTTCTTTTGAAAGCATATAAAATTCTGAGTGCATATTATGATTTTCTATATTTTCAACCTTTACTGGCCTAAAGGTTCCAAGTCCAACATGTAAAGTTAAATATACTATATTTACACCCTTATCTTCAATCTTTTTTAATAATTCCTTAGTAAAATGTAATCCTGCTGTTGGGGCTGCTGCTGAGCCTTTTTCCTTTGAATATACAGTTTGATATCTTTCTTTATCCTCTAACTTTTCATGAATATATGGTGGAAGAGGCATTTCTCCTAAAGAATCTAAAACCTGCTCAAATATTCCATCATAATAAAATTCTACTATTCTATTACCATTTTCTAAAACTTCTATAACCTGTGCTTTTAATATTCCATTACCAAAAGTAAATCTTCTTCCTTCTCTTGCACTTTTTCCTGGCTTAGCTAAGCATTCCCACTTATCACCTTCAACTCTTTTTAAAAGAAGAAATTCTATTTTCCCACCAGTATTTTCTTTTTCACCAATTAATCTTGCTGGCATAACTCTAGTATTATTTAAAACTAAAGTATCTCCTTTATTTAAATAATCTATAATGTCATAAAATCTTTTGTGTTCTATCTCTCCTGTTTTTTTATCTAAAACCATAAGTCTTGATTCATCTCTTTTTTCTAAAGGATGTTGAGCTATAAGCTCCTCTGGAAGATAAAAGTCAAAATCACTTACCTTCATTAAAATTCACTACTCCTCACTAAAAAAACTTTTTTGTTCACTAATTACATTTTTATTTTTTCCTATGCTTCTTCCTAAATGTTTATAGGCTTTTTCTGTTGCTACCCTTCCTCTTGGTGTTCTTACTATAAAACCTTTTTGAAGAAGATAAGGTTCATATACATCTTCTAATGTGCCAAGTTCCTCTCCAATAAAATATGATAAAGTTTCAATTCCTACAGGTCCACCATTAAAGTTATCTATTATAGCTTCTAATATTTTATTATCAACTTTATCAAACCCTTCATTATCAACTTCTAATAAATTTAAAGCTTCCTTTGCTTCTTTTAAACTTATTAAATTATCAGAATAAACTTGAGAATAATCCCTTACTCTTTTTAATAATCTATTTGCTACTCTTGGAGTTCCTCTTGACCTTTTTGCTATTTCAATTGCTCCCTCTTCTGTAATATTACAGCCTAAAACCATAGCACTTCTTATAACTATTTCTTTAAGTTGTTCTATTGTATAGTATTCCATAGCACAAAGTACTCCAAATCTATCTCTTAAAGGAGAAGTAAGCATACCTATTCTTGTTGTTGCTCCTATAAGAGTAAAAGAAGGCAAATCTAATCTTATTGATTTTGCAGCTGCACCTTTCCCTATTACTATATCTAATGCATAATCTTCCATTGCTGGATATAAAATTTCTTCTACACTTCTATTTAATCTATGAATTTCATCAATAAATAAAACATCATTATCTTTTAATGTAGTTAAAATAGCTGCTAAATCTCCTGCTCTTTCTATTGCAGGCCCTGATGTAATTTTTAAATCTCCCTTCATTTCCTTTGCTATTATATTAGCTAAAGTGGTTTTTCCAAGACCAGGAGGCCCATATAAAAGTACATGGTCTAATGCTTCATTTCTTTTTTGAGCTGCTTTTATAAATATATTAAGCCTTTCTTTAACCTTATCTTGGCCAATATATTCATTTATTTTTTGAGGTCTTAAACTTAACTGACTATCTCCTTCTAGCTCCTCTGGTGTAATAATTCTTTCCATAGCTCCCCCTCCCTTCTTTTAATTACCCCATAAGATTTTTTAAACATTCTTTTATAATATTTTCTACTGATTCTTCTTTATTAGCTTTCTTTAATGCAAGTTCTGCTTCTTTTTCACTATAACCTAAAGCTAATAATGCACCTAATGCTTCATTCATCTTAATAGCATAATTTTCATTATTGCCACTTATTTCTTCTAATCCTTCACTATCTATTATCATATCTTCTTTAGAAAGTTTGTCTTTAAGTTCTAATATTATTCTTCCTGCTGTTTTTTTACCTATTCCTGGTGCCTTACATAATTGTTTATCATCACCTGTTATAATAGCATATTTAAGATTATTTATTCTACTAATAGATAATAAAGATAAAGCTGCCTTTGCCCCAACTCCATTTATTCCTAAAAGAAGCTTAAACATTTCTAATTCTTCTTTTGTTTCAAATCCATAAAGGCCTATAAAGTCTTCCCTTACTATTTGTTCTAAATAAAGCTGAACTTCTTCTCCAGCTTTAGGCATAGCTGACATAGTAGCCCCTGAAGTAAAAATTTTATATCCTATTCCATTGTTCTCTACTATTATATAATCTTTATTTATTCCTATATATTTTCCTTTTATGTATTCATACATAAATTAAATTCCGTTGTGTAGGACTTATCAATATCTAATAATATTTAAAAAATATTAGATTTGTACCCAACTTCCTCATTCATCCTACTCCTGTTTGGAAGTTATTACTAACAACCTAC
>UQBY01000004.1 GCA_900539375.1 uncultured Clostridium sp. | reverse complement strand
GTGGAGCAGGAAATGACAAAATATATGGTGGAAGTGGAAATGATATATTAAAAGGTCAAGAAGGAAATGATATATTAAATGGAGATGAAGGAAATGATATACTAGATGGAGGAGCAGGAAATGATACTCTTTCAGGAGGAGATGGAAATGACATATTAGATGGAGGAGTAGGAAATGACACTCTTTTAGGAGGCTCAGGAAATGACAGATATATCTTTAAGAAGGGCTATGGACAAGATATTATAAATAATTACTATTATCATAGAGATGATGAAGCAGATTATGATGTTTTAGAAATGCAGGGATTAAAATATTCAGAATGTGAATTATTTATGAATGGAAATGACCTTATAATAAAAGTAAAAGGAACAAGTGATTCAGTAACAATAAAAGACTGTTTTGCATCTGAATATGACAGAATAGATAGTATAAAGTTTGCAGATAAAACAATGAGTTATGATAATATAGTAGAATTCTTCAAAACAACAGGAATAACAATAGATGGAACATCAGAAGATGATAGAATATCAAGTAATATATTATCTTGGGCAAAAGGAACTATAAATGGAAGAGAAGGAAATGATGAAATATATGGTTCTGCAGGAAATGAGACAATATATGGTGGTATAGGTAACGATACTATATATGGTGGAAGTGGAAATGATATATTAAAAGGTGAAGAAGGAAATGATATCTTAAATGGAGATGAAGGAGATGATATATTAGATGGAGGAGCTGGAAGGGATACTCTTTCAGGAGGAGCAGGAAATGATATATATATCTTTAAGAAAGGCTATGGACAAGATATCATAGATAATTATTATAATCATGGTGACATTAAAAATGCAGATAATGATGTTTTAGAAATGCAGGGATTAAAATATTCAGAATGTGAATTATTTATGAATGGAAATGACCTTATAATAAAAGTAAAAGGAACAAGTGATTCAGTAACAATAAAAGACTGTTTTGTATCTGAATATTATAGAATAGATAGTATAAAGTTTGCAGATAAAACAATGAGTTATGATAACATAGTAGAATTCTTCAAAACAACAGGAACAACAATAAGTGGAACATCAGATGATGATAGAATAACAAGTAATATATTATCTTGGGCTAAGGCAACCATAGGTGGAAGAGAAGGTGATGATGAAATATATGGTTCTGCAGGAAATGAAGCTATATATGGAGGAGCAGGAAATGACACTATATGTGGTGGAAATGGAAATGATATATTAAAAGGTCAAGAAGGAAATGACATCCTAAATGGAGAGGCAGGAGATGATATATTAGATGGAGGAGCTGGAAGGGATACTCTTTCAGGAGGAGCAGGAAATGACAGATATATCTTTAAGAAAGGCTATGGACAAGATATTATAGATAATTATTATAATCATGGAAATGATGAAGCAGATTATGATGTTTTAGAAATGCAAGGATTGAATTATTCAGAATGTGAATTATTTATGGATGGAAATAATCTTATAGTAAAAGTAAAAGGAACAAATGATTCAGTAACAATAAAAAATTGCTTTGCATCTGAATATTATAGAATAAATAGCATAAAGTTTGTAGATAAAACAATGAGTTATGATAATATAGTAGAATTCTTCAAAACAACAGGAACAACAATAAGTGGAACATTAGATGATGACAGAATAACAAGTAATATATTATCTTGGGCAAAAGCAACCATAGGTGGAAGAGAAGGTAATGATATAATATATGGTTCTGATGGAATGGAAACAATATATGGTGGAGCAGGAAATGACACAATATATGGTGGAAATGGAAATGATATATTAAAAGGCCAAGAAGGAAATGATATCTTAAATGGAGATGCTGGAAATGATATATTAGATGGAGGAGTAGGAAGGGATACTCTTTCAGGAGGAGCAGGAAACGACAGATATATCTTTAAGAAAGGCTATGGACAAGATATCATAGATAATTATTATTACCATGGAGATTCTCAAAATGCAGATAATGATACTCTTGATATGAGTGAATTGAAACAATCTCAAGTTGATTTAGATAAAGTAGGTAATGATTTAGTAGTTTCAATTAAAGGAACAGAAGACAAAGTTACAATTAGAAATCATTATGCTTCTGAATATTATAGATTAGACAATTTAAAATTTGCAGATGGAACAATAACATGTGATTCATCAACAGGAGATTTTAATATCAATAATATTGTTAGTATGTTAAAGCAAACTTACTGTTCTACAAGTAATGATGAATTAATAAGTAGTACAAGTTCTTATAATATAGAAGAACAACAAAATGTAATGAACTTGTTTGTAAAATAGAAATTAGATTTTAGATTAAGGTTGTTATTAATATTAGTAACAACCTTAATTTAAGCAAAATTTATGGGGGAATAAAATGAATCAAAAACTAATGATGGATTTAAGGGCATTTATTATAATGCTGAACTATAATGAAGTAAATATAAATATAGAATCATTAATTCATCAATTTGCATTAGATACAAAAGAAAAGATAGATGTAAAAGATATGTTATATATATCTAAACAATTAAAGTTAAAATGCAAAAGTAGGAAGGTTGATGAAAAAAGCTTAAAAAAATTACAAACACCATTTATTTATCAAACTAATGAGGACATTTATAATATTGTAATAAATATTACTGATGAAAAGGTAATAATATTAGATACTATAGATAATAAACCAAAAGCACTTGAAGTAGATGAATTTGTTTCAAATTGGAATGGCATTGTTGTTTTAATTAAGAAAAAAGGATTTATGAGTTCAGAGGAAAAATTTGGATTCAAATGGTTCATAAATGTAATTGGAAAATTTAAAGGAATTTTAGCACAAATATTATTAGCTTATTTTATATTACAAATAATAGGTTTACTAAATCCATTATTCATACAAGTAATTATAGATAAGGTTCTTAGTACAAATAATAAATCCACTTTAATTGTTTTAGCTAGTGGTTTAACTATTGCATTAATTATTGAAATGATATTAAGTCTAGCAAAGGACTATGTATTTACTCATACAACAAGTAGAATAGATATGATGTTAAATTCTAAGTTGGTTAAACATTTATTTAGATTGCCATTATCATATTTTGAAAATAGAAGAGTTGGAGATACTATAGCAAGAGTAAGAGAGGTGGAAAATATAAGAGCTTTTTTAACAGGGACACCTCTTACAGCTATATTAGATATGATTTTTGTGATTTTTTATATAATAATAATGTTTTTTTATAGTAATACATTATCATTTATAGTTCTTGGCATTGTACCATTAATTGCCTTAATTTATGGAATAGTTACACCTATTTTTAAGAAAAGACTAGATGAAAAGTTTTATACTGGGGCAGAAGTTCAATCTTTTATGGTTGAATCAATGACAGGAATTCATACAATAAAGTCATTTGCTTTAGAACCAAAAATGGAAAAGAAGTGGGAAGACTTAGCAGCTGAGTATACAAAGACTGGTTTTAAGACAAGTAAGCTTGTATTTTCAGTAAACAATGTTATAAATTTTCTTCAAAAGATACAAGATGTTTTAGTAGTATCAATTGGAGCTACTTTGGTAATGAGCAGAAAAATTACAGTAGGAGAATTAGTAGCATTTAGAATGATATCATCAAAGGTATCAGGTCCTATTTTAAGATTTGTTCAATTATGGCAAGATTATCAACAAACAAGTCTTTCAGTAAAAAGAATTAGTGATATATTTATAAATCCAATAGAAAGTACAGATATATCAACAAATCTAGAATTACCTAATATTCAAGGAAAAATAACTTTTGAAAATGTTGTTTTTAGATATAAAGTTGATCAAGCTCCAGTTATAAAAAAGATATCATTTAATATTCCACCAGGAAAGGTAGTTGGAATTATAGGAAGAAGTGGTTCAGGAAAATCAACAATATCAAAATTAGTTCAAAGATTATATATACCAGAGGAAGGAAAAATATATGTTGATAATATTGATATAAGTTCAGTTAATCCTTTTTGGTTAAGAAGGCAAATAGGGGTAGTTCTTCAAGAAAACTTTTTATTTAATGGAACTGTAAAGGAAAATATTGCAATAAATAATCCAAATGCAGATTTTAGAGATATAGTAAGAGTTGCAAAAATAGCTGGTGCTCATGAATTTATAGTAAAGCTTCAAAAAGGATATGATACAACTATAGGAGAAAAAGGAATTGGATTATCTGGAGGACAAAAACAAAGGCTTGCTATAGCAAGAGCACTTTTAACAAATCCTAAAATATTAATATTTGATGAAGCAACATCAGCATTAGATTATGAATCAGAAGCAATAATTCAAGAAAATTTAAAAGAAATATGTAAAGGAAGAACAGTGCTTATAATTGCACATAGATTATCCACAATAAATAATGCAGATTATATAATGTCTGTTGATAAGGGAAATATAATTGAATACGGAGAGCCAAAAGAATTACTAAAGAATAAAAATAGTTTTTATAGATATTTAATGGAAAAACAATTGGGTGGTGATAGAAATGAATAAAAAGTTTTTTAAGAAAGATGAAGATTTAAAATATGATTTTTTACCATCAGCAATAGAAATAATAGAAAAACCAGCATCACCCTTAGGAAAAACCATAATAATAATAATATCAATATTTGTTATTAGTATAATTATATGGGCAATGATAGCGAAAATAGATGTTATAGTAGTATCTAATGGAAACATAGTACCTGTTGAT
This sequence comes from uncultured Clostridium sp., assembly GCA_900539375.1. Classification (GTDB taxonomy): domain Bacteria; phylum Bacillota; class Clostridia; order Clostridiales; family Clostridiaceae; genus Clostridium. Next base: position 133,100 of record UQBY01000004.1, on the reverse strand, counting down.
GGTATAAAAGTAGTTGATAGTAATGTTAATGGAGAAATAGTAAGCATAAATAAAGGTGAGGGGGATATTGTAAAGGAAGGTGATGAAATTCTAATTTTAGAAAATGTTAATGGAGATTTTGAAGAAGAAAATATTAAATCAGAATTAGAGTTAAATAAACTTAAATTAGAAATAATAAACAATAAAATAAATAATACTTTATTAGATGAAATATATAAAAAATATAACATTGATTCAAACAAAATTGAAGAAATAAAATTACAAGAAAATATTGAAAAAAGTCAAAGAGAAGAAGAGTATAATTCTTATTTAGATAGCTTAAATAAAACTGAAGAGCAAATTAATGAAATAAAAAAAGAAATTGATTCAGATAAAGAAAAATATGACAAATTAAAAACAGAAACATCAACAATAATCTCAAGTTATAAAGATTCTATTTTGGATGATATAAAAAATAAAGAAAATCAAATTAAATCATTAGAAAATGAAAAAGAAGATTATATTAAACAAAGAGAAAACAGTGAACAAGAATACAAGTTATCTATGATAGAAAAAAGAAACCAAATAGAAGAAAATATTAAAAGTGAAGAAAATAATTTAGAAGCTTTAGAAAATAATAATTCTAAGTATACAATAAAAAGTCCTGTTAATGGTGTAATATTAAATGCCAATTATAATACAGTAGGTTCTTATATAAATCAATCAAAATCAATAGCAGAAATAGTTTCAAGTGATTCAGAATTAAAAATTGAAACTTATATTACAAATAAAGATATTGCAAGAATTGAAAAAGGACAAAAGGTTGTAATAAAGTTAGAAGCCTATGATTATCAAAAATATGGAACTTTAGATGGAACAATAGATTATATTTCTCCTAGTGCTATAGTAGATAAAGAGCTTGGGGCTGTATATAAAGTAAAAATAAAATTTGACAAAAATCAAAATTCTAATATAGATGTATTGCCAGGAATGACAGTAACATTAGAAACTAAATCAGGAAAACAAAGAATAATTGAATATTTTTTAGAACCTTTTAAAAAGAATATAGATAATGCATTAAAAGGTTAAGAAGGGCGAGGGTTAAAAAATCCTCGTTTTTTATTTTAATTTTCTTATTTTATAGCATAATAAGTATAGAAGATAAATAATTTATAGATTAGAATATAGACATAAATTTTAAGTAGGAGTTGAAAATATGGAGATATTTACAATAGGACATTCTAATTATAGTATGGAAAGATTTTTGCATATGCTTAGATATTTTAATATAAATTGTATTGTGGATATTAGAGGAACTCCTTATTCAAAGTATAATGTTCAATTTGATAAAGAGTCATTAAAATACACTTTAAATAAAGAAAGTTTTGTTTATATTTATATGGCTAAAGAGTTTGCAGCTAAGAGAGAAAATAAGGTATCATATAATAAAGAATGGTACTCTGATTTTGAAAAGGTAGTAAAAGAAGAGGATTTTATAAATGGAATTGAAAGATTAAAAAATGGATGTAAAAAAGGCTATAAAATAGCTTTGTTAGGTGCTATGCAAAATCCAATAAGATGTCATAGAGCCATTTTACTTGGTAGAGAATTAATAAAAAATGGATTTAAGTTAAGACATATTTTAGATGATTATTCACTAGCTACTCAAGAAGATTTAGAAAAAGAAATGTTAGACAAGTATTTTCCCAATAGAAATCAACTTACTATTGATTATTTTTTAGGAAATGAAATTACTGAAGAAGAAATGATAAAAGAATCTTATAAATTAGCAAATAAGGAAATTGGTTATAGAATTGAACACATAAATAAAGACTTTTGTTTTAGAAAGGTATAGTACTATGGATAAAAAGTATACATTAATTACAGGTGGAACTGAGGGAATTGGATTTGAACTTGCAAAACTTTATGGAAAGAATAAAGAAAATCTTATATTAGTTGCAAGAGATGAAAATAAACTTAAAGAAAAAAAGAATATTTTAGAAAATGATTATAAAGTAGAAGTTTTAACATTATCAGTAGATTTATCCTTAGAAACTTCTTGTAAAAAAATTATAAAATTTGTGGATGAAAAAAATATAATTGTGGATAAATTAATAAATAATGCTGGCATAGGTTCTTTTGGAGAATTTTATTTGGGAAAAGATGGTTTTGAAGAAAAAATAATAGGAATAAATATTATTTCTTTAACTAATTTAACTAAGTATTTTCTTAAAGAGATGGTAGAAAGAAAGTCTGGTGGAATTTTAAATGTTGCTTCAACAGCAGCTTTTGTTGGAGGACCTAAAATGGCTATGTATTATTCAACAAAAGCCTATGTTTTATCTTTAACAGAAGCAATTCATGATGAGGTTAAGGAGTATGGAGTTAAAGTAAGCTGTTTATGTCCAGGCCCTGTAAAGACCTCATTTCAATCTAAAGCTGGAATAAAAAAATCAGAAAGTGCAAAAAAATATTTAATGAATGCTGAAGATGTAGCAAAAGAAGCTTTTAAAAAGTTTGAAAAAAATAAAGCAATAATAATTCCTGGATTTAAAAATAAAGTTCTTGTAATAGGAAATAAGCTTATTCCAAGGGCTTTAAGTAGAAAAATAGTGCAAATGACAAATAAGGGATAAAACATATTTAGGTTAGGTGAAAAAATGAAAAAGATTTTTGATGGATATACTTTAGTTTCTGATATGGATGGTACTTTAATAAATAGTAATAAGGAAATTTCTAAAGAAAATTTAGATGCAATAAAATATTTTGTTAACAATGGAGGAAAATTTACTGTAGCTACAGGTAGAATGGTAGCTTCTGTTGAATGTTTTTTAGATAGACTTAATTTAGATCTTCCAGCTATACTTCATAATGGTGGAAAAATATATGATTATAATAATAAAAAGGTTGTATATGAACATTTTATAGAAGAAGATAGAAAAGAATCTATAAAAAAGGTATGGGAAAATAGACCTGATATAGGAATTGAAATATTTTGTGATGAAGTAGTATATATATACAGAGAGTGTAAATATACAAAAAGATATAATAAATATTCTTATGATATAGTTTATAATTTACCAAAAGAGATTTGGAATAAGCCTTGGGTTAAAGTTCTTTTAATAGGTGATGAAGAGGTTTTAGATGAATTTGAAAAAGAATATAGAAATAAGTATGATAAAGGAATGTCAGTTAGAAGTGGAGCAAATTATTTAGATGTTATAGGAAATGGGACAAGCAAAGGAGAAGGACTTTTAAAATTAATTGAACTATATAATTTAGATAAAGGAAAAATAATAGCTGTAGGAGATAATATGAATGATTTAGAAATGATTCATATTGCAAAGTATGGATTTATATTAAAAAATGGAACTAAAAGAGTTTTAGAAAAAGCAAAACTTATAGCACCTTCTAATGATGAAAACCCTATAAAGTATATTATAGATTATGTTGAAAAAAATATAAAATAAACATTATAATAGGAATTATTTAAGCCAATTTTGTTAATACTAACTTTAAAAGGAAAGGAGTATTAAGATGAATTGGCTTTTTTATTTATGCTTTATGTTTGTTTTATATTCATTTTTAGGTTGGATATTAGAAGAAGTTTATTGTTATGTATTAAGAGGGAGATTTAAAATTGATGGATTTTTATATGGCCCTTTTAAACCTATGTATGGAACAGCTATGACAATACTTATATTTTTAAGGAATATAGTAAAAGTAAATGATATTTTATTAATAATAATGTGTTTTATAGTACCTACAATAATTGAATATATTACAGGTATTATAATGAAAATAAGATTTCAAAAAAAGTATTGGGATTATAGTAAAATTCCTTTTAACTTATATGGTTTAGTATGTTTAAGGTTTTCTATATATTGGGCTGTTTTAACAAGTCTTACTATATTTATAGTTCAACCTATTTTAGATAATATCTTTTTCAGTAGATTAAGTTTGTTTGCAAGATTAGCAGTAATACTAATTATATACATAACCATAGATATTATATTTACAGAAAAGTATTTATATAATAGATAAAGCTCCTCTTTAAAGGGGAAGCTTATTTTTATAAATTAATATCTAAAAGTTTTTCTTTGTTTTTAAAATGAGTTAAAAGTTTTTTAGGCTCATTCATTATTAATTCCTCAGGAAAGTTTATAGACTCAAGAATTTTTATAGATTCTTCAAAATGTCCAATTGTAAAAGCAATATGAGAATCTGATGTAAGAATTATTTTAGTTCCATATTCTTTGCAAAGTTTAGCAACCTCTTTACAGTTAATATCACTTCCAGCTCTTGATTTACCAAGAACAGAACTATTATTTATTTCAATCATTATATCTTTTTCTTTAGCAAATTTAACAAGTAAGTCATAGTCAAGTTCATAAGCTGGATTACCAATATGACCTAAAATTTCAACTTTAGGATTTTTATTTACACAATTAATAAAAGCTTGTGTATTATTCTTTTTGTTAGTAGGTTTAAAAACAGGTTCATGAAAAGATGCAATCATATAGTCAAGAAATTTAGAATCTTCTTCTGTAAGGTCAATATTTCCATAAGTATCAAGAATGTTTGCTTCACAGCCTTTTAAAATAATAACATCATTAATAATTCTAGGTATAACTTTCATGTTACAAAAATACCATCTATGAGGTGCATTAGGCATTGCTGGTCCATGTTCAGATGTACCTAATATTTTTATTCCATTTTCTTTGCAATAAGAAATGTTTTCTAAAAGAGTGGTATATGCATGACCACTTACTATAGTATGAGTATGTAAATCAGATGAAAAATCCATAAGTTTTCTCCTTTCATTAGAAAAATAATATATATAGTTATAGTATAATCTTGCTTTATTAATTAATTCAAGAATTAGAATGTTTTAAATAGATAAAAACAATGTTATTTTTTCTTGACAGTGAATATTCAATAAACTAAAATAGTAAATAAGGTAAAAATATAAAAAGGTAAAAGATACGCTTTAAATTGGTCCTGTGAGGCCAGAAAGGAGTCTATAACTATGTTGATACAAGAAAAATACATAAATCTATCAATAGAGGAAGTTTATAGTCATAATTATGAATATACAAGGATAGTGAGGAGACCCTTTTAATTAGTAGTCTCTTTATTATCCTTTTATTATAGGGATTTTGAAAATTAATAACCTTAAAAGTGTACTTTACTTTAACATAAAATGAGGAGGGCTAAGCATGAACGCAAAGCTAATTTTAGAAAACGGAATGGTTTTTGAAGGTAATGCCTTTGGATACTTAAGTGACAGTGTTGGTGAAGTTGTATTTACAACTGGTATGACTGGATATCAAGAAGTTTTAACAGACCCATCATATTATGGTCAAATAGTAACTATGACATATCCATTAATAGGGAATTATGGAGTTAATTTAGAAGATGTAGAATCAAACTCTCCAAAAGTTAGAGGATTTATAGTAAGAGAAAAATGTTCTTTCCCAAGTAACTTTAGATGCGAAATGGATTTAGATAACTACTTAAAGCAAAACAAAATAGTAGGACTTGAAGGAATAGATACAAGAGCATTAACAAAAGTTTTAAGAAACAATGGTACTATGAAAGGTATAATAGTTGTTGATGAAATTGGAGAAAAAGATGTAAATGATAGAATAACAGCATATACAAACAAGGAAGCTGTTAAAAATGTTACTACAGATAAAGTGTACACAATTGAAGGAAATGGAAAGCATGTAGCAGTAATGGATTTTGGTATAAAGACTAACATATTAAGATGCTTCAAAAAGAGAGGATGTAAGCTTACAGTATTCCCAGCTAATGCAAAAGCTGAAGATATATTAGCAATAAATCCTGATTTAGTATTTTTATCAAATGGTCCTGGGGACCCACAAGATGTACCTGAATCAATAGAAAATATTAAAAAATTAATAGGTAAAAAACCAATAGTAGGAATTTGTTTAGGACATCAATTATTAACATTAGCTTTAGGCGGAACAACAACAAAATTAAAGTTTGGACATAGAGGATGCAATCATCCAGTTAAGGATTTAGAAACAAATAAAGTTGCAATAACATCACAAAACCATGGATATGTTGTTGAAACTTTACCAGAAGAGGTTGTAGCAACACATATAAACATAAATGATGGAACAATAGAAGGTATGAAGCATAAAACATTACCAATATTCTCAGTTCAATTCCATCCAGAAGCATCAGCTGGACCACATGATAGCGAATATATATTTGATAAATTTATGGAATATGCACTATAGGAGGTAAGAGATATGCCATTAAGAAAAGATATAAAAAAGGTTTTAGTTATAGGATCAGGTCCAATAGTAATAGGTCAAGCAGCAGAATTTGACTATTCAGGAACTCAAGCTTGCCAAGCTTTAAAAGAAGAAGGTTTAGAAGTTGTATTAGTTAACTCTAACCCAGCTACAATTATGACTGACAAAGAAATTGCAGATAAAATATACATAGAACCACTAACAGTTGAATTTGTGGAGAAAGTAATAGCTAAGGAAAGACCAGACAGTATAATAGCTGGTATGGGTGGTCAAACAGGTCTTAATATTACTGTAGAATTACATGATAAGGGAATTTTAGATAAGTATAATGTTAAGGTAATTGGAACATCTATCGCTTCAATAAAAGAAGGGGAAGATAGAGAATTATTCAGAGACATGATGAATAGAATAAACGAACCTGTTATACAATCTGAAATAATAACAGATTTAGAAGCTGGAGTAGCTTATGCTAGTAAAATAGGATACCCAGTTATAGTAAGACCAGCTTATACACTAGGAGGTACTGGTGGAGGTATTGCTGATAATGAAGAAGAATTAAGAGAAATTCTTGAATCAGGATTACAATTAAGTACAATAGGTCAAGTACTTCTTGAAAAATCAGTTAAGGGATGGAAAGAAATTGAGTATGAAGTAATGAGAGACTCATATGGAAATTGTATAACTGTTTGTAACATGGAAAACATTGACCCAGTTGGTATACACACAGGAGATAGCATAGTTGTTGCACCATCTCAAACTTTATCAGATAAAGAATATCAAATGCTTAGAACAGCATCAATTAATATAATAAATGCAGTAGGAATTGAAGGTGGATGTAATGTACAATTTGCTTTAAATCCAAATTCATTTGAATATGCTGTAATAGAAATAAATCCTAGAGTTTCAAGGTCTTCAGCTTTAGCATCAAAGGCTACTGGATATCCAATAGCTAAGCTTGCAGCAAAGATTTCTGTAGGATATGGATTAGATGAAATAAAAAATGCAGTAACTCAAAAAACTTATGCTTGCTTTGAACCAACATTAGACTATGTTGTATGTAAAATTCCAAAATGGCCATTTGATAAGTTCTTTGGAGCTGATAGAGAACTTGGAACAAAGATGATGGCAACTGGAGAAGTTATGGCTATAGGAGCTAATTTAGAAGCTGCATTATTAAAGGGAATAAGAAGTCTAGAAATAGGTAAATATTCTTTAGACCACAAAAAGTTTAAAGAACTTAGCATGGCTGAATTAAAAGAAAGAGTTATGGCTCCAGATGATGAAAGATTATTTGCTTTAGCTGAAATGTTAAGAAGAGATTATAGAGTAGATAAAGTAGCTAAGATAACAGGAATAGATATATTCTTCATAGAAAAGTTTAAGTGGATAGTAGAAGAAGAACAAAGATTAAAATTAAGCAAACTTGAAGACTTAGATAAAGAATGGTTATATAAATTAAAGAGAAAAGGATTCTCTGATAAAGCTATAGCTGATATGTTAAAAGTTTGCCCAGAAGATATAAATAAGCTAAGAGGATTATGGAACATAAAACCTTCATATAAGATGGTTGATACATGTGCTGGAGAATTTGAAGCTTTATCTCCATATTATTATTCAACATATGAACAATATGATGAAGTTGAAGTTACACATGATAGAAAGAAAGTTGTGGTTTTAGGTTCTGGACCAATAAGAATAGGTCAAGGTATAGAATTTGACTATGCTTCAGTTCACTGTGTATTAGCATTAAAGAGATTAGGAATAGAAACTATAATAGTAAATAACAATCCAGAAACAGTAAGTACTGACTTTAATATTTCAGATAAATTATATTTTGAACCTCTTACTGAAGAAGATGTATTAAATATAATAGAAAAAGAAAATCCAGATGGAGTAATTCTTCAATTTGGTGGTCAAACAGCTATTAAGCTTGCAAACTTCTTAAAAGAAAAGAATATACCAACACTTGGAACAACAGCAGACCAAATAGATATGGCTGAAGATAGAGAAAAGTTTGATGAATTATTAGAAAAGCTAGGAATAGCAAGACCTAAGGGTAAAGGAATTTGGTCTATTGAAGAAGGATTAGAAGAAGCAAGAGCATTAGGATTCCCAGTACTTGTTAGACCTTCATATGTAATTGGTGGTCAAGGAATGGAAATCACTCATGATGAAGAAGAATTAGTTTACTACTTAGAAAATGCCTTTGCTAAGGATAAGAAAAATCCTATATTAATAGATAAATACTTAATGGGTAGAGAAATAGAAGTTGATGCTATATCAGATGGAGAAGATGTGTTAATTCCAGGTATAATGGAACACTTAGAAAGAGCAGGTGTTCACTCTGGAGATAGTATTACTATGTATCCATCACAAAATATATCTGATAAGATAAAGGCTGATGTTTTAGAATATACTAAGAAATTAGCACTTGAAATTGGAATAAATGGTATGATAAATATTCAATTTATAGAATATGAAGGAAAGCTTTATGTAATAGAAGTTAACCCAAGAGCTTCAAGAACAGTTCCTTATATAAGTAAGGTAAGTGGAGTCCCAATAGTTGATATAGCTACAAAAGTTATGCTTGGAAGCAAACTTAAAGACTTAGGATATGGAGTAGATATATACAAAGAACCAGATATAGTTGCAGTAAAGGTTCCAGTATTCTCAACTCAAAAGTTACCAAATGTTGAAGTATCTTTAGGACCTGAAATGAGATCTACAGGAGAAGTTTTAGGTGTAGGAAGAACTCTTAATGAAGCTTTATACAAAGGATTTATAGCAGCTAATATGTTCCCTGGAAATGGAGAAATATTAGCTACAGTAAATAAACATGACAAACAAGAATTCTTACCAATGGCTCAAAGACTTGCTAAGCTAGGATATAAGTTCATAGCAACAGAAGGAACTTGTAAGCTTTTAAGAGATGGTGGTGTTGATGCTAAGGTTGTTAGAAGATTAAAAGAAGAAAATCCTAACATACTAGATGTTATAAAGAATAAAGAAGTTGATTTAGTTATAAATACTCCAACAAAAGTAAATGACTCAAAATCAGATGGATTTATTATGAGAAGAGCAGCAGTTGAAAGAAATATTGGAGTTATAACAGCTTTAGATACATTTAGAGCAATTGTAGATGTTAAGTGTGAAGGCTTAGAAAATAACAAAGATTTAGAAGTATTTAATATATCAGAAATCTAATAATCTAATCAAAAAGAAGTTGTTGTGTAAATTAATTTTTGCACAACAACTTTTTTACATAAAATTTTTAAAAAAACTTTAAAATTACTTAATAAAAACAAATAAAGGTTGAAAATATTATTGAAAAAAACAGAGTCAAATTATATAATAGAACATATAACGATTACATATTTTAAGCTAAAAAGGGGGATGTAAAATGAAGGTTAAAAAGCTATTAGCAACTATTTTAACAGTAGCACTTACTTCAACAGTTGTCTCAGTACCAATACAACAATTAAGTTTAACTGAAGCAAGTGCAGCAAGCTATGAAGCTTATAATGGAAATGATTTAGGAGTCACTTATAGTACAACAAAGACAACATTTAAAGTTTGGGCACCAACAGCATCAAAGGTACAAATAAAAAGGTATACTACAGGTAGTGACGAAGAATCAGGGGCAGCTGTAATTGAAACCAAAGACATGACAAAGGGTGGACAAAATGTATGGTCAATTACAATAAATGGAGATTTGAAAAATACTTATTATACTTATTTAGTTGATGGTCGTGAAACTCCAGATGTATATGGAAGAACCACTGGAATAAATGGTGACAGATCAATGGTTATTGATTTAGATAGTACAGACCCAGATGGCTGGGAAAATGATAAAAGAGTTGATTCTCCAAACCAAACAGATGCAATAACTTGGGAAGTACATGTAAAAGACTTCTCTTATGACTCTTCATCAGGAATAGACCAAAAATATAGAGGAAAATTCCTTGCATTTACTGAAGAAGGAACAACTTTAAATGGTGATGGAGTAACAAAAACAGGTATAGATTACTTAAAAGAATTAGGTGTAACACATGTACAAATATTACCTATGTATGATTATGCATCAGTAGATGAAAGAAACTCAGATGGAGAAACTTTTAACTGGGGTTATGACCCAAAGAACTATAATGTACCAGAAGGTTCATATTCAACTAATCCTTATGATGGTAATGTAAGAGTTTCAGAATTAAAACAAATGGTAAAGGCATTCCATGATGCAGGAATTGGGGTTGTAATGGATGTTGTTTATAACCATACTTATGCACCATTTGGACAAGGTGGAAGTCAAAATGATTTCCAAAAGAAACAATACTCACCATTAGATAGAACAGTACCAGGATATTATTATACTTCAACAGACTGGTCTGGTTGTGGAAACTCAACAGATAGTACTAAAGAAATGTACAGAAAATATATGATAGATTCTATTGTTTATTGGGCAACAGAATATCATTTAGATGGATTTAGATTTGACCTTATGGGTGTTCATGATGTTAAAACAATGAATGAAATAAGAGCAGCTTTAAATAAGGTAGACCCTCAAATTAAAATGTGGGGTGAACCTTGGTGTGGTGATGGTAGCAAAAATAGTTTGGCAGGATATGCTAATAAAGCAAACTGTAAGTCTTTAGATAATAATATAGCTATGTTTAGTGATAATGCTAGAGATGCTATAAAAGGTAACACTTGGGATGGAAAACTTAGTAACGCTGGATGGGTTACAGGTAATGGAAATAGACAAACAGAAGTTATAGCTGGTATAAAGGCACAATGTGGAGATTATGATAATATAAATAATAATATTTGGTCTAAACAACCTTCGCAAGTTATAACATATACATCTTGTCATGATAACCATGCATTATATGACATTTTATGTATGACAATGGGAAAGAGCCAAAATGGTAATAGATATGATGATATAGTTAATATGAATAAATTATCAGCAGCATTAGTATTAACTTCTCAAGGTTCATCATTCTTCCAAGCTGGTGAAGAGTTTGCTAGAAGTAAAATGGGAGACCATAATAGTTACCAATCAAGTGCTTCTATAAATAAATTAGATTGGAAGAGAGTTAAAGAATATAGTGATTTAGTAAATTACTATAAAGGATTAATTGAAATAAGAAAGAACTTCTCTGCATTTAGAGATCCAACTACATCAGCTGGTAATAGAATTCAATGGTTAACTACTTCAGGAAATCAACAAATAGCATATTCTCTTACAAATAATGTTTCTGGAGAATGGAGCAAAGTAGTTTGTTTATTTAATGCTTCTTCTAATGGAACAACTATAAATTTACCTTCAGGAAACTGGGTAATTGTTGCTAATGGCACTAAATCTGGAGTTGAATCTTTAGGAACTGCAAGTGGAAGTGTTCAATTATCAGGACGTTCAGCTATGATTTTAGTTGAAAAGAATAGCTTTGATAATACAGTAATAGGTAAAAAAGGAACAGTAATTGTTAATCATGTTAATCAAAATGGAGATATAATAAAAACAGAAACAAAGACAGGAAAAGAAGGAACATCTTATACAACATCTGCAATGAATGATGAAGACTATATATTAGTAAGTACACCATCAAATGCAAATGGTAAATTTACAGATGGAACAATAACAGTAACTTACACATACAAAGAAGATGATACTCCAAGAGGAACAGTAACAGTAAAATATGTAAATAAGGAAACAGGAGAAGAAATTGCAACTTCAGAATCATTAAGAGGAAAAGTTGGAAAGACTTATACTACAACAGCAAAAACTATAAAAGGATATGAATTAATAGAAACTCCTTCAAATGCTACTGGAACTTATACAGAAGGAAATAAAGTTGTAACTTATTATTATAAAGAAAAAGAAGTAAAATGTTTAACAGTACATTACTATAATACAAGTTGGTCAACAGTAAATATTTATGCTTATGATGAATCATCAGGAACTGCAAAATTATTTACTGGGGCATGGCCAGGAGCTAAGATGAACAATGATGGAAATGGTTGGTGGAGTTATGAAGTAACAGAAACAGAAGCAGGACAAGTTATTTTCAATAATGGCTCACAACAAGAACCATCAGGTGTTGGAAGTAGCGGATATAGTGTTGAAGGAGAAGTTTGGGTTAAGAATGGTAAAGTTCTTACAGAAGATCCAGATGGACCAACAGAAGGAACAGTAATAGTAAAATATGTAGATGAAAATGGAAATGAAATAGCAACATCAACAACTAAAAAAGGAACAATAGGAACAAGTTATACAACAACAGCAAAAACAATATCAGGATATGATTTAAAAACAACACCATCAAATGCTACAGGAAAATTTACAGCTTCAACAACAATAGTAACTTATGTTTATTCTGAAGTAGGATTTAATGAAGCAATGGTAATAGTAAAATATGTGGATGAAGATGGAAATGAAATAGCAAGTTCAACAACTAAAACTGGACTTGTAGGAGAAAGTTATACAACAACAGCAAAAACAATATCAGGATATAACTTAAAAACAACACCATCAAATGCTACAGGAAAATTTGCAGCTTCAACAACAATAGTAACTTATGTTTATTCTAAAGCTGATGCTGAAAAAGGAACAGTAGTAGTAAAATATGTAGATGAAAATGGAAATGAAATAGCAGGTTCAACAACTAAGACAGGAACAATAGGAGCAAAATATACAACAACAGAAAAGACAATATCAGGATATGAATTAGTTTCAACTCCAACAAATGCAAGCGGAACATATAAAAATGGAACAATAACAGTAACTTATAAATATAAGAAGGTAACAATAGTAGCACCAGTAATAAACAGTTTTGTAGCAAGCAAACAATCACCACAAGTAAGTGGAACACAAGTTACATTAACAGCAAAAGCAACTGGAACAAAAACATTACAATACAAATTCTTAATAAAAGATAATACAACAGGAAATTGGGCAGTATTAAGAGATTATAAAACTTCAAACACATATACATGGACAACAGGAAAAACAGGAAACAAAACATTATATGTAGATGTAAAAGATGGTAATGGACAAGTAACAAGAAAATCAATGAGCTATACTGTTAAAGAAGTAGAAAAACCAAAAGTAGTTTCATTTGTAGCAGGCAAAAAGTCACCACAAGCAAGTGGAACAGAAGTAACTTTAAGTGCAGCTGCAAGTGGAACAGGAGTATTACAATATAAGTTCTTAATAAAAGATAATACAACAGGAAACTGGGCAGTAATAAGAGATTATTCAATAGTAAATAGTTGCACATGGAAAGCTAACAAAGCAGGAAATAAAACATTATATGTAGATGTAAAAGATGCAAATGGACAAGTAACAAGAAAGGCAATGAGCTATACAGTAAAAGTAGCTGCACCAACAGTAACTAGCTTTACAACAGATAAAAAATCACCACAAAAAAGTAAAACAGAAATTGTATTATCAGCAAAAGCAACAGGAACAGGAACATTACAATATAAGTTCTTAGTAAAAGATGCCTCAGGTAATTGGTTTGTAATTCAAGATTATTCAGCATCAAATATAACAGTATGGAAACCTAGCAAAGTAGGAAATAAGACATTATATGTAGATGTAAAAGACTCAAATGGACAAGTAACAAGAAAATCAATGAGTTATACAATTAAATAAGTTTAAACAAAAAGGCTAGAGAAAAAATTTATTCTCTAGCTTTTTTATGTATAAATTTTCAAATTAATAAATAATATTAAGTACAGAATTATGTTGACTAGCGAACAAAAGTTCTGTATAATAAGAACATAAACATATGTTCGCGTGAAGGGAGTAAAATAATATGAATACAAGTGATGTTTTTGTTAAATTAAATGTTAAAACTATAGGAGAAGTTAGAAGTTTAATAATAGATAAAGATGGATTAAATAAATCTTGTGATGATAGATATTTAATGTGTGTAGGAAAACATACTAGAGATGGGTGGACTATAGTTTTTAAAGCTAAAAGCTATAAAGAAGCAGAATATATTATAGAAAATACTCCTTTAAGATATAATAGTTATTCTATGGGAAAATCAGCATTAGCTTAGCATAATAAATTATATATAAAAAAGACGTAGGTTAAAAGTTCCTACGTCTTTTGATTTATTAGATATCTAATAAATTTTTCTTATAAGAAGAATATAAATCTCTTAAAATTTCCATTTTTTCTTCTAATTCTAAGTAATACTTAGATGCTTTTGAATAGTCTTGTTTTTCAAAGGCTTCTTTTATTTTAGTAAATAGTCCTTTAGATGTATAAGTGTCTTTCATAATATAATGTCTTAAATCATTTATTTTCATCCAGTTTGATATATCAAGGTCTAAAGCTTTGTCCAAAGAATGAAGAGGAACAAATGAACGAATTTCATTCATATATCCACCAATAACTCTCTTAGTTATTTCAGTACTCCATCTTTGAAGTGCAGCTATTTTAAAACTATTAATTAAAGTATCATCTAAAACATTATCTCTTTTAAGAACCTTTAATTTTTCAGGATATTTATCAAGAGCTGTTAAGTTTTCATAAACAGTAGCTGGGGCCTTTCCAAATAGTTTATTTCTTTCTTCTACTGAGAAGTGTTCAAATACATCTTCTTCACTTCTATAAGCTCTGTCTTTTTCAAGATAATCAGCTTCTTCACCAGCATGTTTTGATAACTCTTTTAAAAGTTCTTCTTCTGTTTTATTGTTATTTACAGCATATAATATACCATCAAGCATACTCATATAAGATACTGCCATAACTATATATACATTTGAATGTGGGTTTGGAGAACGTAATTCAAATCTTGTAGCTTTTGGATTAGCTAAATCTCTTATTAATCCAATAAGAATACTTCTATTTCTTGAAGGATTTGAAGGACTTAATCCAAGAGATGTAACAGTACATATTGGAGCTTCAAATCCAGGTCTTAATCTTCTAAGGGCATTATTTGTTGAAGATATAAATGGATTCATTACTTCATAGTTTTTAAGAAGTCCCATTAAAGCACCGTATCCAATAGCACTTAAGAAATCTTCTTTAGTAGCGTGGAATAGGTTTATTCTTTTACCATTTTTAAGTTTTAGGCTTACACCAAGATGTACATGCATACCAGAACCAGCTATTCCCTCTAATGGTTTTGCCATGAATGTAACTTCAAGTCCATTTCTTCTGAAGGTTTCTTGTATTAATATTTTTATAAATAATTCATTATCTGCAGATTGAAGGGCATCAGAGAATTTCCAGTCTACCTCCATTTGCTCCATTATATGATTAAATTGACCATTTGAAGTAAGTTTTGCCTTAACTCCTCCTACTTCTTTATGTCCCATTTCTGGTTCAAAACCATAAGCTTCCATAAGAAGTAAAGATTCTTCTAATGCAGTTCTTACAGTTCCCTTTGTTCTAGTCCAATAATGTTCATGTAATACTTCAGATGTATATAATTCTTCTACTTCAGCTTTATCATTTGGAGTTTTAACCCAGAATTCAAGTTCAGTAGCAGAAGTGATATTAATCTCATCTATATCACCTTTTGTTATTCCATAAGGTTTTAAAATTTCAGGCTTAGTTTCAAAGATGTTCCATAAAGTTTCTTTAAAGCTTGTTACTGCTGATTTAAGGATATGTCTTGAATCTACTGGCTTGTTTGTATGGTATAAAAAACAAGGAATTCTTAAAGTTCCGATAGGCTTTTGGGTTTCTAAATCTATATGGTCATAATTATAGTCAACAAACCACTTGCTATCTAAATCAGTAACCATATCGACTTTAGCATTATTAAGAGTTGCTATACCAGGAAGAACAACTGATGAACCGTCAGTTTGAATTGCAACACCATGTAAAATAGTTTCTAAATCTTCAAGAAATAATTTTACAGGTATTTTTTCATCAGTGTCATTGCAAGATAAATCAACTCCAACGAATGAAACAAATTTTATTTCAGGATGAGCTAACAAAATAGCTTTTATATCCTCACTAGTATGTTTGTCATGGGGAATGGTATAAATTAAATCTTTAATCATAATTATATTTACACAAAAGCTTGTGCAAATTTTTCACATCCTTTCTGAATATATGTACTAAACAAAGAAATATTTGGATTGTAATGTTAGTAACTCTCTAAGAAAAATTCTATTATAATGAAGTTTTACTGTCAATAACTTTATAATCAAATGTTTAGCCTATAAAAAATAAAGGTAAATAATAACTTATTCTTAAAAAAACAAACTTTGATTATAATTTTAAATTTAGATATTTTATGTAATAAATATATGGATTTATTAGAATTAAAGTAATAAAATATAAATAGGATTTTATATAAAGTTAATGTTTTTTTGTTAAAATAGTAAATTGAATTTAAGGTATAAATATTAAATAAAAAATGGAGTGATATATCTTGGATAACAAAAGTATGCCTATAGGCTTTTTTGATTCAGGTGTAGGAGGGTTAAGCGTTTTAAAGGAAGCAATAAAGCTTATGCCCAATGAAAATTATATATATTTTGGAGATTCTAAAAATGCACCTTATGGGGTAAAAAATGTAGATGATGTAAAAGAACTTACTTATAATGCATTTAATTTATTAAGAGAAAAGGGAGCTAAGGCAGTAGTAGTTGCTTGTAATACTGCAACAAGTGCAGCTGTTGCTGATTTAAGAAAAGATTATAAAGATATTCCTATAGTGGGAATAGAACCAGCATTAAAACCAGCAGTAGAATTAAATAGGGATGGAGCTATTGTAATAATGGCTACTCCAATGACTTTAAGAGAAAAGAAATTTGGTAACTTAATGAATAAATATAATGGAGGAAAGGAAATTATTCCTATGCCCTGTGCAGGTTTAGTTGAATTTATAGAGTCAGGAGATTTAGATGGTGATGACTTAAAAGACTATCTAAAAGATAAGTTTAGTGAATTTAAAGGACAAAAAATAGGCTCAGTAGTTTTAGGATGTACCCATTATCCTTTTGTAAGAAAGGCTATTCAAGAAACTATAGGTAATAATATTCCTGTAATAGATGGTGGACTTGGCACTTGCAAAGAATTAAGAAGAAGACTTGCCAATCAAAATCTTATTAATGATAGCACAAAAAAAGGAAACATTGAGATATATAATTCGTTAAAGGACCAAAGAATGATAGACATAAGTAAAGCATTGCTAAAAAAAGAGATGTAGTTTTTACACTCTCTTTTTTTCTTTATAAAAAATAGCAAATAGGATATAATAAAAACAATATATTTATAATAAAGTATTCAGGAGGAAAAGTATTATGAAAAATCCAATTGTAACTATAACCATGGAAGATGGAGGGATTATTAAAGCAGAACTATATCCAGAAGTAGCACCTAACACAGTAAATAATTTTATTGATTTAATAAATAGAGGATTTTATGATGGATTAATATTTCACAGAGTAATTCCAGGCTTTATGATTCAAGGGGGATGTCCAGAAGGAAATGGAATGGGAGGCCCAGGATATTCAATAAAGGGAGAATTTAGCCGTAATGGATTTAAAAATGAATTAAAACATACTAAGGGTGTTTTATCAATGGCTAGAACTATGGACCCAAATTCAGCAGGAAGCCAATTCTTTATAATGGTAGAAGATGCACCTCATTTAGATGACCAATATGCATCTTTTGGTAAGGTAATTGAAGGAATGAAAGTTGTAGATAAAATAGTAAATGCAAAAACTGATTATTCAGATAGACCTTATGAAGACCAAGTTATAAAGAGTATGACAGTTGAAACCTTTGGAGAAACTTATAGCGAGCCAGAAATAATTGAATAAGTGGTGAAATTATGTTAAAAAGCAAATGTGTTTTAGTTTATGGTCTTTCAGAAGAAGAAATAGAAAAACTTAAAAAAATAAATTTTAAAGTTATAAAAATAGAAAAGAATATGTCTTCTATGAAAATTAAAGATATATTAAACAAAAAAGAAGTAATAGATGAAGAAAGTTCTTTACCAGAGGAAAAGGTTATATTATTTAATGGATATGGACAAAATCAGTTAAGAACTACCATAAAGTCTGTAAGAAATTTAATAACAGGAGGAATTCTTGCTGTTGTAACACCTATATCTATTAACTGGACCTTTGAAAGACTTATAAGTCACTTAATTTTAGAAAGAGAATTAGTGGACACTAAAGGGAGAGAAAAATAAATGAGCAGAGTTGGAGAAAAGATTAAAGAAGCACGTTTAAAGTCTGGACTAACTCAAAAAGCATTAGCAAAGAAGCTTGGAGTTTCAGATAAATTTATAAATGAAGTTGAAATTGGTAAAAGAGTAGTTCAAGAAAATTTCATAGAAAGAGCATCAAAGTTACTTAATGTAGATTTTAATGATGTAAGTATGGTAGTAACAGATGAAGCTTTAATGGAGGAAAGAAAAGAAGAAAAAGCTAAAGAAAAGGAAAAGAAGAAAGTTTCACCAAAAACTTTAGGAGAAACTTCAGCTGTGTGGACAGAAGCCTTTTCTTCAGTATTAAAGAAAGTAAATGTTTATGACTATTCTTTAAAAAATACATTTGGAGGAAAAGAACTTCCAAACTATTCAGGAAAGATAGAAGGTTTTCCTATTGATAAAGTTATATATTTAAAAATTGCAGATAATGATATGTCTGGATTTAGAATAATGAAGGATGATTTAGCTTTTGCACATTTAGTTAAAGAAGTTAGTAATAATGGAATATTTTTAATTGAATATAAAGAAAAAAGAATAGTAAGACAAATTAAATTATTAGGAAATTCAAGAGCTTTACTTATAAGTAATGAAGGTACAGTAAGAACTGAAACTGTAGAATTAAATAATTTAAAAGTTATTGCTAAATTAGAAAGAATAGAATTTAATCTATAATAAAAGGCAGATAATATGTGAATTTCATATATTATCTGTCTTTTTCATATATTTAAAATATTAATATAATTTGGAGTGAGAATTATAGCAACCATAGAAAACACTATTAATCTATTAAAAAATATTCCAAAAGAAGTTTTAGGAAAAATAAATATAGCACCCTCCTTTGCTAGTGATGAAAATGAAGATATAGAAGTTGTGGTTTTATATGGAGAACAAGTAGAAAAGGTTAAAGCTTTAGTTGAAAGTTTAGATGGAACACTTCAAGATTTAGGATATGGTTTTGGAATAATAAGTTTAAAGCCTAGTAAGATAATATTCTTAGCAGAAAGTACTTATATACAATATATAGAATTTCCAAAAAGTTTATATGCATCAGATGAAAGAAGCAATAAGGTAGCTTGTGTAGATAGAGCTAGAAATGAATTTGATTTACAAGGTAATGGAATTGTAATTGGATTTATTGATACAGGAATAGATTATACACATCCAGCTTTTATAAAAGAAGATGGAACAACAAGAATAGAGTATATTTATGATTTAAGTTTAAATGGTGCAGTATATAATAAAAATCAAATAAATGAAGCATTAAAAAGTGCAGACCCTTATTCAATAGTTCCTTCTTATGATGTTATAGAACATGGAACTCATGTAGCAGGAATAGCTTGTGCAGGTGGAAATATAGATAAAAGATATTATGGTGTTGCACCAAAAAGCTCAATAATGATGGTTAAAAGTGGAAGAGGTTTATTTACATTAAGTACAAATTTAATGAAAGGTATAAAGTTTTTACTTGATAAATCACTAGAGTTAAATATGCCCTTGGTTATAAATATAAGTATGAGCACAAATGATGGAGCACATAATGGAACAAGTCTTTTAGAACAATATATAAGTACAATATCAACTTTAGATAAAGTTACTATAGTTATTGCAGCAGGAAATGAGGGAGATACAGCTCATCATGTAAGCAGAACCTTTAACAAGTCTAATGCAGTAAGATTTGAAGTATCTGGTGATGAAACAGCAGTAGTAATTAATTTATATAAATCAATACTTCCAGAAGTTTCACTAAGGCTTATAACCCCTTCTGGAATATCAACTTCAGAGATAGTAATATCAGAAGGGTTTTATGATGGAGTTATATCAGGAAATAAGTATCAAATCTATAATACTGGAGCAAGACCCTTTGATATAAGTGGAGAAATAGGAATCTCTCTTATATCAAATGGAAATTATATATTATCTGGAATATGGACAATTGAATTAAATTTAATTAATTCCTATGAAGGAATTTTTGATATGTGGTTACCTACCTCTGAAATATTAAATAAAAAAACAAAGTTTCTTCAGCCTACTTTAGATGGAACTCTTGGAATACCTGCAACAGTTTCAAATATAATATCTGTTGGAAGTTATAATTATATAACAAGGTCTATATCTTCCTTTAGTGGAAGAGGAAGATTATATCCACTATATTTAGAAGCAAAACCAGATATAGTAGCACCAGGAGAAGATATAGTAGCACCTATACCAGATAGGTCTTTTGATACTAAAAGTGGAACCTCAATGGCAGCACCTCACGTATCAGGTATAAGTGCATTAATGATGGAATGGGGACTTTTGAAAGGAAATGATTCTTATCTTTATGGTGAAAGATTAAAATATTTTCTTATAATAGGAGCTAAAAAAGAAAGAAGAGATATAACATATCCTGATACAAGTTGGGGTTATGGAGAAGTGTGTTTATATAATAGCATGACAGAACTTTATAAAACATTAAATATAATTGATATAAGAAAAAATGATTTTAGAAATGTTGTTTTTAGTAATTTTTTTCAAGAAGAGAGTGATAGTGAAGAAGTTGTAGGTATATTAGTAGAATACTCAAATAGGGATAAATTTTTGCAATTAAATAATATAGAAAATATATCAGCTATTATAATAAGTGAGTTTTATGGGATAGTATATTTACCTATAAATAAAGTATCAGAAATAATGCCTTATATAAATAATTATATTTTTGAGTTAACTCCACAAATATTTACTTTAAATGATATAACTCCTTTAGAAGCAAGTAATGCAGAATATTATCACAACAATCCTTATATTTCTTTAGATGGAAGAGGTGTTATTTTAGGAGTAATAGATACAGGGATAGATTACTTAAATACAGAATTTCAAAAGGAAGATGATACAACAAGAATCCTAAGAATATGGGACCAAACTATACAATCAGGAAAAGAAGTGTATGGTTTAAAGCTTGGAACTGAATATACAGAAGAACAAATAAATGAGGCAATAAAGCTTAAAAACTCTGGAGGAGACCCTTATAGTATAGTTCCTAGTAAAGATATTAATGGACATGGCACAATGGTTACAGGTTTAGCAGCAGCAAGGGGAAAAAATCCAGATGTAATTGGAGTAGCACCAGGTTGTGATATTGCAGTTGTAAAATTAAAAGAAGCTAGTAAAGTTGTTTTATATGAAGCTGGAATTACAAGTAAAGGAGAAAATAGGTATGATGTTATAAGTATAGTAACTGCATTTAGGTATTTAACAATGTTAGCTGTAGAATTAAAAAAGCCTATAGCTATATTAGTACCAATAGGAAGTAATATTGGTTCACATACTGGAATTGGAATAGTGGATGATTATATAAATGTTTTATCAAGACCTGTAGGAGTAGTATTTGCAACAGGTACTGGAAATGAAGGAGATACTGATACACATACAGAAGGAAGAATAGAAAAAACAGGAGATACTGAAACTATAGAACTAAAAGTAGATAAAAACCAACAAAATATTAATTTTCAAATATGGTCAAATAAGCCTAATGTAATATCTGTTTCAATAGTATCACCTTCAGGAGAAGTAATTGAAAAAATATCTCCAAAGCTTAAATCAAAAGAAGATATAAAGTTTATTTATGAGGGAACTACAATGGCAATAAATTATTCCATTCCTGATTATCTTAATGGAGATGAACTAATAACTATTAGAGCTAAAGGGTTAAAAGAAGGAATTTGGAGATTTATATTATATGGTGAATATATAGTTGATGGAAAATATTGGGCGTGGCTTCCACAAAAAAGTTTATTAGAAGAAGAAACAAAATTTCTTAATCCTAGTCCATACACAACTATAACAATTCCAGCTGGAGCTAAAAAATCTGTATCTGTAGCATATTATAATCAAAATAATGATTCTATAGTTGGAAGTTCTGGCAGAGGATTTTTAAGAAATAATGAAATAAAACCAGATATTGCAGCAGGCGGAATAAATGGAAGGATAATAAGACTTGATGGTTCTGTTGGTACTGCTACAGGTTCTTCTGTTGCAACAGCAATAGTAGCTGGAATATGTGCACTTATATTACAATGGGGAATAATTGATGGAAATAATAAAGATATAAATGCAGGACAAATTATATCATATATAGTTAGAGGAGCTAAGATGAGAACAGGGGATTCATATCCTAATAGAGAATGGGGATATGGAACGATAGATGTTAATAGAATATTTAATTCAATAAGGGGAGAATATTATGATGGTAGAAGAGGACTTAATGAAAATGAATATGAAATAGGAAATTTATTTATAAGAGAACCTAATAAAGTTTAAATCACAGGAATAATAAGTTAAGCATAATTTATATAGTAATTAAGAAATTTAGGAGAAAGATATGTCTGATATAGGAAGATTAAGAGTTCAATGTTTTAATGGGGAAAGTTATATTCCAGTAGATAATTGCAACATAAGTATTGAACCATCAAAGTCAGAAACCATAAAAAATATAACAAGAAAATTATCAACAAATTCCTTAGGACTTACTGAAACAATAGATTTATCAGCACCTTCATTTGCCTATTCTCAAGAACCAACAAATAATATGCCATATAGTTTGTATGATATAACAGTTGAAAGAAGTGGATTTGAAACAGTTGTTATTAAGGAAGCTCAAATATTTCCCAATGAAACAGCATATCAGAGAGTTAATTTAGTAGAAAGGAATAATTTAAGAGCTAGTAGAGCAGATGTTATAGTTGTTTTGCCTAATACCTTATTTGGAAATTTCCCAGCAAAGATTCCTGAAAATCCAGATAAACCTTTGCCACTACCATCAAGTGGTGTAGTTTTACCACAACCAGTAATTCCAGAATATATAACTGTTCATGAAGGAAGTCCTAATGATAATTCTGCTCCTAATTACAGAGTTCCTTATAAAGATTATTTAAAAAATGTTGCTTCTTGCGAAATATATTCAACTTGGCCTGAAACTACTATAAGAGCAAATATTTTTTGTATAGTTTCATTTACTTTAAATAGAATTTATACAGAATGGTATAGAGGAAAGGGAAAAAACTTTGATATAACAAGTTCAACAGCTTATGACCATGCTTTTAATTATGGAAGAAATATTTATGATAGTATAAGTAAAGTGGTAGATGAGATTTTTTCAACTTATATAAGGAGATTTGGAAGGAAACAACCGTTATTAACACAATATTGTGATGGAAAAAATGTAACTTGTCCTCAATGGTTAAGTCAATGGGGAAGCAAGTATTTAGGTGATCAAGGGAAGGTTCCATATGAAATATTAACTTATTATTATGGTAATGATATAGAACTTGTAACAGCAGATAGGGTAAAGGGAAGTCCTTCATCATATCCAGGTTATGATTTAACAATAGGTTCATCAGGAGAATCAGTTAGAATGGTTCAGGACTTTTTAAATAGAATATCTCAAAACTATCCATTAATACCTAAAGTAGCTGTTGATGGAGTTTTTGGTCCTTCAACAGCAGAAGCAGTAAGGGTATTTCAGGGCATATTTAATCTCCCTCAAAACGGAATAGTTGATTATGCTACATGGTATAAAATATCAGATGTATATGTAGGTGTTACAAGAATAGCAGAATTAAGAAAATATATATAAAAATCAAGGGGTAGTTATTTTTTTAATACCCCTTGCAGATTAAAATCTGGAACAAATTCAGTTGAATTGCTTCCTTCATCTTGAATAAAACCATTAACAACCCCAATATTAGTAGCATAGTCAATTAAAGAATCATAATGTTTAGGATTTAACTTTTTATTTATTTCAGGATAATTACTTGCATTATACATAGGAATATATTGATTCATTAAGCTTATATAAACTTTATCCCCAAAGGTATTATAAATTCTATCTATAACCTTTTTAGAATCAAAAAGTAATCCTGGAAGCATAAGGTGTCTTATAATTACTCCCTTTTCTATAAGTCCTTTTTCATTAAATTTAAGTTCTTTAGTTTGAGAAACCATTTCTTTAAGAACTGGCATAATATTTTCAAGATAATAAGGAGCACTAGAATATTTAACTGCATATTTATTATTAAAATATTTAAAGTCTGGTAAATAAACATCTATATATCCATCTAACTCTTTTATAGCATCTAAAGAATCATAGGTGTTTGTATTATATAAAATTGGCAAAGTTAGTCCATTAGCTTTAGCAATGTCTAAAGCTTCTTTTATTTGTGGAATATAATGAGTTGGAGTAACTAAGTTAATATTATTAGCTTCCTTTTCTTGAAGTTCAAGAAATATTTCACTTAATCTTTTGATAGATATATATTCTCCATTAAATTCTTGACTTATATCATGATTTTGACAAAAAACACAATGAAGATTACAGTGAGAAAAAAACACTGTACCAGAACCATTTTCAGCTGAAATGGGAGGTTCTTCCCAAAAATGAAGGGAAGCTCTTGCAATTTTTACTTTATCAGAAGCTTTGCAAAAACCAAGTTCCCCCTTTAATCTATTTACACCACAATTTCTTTTACATAGTTTACAACTTTCTAAAAGATTAGAATATTTCACTTAAAAGCACCTCATATTTAAAAATCTTATTAAATTATAATCCTAGAAAATGTTTGTATCAATAATTAAGATTTATTATTAGAAAATTATCTTGTGTTACTTTAGAGCCTATAGACAGAAAAAGCAAAGTAATGATTTTACATTTTTCTATGTTTAAAATAAAATATAAAACATTGAGATATGAATATTAAACTTAAAACTCCAAAGGCAGGATATAAAGTAGAAATTAAATTAGTAAATCCTATTTGGGAAATTAAAAGAGCAAAGAATAGAACTATAAATATTCCTTTTTTAAATTTAATATTAAAGCTTTGTTCTAAAGTTTTACTTATTGAATATACATCAGAGACTTCTGTAGAAAACATTTCAAGCCATATTATAACAAGTAAAAATCCCTGAATTAAAGAACCAAATCTTTCAGCAACAAGTAAAAGGGGAATTTCATATTCATAAATATAAGGTTGATTAATTGTAAGAAGTAAATTTATTATAAGGCAAAGTAAAGTTAAACCTAAAGTCCCTAAAGAAATTCCTTTTATCATAGTTTTAGAATTTTTCATTTCTGTACTTAGTGGAACTAATACTCCAGAAGAACAAAGAGTATTATATCCAGCATATAAAATTGTTGATATTAAAACTCCAGATTTTTTAGGCGGAAAGTGTATTATAGTTTCTAAAGATAGCATGTCCTTGCAAAGGAAAAAATATAAAATAAATATTGTACTCATTATTACAACAAGACAAGGAACAATAAATGAATTTACTTCAATTAATCCATTTGTTCCTCTAAAAAGAAATATAATAGCACAACAAAGCATTATTAAAGAACCAAGAATTTTTGGAATATGAAAAAATTGATTTAATAAAGCACCACTTCCAGCTAAAATTATTGAGGCACTTGAAATTAAGTATAAAGTTGTTATTATTCCAGTTAGTTTTCCCAGTATGTTTGGGCTTATAAGTTTCATAGCTTCACTATAAGAATTTAAGTTATTAGTTATGCTAATTTTAGAAAGTATTGAGCCCATAATAACATAAAATATTCCACAAAATATAATTCCAATAAAGCTTTTATAGCCAAAGGAGGTAAAAAATTCAGTTATTTCTTTTCCAGAAGCAAGACCAGCACCTACAATAGTTCCTATAAAAACTACAGCAATTTGAAATACCTTTAAGGTTTCTTTTTTCAAATTTAAACATCCTTTCAAAGAGTTTTTCTAATAAAGTATATAAGATTTAGCTTGTATTTATTCTATTGAAAGTATAAGAGAAACTTTATTAGGAAAACTATATAATAATTAGACTATGAAAGGAAATGGTGTTATGAGAAGATTAATTTATATATTTATTTTACCTATTATTTTTATTATGATAGGCTGTGGTGATAATAAAAAAGAAAAAATAGATTTTTTTAATATTTACAAGGCAAGTGAAATTGGAAATACATTTATGGATAATATGGCTTATGGAACTATTGATAATGTGGAAAATTTATGTAGTGATAAGGTAAAGAACACTAAAGAATATAGCGAGATTATGGAGAATAAAATAGGTGCATATAAAGTTAAAAAAACTATAGAAGGGGCAAATTATGCTTATATAGATTATATTGCAATAAGAAAAGATAATGAAAATCTAAGAGCAGACTTAGATAATTTATCTATTAAAATTATTAAAGAAGGAGATAAATATTTAATAGATGAAATAAAAGCAAAAAGTAATAAGGAAATTTATGAATATAATAATACTTTAAGATTAAGAAATGAAGAAAATGGAGAAAATAATGTTTTATTAAGATTAAAAGATTTACCTAAAGAGATGTATAGTAAAGGTTCTGATGTGATGGTAAATAAAAAAAGTATTAATAATAAAGAATTTAGTAGAGTTTCTTTAAGTTTTAATGGTGATAAGGTTGGAATAGTTTCAACAGATGGAGAAAATATAGCTTTATTACTTGCAGAAGTTAAAGAAGAAAAGGACACATTAGGTGAAGATAATAGTTATGGAAATAAAGATGAAGATATAAATAACATGGAAAAAAGCTTAGAAGAAGTATTAGAAACTCCAAATTTAAAAAAGCTTATAGAGTATGATTTTATAAATAATGCAGAAGTAGAAGAATTATTATTTTCAAATGATGATGGAGAACTTATATTACAAATAAAACAAAATGGAGAAAGGATTATAAAAGCATATAAAAACAATACAGGAAAACTTATAGATTTAAATCTTGAAAAAGAATTTCCTAAAGAAAAATATACCTTAAAAATAGAATGTGTAAATGATAAAGGATTATTAATTCAGGTAAAAAATAAAGAAAATTTAGATGTAAGTGAATATATAATAGATTTAAAAGAAAATAAAATAAAGAAGAAATAAATATTAAAAAGTTATTTCATAAAAATATTTTTGTTTTATGATAATATTATGTTATAAACATGAAAGTTTAAAATAAATAAGAGGGAGAAAGCAAAGAATTTAATGTTAAAAGAATGGAATGGAAAAAGATATCATAGCTTAAATTATTTTTTAAGAAATAAATTTGGAGAAAAGGTATTTAAAATATCTTTAGATGGAGGATTTTCATGTCCTAATAGAGATGGAACCATAAGTAAAGGTGGTTGTGTTTTTTGTAGTGAAAGAGGTTCTGGAGATTTTGCAGGTAATAGATGTACTTCTATACATAAACAATTTGAAGATATAAAGATTATGATGAATAAGAAGTGGAAAAATGGTAAATACATAGCTTATTTTCAAGCCTATACAAACACCTATGCACCTATTGAAGTTCTTAGAGAAAAGTATTATGAAGCACTTAAAGAAGAGGATGTTGTTGCTTTAGCAATTGCTACAAGACCTGATTGTTTACCAGATGAAGTTTTAGATTTATTAGAAGAAATTAATGAAAAATTTTATGTATGGGTAGAACTTGGTCTTCAAACTGTAAATGATGATATAGCATTAAAAATAAATAGAGGATATAAGCTTAAAGTTTTTGAAGAAGCTATAGAAAAGTTAAAGAAAAGAAATATAGATTTTGTTGTGCATTCTATTTTAGGACTTCCAGGAGAAAATAAAACTGGTATGTTAAAAACAATAGACTATATTGCTCATTCAGGAGCTAGAGGAATAAAATTTCATCTTCTTCATTTAATGAAAGATACTCCTATGGTAAAGCTATATGAAAATGGAGAACTAAAGTTTTTATCACAAGAAGATTATATAGATTTAATATGTAAAGGGATAGCTATGCTTCCACAGGATATGGTGGTTCATAGATTAACAGGAGATGCCCCAAGAAATCTTTTAATAGGACCTATGTGGAGTTTAAAAAAGTGGGAGATACTTAATGCAATAGACAAAGCCCTAGAAGAAAATGATATTTATCAAGGAAAAGATTTTAAATAAGAAATATATATTTTTTAAAATCTCAGGTTCATTATTTTATTAAGGAAAGTTATTTAGAGCTTACATAGCTAGATAATAATGAACCTAGGATTTTTAATTATTATTTTATAATATCTTCAGTTATTTTTATGCCAGTTGGAGTAACTGCAAGACCAGCTTTACTTGTTTCACGAAGGCTAGGAGGAAGCAAGTCACCAATTTCTTTCATTGCATCAATTACTTCATCAGGTGGGATTTTACTTCTAATACCTGCTAAAGCCATATCAGCACTAGTAATAGCATTTACAGCACCAATAACATTTCTTTTTACACAAGGCACTTCAACAAGACCTGCAACAGGGTCACAAACAAGGCCAAGTAAATTTTTTAAAGCTAAAGCACAAGCATGGGTAATTTCTTCACTATTTCCACCATTTAAGTAAGCAATTGCACCTGCTGCCATAGCACTAGCGGAACCAATTTCAGCTTGACAGCCTCCAGTTGCACCTGCAATTGAAGCTCTTAGAGCAATAACTTCTCCTAAACCTGAAGCAACATATAAAGCTTCTAATATTTTTTCCTCAGTAACATTAAAAAACTCTTCATAAGTTAATAAAACAGCAGGAATAACTCCACAAGAACCAGCAGTTGGAGCTGCTATTATTCTTTTCATACAAGCATTAGATTCCCCCATTTTTAATGCTCTTTCCATAACAGTACCAATAAAATTCCCACACATTAAAGTACCCTTTTCTAAGGCAACTTTAATTTTTTCACCTTCACCACCAACTAAACCACTAGCAGATTTTAAATTTCCATCATAAGAAGCATCAGCTTTTTTCATACTATTATAAAGAAAAGCCATCTTATCAATAGACTCCTTAGAAGAAACCTTTCTTTCATTCATATCATCTTCAAGGATTATTTGCCAAAATGGTTTATTTTCAGCATCAACCTTTTTTAATATTTTAGAAATAGAATCAAAACTCATTGTTTGCCCTCCTTACTAAGATATGTAACTTTAATTATACCCTCTTGATGCTTTAACCAAGATATACCTTCCTCAGGAATTTCTTGGTCACACTCTATAACCATAACAGCATTTCCACCTCTTGAAGCTCTATAAAGTTGCATTGAAGCTATATTTACCATTTTATGTCCTAACATAGAAGTTACAGCCATAACATGACCAGGCTCATCAAGATTATGAACAATAAGAGTAGGATAATCACCACTAAAATTTGTAGAAAGGTTGTCTATTTTACATATATTTATTTGTCCACCACCAATAGATGCAGCTTCAACTTCTAACTCTCTACCATCTACTCCTAATAACTTTAATAAAGCTGTATTAGGATGAGCATCTCTTAAATTAATTCCCTTAAAAGAAAATTCTATTCCCTTTTCCTTTGCAATTTCAAAACTTTTTGGAATTCTTTCATCATCTGGATTCATTCCTAAAAGTCCTGCAATTAATGCTTTATCTGTTCCATGCCCTTTACCAGTAGATAAAAAAGAACCATGAAGAAAAATTTCAACTTTTTTAATATCTTCATTTAAAAGTTCTCTTGCAACATGACCAATCTTTACAGCACCAGCTGTATGAGAACTTGAAGGACCAACCATAACAGGGCCCATTATATCAAAAATATCCATATTTCACACATCCTTTCATTAAAAAATAAAGACAATGAAATCTAAACATAATTAGTTTAAACATCATTGTCCACATTTATACATATTTAATTAATAAAATCTTCGGCTTCAATATAACATTGATTTATTTAGTTGTCAATTATAAAAGCCTGCTATTTTTCAAAAAGATTATATTACTTGGAAAACAAAGAATTTCAAGTAATAGCTTTCATCTGAATTCCAAAGAATTGGATGGTCTGCAGATTGAGTTCTAAATTCTACTTGTCTTAATATTTTGTGTGCATCATGTGCAGCTTCATTTATTGTTGCTTTTAATAATTCTTCTGACATATAGTGTGAGCATGAACAAGTTATAAAGTAACCTCCTTGTTTAACCATTTTTAAGCCTCTAAGGTTTATTTCTTTATATCCTCTTTTTGCTCCATTTATAGTGTTTCTTGATTTAGTGAATGCTGGTGGGTCTAGGATAACAACATCAAATTGTCTTCCTTCTTTTGACCAAGCAGGAAGAACATCAAAAGCATTATGACATTCAAATTTTACAGTATCTTCAAGATTATTTAACTTAGCATTTCTTGTTGCACATTCTATAGCATGTTCAGAAACATCAATTCCAAGAACAGATTTAGCACCAGCAATACCAGCATTTAAAGCAAAGGAGCCTGTGTGAGTAAAGCAATCTAAAACTTCTTTCCCTTTACATATTCTATGAATAGCAGCTCTGTTTTCTTTTTGATCAAGGAAAAAGCCTGTTTTTTGACCATTTTCTAAATCTACTATGTATTTAACTCCGTTTTCAGTTATTAATATATTGGTATCAAATTCTTCTGTTAAAAATCCCTTTCTTTGTTCTAATCCTTCAATTTCTCTAGTTTTTATATCACTTCTTTCATATATGCCTTTAGCATTAAAATCTTCTTTAAGAATTTCAACAATTATATCTCTATATTTGTCCATACCTAAAGTTGAAATTTGAATTACATAATAATCTTCATATTTATCTACTGTTAGTCCTGGAAGAAGGTCAGCTTCTCCAAATATAAGTCTACATGAAGATGTATCTATTACAGTTTTTCTATAGTCCCATGCAGTTTTAAATCTTTTTCTGAAAAATTCTTTATCAATTTCTTCTTCTTGATTTCTTGTCATTATTCTTATAGTTATTTTACTTCTATCATTTATATAGCCTTTTCCAATAAAATAATTTTTGTGATTATAGACTTCAACTATATCTCCATTTTCATAATCACCATCATATTCATTTATTTCATCGATATATATCCAAGGACGACCATTTTCGGCCTTTTTATTTTTGCCTTGATGTAAATAAAATTTGCTCAACATAACTTTACCTCTCTTTTATTTATTAAAAGTTCTAATTAATTATATCAAATTTGTCATTATAAATATATTAAATTTAAAGGATAGTCTATTGATAGTATTTAGGAGGATATGATAAAATTATATTAATTTTGCATACAATGCTTAATAAGGAATATATTTCAACAAAAAATACAAAATATAAAATTTAAAGGGGATTGTTTTATGAAAAAAAGTAAAATATTACTTACAATGAGTGCATTAGTTGCATTACAAACAATAAATATTCCAGCTTTTGCAACAGAAAATGATGTTACAATAACTGAAAATACTATGTATAATGATTATCTTAACCTTTCTGTAGAGAAAGATAATAATGAAGGAGAGTATTGTAGATTTGTCGTAAAAACAAATGAAGGAAGTTTATCTACTAAAAATGATAATGAAAAGAAAATTATGTACAATAACTTTTATTCATCATACACAACAATAAATATTAATGGGGTAAATTATATATATGGTGAAGGCGAAGAAATACAAAAACCTGTTTTTGATAAAGAAACAAAGAGCAGTATTTCTATACAAAAATTTGGTGATGTTGAAATAACACAATTCTTAAGATTTGTTAATGGCTTTACTGATAAATACAAAGATATGGTTGAAATTTCCTATGAAGTAAATAATACAAGTAAAGAAAATCTTCATATTGGAATAAGAGTTATGATAGATGCCATGCTTGGAAATGATGATAAAGGGATAATAAATGTAAATTCTTTAAATAGTGAAAACGAATTCGAAATTAAAGAAAAGGATGTATTAAATAGTTGGTCAATATCTAGTGATAATAAAGAAATAGAAGCTTATGGAAAGTCTTCAGATAATACTGATGTTGTTCCAAGTAAAATTCAATTTGCAAATTGGGACAACCTTTATGACAATAGATGGGATTATTCTATAAATTATAATGAAGAAAATGAAGATAGTGCAATAGGAATAGTATGGGATGATGTTGATATAGCAAGGGGTGAAAAAAAGCTATTCTCTACATGTTATGGAGTAAAAAATATTGA
Source organism: uncultured Clostridium sp. (assembly GCA_900539375.1). Taxonomy (GTDB): domain Bacteria; phylum Bacillota; class Clostridia; order Clostridiales; family Clostridiaceae; genus Clostridium. The sequence goes on along the minus strand of UQBY01000004.1, from coordinate 100,670 downwards.
TGAAACTCCAAGTGACAATGAAGATAACAAACAAGAAGATAGTAGCAAGCAAGAAGACAATAAACAAAAAGATAATAAACAAGAAGATGGTAGCAAGCAAGAAGATAAAAAGGTTAATGAAAATTTAAAAAATGTTATAGAACAAGCTAAAGAAAATGCTGATAAAACTAAAACTTTTGACAATAATTCAATATATTTTTGGCTTACATGTTCAATAGCTACACTTACTTTAGTTATAGGTACTGTCTTATTTAAGAAAAAGAAGAATTAGGGGGAATAGAAGATGAAATCACAAAAACTGAAGTTAATAGCATTAGCAACATCAGCAGTAATGCTTTCTAATATATTTTTAACAAGTACTATTAATGTTTCAGCTGAAGAGAAGAAACTTTCTTGGCAAAGAGGATTAGATTATGTTTTATTTTCAGGAAAAGAAGATGATCTTGTATTTAATGTAGAAGAGGGGAATGTAGAAGGAGATATATATTCAGAAGATAGTGTTGAATATACAGGTGAAAAAGGATTGCTTGTAAATGGAAGAATAAATGCTTCTTTATTACCAGAAAATATAAAGGGTAATTATAATACTATAAATAACAAGATAGAAATGCCACAACTTGATGATGTTATATTAAAAAATACTGAAGATAGCATCATTTATGAAGAAGATGAAAAGTTTGTTCAAAGCACAATAGATTTAGATAAATCAATAAAAGTAAATGGAAGTTTATTTTTAGATAGAGTTAATTTAAAGGGAAATGGATATATAATAGCAGACAATAATATAAGATATGATGTAAATAAAGAAAATATAGAAAACTATAATGCTGTCATATATTCTAAAAATGGAAATGTAACAATAAATGGTTCAGAGGCAGTTATAAATGGGGTTATATATGCTCCAAATGGAAAGGTAGAAATTAATGCAAAAAAGATAACAATAAATGGAGCTATATATGCAGATTCTATAGAACTTAATGGGACAACTCTTAATGTTAATGAAAATAGTGAAGCTACAAGTCTTATAAAAGAAAACTTAGTAGTTGATGCTGGATGTGATAAAGAAATATATGTAGATGAAACATTAGAATTAACAGGAAGCTGTAATTATAGTGATGCTGATATAACATGGAGCATAGAAGGGGAAGAAACACAAGGTGAAATAAGCAATAACAAGAGTTTAGAAACAAGTGTTAAATTTAATAAAGAAGGAACTTACACATTAAAACTTAATTCAACATTAGAAAACATGAGTGCTTCAGATGAAGTTACTGTAAAGGTAAAGGCAGAACCAGTAAAACAATATACAATGACTAGCGATTTTAATGAAGGCTCTTATGAAAATCTATCTGGAGAAAATGACGAATTAAAGCTAGAAGATACTAAAAATAGAGAAGTTAAAGAAATTTCTAAAACATATAAAGGAACTGCTAATAAGGGAGTAAATATTACAAGTACAATAAACAAAGATATGTTATATGCTCCAAAAGATAATGCAAGTATCACTTATAATATTAATGGATATGGTACTGAAGAAGAAGAAAATGGAGCAGTAGATTTAATTCTTGTTATTGATACATCAGGAAGTATGGATGGAGAGAGAATTGAAAAAACAAAGGAATCTGCTAAAAAGGTAGTTTCTTGTATGAAAGAAAATGATAGATGTGCATTGGTTGGATTTGAAGGAAGTGCATATTTGGTAAATGATTTTACTTCAGATTCTGATGAATTGAATAATTCTATAGACACTTTAATTCCACGATGGAATGGAACTAACATATCATCTGGAATTAATAAAGCTATTGAAATTTTTGAAAATTCAAGTTCTAGTAACAAAGACAAATATATAATTTTATTATCAGATGGAGAAGATAATTCCCAAACAGAATCTTCAGGTGCAGCTAGTTTAGCTGGAGAAAATGGAATAAAGATATTTGCTCTTTCAGTAGGGGATGATACAAAGCAACTTCAAGATGTAGCTATATATAATAAAGGTGTATATATGAATAGTCCTTCAGCAGAGCAAATTGAATTTTTAATGTCTAAAATGGCTAGTGAAATTTTTAATACAGCAGCAAGAAATGCAACATTTAAATTAACAATTGAAAATAAAAATATGGTAAATGTAAATGAATTAAATCCAAAGCCAGATAAGGTTGAAGAAAATGAAGATGGTTCATTAACTTTATCTTGGAATTATGACAGAATAAATATAGACGAAGAAGAACAAATAAAAATAGATATAAGTTCTAATTTATTAGAAAATGAAACATGGAGTAATTTAGTTAAAGATGCTTCTATAACTTATTATGATAGAGATGGAAAAGCTAACATAATGCACTTAGAAGATACATCCCTTCCTGTAAGTAATAGGATTAAAAAAGGAAGTTGGTCAAGTATATATGATAGTAAAAGAGAAAATTGTAATTGGACAAGTATATATTGGAATGCTCTAGTAAAAAATAATGGAGAAATGAAGGTATATGTAAGTACTAGTGATGATGGAAAAAACTTTAATGAGAAAAAGGAAGTTTCAAATTATAGCACATTAACAGATGTTGTAGGAAGATATGTAAGGCTTGATGTAGAAATGACAGCTTCTTCAGATGGCAAAACACCAGAACTTTATGATATTACAATAGCTTCAGGAAAAAATGAAATACCAGAGAAACCAGAAGATGAAATGAACATATCAATTTTAGGAGATACAGAAACAAGAGTAAATAAACCTCTTAGTTTAATAGCAGATTCTAAAGCAATAGAGGATATAGATAAAATAGAATGGAGTGTTAATGAAGAAGGAGCATTAATTTCTGATAATTCATCAATAAAAACTAATATAATATTTACAAAAGAAGGATTATATCATGTGGATTTAGCAATAACTAAAGGAGAAAATACTAAACATGAAATTCTTGAAGTTCTTGTTAAAGAAGCAGAAAAGCTTGAAGATTATAATCCTGAAACAGATGAAAAGAAATTAGATATTTCTGTTGAAGGTATACCTGAATACTCATTTAGAAATGACAAAATTGATTTTAAGGTTTCAAGCAAAGATATGTCTAACATATCATGGTATATTGTTAAGTTTAATGATAAAACTATATCTATGAATGAAAATAATGAAGGAACAATTTCTATTGCAAGTAATATGAGTGGAGAGTATTCTTTTGTAGTAATGGCATTTGATTGGGCAGGAAATCAAGTAACTTTAGAAAAGAAAATATTAATAGACAATGTAAAGCCAGTAGTAAGTTTAGTAACTGACAAAACAAATATGTATTCATATGAAAGTGCAGAAATAACAGCATCTGCTAGTGATGAAGGTTCTGGTTTAGAAAGTTTTAAGGTAACAATAAATGATAAAGAAGTTGAGTTAAATGATGAAGGAAAATATATATTCAATACAAATACACCAGGAAGTTATACAATAAAGGCAGAAGCAATAGATAAAGCTGGAAATATAACAACAACAACTAAAACTATTTATGTTAAAGAAGATACAACAAAACCAACAGTAAATTTAAGTGTAAATAGAACAAGTGCAAGCATAGGAAATGAAATAATAATTAAATCAAGTGCTAGTGATAATGCAGAATTAGTATCATTTGAAGTTACAGTGGATGGAGAAAAAATTGACTTAGTTGATGGACAATATTCATTTATAGCAGATAAAGCAAAGGATTATATTGTTGAAGCTGTGGCAAAGGATAGAGCAGGAAATGAAACTATAAAAACTAGAACAATAAAAGTTACTGAAGATAAAGTAAAACCAACATTAACTTTAAATGTGGATAAGTATAATGTTGATTATGGAGATTATATAAATGTATCATTAATTGCAAATGACAATGTGGGAGTAGAAAGCTTAAAGTTATATGTAGATGACAAAGAAGTTAAAATTGATGAAAATAATACTGCAAGAATATTAGCAGATAAGGTTGGAAATTTAGTAATAAAGGCAGAAGCAATAGATAAAGCAGGAAATATAACAACAACAACTAAAACAATAAAAGTTACTATTGACACAACAAAGCCAACAATAAATTTAAATGTAAGTGAAAATGAGGTTACTTGTGGAGAATATGTAACAGTATCTGTTGCTGCTAGTGATAATAATGGTGTAGAAAGCTTAAAATTATATGCAAATAGCAAAGAAATAAAAATAGATAAAGATGGTAATGCTAAAATATTAGCAGATAAAGTTGGAGATTTAGTTATAGAAGCTATAGCAACAGACAAGGCAGGAAATAAGGCTAGTGAAAAGGTAGTAGTTAAGGTTTTAGAAAAGGATGTAATAAAGCCAACAGTAAATATAATATCAGAAGATAAGGCAAACTTAGGAGAAGACTTTTATGTTAGTATAGATGCTCAAGATAATGTAGCAATTGAAGAAGTAAAGGTATATGTAGATGGAGTTTTAACAGAACTAGATGACAATAAAGTTAAGTTAGACACATCAAGTATAAAAACTGTTAAAGTAAAGGTAGTAGCAAAGGATACTTCAGGAAATGAAACAGTAGAAGAAAAGGAAATTTCAATAGTTGATACAATAAGTCCAGTAGTTTCAATAGAAACAGATAAGGCAAGCTATAAAGAAGGTGAATCAGTATTATTTACAGCCTCAATAACTGATAATGGAAATATAGCTAAAGTAGAAGCAAAATTAAATGGAAATCCTGTAGTGTTAGATGAAGAAAATAGATTAAAAATAGATAACTTATCTGTTGGAACTTATACATTATCAATAAAAGCTTATGATGAGTCAGGAAATGTTGGAGAAAATATTAAAGTTATAACTATAAAAGATGAAACAGCACCAATAATTACTATAAACAAAGATGTAGAGGAATATACAAAAGGACAAAGTATTTCTATAAATTATAGTATAAGTGATAATGTTGGAGTAAATACAGTACAAGCTTCTTTAAATGACAAAGCAATTGAAATAACTGAGTTAAATGGTAACTTAGTGTTTAATGATTTAGAGGAAGGAGAATATACTTTAAAAATACAAGCTTCAGATGCAGAAAAAAATAAAGCAGAAGAAAGCTACAAATTTAAGGTTATAACTCCAAAAGATACTACAGCTCCACAACTTAATGTTTCATATACTAAAGATATTATGTTAAATCAAAATGGTAGCATAAAAATAACTGCAACTGATGAAACAGAATTAGATAGAGTAGAATTGTATTTAGGAGATACTAAACTAGAACTTAATGAAGATAATTCTTATACTTATACTCCAACAGAAGTGGGAGAATTTACATTTACAGCAAAAGCCTATGATAAAGCAGGAAACTGTGCTACTTTAACATTTAAAATAAATGTTAAAGCTGACCCAAATGCTCCAACAGAGCTTGAAACAACTATTGAAGACTATATAGATGCTACATCTAGAATAGTTAAAAATTATGAGAAATTGGGAATTTCACCTGAAAATTTAAAAATGTTATTAGAAGAAGCTAATAGAAGAGCAAATGGTGGGGAATTATTAAAAGAAAATAATAGCAGTTCTAATATAAAAACAACAAGTTATTCAAATTGGACAAATAATGTTAAAAGCTTATCAAAAGTTACTTCATTAAATTCTGTTACAAGTGTTGAAAGTAATCCAGATGGTGGCTATGGAGAAGGTGCAGGAGGTGCAAGACCAGATGAAGAGGAGCAAGATGAAATGGGAAAGAGAATAGCCCATTGTGCTCAAATAGCTAAAAACAGAAAGTATACAAATGAAAAATATACATTTTATTTATATATGTCTCATTATATTGATACTCCAGATGGAACCCCATTAAGCTGTGATAGTCAATATTTGCCAGATATAATAACTGAAAGTGATGTAATAGCTTATGATAGATTTGTTGAACAAGTTGGAGCAAATGAATTTGTAGATGATTTAACTACTTTTGTTTTTGCAGTTAATGATGCTATATCAACAGGTAAAGATATGGTGGAAGATACAGCAAAACAGGAAGCAAAATCAATAAAAGATCAAGTTGGTTCTGTAGCAGAATATGTTTTTGCTGTGCTTAAAGATTCTAAAGGCTTGAAAGAAATTAGTGAAGAGGACTTTAAAAAAGTTCAAGAATATAAAAAGTCTATGGGTGAGCTTTTAGAAAAAATAAACAATTTTAATGGCTCAATAGAAGAGGCTAATAAATTAAAAATAGAATATGAAGAATTAATGAAGGATTTCCATGAAAAAGTTGGTAATACTGCAAGCTTAGCATTAAAATTAAATAATTTTACAGACTTACAATCATCAGCTACTGAAATGCATTCAAGTTTAACAAATATTATTGATTTTATTATGAAAAAAGATTTATATAAAATGGCAGGTAGCACAGAAGAGATGATTGAAAAACTTAATGAAGCATATACCTCTAATGTAGATGTGTCAGATGTAATGATAGATATTGCAAGTAATGTTGTAATGGGGTTAATAACAGGAGGAGCAGTAATTATGCCAGTTTCAATAACCCTTACAAAAATGTATGCAAATATGTATGTTGATTTAGCAAACATAGCAGCATTAACAGGTTTAAGATATAATTTATCTGGTAGAGTAGCAATAAGAACAGAAGTATTTCTTAAAGAACAATATGGAATTGATATTTAAAAATATTATTAGCAAAGAGATTTTTCTCTTTGCTATATTTAATATAATAAAATTAAAAAAGTAAAAAGGGGATAAAAATAATGAAGAAAATAAGAAGAAAGCTAAGTTTATTGTCTTTATCAATTTTAACATTAAGCTTATATAATCCTATAAATATATATGCTGTTTCAAATAATAAAGATAATGATTCAAAAATTAATTTATCAACAAATGTTGTTACAGATGAAAATTATTCTATAGATTTATCTTGGAATGATATAACTGATGATAATGAAAGATATTATTATCGTTTATTAAAAAGCAAAGAAAATGGTGATTGGGAAAGTATTTCAACATGGAATGGTGAAAAGGTAAGAGTTCTTAATGTATATCCTATAATTAGGGGAGAAAATTATGTTAAGGATTGGATGACTAATACTATAAGTAATAGTGAAGAACCAGCAGGAATGGGACTTTTTGAAATTGATACTGTATATATAGATGATTATAATAATAATCCTGATTTATATTTAAAAGATGATGAAGGAAATTATAAGTATGATGTTTTATGTTTTGGAACTTATGATAGTAACAATAGTAAAGATTTATCAGATTTATCTAAAGAAGCTACTCAAAGTTTTATTGATTCTGGAAGAGGTGTATTATTTGGACATGATACTTTATGCCTTGTAAAACCAAGAGAATATCATCCAAATTTCACAACATTTTCTGAGCAACTTGGAATTATAGTAACAGGAGATGATTATCGTAGAGATAGTACAAGTGTTGAAGTTATAGATAGTGGATTTTTAACAAGTTATCCTTGGAAAATATCAGGAACACTTACTATACCAAAAACTCATGTTTGGGGACAATATGCTGGTGGTACTCTTTCAGGTAAGGTATGGATGAAGCTTAATGGAATAGACTATGATACTGATGAAGCAACAGGGGCTACAAAAGATTTTTATTTAGTTACTAATAATCAATTAGCAATGATTCAAACAGGTCATAGTAATGGACAAGCTACAGATGATGAAAGAAAGGTATTTGCAAATACATTATTTTATTTAAAGCAAACAACTAACAAGACTAACATAAAAGATACTTCATTTTATGATGAAGCAAGTCCTGAAAAGCCAAGTGTAAAATTATCCTTAAAAGAAAATGTAGAGGGAAATACAAAGGCAGTAGCTGAAATAAATTCAGAAGATATAGGAACAAATTATAAATACTATGTTGAAGCAATGGCAAAAAGCAATGCAAATAATAATACTAGTTCTAATATAGTTGAATCAACTGCATTATCAGGAATAAAAGGTTATGTTGTAAGTGTAAATGAAAATCCAAATAAAATGCCAGAACTTATACAATATGAAGAAGATGGGAAAACAGTAAGTTCAGTGATTTCAGCTAAAAATGGAAAGTTAAATTATGATTTAACTAACTTAGAGTTTGGAAAGAAATATTATTTACATGTATATGCAATTGATAATGAAAATAATGTAAGTGATGAAATGATAAGTGAAGTAGACATTGATTCATTAATTGATAATGCTCAGGTATCAACTAAAATTTCAACAGATAAAGAAGAATATTTTACTTCAGACAATATAGTAATCTCAGCAGAAGCTTCAACTAACATATCTAAGTATATTACAGTTGGAAAAGTAGAAATTTATGATGAAAATAATAATCTTGTAAGTACAATAGCTGATAATTTAAAAGAAACTCTTACATCAGAAGAAAAATGGAAAAATCAATTTAATTGGGTGGCAAATAAAGATACAATAGGAAATTATACTGCTCAAATAAGCTGGTATTTTAATGACAAGCTTCTTGCTATGGATAAAACAAAATTTAGTGTTTCATTAAAGAAATATAATGTTAATTTTGTTGATTATGATGGAACAGTACTAGATACACAAATAGTTGAAGATGGAAAAGATGCAGTAGCACCAAAAAATCCAGAAAGAGGAGCAAATGAAAAATACACTTATGAATTTATAGGATGGAATGTAGATTTTAATAATGTTACTTCAGATTTAATAGTAAAGGCTAATTACAAAGAGATAGAAAAAGAAATTAAAAAAGCAACAGAAACACCAAAGGTAACAGAAAGTAATAAAGAAAAGGAAAGTCCAAAAGCACCTGTTGTTAGCTCTGAAACACCAAAATCAGGAGATAATACAAATGTTATTGTTTTAGGATTTATAACAATAATTTCTATTGTTACAATGTTATTGTCAAAGTTTTTTGCAAATAAATCAAAGAGATATTAAAATGATATAAAAATTAGCATATTATCAAAATTACTAAATACTATTGAAAATATTTCAAATCTTGATAAAATTAATTTTAGTAATAAAAAAATAAAATTTTGGGGGCAAAAAATGAAAACAGTAGTAACTAAGTTCGGTGGAAGTTCATTAGCAAGTGCTGGACAATTTGAAAAAGTAAAGAAAATTATAATGGCAGATGAGGCAAGAAAGTATGTTGTACCATCAGCACCAGGAAAGAGGGACAAGAAGGATACTAAAATAACTGATTTATTATATATGTGTCAATCACATGTAGAAATAGGAATATCAATTGAAGATGTATTTAAGTATGTTTATGACAGATATACAGGAATAGTTAAAGAATTAGGATTAAATTTTGAAATTGAAAAATATCTAGATGAAGTAAAGAAAAATATTGAAAATGGAGCTTCAAAAGATTATGCAGCTAGTAGAGGAGAATACTTAAATGGTTTAATATTAGCAGCTTATTTAGGATATGATTTTGTTGATGCTAAAGATGTTATTGTATTTACTAATGATGGTTCATTAGATATGGAAGCAACAAAGGCATCATTAAGTGAAAAATTAAAGAATGTAGAAAGAGCAGTAATACCAGGATTTTATGGAGCAGATAAAGATGGAAATATAGTTACTTTCTCAAGAGGTGGTTCAGATGTAACTGGAGCATTAGTTGCAGCAAGTATAAATGCAGATTTATATGAAAACTGGACAGATGTATCTGGTTTCTTAATGGCAGACCCAAGAATTGTAGAAAATCCTAAAGCAATAGATGAAATTACATATAAAGAATTAAGAGAACTTTCTTACATGGGAGCTTCTGTACTTCATGAAGATGCTATCTTCCCAGTTAGAGAAAGTGGAATACCAATAAACATAAAAAATACAAATAAACCAGAAGATAAGGGGACATTTATAGTATCTGAAACTAAGGATGATGAAACAAAGGTATTAACAGGTATAGCTGGTAAAAAGGACTTTACAGTAATATCAATAGAAAAAGCTATGATGAACTCAGAAATGGGATTCTGTAGAAAGGTTCTTGGAGTATTAGAAATGAATGGAGTTTCTTTTGAAAATATGCCTTCAGGAATAGATTCAGTATGTGTAGTTATCTCTGATAGTGAATTAAAGAATAAGAGAGAAAAAATAGTTGAAGAAATAAAGAGAACTTGCAATCCTGATTCTGTAATAGTACATCCAAATATGGCATTAATAGCTACTGTTGGTAAGGGAATGGCTAGAAAGAAGGGAGTAGCAGCTACTGTATTTACAGCATTATCAGAAGCTGGTGTAAATGTAAGAATGATAGACCAAGGTTCATCAGAAATGAACATTCTTGTTGGAATAGAAAATGATGATTTTGAAAAGGGAATAAAGGCTATTTATAAGGCTTTTAACTAAACAAAATTAAGATTATAAAGATAAGCAAAAAGGCTGTTGCATTAAGAGTTTATAGCATTTTACTAAATGTTATTATACTTCTTATGTAACAGCCTTTTTAAAAGTATTGTAATTATTCAGTTTTTTCGTCTGTCTCTGCCTCTTCTTCTTCTGGTTCGCCTTCTGTTCCTGCAACAAGAGCAAGTAATGTATCTTCAGCAGTAACTAAATGAACTCCTTCAGGAAGAGTAATATCTTTTGCTAAAATTTTATCTTCAAATTTCTTATTTGAAACATCAATTTCTATTTTTTCTGGAAGTTTTTCAACAGCTCCTTGAACTTCTATTTCTGAAGCAAAAGTCTCTAAGACTAATCTATTAGTTTCTAAGGCACCTTGTCCTTCAAAAGTTACTGGAACTTTAAGTTTAATAATTTCATTTGCTTTTACATATTGGAAATCAACATGAATAACTTTTCCATACATATCTTTTTGTATATCTTTAATAACACAATTTTTAACATCATTATTTACTTCTAGTGGCACCACTGAACTTGTTAAATGAGTTTTAAATATTTTAGGTAATTGAGTGTTAGCAATTTTAATTGAGATAGGATTTTCTAAAGCTTCTCCATAAATAACTCCAGGAGTTTGACCTTTCTTTCTTATAGCCTTAGCCTTTTCGTTTACTAATTTTTCTTCAACTTTAAATGCTAGTTCTGACATAATAAAAGCCTTCTTTCAATAGATTTATTTATTTTTTATACTTTTAGTATAGCACCTGAATACAAATTGAATTTTGTGGTGATAATTGATAATAAATAAAGAATTTTAAAGAGTTAATAGTATTTTTTATGTTTTAAAGAAATAGAAATAAAAATTTATTTGTTTTGAATAACAAATCAAGAATTGACAAATATTTAATAAATAATATATAATGGAAAGCAGAGACTATGATTAGGAAAAGTAGTTAAAATTTCTTCTTAAAGAGAGTAACTGGTTGGTGTAAAGTTATAAAGAATTTTAATGAAAATCACCTAGGAGTTTGAGACTGAAAAATTTTTTTTAGTAAGTTATCACGTTGGCCTGCGTTAAAGGATAGAGTATGTTTGTACTTGAAATTTAACACATTTATTATGTGTATTGCAATAGGTGGTATAACGAATTTTAACTTCGTCCTTAGCGGATGAAGTTTTTTTATTTTATAGAAACATGAAAGGAGTTACTTAAATGTACAAAAAGGTTGAATTATCAAATGGTTTTGTTGGTATGGAAAAAGATATAGCAAACCTTTGGCAAGAAAGAAATGTTATTAAAAAGAACTTTGATATGAACCAAGATGGTGAATATTTTACTTTCTATGATGGTCCTCCAACAGCAAATGGAAAGCCACATGTAGGTCATATCTTAACAAGAGTTATGAAAGATATAATCCCAAGATATAAAGTTATGAAGGGATATAAAGTTATAAGAAAAGCTGGATGGGATACTCACGGACTTCCAGTAGAACTTGAAATAGAAAAGAAACTTGGAATTTCAGGTAAACAACAAATAGAAGATTATGGTGTTGAAAAGTTTGTTAAGGAATGTAAATCAAGCGTATTTACTTATGTTTCTATGTGGGAAAAGATGACTAACCAAATAGGATATTGGGTAGATATGGAGAACCCTTATGTAACTTATCATAATGATTATATAGAATCAGTATGGTGGGCTTTAAGACAAATGTGGGATAAAGGTCTTCTTTATGAAGGACATAAAGTAATGCCTTACTGTCCAAGATGTGGAACTGCACTTTCTTCCCATGAAGTTGCTCAAGGATATAAAGATGTAAGTGATTTAACTTGTATTGCAAAATTCAAAGTAGCAGGAGAAGAAAATAAATATATATTAGCATGGACAACAACTCCTTGGACTTTACCTTCAAACTTAGCATTATGTATAAATAAAGCTTATACATATATAGAAGCAAAAGTTGGAGAAGAAGTTTATATATTAGCAAAAGATTTAGCTGATAAAGTTCTTGGTGAAGAATATGAAATAGTAAAAGAATTTAAGGGAGAAGAACTTTTAGGAGTTAAATATGAACAATTAATGCCATTTGCAAAGGTTGAAGGAAAGGCTTTTGAAGTTATTCATGGTGATTATGTTACTTTAACAGATGGTACAGGAATAGTTCATATAGCACCAGCTTATGGTGAAGACGATAGCCTTGTTGCAAAGAAAAATGGAATAACATTTGTAAATTTAGTTGATAAAGAAGGTAAATTTGTAGATGAAGTTACTCCTTGGGCAGGAAAGTTTGTTAAAAAATGTGATGAAAGCATTTGTAACTGGTTAGAAGAAAATAATAAGTTATTTAAGAAAGAAAGACATATGCACTCATATCCTCATTGTTGGAGATGTGATACACCACTTCTTTACTATCCAAAAGAAAGCTGGTTTGTTGCTATGACTACTTTAAGAGATAAGCTTATAGAAAATAACAACAAAATTCATTGGTATCCAGATAACATAAGAACAGGAAGATTCGGAAAGTTCTTAGAAAATGTTATTGACTGGGGTATTTCAAGAGATAGATACTGGGGAACACCACTTCCTGTATGGTCTTGTGAATGTGGACACCAAGAATGTATTGGAAGTATAGCAGAATTAAAAGAAAAAGGAATAGACGTACCAGATGATATAGAATTACATAAACCTTATATAGATAATGTATATTTAAAGTGTCCTAAGTGTGGAAAGTCTATGAAGAGAGCTAAAGAAGTTATTGACTGTTGGTTTGATTCAGGTTCAATGCCATTTGCTCAATTACATTATCCATTTGAAAATAAGGAATTATTTGAAAAGAATTATCCAGCTCAATTTATATCAGAAGCTGTTGACCAAACTAGAGGATGGTTCTATACTTTACTTGCAATTTCAACAGCTATATTTGATAAAGCATCTTTTGAAAATTGTATAGTTTTAGGTCACGTTCTTGATAAAAAAGGCTTAAAGATGTCAAAGCATAAGGGAAATGTAGTAGACCCATTTGATGTACTTGGAAGTGTTGGCGCAGATGCTACAAGATGGCATTTCTATACTGCAAGTGCTCCATGGCTTCCAACTAGATTCTCAGTTGAAGATGTTGCAGATTCTCAAAGAAAGTTCTTAAGCACTTTATGGAATGTATATTCATTCTATGTACTTTATGCAGAATTAGATAAATTTAATCCATTAGAATATAAAGATTTTAAATCAGAAAATGTAATGGATAAGTGGATAATGTCTAAGTTAAATACATTAGTTAAAGATGTTGATGATAAGTTAAATTCTTATGATATAACAAATGCAGCCTTAGCTATTGAAAACTTTACTGATGAATTATCTAACTGGTATGTAAGAAGAAACAGAGCTAGATATTGGTCTGAAACTCTTACAGAAGATAAAATTGGAGCTTATGTAACTTTATATAACACATTAGTTACTTTAGCAAAAGTTGCAGCACCATTTGTACCATTTATAACAGAAGAAATTTATCAAAACTTAGTAGTTTCATTAGATAAAAATGCTGAAGAAAGTATACACTTATGTCACTGGCCAAAGGTTTGTGAAGCAGCTATAGATAAGAACTTAGAAAAGGAAATGGATTTAGCTTATACAATTGTTAAGCTTGGAAGAAGTGCAAGAAATGGAGCTAACATAAAGAATAGACAGCCACTTTCTAAGATGCTTGTTTCAACAGATTCACTTCCAAAATATTATGGAGACATCATAAAAGATGAATTAAATATAAAAGAAGTTGATTTTGGAGCAGATTTATCACAACATGTTAACTTTGAGATAAAACCTAACTTACCAGTACTAGGAAAAGCTTATGGTAAGATGATTCCTGTAATAAGAAAAGAAATTGCAGCTAAGAATCAAATGGAATTAGCTCAAAAGATTAAGAGTGGTGGAACTGAAACTATAAATGCAAATGGAACTGAAATAGAATTAAATTCAGAAAATCTTCTTGTAACAATGCAAGGAATAGATGGATATGCTTTTGCAGGTGAAGGAGAAATTGGTGTAGTTCTTGATACTCATATAACTGATGAATTAAGAGAAGAAGGTCATTTAAGAGAAATAATATCTAAGATTCAAAATATGAGAAAAGAAAAAGGTTTTGAAGTTGCAGATAAAATAAACTTATATGTAGCAGATAATGATATGTTAATATCAGTTATAGAAAAGTTTAAAGATACAATAAAGAAAGATACTTTAACAATAGAAATAATTATAGGTGCAGAAAGAGACTATACTGAAACTGTAATAAATGGTGAAAAGTTAAAGTTAGATGTTGAAATAAATAAGTAGTTTTTAGGAGATTAGCTTTTGCTAATCTCTTTAACTTATTTAATTTTTTATGTTATTTTGAAATATCCTTGTTTTTGTAAAAATATATAGGTATAATTATATAAATGAACGAGAACGATTAACAGGAGGGATATGATATGGCAACTTCTATAAAAGATGTGGCAAAAGAGGCAGGAGTATCAATTGCAACTGTATCAAGAGTATTAAATGACATAGATGTTGTAAATGAAGATACAAAAAAGAAAGTTTTAGATGCTATAAAAAAATTAGGTTATAGACCTAATATAGTTGCAAGAAGTTTAAAAACTCAAAGAACAAGTACTATTGGAATATTAATACCAGACATAGCAAGTCAATTTTATCCAGACATTGTTAGAGGAGCTGAAGATGTAACAAATATTTATGATTATAACATAATATTATGTAACTCAGACTTTGATGTTGAAAAGGAAAAAGAGTACCTAAGAGTGCTAAAGGAAAAAATGGTTGATGGAGTAATTTATATAAGTAGTTCTCTTAATGAAGAGATACTTGACTTAATTAATGAATTAGACCTAAAAACTATATTAGTAGAAACTAAGGATAAAGATGGAAAGCTACCTAGTGTAACAATTGATAATATAAAAGCTTCATATGAAGGAACAAAACATTTAATAAACTCAGGATTAAAGAACTTAGCATTTATAGGTGTAAATGAAGAAAATATGAATGCGTGGGGAGAAAGATACACAGGATTTGTAAATGCTCTTAAAGATTCAGGCTTAGAAGCAGATGAAGATTTATGTTATTTTAAAAACTTAACTGTTAAAACAGGTTACCAAGCAATACAAAGGTTTACAGAAAATAACAAGAGCTTTGATGGAATAGTATGTGCTTCAGATGAAATTGCTATGGGAGCAATAAATGCACTAAGAGAAAAGGGTATTAAGGTACCAGAAGATGTTAGTGTAATAGGCTTTGATAATAATGTAATGGGTTCAATATTCTATCCAAAATTAACAACTATATCCCAACCAAGTTATGATATGGGTTCTGTTGCAGTAAGAATGTTAATAAAAATGCTTAATAAAAAAGAATTAGATAATCCTAATTATGTTTTAAATTATGAACTAATAAAAAGAGAAAGTACTAAGTAACATTAAATAGCTAACTACCCTAAAAATTAAAGTTTTGAGAATAAAAAGTGTGAAGTATTACTTTGTTTTGACTTATTGTCAGAAAGATGGAAAAATCTAAGTAATAATTTCACACTTTTTTATATGTTTTTTAATTTACTTTTCATATATTAGTTTAAATTTATTTTTACATAAATTATGTATTTTTTGTCATGTACTAATTATATATCTTTCATTTACTACTTAATGTAAATCTTTGATTACTTTTATACGTTTTTTGTACAAGCTCCAATTATAATAAGATCATCAAGTGATTATAAAAACACTTTTAAATAATTAAAATTTTAGGAGGAAACAAAATGTATAATGATTTATTAAAGGATCCAGTTTTAAGAAAGAAGATTGCTAATATTGCAGAAAACCCATGTGGTGATGCTATTGCTGAATTAGATGAACAAGACTTAAACACTCTTGCAGGTGCAGGTATATTAGCTGCAGTTAGTAGCTATCTTGGCAATAAAGGTAGATATTGTACTATAACTAAAGAATGTCAACCAAATTGTAATTAATTTTTATACTTTAGGAGGTATTTATTATGAATAAAGAATTTGATCCAACAGGAATGATAAAAGAAGATGAATTAATAGAAGTTACTGAGGCTAAAGATGCTAATGGTGCTGGAACTCCAACTGTTACAATTCCTTTAACTATAGCTGTATCTGCAGCGTTTTGTCCAACTACTAAATGTTCTTCAAAATGTTAGTAAAAAAATTATAATATTAAGTGGCAAACATTATAATGTTAATCACATAAAAATCATAGGATATTAAATTATCCTATGATTTTTTTATTAAAATAATAGCATTTATTATTAATTTTTAAAATATAGGTAGTTATATGATATTATTGTAACTAATTAGATAAGGAGATGAGAAATAGTGAAGAAGATAGAACAATTGTTATTTTTGATTGACAATAATAAAAAAAATGAAGATATTAAGTTGACAATGGAATATGATTCTGATAACACTAATATGAATAACAAGTTGTTTCTTAAATTTGGGAAGTTTTTAATGATATTATATCTAACTAATAATCATCTCAATAGAAATGATATAAAATATTCTAATAGTGATATATATGTTAAACTAAGAAATGTAAATAATACAAGTAGCCATATTAAGGATATAACAGCAGAAAATATAATAAAGGATATGATATCAAAGTCAGTATATAACATAGAGTTCTTACCTAAAAATATTGAGAGAATTAATAAAGAACAATTATATTATATAAAAGAAGGATTTAAAAAGTCATATAATGAGTGTATAAACTATAAAATTAGATGGATTAAATATCTAGAGAAAAGAGATGAATGTTATTATGTACTGATTAATAACATAAATATGCTTAATGTAAATGATCTTAATAGGCAATTAAAGTTATTAGATATAAGATTTGATTCAATAGTAGAAGCAGGTAATGAAGAAGCTAATTACTTATATGGTGAAATAGAGTCTATTGAAAGTTATTGTAAAGTTTTAGATGTATATATACAAGATGCCATTATAGGTATGGGGGATAATGGGATGGAATTAATGTGGATGGAAAATGATAATAAAGTAATTAAGCCTACAATGCTAGATAATATCTATTTAGGATTGATTCTATCATACACATATTTTGTTTCTAAAAATAAATATTATTATCAATCATTAATTCAAACATTAAATCCAGTAGTTACTTATTTTAATAATAATGAGGTACATGATGAAACTATTTTATTAATTATATTTGTAATCAATAAGATAAGTCCATATAATAAGTTAGATTCTATAGTGAAAAAATATTTTAATAGTTATAATTTAATATTAAACAATATTTACAATACAGAAAATCTTATTAAGATAGCGTTAAAAATAATTAATGAGAAGTGTATAAATAAGGTAGCTAATATTATATTATAATTTCAATAATTATGAATAAAATATCAATTTTTATAAAATAGTTAAATGAAATATACAATAATTATATAAGTTTTAAGAAAATTTATAAATATAAAAGATATATTTAATTGCTTATTATACTATTTATAAAGAAAATTTAAAATAGGGGGTAGGGCAATGTTAAATATATATATATGTGAAGATGATGATATAGAAAGAAATAATATAGAAAAAATAATAAATAATGTAATAATAATAGAGAATTATGATATGAATATTGAATTGTCAACTAGCAGTCCAAATGAATTATTAAAGCATTTGAATGCGAATAAAGTGAGTGGAATATATTTTTTAGATGTTGATTTAAAGAATAAAATTAATGGAATAAAGCTAGCAGAGAAGATAAGAGAGTATGATCCAAGAGGATTTATAGTTTTTGTTACAACTCATGCAGAGATGAGTTATTTAACATTTATATATAAGGTAGAGGCTATGGATTATATAATTAAAGATACTTATGAAAATATAAGAGAAAGAATACACAAATGTATAATGAATGCCAGTAAAAAATATATAGCTAAAACAACAGAACTTCAGAAAAATTTTACATTAAGAATACAAGATAAAATTATAAGTGTTGAATATGATGAGATATTATTCTTTGAAACATCACCTACAATACACAAAATAATATTACATGGAGTAGATCGAAATGTAGAGTTTTATGGTAACATGAAGGACATTGAAGAGAAGTTAGATGATAGATTCTGTAGATGTCACAGATCTTACTTGATTAATAAAAATAATATTAAAGAAATAGATAAAAGTGAACGTATGATATATATGAAGAATGGAGAAGCTTGTTTAGCATCTACAAGGCTTATAAAGAGTTTAATTAATAATTAATGTTATAAATTTGAATAACATAAGAAAGAAGATATAGGTTTTTATAAATACTATACCTTCTTTTTTGTTTAAGTAAACAGGTTTTTTATACCTCTAGTAGATATAAGGCATTTTTCTCCATTAATCATATATGCAATACGATTTTTCTTATCTAACTCTTTTATTTTATCTTTGTTTACGATAAATGAATTATGACATCTAATGAATCTTTCATCTAATGAATTCTCTACTTCTTTCATTTTGCTATAAAATTCAACTTGCCTATTCAATGAATGAAGAACAACTTTATGAATGGTTGAAGATGTTTCAAAAAACAAGATATCATTATAATCAATATTAATTATTTTATCTTCAACTTTTATAGAGAAAATCTTTTGTAATTCTGAAGATTTTGTTTTGTACTTATTATGAGCATTATTTATACACTCACTAATTCTTTGCTTTATATTATTATAATTATCCTTTATTATATAATCCATTGCTTCAACTTTGTAGATAAATGTAAGATAACTCATTTCAGCATGAGTAGTTATGAATATAATGAAACCTCTAGGATCATGTTTACGAATCTTTTCAGCCAATTGTATTCCGTTGATATCACTATGAAGATCTACATCTAAGAAGTATATACCAGTGTTTGAAGTTCCTTTTATATTATCAATTAGTTCATAAGGATCTGATGTGGAAAGAGCTAAGTCAATATCATAATTTTCTATAAGAATAATATCTTCAATTATCTTTGTAAGCTTCTCTCTTTGATTTTGATTATCTTCACATACAAAAGCTTTTAACATCTTGTACCTCCTCTATATGTTAATTTTATTGAATGTATAATATCTCCTTATCTATAGAAGAGATATTAGTTTAGTAAAAAAATTGTTAATATACTATGAATATGATAATATATTACCATAAAAGGAATATAACAAGCAATTATTATAAAAAATTGCACAAATTTTATTTTTAATTATCTTATTCATATGACTTTTACTAATAGAAAATAAAATGTTACATTATAATAAATAAGGAAAAAAAAGATTTATAATTAAATCATAGAAATAAAAAAATATTAAAGATAGGTGGTTGAATATTTATGAAAATGAAATTAAATGGAGAAAAAATAATGAAGAATATTATAAGAGAAGTTAAAAACTTAGGTATAAGCCATGTAGAAGATGGATATAGTCAAACAATATTTTTCTATGAACCTAAAATAAGTAATAAACTATTAAATAGAAAAAAAGATGAAGTAAAAAATGTATAATAATAGATTGAGAATAATAGATTTAAATGAGATAATTGCATTAAATGTCAGTAAACATTTAATTAGATATGGTAGTATTGATGAATATGATAATGAATACATATATTTAGGAGTATATCTTATTAGCTCATTAATAACAAAATCTTGTCTTTTATTAGTTACAAGTATAATACTAAGTTTGACTGAAAAAGTATTTATTATGGCTGTAATATTTTTACTAATAAGATTTTTTTCTAGCGGACTTCATATGAAAAGCAGTATTTCATGTACTATTACATCTCTAGTATTTTATCTAGGTGGGAGTTTTATTGCTGATAGAATATCATTAAGTAATGAAATATGTTTAGTATTTCTATTAATATTAGGAAGTATTATAGTAAGATATTCACCAGCAGATACTGAGAAGAGACCTATATTAGGAGTGGACAAAAGAAAAGCATTACAAATAAAATCTGGAATAGCTGTTGTAACAATAATTATTATTAATATATTATTAGGTAGCAATATTGTATTCAAGTTAACAACAGTTGTTTATCTATTTCAGATGATAAGTGTTATCCCAATAACTTATAGAATTATGAATGAAAATTATAATAATTATTTAAATTATAAATAAAATAATATATAATTTTTAGAAAACTTTTACACTAAATAAAAAATTACTTTATTATTAATAATAAGTTGTATATAATATTAATAATATTATATTTAGGTGGTGTCATAATGAGTAACTCTGTTAATTTGTTTTTTGCGTGTAGTATGATGCTTATATTTATGACCATAATAATATATAGTTTAGTTATACCTAGATTTACAATAAAAGAATACATAAGAATGTTAATATGTATTCTTTTAATATTTTTTGTACTGTTTTTTATTAATAAGGATATAGCCCAAACATCTTTTTATATTTTGCCTTTTATATTTATTTATATAAAAACTCGTAAAATATTAAAGAGTCTTTTTATACAAGCATTAGCTGTTATTATCTATTTAGGAGTTTCTTGTATAATGTTCAAAATAGGAGTGGATTATTTAGGCTACCCATTAAATGCTTATGGAAGAATTACATTTCTATTTGAATTAGTAGAGTCTTTAATAGCAGTTATAATAAGTTATTTTGTAGGGAAGCTATTTTATAAGCATAAGTTAGAATCTTCAGATTCGAAGAGGGTTTCAGGACCAAATTTTCCATTAATGATATATTTAATAGTAATAATATCAGGTGTTTTATTAACTTTATGCATATTTGATGGAGATAGTAGTAATTTTGAAACAGCAGAAGGACTGCTTGCTATTTTTTATATAGTAATAATGTTTGTTATAATAGGAATATTAGCTTATATATTTGCAAAAGAAAACAAGATAGAAAAGCGAAGGATACAGTATGATAATTTAGAAGAATATACTGCTAAATTAGAAGTATTATATACTGATATGCGTAAATTTAGACATGATTATACTAATATATTATCTTCTATGTATAGTTTTATAGAGGAAAATGATATGTATGGTCTGAAGAAGTATTTCAATGAAAAAATACAGCCATTAAATCAAAAGATGAATAGTAATAATTATAAGTTAGGTGTATTGAAGAATGTACATTTACCTGAAGTTAAGGGATTATTATCTAGTAAGATAATAAAAGCTCAGGAATTAGGGTTAGATACTTTTATTGATATAAGTGAACCTATAGATGAGATAAATATAGACATTGTAGAATTAGTTAGATCTATAGGAATTATTATGGATAATGCAATTGAAGCTGCATTATCTAGTGAGGATAAAAGAATATGTTTAGGATTAATCAAGAAAAATCAATCTGTTATTATAGTGGTATCTAATAGTTTTTCTGGAGATATTCCTTCAATATCTATGTTATTTAAGCAAGGATTTTCAACTAAGGGAGAGAACAGAGGAATTGGACTAAGTAACCTAAAAGAAATTTTAAACAAGTATAGAAATGTAACTTTAGATACATTTATAAAAAATAAATTGTTTTTTCAAGAGATTACAGTTAATAATAGAAAATAAAATATAAAAGGAGCTGTCATAATAGCAATTAAAAAATTGCTATTATGACAGCTCCTTTTGTATTGTAAATATTTAATAAAAGAATAGCTTATAGTTATATGCTAATTTATTTTTTTTACTTTGATTTTTTTTCGTTTTTTACAAAAAGGTTATAAGAAATTATACTTGCAGCTATTATAGCTCCTATTATTGCTATATCCATAGTAATCAACTCCTTTATAAAAATTATTCTTTTTATAGTTATATTTTAGTCTATCTTTAATTGTTTTTATCTAATAAGTAAAAAATGATGTTTTTTAAATAATTAGTGTGTTTTAAATAA
This sequence comes from uncultured Clostridium sp., assembly GCA_900539375.1. GTDB lineage: Bacteria > Bacillota > Clostridia > Clostridiales > Clostridiaceae > Clostridium. Next base: position 78,457 of record UQBY01000004.1, on the reverse strand, counting down.
TTCAATATTGACTTTAATGATAGTAAAAAGACTTAAATTTATAAATGTGATAAATGTAAGAAATGAAGTGATATATTTTTCTTAGAAAAGGAGAGGAGGAAAAATATTGGAAAATCAGAATTGGGAAATTACTTATCTTGATATAAAAGAATATTGGCTTACTCTTTTCAGAGAATTTGATTCAATGGATGAGCTAGATAAACTTTTAGAAGAAGTATCTAGAATTAAAGAAGATAAAGTTGAAACTTTCATTTTAAATTATTCAAATAAGATAAATGAAGAAGACTATAAGAAATTATTTACAATTGAGATGTCAGCTAGATTGTGCAATTTAGTTAAGAAGTTGAAAAGAAAAAATCCTTTTATAAATTTTTTTGTACCATTCTTAAATTATTATTTCAATGAATTAAATAATATGATAGAGTCATCAACTTTTATTGAAGATAAAGATAAATTCTTATCTTGTTTTTTAGAAAATGAATATTTGAATCTATTAGAATTCTCACAGAGGACACTTGTCTTAGAAGTTAATTGTGCAAGAATAAATGGACTACTAAAAGGTAATACCAGTGAAGAAAGATTTAATTATTATATTGATTATTTATTAAAAGATAACAATTATTTAAGAACAGTATATGATGAATATAACCATTTAAGTAATTTATTAATCTTAAGATGCAGATGGGATTTTCAGTTTGTATGTACAGTAATAAGTAGGATAGAGGAAAATATATATGAAATAAAATCTGAGATTTTAGATACAGATAATGATATAAAAATAAAAAGCATATCTTTAGGGTTAGGAGATAGTCATAACAAGGGAAAGACAGTTTCTATTATCAGCTTTAGTGATGATAGCAAGATTGTATATAAGCCTAGAACAATGGAATTAGAATTAGGGTTTAATAAATATCTAGAATTCTTAAATAGTAAATCTGAGGATAGAAATTGTTATCTATATACTATGAAAGTAATTAGTCATGAAGATTATGGATTTTGTGAATTCGTGAAACATGAGGAATGTAAGAGTTTAGAAGAGGCAAAAAATTTTTATTATAAGACAGGAGAGCTTTTAGCTGCATTATATTCTTTAAATGCAAAGGATATTCATCATGAGAATATTATTGCAAGAGGTTTAGAACCTATAGTAATTGACTTAGAAGCATTATTTCATTCAGATATTACTTTAATAGATAAGAAGTTTTTTAAATCTATAGAAGTTGCTCAGAAAATAATAGACTCTTCTGTATATTCAATTGGATTTTTGCCACAAAAGATATCAAATCCTTTTGAAACAGAATCATCTAAGTATGTAGATATAAGTGCTTTTGGAGGTGAAGAAAATCAACTTGCTCCATTTAAAGCATTTAAAGTTATTAATGGAAATACTGATGAGATAAAAATAGAGAAGGTTGATGGATTTATTGAGATGCAGAGTAACAATCCTAAGGTAAATGGAAAAGTAGTGAAGTCTGAAGATTATGTAGAAGAGATAAAAAGAGGATTTTCAGATGTCTATGAAGTTATAGCAAATAATAAAATTGAGAGTGAAATGACAATAAGAAATATCTTTAGTAGTATGAAGAATAGATTTATCTTGAGACCAACTTATATATATGGACAACTTATTCATACAAGCTATCATCCTGACTTTATGAGAAATGAGATGCATAGATATATATTACTTCATAGACTTGGTGTAAATGTTGATAAGGAATTCCTAAATGTTGTTAGTTCAGAAATTGATGATATCTTACAAGGAGATGTGCCATATTTCTATTCTTATATAGATTCGAATGAGATAAGAAATTCTAAAGGGAATAAGATAGACATAACATTGGATGGAGTACCCTTAGAAAAGGTATTAAATAAAATTGACAACTTTGGTGATGATGATAAGAAGAGACAATTACATTTTATTGATATGTCTTTTCTAGCAAAAACTACTAATGGAGATAAGGATGATACTAATATTGAATTTTCATCTAAAGTACATGAAAACAAGATTAATAGAGATACGATTCTTAATCTAGCGGAGAAGATAGGAGATTATATATTAGATAAGAGTATAGAAGGCTATTATGATGAAAGATTTGATAGAACATGGATAGGAACTGTACTTATTGGAAGAGATGAATGTAATTGGGCATTAGCCCCTGTAGGAAATAGTTTGTATGAGGGCAATACTGGTATAGCATTATTCTTGGCATATTTAGGATATGAATTAGGTGATGATAAGTATATTAAAGCAGCATTAGAAGCATTAGAGAGCTCTATTCATGAGATTGAAGTTTTGAATCCTAAGTATCCATTTTTAATAGGACCGTATAATGGAGTATCTGGATACTTTTATGTTATACATCAGGTTTATAAGATAACAAAAAATGAAAGATATTTAAATATATTGAAAGATAAGCTTCCAATATTATTAAAATTAGTATGTCATGATAAAAATCTTGATGTGATAAGCGGAGTTGGCGGAACAATAGGAGTGATGTTATCAATCTATAATGATACAGATGATTATCAATTAAAGAATATTACTCTTGATATCTGTAAGTTATGTTTACAACATCTTAAAAACAATAAAGTTAAATTTTTTGGAAATTCTATTGGATGGGGTTCAGGTGGAGTATATGAGCCATGTACAGGATTTGCTCATGGAAATGCAGGAATAATAAGTTATTTGATTAAATTATATAAGGTCGTAGAAGATGAGGAAATTTTAGAATTAGTAAAAGAAGCTTTAAATTATGAAAGGGGCTTATATTCAAAAGAAAATAAAAATTGGTATTCTAGTGTTAATAATAAGAGGTGTAGTGTGGCATGGTGTCATGGAGCACCAGGTATTTTATTAAGTAGAATTATTCTTAAGGAAAATGGATATAATGATGAACTTATAGATGAAGAAATCAAAATTGCACTAGATACAACTATAAATAAGGGTATAGGTAATAATCCATGTTTCTGTCATGGAGATTTGGGTAATCTTTCAATTATTAGGTATGCAGCAAAGGTATTAGATAATAAAGAACTTTATGAAAAATGTGATGCTACATTTGCTGAATTATTTAATAAGGTCTTAAGTGTTAGATGGAACAAAGGTGTCTTTAGTGGTACCGAATCAATGGGATTAATGATAGGGTTAGGATGCTTTGGATATGGCTTACTTAAGGAAATAGATAATGAGAAAGTACCTGAGATATTATGGTTTTAATAAATATATTAGGAGGAATTAAATATGAAAAAAATTTTAGAATTAAAGAATATATCAAAAGAATATAAGGATTATAAAGCATTGGATAATGTTTCATTCTCATTGAATAAAGGAGAGATAGTTGGTCTTATAGGTCCTAATGGAGCAGGTAAAACAACATTGATGAGAATAATTGTTGGATTAACTAAACAATATAATGGAGAAGTTAACTTAATTGATAATACTTCTATAGGTTGTGTTATAGAAACACCTTCATTTTATCCATATATGACTGGTTATGAAAATTTAAAATATCTAGCAGAATTAAATGATGTAAGTACTGAAAAAGTTATGGAAACAATAGAACTATTAGGACTTAAAGAAGCTTTAAATAAAAAAGTAAAAGGTTATTCATTAGGTATGAGACAGAGACTAGGAATAGCAGCTGCATTATTAAGAGAACCTAAATTACTTATATTAGACGAACCAACTAATGGATTAGATCCAGCAGGAATACATGAGCTAAGAGAATACATTAAAGATATAGTAATAAAAAAAGAAATAACTGTGTTGATTTCTAGTCATATATTATCTGAATTAGAGAAGTTATGTGATAGGGCAATTATTATTAAACATGGTAAAGTAATAGATTTATTAGATATAAATAAGTCTACTGAGTATGACGATGTTATAGTAACAGTCAAGACAAATGATGTAATTAATACTAAGAGAGTATTTTTAGATAATAAAATGAAAGTTGTAGATGCTAGAAAAGATCAAATATCTGTAAGTGTTAATAAAGAATTAGCTGATGAAATTGTAGAGATATTAACATCTAACAATATTAAATTTACTGGATTATATCAGGAAAAACAATCTTTAGAAGATACCTTCTTAGACATAATTGATGAAAACAACATAGTTTAAATAAGCTAGTTATTACTAATAATCAAAAATGATATATTTTTTGATTATTATAAAATAATAAATACAAAAATTATCTTTATATAATTAATAAATACAAAAATGTAAATAAATATTAAATTAAAACTATAATTAAAGCATAGAAAAGTGTTAATTCAAAATTAAGTAAATTAGGAGGAGAAAAAATGAAAGGATTAAAGAGTTTATTAAGTAGAAAAAGTGAAATAGAAAAGAAATATGAAGAGGATTTTATGGTTGAGTTAAGTGAGGAACAGATGAATCAAGTTATGGCTGTAGGGAATTCCATAGAATCAGGAAAGTGGTTTCTTAATGAGGATATAAAGTATATGGTTAATAAAAGAGGTTAATTAAAAAAGGAGGAACAATAATGAAGATGATTAAATTATCCTTTCTTGAATTGAAAAAGATATTTAAGAATAAAGGAATATATATTGGAATATTAATTGCAATAGCATTTGCAGTAATTATAGGATTACAAGCTAAAGCAGCACCAAAATCATTTAATAGTAAGCATGTTTTTAGTTTTTATGGATGCATATCTAACTTGGTGTTAATAGTTTTTGCAGCTAAGTCATTAGCAGATGAATTTCAATTAAAAACATCTACTCAAATTTTCACAAGTAAAAGATCAAGAACAGAAATAGTAATAAGTAAAGTATTAAGTATAGTTCTATTATCTTTAATAATAGCAGTAATTGGTTCAATAATATTGATAGGCTTCAAGATATTTTTAGGAGAAGCAATGTCCATTAATATTGCATTGAAAGATATTTGGACAGAAGTATATACTTTTGTAGTTTATGCATTCGTAGTTAGCTCTTTTGCAGTATTAGTTGCAGTTATAAACTTAAATACAACCTCTACTATTGTTATGAATTTTGTAGCATTTTGGATAGCACCAAATGTAATAAGTATGTTTACTAGTAGGTATGCAAAATTAGAAGAGATATTTAATTATATTCCATTTTATTCTGCTGATTCATTAACATCATATCACAATGTACAGGTTATGGCAGTGATATCAATAATAGTATTTGGATTTATTTTTCTTATAGCATCAACAATAACAATTAACAAAAAAGATTTAAGATAAAATTTCTAAGGAGCTGGAGAATTTGAGTGAAGCTAAGTACAAAGAATTTATAAATAATATAATAACTGCAAAATTTTCAAAAAATTATTGTTTAAAACAAGGAGTTTTTGATAATTTTTATAATCCATTTTTAAATTATATAGAGAAGAAAAACCGAGAGCTATTAGAAGGCATTAGAAATAAATCAAAATTTTATATTGATGAAGAGTTAATAATAGATAGTATAATTTGTTCTGCTAAAGAAGGATTAATAGAAATATCTTTAAAGACATTAATTACAGAATTTTATGATAAGAAGAATAAAGGTCAATTATCAGGAGATACATCTAAAACAAGATATGATTTATATGATGAATCTTTTAAGAAATTCAGCAACATAAAAGATATATTAGATAAATATGAAGTGTTAGGATATTTGATTTTTCGAAGAATAACATCAATGTGCAATCTTATAGAAGAGGCAGTTAATAATCTATGTGTAGATATAGAAGAGATTAGAGATAGATTCAGCAATAAGTTAGATACACTTGAGAGTATAACATTAAATAGTGGTGATACACATAATGGTGGAAAGAGTGTAATGATATTTAACTTTGATAAAGGAGAAAAGCTTGTATATAAGCCTCATAATCTTTATCCAGATGAAGGACTTAATGGAATCTATAATTATTTAAATTCAAAGAATACATTGCTTGAAGAAATTTATAATGTAAAGGTAATAAGTAAAAAAGAATATGGATGGCAGAAGTTTGTTGAAAGAGAAGAGTGTGCTAATGAAAGAGATGCAGAAGTATATTTTTATAAAATAGGTGTAATTTTAGCTTTATTAAATATATTAAAGACAGGTGATATTCATTCAGAAAATATTATAGCAGCCAAAGATAATCCAATCTTGATAGATTTAGAAACATTAATTACAAATGATAATACAGAAGGACTTAGTGATAGCTTATTATTATCATATTTTACAGAAATAAACAATTCGGTATTGGGAAGCTATCTCTTACCACAGAATTTAGAATATTCAACAATAGATATAGACTTAAGTGGTTTATCTGGAAAAGCAGGAAGAAGATCAGAGAAGATAACATACTTGAAGTTAGTTGATGCTGGTACTGATAATATAAGGTTTGAGAAAGACTTTATAGTATCAACAGAAAATAATAACATGATAACAATTAATGGAGAAAATCTAGATATATTTAAGTATGATAACAATATAGAACAAGGCTTTATGGAAACATATGAATTGATATCAAAAAATAAAAATGAATTTATAGAGATATTAAATAAATATTTATCTAAAGGAGTTTATAGGCAAGTATTAAGACCAACACATATCTATAGCAAGTATCTGCAAGCATCATATCATCCTAAATATTTAAGGAGTTTTGAAGATAGAAGAAAATTATTTTCTTTATTGTATGAATGTGAATCTAGGATGTTTAATAATAATGAAATAAAGTTATTAAAGACTAATTATGAAGTGGAGAACTTAATGTGTGATGATATACCATACTTTGGCTCTGATTATTCAAGCAAGAGTTTATATATGAATAATGAAAAGGTTATTGATAATTATTTTAGAACAACAACTAAGGATATCGTTATAAGCAGAGTGAAAGCAATGAATTCTATTGAGATGAGAAAACAGATTTCATATATAAGAAATTCATTAATTACTACTAAGAAGGATATTTTTTATAATGATTTTGAAGAAGGAGAAAAGATAATTGGTATTGATAAAAATGAAATAAGAAAATCATTAAGAAGCATAGGGGATTATATCTATAAGAGAGCAATATTTAATCTAGAAGGTACTGCGTGTACTTTTCCGCATCTAAATAATCATGGAGAAAGAGTCTTAATAGGCCCAATAAATTATTCATTATATGATGGAAGTGGATTGGTGTTATTCTTATATTCATTAGGAATAGAATTAAAAGAAAATAAATATATAGAGCTAGCAGAGGCTACTTTAAATGGGCTAGAAGAATTAAACTTTAATGATAACAATCTTGTTATGCCAGCATCAGTATTCTCAGGAATTGGATCATTAATATATCTATATTATAACCTTAGTCAAATGAGTGGTAAGGCAGAATATTATGAGAAATATGGTACTTATTTAAATAGATTAAAAACATATGAGATAAGTGATAAAGAAAGTATAGATATTATAGGTGGTGCTGCAGGAATCATTGTTTTAACTATAAATTTATATAATGAGACTCAAGATGAATCTGCTCTATATATAGCAGATAAATACTCAAAGTATTTATATAGTTGTTTAGTAGACGAAAAAGAAGGAGAATGTCTTTCAGGATTTTCTCATGGGTATAGTGGTTTTGCTTTAGCATTATTAATGGCAGGAACTGTATTAAAAAATGAAAAATATTATACCTTGGCAATAGATCTAATAAGTAGAGAGGATTTATTATATAGAGAGGATATCAAAAATTGGATTGATTTAAGAAATAATAATAAAGAAGCATTAAATTATTGGTGTCATGGAGCACCAGGAATTCTATTAGCTAGAGTAAAGATGATGGAATATATGAGAAAAGAGGATATAAAATTAGTAAAGAGTAAAGTAACAGAAGCTTTAGAGCAATTTATTCAGAATGGATTTGATAGAAGTAATAATCATAGTCTATGTCATGGAATAATGGGAAATATAGATATATTAAAAACTATATCAGAAACTATTAATGATATTGAACTTATGGAAACATGCAAGAGTTTATTCAATGATTTTTTAGAATATATAGAATATGATGGATTTAAATATGGACTTTACGGAACTTTGGGTATGGTAAGTTTTATGACTGGTATATCTGGTATAGGTTATGGAATCTTAAGACAACTTAATCCAAAGTTACCATCAGTACTAGCTATTGATTTATTAAGTAAAGGAGGGATTGCTTCATGAAAATAGATCATAAAAGGAAGGTACCTTATATTGAGCAGATGCAGCAAACAGAATGTGGATTGTGTTGTACTGCTATGATACTTAGATATTATAAGAGTAATGAACAATTAGCTCAATTAAGGGAATTTCTTGATGCAGGAAGAGATGGACTTAAGATTTCTCAGATAAGTGGATACTTAAAAGAAAGAGGATTTGAAACTCATGTATATCAAGCAAGTATGAATAACTTGAGTAAGCTTCCACTTCCAGCAATTATTTTTTGGAATAATGAACATTTTGTTGTGCTAGAAGAGATAGTAGGAAATAATTATATAATAGTAGATCCTGCTTTCGGAAGAAGAAAGATACATCAAGAGTATTTTGATAAAGAATTTTCTAGAATAGTATTAACTATACAACCTACAGAAGATTTTATACCTAATAGAGAGAAGCATAGTACATGGAAACCAGTACTAAAGAATTTGATTGAGAATAAGCTATTGTTTGGAAAGGTTCTTATTTTATCAATTATTACTTACTTGGCTAGTATATCAATTCCAATATTAGTACAATACTTAATTGATGATGTTGCTCTAGCTAACAATCCAGAATTGTTAAAAAAGTATGTTTTAGGAGTTTCTTTGGTGATATTAGTGTATGGAGCATTTACATTAATAAGAGGTAATGATTTGATTGAACTTCAAATAGGATTAGATAGGTTTTTAAATAAAAGTACAATAGGAAAATTACTTAAGCTTCCATATAAATATTTTGAAGTTAGATCAAATGGTGATTTATTATTTAGACTTAATAGTCTACATGTAATAAGAGATATAATGTCAGAACAAGTACTACAAGGAATACTAAATATAGGAGCATTATTGTTTATATTATGCTATATGGTTCAAAAGTCAATTCCACTTACATTATTGTCACTAGGATTATTAACACTTACAGGAATATTCATATTATATATGAGACCAAGAATGATGGAAGCCAATCAATATGAGATTGTTGAAAGTACAAAGCTTCAATCAGTGCAGGTTGAAACAATTTATTCTATATTGGGAATAAAGACAACTGGAATAGAACAAGAAGTTTATAAGAATTGGAATGAAAAGTATGAAAATTCAGTAGATAAATATAGTTATAGATCAAAGCTGTTAAATGTATATACTTCAATAATTTCATTAACACAAAGTGTAAATCCATTTATAATACTAATATTTGGAATATATCAATTTTTCATAGGGAATGTTAGTGTTGGTGAAGTTATAGCATTCTATTCACTAGCTAATACATTTTTTTCTTCAGGAGTGTCTATATTTCAAACATGGAACAACTTTTTATTATCAACTTCTTATCTAGAAAGATTAAAAGATATAACTGATATGGAGATAGAAAGCAATCCAAAAGAACCAAAAGAGTTAACAGTTACAGGAGATATTAAATTAAAAAATGTGAGCTTTGCATATACTAATTCTTCAGAGCCAGTAATAAAAAACCTTAATATGCATATAAAAAAAGGAGAAAAGGTTGCAATAGTAGGTGCATCAGGTTCAGGTAAGAGTACATTAAGTAAAATATTATTAGGATTATATGAACCATCTAGTGGAGATATATACTTTGATGATATTAATTTTAAGGAATTAAATAAGCAATCAATAAGAAGACAGCTTGGAGTTGTGCCACAAGATATATGTTTATTTAACAAGTCTATATTAGAGAATATAAAGATGAATAAGATAGATATTTCAATTGATGATGTTAAAAGAGCAGCAAGTATAGCACAAATAGCAGATGAAATTGAAACAATGCCTATGGGATATCATACTTTAGTATCTGATATGGGGTTAAATTTATCAGGAGGTCAGAGACAAAGAATAGCATTAGCAAGAGCTATATTAAACAATCCTAAAATAATAATCTTAGATGAAGCAACAAGCTCTTTGGATTCAGTAAATGAAATGAAGGTGTCAAATTATTTTAAGCACATTGGTTGCACAAGAATTGTAATTGCTCATAGGCTATCTACAATAATTGATTCAGATGTTATCTATGTAATGGATAAAGGAGAAATTATTGAACAAGGAACTCATAAGGAATTAATGATGTTAAATGGTGCTTATGCACAATTATATAAGGCAAAGGAAGAACGAAAAATAAGTTAAAAGTAAAAGTAACTACCAAAACAAAATAAATACATGAAAATTTATAATTATATAAAATATAATTAAAATTATGAGAATTTTAATTATCTATGATTTTACTTAATATATTTATTTGCACTATAATATTGTTGTAAGTTCTTTTAATTTTAAACTTATTTTTCCCAATATTCAAAAGTGAATTTGTAATTTTAATATTTGTAAAAGTAAATGATTTTTCATTTACTTTTTTTACTATATAAGAAACTTATAGTAGAAAATCATATCATCTCCTAAGTTGTAAATATTATAGAATTCCTTCAGATATTAAAATATCTTCAAGTTTTTTTACCTTATCATTTAATGCAAGGAATTTTTCTTTTATAACTGATTCAGCCACTTCATTTGTGCTTAAAAAGCTTTCTAAATCTTCTACTGTCTTTAAAGCATCTTCTATATCTTGTTGAGCCATTTTTAGATTGTTTTCTTTCATAAATAAAGTCTCCTTAATATATAAAATTATATAATTATCCTATCACTACTGATTATTTAGTGCAATATTATAAATAAGTTTTCTAAAAGATGAAAATTATAATTAAATTGGATATAATAAAATTACTTTAGTATAAGAATAAAATAAGAAGTGAAAAATAAGAGAAAGGATGTGTAAGTATGAATAAAGAGTTTTTTAAAAAGAATAGAGAAAAATTAATGGAAAAAATAGAAGATAATTCAGTAATAGTATTGTTTGCAGGAAATGCTCCTAAAAAAAGTGGAGATGAAAATTATCCATTTACTCCAAATAGAAATTTTTATTATTTTACAGGAATTAATGAAGAAGGACCAATACTTATGCTTTCAAAGATAAAAGGCATTGTAAATGAAAGATTATTTATAAAAGAAATAGATGAAGAAAGAGAACGTTGGGTAGGAAAAAGTATAAGAAGTAATGAAGCAGAAGAAATTTCAGCTGTTAAAAATATTGATTATTTAGGAAACTTTAAGGAATATTTAAATAGAGTATTTTCAGAATCAGAAGAAATTAATTTATATTTAGATATGGAAAGAGATAGTTTTTATGAGCTTGAAACAATAGGAGAAAATTTTAGTGAAGAGGTAAAGAAAAGATATCCATTTGTAAGAATAAAAAATATTTTTCCTAAAATAATTCCTCTTAGAATGGTAAAATCAGAGGAAGAAATTAAAGAAATGAAGAAGGCTATAGAAATTACAATAAAAGGTGTAGAAAGTCTTATGAAAAATGCTAAGGCTGGTATGAAAGAATATGAGCTAGAAGCTTATTATGAATTTGTGTGTAGAAGTAATGGAATTAAAGATTATGCTTTCAAAACTATAGCAGCCTCTGGAAAAAATGCTACAATACTTCATTATGTAGATAATAATTCTGAAATAAAAGATGGTGATTTAATACTTTTTGACTTAGGTGCACAACATAATTATTATAATGCTGATATAACAAGAACATTTCCTGTAAATGGAGTGTTCTCAGAAAGGCAGAAGGAAGTTTATAATGCTGTTTTAAGAGTTAATGAAAGGGTTATAAAAACAATAAAGCCAGGTCTTGAATATAAAGAGCTTAATAAAATGGCAACTGAATGGATTGCAGAAGAATGTATAAAGCTTGGGCTTATTAAAAACAAAGAAGAGGTTTCAAAGTATTATTGGCATAGTATTGGTCATAGTTTAGGGCTAGATACTCATGATATAAGCAATAAAGATAGAAATACAATTTTTAAAGAAGGAATGGTATGGACAGTAGAACCAGGAATTTATATAGAAGAAGAATCTATAGGAATAAGAATTGAAGATGATGTTCTTATTACTTCAGATGGAGTTCAGGTTTTAACAAAGGATATGATAAAAACTGTAGAAGACATTGAAGAGTTTATGAAAAAAACTAATAAATAGAGATTAAAATAAATTTTTATTAGTGGAGGTGAGAAATTTGAGAAAAAAATCTAGAGAGAGATTTGAAGAAATTGTTAAGGTATTTGCAAAATATGGTTTTGGATATATGGTAGATAGTACAATTAATAATAATAAAAATTCTCCAAGTAATTTTAGAAAAGCTATTGAAGAATTAGGCCCTACCTTTGTAAAGATTGGACAGATACTTAGTACAAGAAATGATATTCTTCCAAAAGAGTATATAGATGAACTTATAAAATTACAAGATTCTGTACCTACTGAAAATATATCTTCAATAAAAGAAGTATTTAAAGAAAGTATTGGGAAGAATTTAGAAGATAGTTTTAAATATTTTAATGAAAAACCTATAGCATCTGCTTCAATGGCTCAAGTATATGAAGCTATTCTTTTTGATGGTAGAAAAGTAGTAGTAAAAATTCAAAGAACTAATATTGCTGAAACTATGAGAATGGATATAGCTATATTAAAAAGGATTTTACGCTTTACCAAAATAAATTTAACAATAGTAGACCCACTAGAAGTATTAGACCAAATTGAAGTTTCAACAAAACAAGAACTTGATTTTTCTATAGAGGGAAGAAATGTTTTAAAATTTAAAGAATTAAATAAAAATATACTTTCAGTATATGCACCAGATATAATTGAAGAGTTTTTAAGTAAGAAAACATTAGTTATGGAAAAAATAGAAGGTTTTAAAATAAATGATGTTAAGATGATTGAAAAAGAAGGATATGATAATAAAGATGTAGCAAGAAAATTAGCTTTAGCATATTGTAAGCAAGTTTTTGAAGATGGATTTTTTCATGGAGACCCTCATCCAGGAAATTTACTAATATATAATGGGAAAATATGCTTTATAGATTTTGGAATTGTAGGAATTTTAAATGAAAATATGAAATCATGGCTTAATGAGGCTATGATTGCATTAGCAACTAAAGATAAAGAAAAAATAATAGAATTTATATTAGCTGTTGGAATTAAAAAAGGAAAAATAAATAAGGGAAATTTATATGAAGATATATCTTATTTAGTTGACACATATTTAACAGCTAGTTTAAAAAATATAAAAATTGGAGTTCTTCTTCAAGAGATATTTGAAATAGTAAAAAGAAACAATATTCAATTACCAAGTGAGTTAACTGCATTAATAAGAGGTCTTGTTATTTTAGAAGGAGTTGTAGCAGAAGTAGACCCAGAACTTGAGATTATCTCTGTGGTAATTGGGTTTGTTAAATCTAAAAATAAGCTAGCTATTTTAAAAGAATTAAATAAAGAAGAATTGGTTATATCCACATACAAATTTGCAAGAGATACAATGAGAATACCTTCAAAAACATTAGAGTTATTAACAAAAATAAATAATGATAATGCAAATATTAATTTTAAAATATCAGATGTAGAAAAGATAATGTCAAATCTTGATTCAATGGTAAATAGACTAACAGGTGGACTTATTGTAGCAGCTCTTTTAGTAGCCTCTTCTCTTATAATAAGTAATAAAGTTCAACCAACATATAATGGGCTTTCTATAATAGGAATTATAGGATATGGAATTTCTTTTATAATTGCAATTATAATACTTATTGGTATGGGAAAAAATAATAAAGATAAATCTAAGAAAAAGTGAAAATACTTGATAAAATCTACCCTTGCTTGTATAATAAATTTACAAATTTACACTAATGATTAAAGATAGAAATATAGGAGAAAACAAATGAAAAATAAAAAGTTTTTAATAGTATTAATAACTTTTATAGTATTAATGCTTTCTTCAACTATGGTATATGCAGCAGAAAGTACAGAAGTAATTTCAAATGCAGAAAGGTTTAAGTGGTTTACTTTAATACCTCCACTTGTTGCAATTATTTTAGCATTTATAACTAAAAATGTTGTAATATCATTGTTTATAGGAACACTTACTGGATGTTTTATGACTCAGCTTACTGAGTATAATTTTTTAGGTGCTTTAATACATTCTTTCTTAGATTTTGTGCAAAGAGCACTTAATTCACTTTCAGACCCATGGAATGCAGGAATTATCCTTCAGGTGTTAGTAATTGGAGGAGTAATAGAGCTTATTTCTAAAATGGGTGGAGCTAAAGCAGTAGCAGAAGAATTAGCAAAGAAAGCAAAAACTCCAAGAAGTGCTCAATTTGTAACTTGGATATTAGGTATAATAGTATTCTTTGATGATTATGCAAATGCACTAATAGTTGGACCTATAATGAAGCCAGTAGCAGATAAGATGAAAGTATCAAGAGAAAGATTAGCGTTTATAATAGACGCTACAGCAGCACCTGTTGCAGGGCTTGCTATAATATCAACTTGGATAGGTCTTGAGGTATCACTTATAAATGATGGGTTTCAAAAAATAGGTATGAAAGCAGATGGATTTGGAGTATTTCTTCAAACTATACCTTATAGATTTTATAATATTTTGATAATAGTTTTTGTAATAGTTACAATAGCTACATTAAGAGATTTTGGACCAATGAGAAAAGCAGAAGTTAAGGCTAGAAGAGGAGAGCAAATATTACAAGACATAAATCTAGATGAAAAAATAAAAGAGGAAATGGCAGTTAAAGAAGGTGTTAAGCTTAGTATTTGGAATGCAATAATTCCAATTGGAACACTTGTTATAGGAGCTTTAATTAGTTTCTATTATAGTGGTTATACTAGCATAATGGCAGGAGATAATGAATCTCTTAAACAAATATTTAATGAATCATTATTTTCTTTTAGAGCAATTAGAGAGGCTTTTAGTAATGCAAATGCTTCTATTGCATTATTTCAATCAGCATTACTTGCAAGTATAGTTGCTATAGCCTTAGGTGTTTTTAAGAAAATTTTCACCATTTCAGAAGCAATTGATGTATGGATTGATGGAATGAAAGGGTTATTAATAACAGGAGTTATATTAATACTTGCTTGGTCCTTAGGTGGAGTTATAGGAGATTTAGGAACAGCAGATTTTTTAGTATCAAAATTATCTAACTCAGTACCAGCTTTTTTACTTCCAAGTATTATATTTGTTTTTGGTGCTGTTATTTCATTTTCAACAGGAACAGCCTATGGAACAATGACAATATTAATGCCTTTAGCAATACCATTATCCTATGCTGTAAATCCAGCAATGTCTTATGTTATTGTAAGTACAAGTGCAGTACTTACTGGAGCAATTTTTGGAGACCATTGTTCACCTATATCAGATACAACTATATTATCTTCAATGGGAGCTGGTTGTAGCCATATAGAACATGTTAAAACCCAAATGTGGTATTCTTTATTTATAGGAATATTAACAATAATATTTGGATATATTCCAGCAGGGTTTGGAGTACCAATATACATAGTTCTTCCTATAGCAATATTCTCAGTAATTTTAAGTACATATTTTATAGGGAAACCAGTAGATAGTAAAAATGAATAAATTAAAAATAGCTTTTGCATAACATAAAATTGCAAAAGCTATTTTTTAAATAGTAAAATATTTATAATGTTGTTTTTCTTTTTATAAGCTTAGTTTCAATATTTACATGTTCAATATCACAAGATATTTTTTCTTTTCTAGAGTTAATTTGCTTAATAAGTACACTCATAGCATTATCAACAATTAAATTTAAGTCTTGTCCAACAGTAGTTATAGGAATAATAGATTGACTAGATATAGGAGAATTATCAAATCCTATAACTTCATATTCTTCAGGGGTTTTTTTATTATTAAGTACAAGTATATTTAAAAATATATTTGCATAAATATCATTACTTAAAAAGATACCTTTTTTGCAATTTGGAAAGTTACTTTCTATTTCTTTATAGATATTAAAAAGTTCTTTATATGTATCATCATAGGACTCATTAAAATCTCTAAAATAAAAATGAGGTTCTTTGTTATTTTCATTACAAACATTTTCAAAGGCCTTTATACGGTCATAAGCTGCAATTTTTTCATTAGGTAAGTTATTAATATGAAAAAGTTCATCACATTTATTTTCAACTAATAAATTTACAGCTTCATAGCTCCCAGAATAGTTATTACTATTAACACTAGAGATATACTTATCTTCACGTTCTATGCCAACTATAGGAATATCTAAATCTCTTAATGTTTCAGATGAAATTGAATGAGTTAAAATAATTAATCCTTCAATTTGATAAGCCATAAGCTCTTTTATGTAATTCATTTCTTGTTTAGGATCACTATGTCCTAAAAAAACTAAAAATTTATATTTGTTTTTAGGATATGTATTAATTATGTCATTTAAAATTTTTGAATAATAATCTAAAAATAAATTAGGAACTATAACTCCAATTATTTCAGTTTTTCCATTTGCTAAACACTTTGCAACCTTATTTTCTTTATAATCTAATATAGTTAATGCTTCTTTAATTTTATTTTTAGTTTCCTCAGTTAAAGATTGAGGATTATTAAAGTATCTTGAAATAGTTGTTTTTGAAAAATTTGTATATTTGGCTATATCACTAAAAGTTACTTTCTTTTTCATAATAAATTCCCACCCTCCTATATGAAAAATGAAATCCCTACTTTTGCTTATATATTATAACAAATTAATCAAATTATATCAAAACTAACATATAAAAACCAATAAAATAAATTAATGTAAAACATAAATAGAATAAGATAAAAAATAAATTGACATGTAAAAATTTTTGATTTATCATGAAATTAAATGCAAAGAAGAGAAGAGTAATAAGAAAAATGGTCTAAAGAGAGCAAGTATATGGTGAAAGCTTGTGGCAGAAAGTCTTATGAAGATGGTCTTGGAGCAGAATCTTTAAGCAAAAATTTTTTTGTTAGGAGATTACGGAATCAACCGTTATATTGAATAGTGATGGTAGTCACTTAATAAGGTTTCTGTTGTGAAGCAGAAATAAAATAGAGTGGTAACACGTAAATAATTAGTTTATTACGTCTCTATATAGGCAATAATAGTGCTTATATAGAGATTTTTTTTATAAATTATTTCTTATTTAGAGGAGGAAAAAGTAATGTGTAATGAGTGTAAAAAAACATTCTATATAACAACACCAATTTATTATCCATCAACAAAACTACATATAGGAAATACCTATACAACTGTTGCAGCAGATGCAATAGCTAGATTTAAAAGATTAACTGGCTATGATGTAATGTTTTTAACAGGAACAGATGAACATGGTCAAAAAATACAAAGAATAGCAGAAGAAAAAAATATAACTCCAAAGGAGCATGTTGATGAAGTTGTAGCTGGAATAAAAGACCTTTGGAAGATGATGAACATAAGTTATGACAAATTTATAAGAACAACAGATGAGTATCATGTAGAAGCTGTTCAAAAGATATTTAAAAAGCTTTATGACCAAGGAGATATTTATAAAAGTTCATATGAAGGAATGTATTGTACCCCTTGTGAATCTTTCTGGACAGAAACTCAATTAGTAGATGGAAAGTGCCCAGACTGTGGAAGACCAGTAGAAAAGTCTAAGGAAGAAGCATATTTCTTCAAAATGAGTAAATATGCAGATAAACTTATAAAGTATATAGAAGACCATCCAGATTTTATTCAACCAGAATCAAGAAAAAATGAAATGATAAATAATTTCTTAAAACCAGGACTTCAAGACCTTTGTGTTTCAAGAACAAGCTTTGACTGGGGAATTCCAGTAACCTTTGATACAAAGCATGTTGTGTATGTATGGATAGATGCTTTAACAAACTATATAACTGCTTTAGGCTATGGAAGTGATAATACAGAAAAGTTTGAAAAATACTGGCCTGCAGATGTTCATTTAATAGGTAAGGATATATTAAGATTCCACACTATTTATTGGCCAATTATGTTAATGGCTTTAGATTTACCTCTACCAAAGAAGGTATTTGGTCATGGATGGCTTTTAGTTGATGGTGGAAAGATGTCTAAGTCTAAAGGAAATGTAGTAGACCCTGTAACTTTAGTTAACAGCTTTGGAGTAGACCCTGTTAGATATTATTTATTAAAAGAAATTCCATTTGGTTCAGATGGATTATTTAACAATGAAATATTCATAAATAAAATAAACTCAGACCTTTGTAATGATTTAGGAAACTTATTATCAAGAACAGTTGCAATGGTTGAAAAATATTTTGGAGGAATAATTCCAAGTCCAACTGCAAAAGAAGCTATAGATGATGAACTTATAAACCTAGCATTAGCTACTCCAAGTAAGGTTGAAGCCTCAGTAGAAAAGTTAAATATACCAGAAGCTATTGAACATGTATTTGCTCTTATAGGAAGAGCTAATAAATATATAGATGAAACAACACCTTGGATATTAGCAAAGGATGAAGAAAAGAAAGAAAGATTAGGAACTGTTTTATATAACTTAATAGAATCTTTAAGAATATCATCAATTTTATTATCATCATTCTTACCAGATACATCAGAAAAAATAAATAAGCAAATAAATGCTTCTAAAACTGATTGGGTTTCATTATCATCTTTTGATGGAACAGTTGCTGGAACTAAAGTAGTAAAGGGAGATAATTTATTCCCAAGAATTGATGTTCATGAAAAGCTTAAGGAATTAGAAGCTATATCAGAAGCTCAAAAAGCAGCTATTAAAAAGCCAATTACTCCAATTAAAGAAGAAATAACTATAGAAGATTTTGAAAAACTAGATTTAAGAGTAGTTAAAGTTAAAGATTGCGAACCAGTTAAGGGAGCTAAGAAACTTTTAAAATTAAAAGTAGATTTAGGTGGAGAAGAAAGACAGGTTGTATCAGGAATATCAAAATTCTATAAACCAGAAGATTTAATAGGAAAGAATGTAGTTTTAGTTGCTAATTTAAAACCTGTTAAATTAAGAGGAGAACTATCTCAAGGTATGATACTTGCAGCTTCAACAGATGATGATAGCATATTATCAGTTGTTAATCCTGGGGATTTACCAACAGGAAGTATAGTTAGATAATATTAGTTTGGTTAAAAATATGAATAAAATCCTCAAATAAAAGGATACTAAATTTGAGGTGATAAAATTGGAAAACCAAAAATTAATTGATGATTTAAATAAATTTCTTAGAGGAGTTCATATGGGGGGTGCTACTTTTAAGGATTATTTAGAAAAGGCTCAGGATGAAAAACTAAAAAATGAACTAAGAATTATAGTGGAATCTTTTAAAAGACATGAAGAGGCCATAACCCATAGAATAGAATTGTTAGGTGGAGATGCCACAGATACTTTAGGGTTTATAGGAATGCTTGGAGAGGCTTGGGAAGAAATAAAGCTTATGGTTGTGGATTCTGATGAAAAAGTATTAGACTATGCAATAAAAGCAATGAATATGGGAATTGAGCAAGGAAATAAATTTATTGCAGAGCATGAGGATTTAGAACCTGATATAAAAAGAGAAATTGAAAAAATAGTAGAAGATAATGAGAAACATTTTAAAAAATTAAAAAATATATAAAAGATTTGTGT
This sequence comes from uncultured Clostridium sp., assembly GCA_900539375.1. Lineage (GTDB taxonomy): Bacteria > Bacillota > Clostridia > Clostridiales > Clostridiaceae > Clostridium. The sequence goes on along the minus strand of UQBY01000004.1, from coordinate 58,754 downwards.
TAGTGTATAATATAAATAAAAATTAATTTAGGAAGTGATTATACATGAACACAGAATATAAAATTTTTGATAGTCATGCTCATTATGATGATGAAGAGTTTGATAATGATAGAAAAGAAGTTCTTGAAGAACTTAAAAATGAAGGAGTAATTGGTATAATGAATTGCTCCTCTTCATATAAAAGTATTGCAAAAACCTGTGAATTAATTAATACATATGACTTTATTTATGGGGCAGTAGGAATTCATCCAGAAAATGCTGATGAATTTAAAGATGAAATGCTTGATGAATTTAAAGATATTATTAAAAAAAATCCTAAAGTTAAAGCAATAGGAGAAATAGGCCTTGATTATTATTGGGATGAAAATCCAGATAAAGAAATTCAAAAAGATGTCTTTAGAAGACATATGAAATTGGCAGAAGAGCTTAATGTTCCTGTAATAATACATGATAGGGATGCTCATGAAGATACTTTAAATATAATTAAGGAATTTCCTAATGTTAAAGGTGTTGTACATTGTTTTTCAGGAAGTGTAGAGTTTGCAAAGGAATGTTTAAAGTTAGGATATTATATTGGAGTAACAGGAGTTGTAACCTTTAAAAATGCTAAAAAGGTTGTAAAAGTAGTAAAGGAAGTACCTGTTGAAAGATTATTAGTGGAAACTGATTGCCCTTACATGGCTCCTGAACCTAATAGAGGAAAAAGAAATAAATCAAGTTATATTAAATATGTAATAGAAAAAATTTCAGAGATAAAAGAAATTAATCCTAAAGAACTTAACTTAAAAGTGAATGAAAACTTGCAAAATCTATTTAAAATACAATAGATTTTTAAAGAGGTTTTGGGAAATAAAAAAATTTAAAATATAAATAAAATAACAAAAAAATTAATTTTAACAATCGATTTCAATAAAAACACTTTAATTTAATTAAAATTTATAAAACAAAAATGTTAATTTATAGGATATATATTTACATTAATAGGAAATAGATTTGACAAATTAAATAAGTCTAGTGTATAATGACCTTGTTGCTCTTGCCAAAGGAGGGAAATACTATGATAGAAAACTTTAAAAAATTAAAAAAGAGTTTTTCTAACGGTCCTAAGGCAAAAATAATAAGCGGGATGATAATAGCAGCAATTATCATATCCACTGTTTTGATTGTTAATATGAGAAAAACAGTAATTATAAGTATAGACGGAAAAGAAGAAACATTTGTCACATACAAAGGGACTGTTAAAGAGGCACTGGATGATAAGGGAATAGAAGTGTTAGAAAAAGACAAGATTGAACCATCATTAGATACCGAAGTAACAGAAAATCAAAAAATTGAAATTAAAAGAGCTGTACAAGTAAAAGTTGTAATGGCAGGTCAAGAGCAAAAAGAGCTATTAACAGCTGAGGATACAGTTGAGGACATGCTTGAAGCAGAAAAGGATGAACTAAAAGAATCAGGAATAGATTATAAAGAACAAGATATAGTTGAACCTGCTTTATCATCAAAAATTGAAGATGGCATGGAAGTAAAAATAACAGATGTAGAAGTAGAAAAAGTAGTAGAAAAGCAAGAAATAAAATATTCAACAGAAATTATAGAAGATAATACAAGATATTCAATACAGCCAGATGTTGTAAAACAAGAAGGTATCAATGGAGAACAAGAAGTAACTTATGAAGTTGTAAAACATGATGGCGTAGAGGTTGAAAGAGAACAAATTGCGGCTAAGGTTATAAAAGAAGCACAAAGTGAAATAATAGCAATGGGAACAATGGATGGTGTTGTTAACAGAGGCGGAGATATTTATGGCAAGAAGAAGTTTACTGCAAGTGCAACTGCTTATACCGCAAGTAGTAGTTCAGATAGAACTTACTCAGGAAGAAGTTTAAAAAGAGATCCAAATGGCATAAGTACAATAGCTGTTGATCCAACAGTTATTCCTTTAGGAAGTAAAGTTTGGGTTGAGGATTATGGTTACGCTGTAGCTGCAGATATTGGCGGAGCTGTTAAAGGAAATGTAATAGATTTATATTTTGATACACATCGAGAATGTGTAAACTGGGGTAGAAGAAATAAAGAAATTGTTGTTATAGCATACCCTGGTGAATGGTAATATGATTTATATAGAATAATTTGATAAGCAATTATATATAAATAAACTAAAATAGTCATTGTACTAAAAAGTGCAAGGGCTATTTTTTTTTGAAGTTATATTGGGTATTAAATTACATATAACTTGTTAAGCTTAATAATAAAGAGTAATAATTTCACACTTCTTTAGAAAGTTTGATATAATAAATAATAACTAAATTTAAGGAAAGGAAGTATTGTTTTGATAAAGGAAGTTATAGTGGTAGAGGGAAGAGATGACATAGCAGCAGTTAAAAAAGCTGTAGATGCTGAAATGATAGCTGTTGGTGGATTTGGAATAAATGCAAAGGTAATAGCAAGAATAAAAGAAGCTCAAAAAAGAAAAGGTGTTATAGTTTTGACTGACCCAGATTTTGCTGGAGAAAAAATTAGAAGTATTATTTCTAAAAGAGTAAAGGGAATAAAGCATGCTTATATAGCACAAGAAGATGGTTTAAAAGATGGAGATATTGGTGTGGAAAATGCAACTCCAGAAGTTATAATTAAGGCTTTAGAAAATGCTAAAATTACTTTAGAAGAAAAAAATGACTTTTATAATATGCAAGATTTATACCATTTTAAACTAGCAGGTCAACCTGATTCTAAAAAGAGAAGAATTATTTTAGGAAAAGAACTTGGAATAGGTTATGGAAATGCAGCACAAACTCTTTCAAGATTAAATAATTATGGTATAAGTAAGGAAGAATTTATAAAAGCTATAAATAAAATAACAGAGGAATTAGGAGAATAATTAATGGATATAAAAAATTATAATACCCAAGAATTAATAAGGAAGTATAATTTTAAATTTTCAAAGAGTTTAGGGCAAAACTTTTTAATAGATGAATCTGTTCTTACTGATATAGTAGAAGGGGCAGAGGTAAATGATGAAGATTTAGTAATAGAAATAGGACCTGGAGTAGGCTCTCTTACAGCTAAGCTTTTATGCAAGGCTAAAAAGGTAGTTTCTATAGAATTAGATAATGATTTAATTCCAATTTTACAAACTGAATTAGGAGAAGAGCCTAATTTTAAATTAATACATAATGATGCTTTAAAAGTTGATTTTAATGAAATAATAGGAGAAGAAAAAAGTGTTAAACTTGTAGCTAATTTACCTTACTATGTAACAACTCCTATTATAGCTAGACTTTTAAAAGAAGATTATAAATTTAAATCATTAACAATAATGATTCAAAAAGAAGTTGCAGAAAGAATAGATGCAGAACCTAATTGTAAAGAATATGGAGCTTTATCTCTTATGGTTCAATATTATTGCAATACTAAAATTGTAAGAAGAGTAGCACCAAGTTGTTTTATTCCAAGACCTAAAGTTGATTCTATTGTTATAAGGCTTGATAAGTTAAGTGAACCAAGAGTTAATGTAAAAGATGAAAAATTAATGTTTGATATTATAAGAAATTCTTTTAATATGAGAAGAAAAACATTGTGGAATGGAATTAAATTTTTAGGACTTCCTAAAGAAAATTTAGAATTAGCTTTTGAAAAGGCTGGTATTGACCCAAAGAGAAGAGGGGAAACACTTAGTCTTGAAGAGTTCGCTAAGTTAGCTGATGAAATATATAATATAAAGTAATTAGAGAATAATATTCACACATATGCATATAATTTATTGAAATAATCTATGTGTGGAGGAATAGGAGCTTGTCACATAATAACAAATTGTATAGAAACTTCATAATACTACAGGAGGATGAAAAGGAGCACTTAAAAGATGGAGAAAAGCCTCTATCTGGATATGCAAAGATAGAAGCTAAAAGTGATAAATGCAAAATATCATTTTATACTCAAAATTTAAAAAGTGATAATGAATATTTCATGGTACTTATCTGCTATAAAAAAGATATGAAAAAAATAGTAGACCTAGGCTCCTTAAAGGTAGATGAATTAGGTAAAGGAGAAGCATATAAAGATTATTATATTAATGATATTGCAGGGCTAAATTTCTCTTATGATAAGATATCAGGTGCAGGAATATATAAATATAAAGATGGTAAACCTAGTTTTTTAATGTATGGTTTTATAAATGGTGAATCTGATTGTAGTGGATGGAAAAATGTAAAAATTATAAAATGTGATGATGCTAATAAGATGATTAGTGAAAAAGAGAAAAAAGAAGCTAAAGTGGAAGAAAAAAAAGCAGTTAAGATAGAAGAGAAGGACTGCGAAAAAAAAGAATCTAAGAAAAAAGAAGAAAGCAATTGTGATTGTAAAAAATATGAGGATAAAAAAGAAAAGCCTTGTAAAAATGATAGCAAAGAAGAACCTTGCAAAAAACGTAATGAAGAAGCCCTTGAAGAAGTGGAAGCACATAAAGAGAAAGAATGCAAAGACCATAAAGAAGAAAAGAGTAATTCTAATGAGGTAAAATGTGAGCATAAGGAAGAAAAAGCTGAGAAGGTAGAATGTACTAAGTGTGAAAAGCACGAACATAAAGAAATAGAATGTGAAAAGGAAGAAAAACATCACCATAAAGATAAAGGCAAAGAGGAAGAAAAAGAATGTCCTAATTGTAAATGTAATGAGGAAAAATGTGAAAGAAAAGAGGATATAGATTTTCAAGACCCTTGCCTTACTAGAGGAGAAATCCCTATTACCTTTGAAGACTATGAAAGAAAAATTGAAGAAAGAAAAAAAGAAAATTTTCACTATGAAGAAGAAGAGGAAGAACCTAAAGAAACTATAGAATATAACTTAGAAGAAAATAGAAACTTAAATTTAGAAGGTTATAGAAAAAGTAACAAGACATTTAAACTAAATGGAGCTTTAGGGCAATTTTTCACACAAGTAACAAGTGGATTTGAAGAAGTTGTTGGTGAATTTAATGAAATAAAATATTGTAAGTGGTATAAGGTAAAAATTAATTCCATTGATGATATGTGTGATATATCAGATTATAATAAGTACAACATAGTATATTATCCAATGATAAACTATTATCCTTATATAAAAAAGTATGGTTATTTTATGCTTGGATATAAATATAATCAATATGGTAATGTTGATTATATAGTTTATGGTGTTCCTGGAACTAAAGAAGTAGATGAACAACCTTATGCAGGAAAAACAGGATTTGTAACTTGGATTAAAAATAAAGAAATTGGATGTTGGCTTATGTTTTATGACTATCAAAAATCTACTGTAGTTATTCCAATGAGATAATAAAGATTTGCTAATAACATATGAAAGTATTATAATTTAGTTATGTTAGGAGAGGCTATTTAAGCGTCTCCTAATATACTATAAAAACATAAAAATAGGAGGGAATATGAGGCCAGAGTTATTTAATATATTTGGATTCCACATTTATGGTTATGGATTAATGATTGCAATAGGAATAATATGTGCAGCATACATATTTACCAAAAATGCAGGAAAAAGGGGTTATAATGAAGATAAAATATTTAACCTAATAATATTAACTGTAATTATGGGAGTTATAGGTGGAAAATTATTATTTATAATAACAGAAATTGAAGATATAATTAATGACCCATCTATATTACTTGAATTTGGAAATGGATTTGTTATTTATGGTGCTATTATTTTAGGAGCATTAACAGTATTTTTATATTGTAAAAAGAAAAAGTGGAGCTCACTTGAAGTTTTAGATTGTTTAGTTCCAGCTGTAGCAATAGCTCAAGGATTTGGACGAATGGGATGCCTTTTAGCAGGATGTTGTTATGGAGCAGAAACAAATTTTCCATTATCAATAGTATTTCCAAGAGGTGTTAATTCACTAGCACCAACAGGAATACATCTTCATCCAACACAAATTTATTCATCTATTTTTGATTTTGCATTAGGAATATTTTTATTATGGTATCTTAAGAAGAAAAAAGATAAGGGTAAAACTTTTGGATTATATGTTATTATATATAGCATAGGAAGATTTATTATTGAGTTTTTAAGAAATGACCCAAGAGGTAATGTAGGTGTACTTTCCACATCACAATTTATAGCTATATTTACATTGATTATAGGAATTTTAGTATTTAATATTCATAAGTTTAGAAAGTAGATGAATAATAGTTATTAAAAATATACTCAAACATAATCAAATGTAATACTAAGAATAATAAAGGTGACTTTAAAATAGAACGTCATAGAATAATGATACCTACATTAAAAAATGTAAGATTAAAAGAATATGGATATATAAAAGTAGGTGCAAAAGTTATTAGTGGAACAGTATCTAAAAAAGCTGATAGATATTATGTATCAGTTGTTATTGATGTTCATATGCCCATTGTTTCTAAAAATACAAATGAAGGAATAGGTATAGATTTAGGTTTAAAGGATTTTGCAATATGTTCAAATGGTGAAAAATATAAAAATATAAATAAAACAGAAAAAATAAGAAAAATAGAAAAGAAATTAAAAAGAGAGAAGAAAAAACTCTCAAAAAAATATGAAAATTTAAAAAAGAAAGGAGTAACTGCTACTAAATCAAATATAAAAAAACAAATAGTTAAGGTACAAAAACTTCATCATAAATTAGACAATATAAGAACTGATTATGTTAACAAAACAATTTCAAATATAATAAACCAAAAACCAAAGTTTATTACTATTGAAGATTTAAATGTAAAAGGAATGATGAAGAATAAACATTTATCTAAATATGTACCCATGGCTAGTGGGGAATTTACGACTGTGAAGTATTATACCAAATGGAAGTATTATACCAAATGTAAGTAGCTTTGAATTTATTCATTGCCAAAACAGATACGTTGAAACAGTAAGATTCTTAAAATGTTTATATTTGAGTACATTTTAAGTAGCAGTCAATGTGAATGAAGAAGAGTAAAATATTACTTATTACTTTGGTTATAATAATATCTACTTTATTTTCAGGATGTGAACTTGTAGATAATGGTATGGTTAAGCTTGGATTAAAAAATAAAGATTTTGAATATATAAAAGAAAACAAGGTTAGTCAAATAGTAATACAAAGTACAAGAGATGCAGGTTTTAGGTTTGTAGTAACTGATAAAAATGCAATAAATAATATATACGATATAGTGTCTTCAGGAAAGGTAAAGGAATCTAAAAGTACATTAGATGCTGATTATATTTTTGATATATATATTGGAGAAGAAGCTAAGTCATATAAATATGTTGTAAGTGCTAGTGATAGTGATACAGGAAATTTTTATGATGATGAAAAAGCATATCTTATATCAAAAAATTTAGATGATACTATTATAAATAACTTATCTTTTGTAAGAAAGCCAAGAGATTTTGAAGATGTATATTACAAGTGTATATTAGATGTTCTTGAAGCAAAAAAAGATGATTTAAAGGAAGATAATAAAGTTGGAGTAAATATTGCTGGTGATGTAGATTGTTTAAAATATATGTTTTCAACAGATTTAGAACAATTTAAAAAAGATATAGATAAAATATTGCCAAAAACAACTTTAGTTGAAAATAATAGTGATGATTTTGATACTGTTATAACTGTAAAAAATAGAGGATATAGCAGTAAAATATTTAAAACTACAATTACAGTAGACGATAAGAAAAATAAAATTTATGAAACCTATTATGTATCTGCCCTATATGAAAGTAAAGGTTGGAATATTGATATAGGTAAAGTAAATACTAAACCAGAAAATTGGTAAGGTTATAAGGAGATATTAAAAAATGAGTGATTGTTCAAATTGTCCAAGTAAAGAATCTTGTGCATCTCAAGGCACAAATACATGTCCATCAAGTAATATAAGTTTAAAGATATTACCTAAGTATGGCAATGTTAAAAATATTATAGGAGTTATTAGTGGTAAAGGTGGAGTTGGAAAATCTACAATAACAGGAATAGTAGCTTCTATGTTAAGAAAAAAGGGATATTCAGTAGGAGTATTAGATGGAGATATAACAGGACCTTCTATGCCTAGATTTTTTGGAATAAATGAAAAGAGAGCAAGAATGATGCCTGTAGATGAAAATACAGTTAAATTTGAACCAGTAGAAACTGAAAGTGGTATTAAGGTTATGTCAATGAATTTAGTTACTAAGGTTGAGGATGAACCTTTAATATGGAGAGGACCAGTTATAACAGGAGTACTTCAACAATTATACACAGATACTGTTTGGGGGGATTTAGATTATTTACTAATTGATATGCCTCCAGGAACAGGAGATATTGCTTTAACAGTTATGCAACAGTTCCCAATAAAAGAATTAATAATTGTATCAACTCCACAAGATATGGTATCAATGATTGTTAAAAAGGTTGTAATAATGGCTCAAAAGATAGGAGTAAAAATTAAAGGGGTAGTAGAAAATATGTCATACATAACTTGTACAGATTGTGGCAACAAGCTACCTGTATTTAGTAAGAAATCTGCAGAAGAACATGCAGAATATTTAGGTGTTCCTTTAATTGGAGAATTACCAATAGACTTAGAGTTTACAGAAGCTTTAGAAAAGGGAAAAGCTGAAGATTATGTAATAGACAGTCCACTATTTTCGCTAATATTTGAAGGCTTATATTAATACTTAGAATAAAATCTTTTTTTATTGGAATACTAAGTAATGTATTTTAATAACAAAGGAGAGATTTAAGTGAAAGCTAAAGTAGATAAAGATACATGTATAGCTTGTGGATTATGTCCTAGTATATGCGAAGAAGTTTTTCGAATGGGTGATGATGGAAAGGCAGAAGCTTTTCAAGAAGAAGTCCCTAAAAATTGTGAAGAAGCAGCACAAGAAGCTGCAGATAGTTGCCCAGTAAATGCAATTGAAGTAGAATAATAAAAAACCTCAGAAATTTCTGAGGTTTTTTATATATGAAATGTTTAGAAAAAATTAACAAAGTTATTATTAGGAGATTTATGATTTGAATAACTATATAAAAAATCTACAGTGCTTCCTACAGTATCTTTACTAATTGAAGATAAAGGAACTGATATAATTAAACCATCTTGTAAAGATACAAATCCTTCAAAATCATTTTTATCAATTAATAACCCTTTCATAATTATCACCATCCTAATTTTTAGGATGGCCATAATTAAAAAATATATACATTTTGTTAATAAATATCACTATATATTATTTTAAAAACCATTAAAGATTCTTCTATTTTAGGTTTTAAAAGTTTCTTTTTTTCTTCAAAATCTATCATACCTTCTTTTGTAAGTTTATAAATTTTTTGAAACTTTTTTTTGGGATTATCCCATTCACCTATAATAAGACCTTGTTTTTCAAATTTTTTTAATAAAGGATATATACCACCTGTACTTGGAATCCACAAACCATTAGTTCTTTCACCAATTTTTTTTGATATATCACTTCCGTTAGATGGTTCTATACTTAAAATGTGAAGAATATATATAGGAAGTAGGCCTTTAGTAAAAATTTGCCCAACAGATTCCTTTTCTTTTTGAACTTTTTTTAGCTCAGAAAGTTTAGCTTTATATTCTTCATATAATCTTTTTTCTTCAGCTTTAATCTCTTCTTTACTCATAAGATTAAGATCACTCATAATAACTTAAACCTCGTATATAAATGCTCCTATTAATCCAGGTCCAGTATGAACTCCAAGTGCAGGTCCTATATAAGAAAAATGTATTTCATTTATATTATCAAGTTGTTTTATTGATTCAAAAAATTCTTTACCTTCTTCAAAGGCATCTCCATGCATAATCCATATGTTACATTTACCCTTAGATAAATAGTCTTTTATAATTCCAGTAAGCTTAGATAAGGATTGTTTTCTTCCTCTTACTTTAGCAACAGTGGTATAAATACCATCATCATCTACTAATATTATTGGCTTTAAGTTGAGAAGCTCTCCTATTGTACCACTTACCCTTCCAATTCTACCACCTTTTTTTAGATATTCCAATGTATTTAAAGTAAAATATACATGAGATTTTTTTCTTAAAGTAGGAAGTATATTAATTATTTCTTCAAAGCTTTTTCCTTCTTTAACCATTATTGCAGCTTGAAGAGCAATATAACCTTCAGCAATAGTAAGAGTTTTTGAATCATAAACAAAAGAAGTAAGCTTTGGATGGTCTTCTAAAATTAATCTTATGGAATTTCCAGTACCAGAAAGTTCAGAAGATATATTTATAGAGATAACATGAGTGTATCCTTCTTCTTCTAAAGTATTTAATATGCTATTTATTCTTTCAGCACTAGGAAGTGAAGTTTTAGGCATTTCTTCTTTTAATCTGCTATAAACCTCATCAGCATGAATTGTTACTTTATCTTCATATTCTCCAGTTGAATATATTATCCTAAATGGAGCAAATTTTATATTATATTTTTCCATTATTTCAATATCTAAATCAGATGCACTATCTGTTAAAATAGCTATTTTTTGCATTTTATACCTCCAAAAAATAAATATATTATAAATCTATATCAGAATTGATACTATTAAAATCATATCACTATTGATATAGTTTTAATATATCAGAACTGATATGATTATTCAATAGCAGTATATAAAAATAAGTCAAATTTAAAATGAGTAGATATAAAGAGAAAAATAGACATAAATAAAATTTAGATATAAAAATACCTATAAATTAAAAAAATGAATAATTGATATAAGTAATAGAATAAAGTATAATAATTTAGTGATTATACTAGATATTGTGTTTAAGAGGGTGTTTTAATGCTATATGTTGTAAAGAGGGATGGAAGAGAAGTAGAATTTGATAGAGGAAAGATAGCTCAAGCTATTAAAGGGGCGGCTACAGATGTTGGTTCAGACCTTGAAGGAAGTCAGGTTTCTGAAACTGTTCAAAGAGTAGTTGGGTCAATTAGAAGCATAGAAAAAGAAAAAATAGATGTTGAAGAAATTCAAAATTTAGTTGAAAAAGCATTAGTTGATGAATCCTATAAAGATATTGCAAATGCATATTCAAGTTATAGAATTGAAAGAACAAAAATTAGAGATATAAAATCTGATTTAATGCAAACAATTGAAAAAATTGGTGTTGAAACTGATAGAGATAATGCTAATGTTGGAAATAATTTTAGTTCAAAGCTTTTAAGAATAGCTTCTGAATCAAATAAATGGCATAACTTAGCTACCATGCCTAAGTATTTAGCTAAACTTCATGAAGTAGGAGATTTATATTATCATGATTTAGATAGTTATAATTTAACAACAAATTGTCTTCATATACCAACAAGAGAAGTTTTAGAAAATGGATTTAATACAGGCTATGGAACAATAAATATTCCAAAAAGAATAGAAACAGCTGCAGAACTTTCTTGTATACTTCTTCAGTCAACTCAAAATGATATGTTTGGAGGTCAATCACATCCTGATTTTGATAATGATATGTCAATCTTTATAGAGCCTACTAGACAAGAAATAAGAAAAGAGCTTTTAGATTTAGGAATAGAAGATAGTAAAATAGATGAATTAGTTGAAAAGAAACTTATAAGTAGAGTTCATCAAGCAATGCAAGGGGTTATTTATAATCTTAATACAATGCATGTGCGACTTGTTGCATAATGAAAAGTTATGCCTAATAAATGATAATTTAAAATATTAACAATATCTGGTATTTAAAAATATAAGAAATTTATAATCATTTATTAGAACTTATATCTTGAGTTGTAAAATGATAGAGTAACGTCTTGAAGTGCACCTCTAATACTCCGATTAGCAGATAAAGCTATGATAATTAGCCTAATGTTAAAAGCTCGGTGAAGTCAGCTGAGAACTACCGTAATTATACGAAAGTCGTTTAGAGGTAAATGATGTAGTCTATAGGCTGGGAGTCCATAAAATGAATATGATTAGGATGTGCCTTAACAAAGCACCGACGAATCTTCGAGATAAAACACCTATAGTGTAGTGTGTAGAAATGCACATGGCTCGTCAAGTCGAGTGTTACATGTGGTTGAGTAAAATTGTGCGTTATGAAAGACCATTAAGAGTTAAAGGCTCTTAGCTTTAAAAGTGTGTAACAGGTGCATAGAAGAAATCTAAGTTCATATGAAAGGATAGAGATATAGGAACAAGGAAAGCTTAGAACATGGAGAGATTATCACTCAATGAAATGTTGATATGGAAATGACTTAAATCTATAACATATCTTAATCTAAGTGAGAGTAGAGGCATAGTACCATTGAAACTCTGATAACAAGGAGTGGAGGGATAGCCTCAAGTCGGTTAAATTGAAAATGTAAAGTTATAATAAATATAAGGTTCGAGTAAGACTAAAAGAAGCGTAAACGCAAAGTAATTAGGAAACTAAAGAAAGGTGTTGAAGCTAACTTATGCCGACAAAAGAAAGAAAAACATTAAAGAAAAAGAAGTTGAGAAATAATGAATACTATAATATGCAATCTATCTTTGATAATTTGTATAAAAGAAGTAAACAAAATCAAAACTTCAATAAAATATATAATCTTATAATAAGCAAAGAAAATATTCTACTTGCATACAGAAATATTAAAAGTAATAAAGGTGGTAAAACTAAAGGAATCAATAATACTACTATATTAGATATAGGAAATTTAGATGAGGATAAAATAGTAAACTATGTAAGACATAGATTACAAGACTACAAACCTCATAGTATTCGTAGAAAATATATTCCAAAAAAGAATGGAAAATTGAGACCTTTAGGAATTCCAACAATTGAAGACAGATTAATACAACAATGTTTCTTACAAATTCTTGAACCCATACTGGAAGCAAAATTTCATAATGACAGCTATGGATTTAGACCTAATCGGTCAACACATAATGCAATAGCAAAAAGCTACTACTATATAAATAACTGTAAATGTCATTATGTAGTAGATGTAGATATCAAAGGTTTCTTTGATAATGTAGACCATGGAAAATTAATTAAACAATTATGGAGTTTGGGAATAAGGGATAAAAAAGTAATATGTATAATCAGTAAAATGCTTAAGGCTGAAATAGAAGGGGAAGGCATTCCTACTAAAGGTATTCTCCAAGGTGGTATATTATCTCCATTATTAGCCAATGTAGTCTTAAATGAGTTAGATTGGTGGATAGATAGTCAATGGTTAGGTTTTGAAGCAAAACAAGTTACCAATTTTGGTAGAATTACAAATAAGCCATATAAAAACACCAGCAATAGACTATTAGCACTAAAAAGAACCAATCTAAAACCTTGCTTTATAGTGCGATATGCAGATGACTTCAAAATCTTTACAACAAGCTATGAAAATGCAGTAAAACTATACAATGCAATAGAAGATTGGATTGATAAGAGATTAAAATTAGAGATAAGTCCAGAAAAATCAAAAATAGTTAATCTCAAAACAAACTACTCTGAATTTTTAGGATTCAAAATAAAAGCAGTTAAAAAGGTGAAAGATGGAAAAGAAAAATATGTTGTAAAGAGCAAAGTACTGGATAAAGAAAAGCAACGAATCAAAAGACAACTAAAAGAAAGAATTATCAATGTTTGTAATGACAATACAAACAAAGAAATGTATAAGTTAAATGCAATGATATTAGGAATTCATAACTATAATAAAGTTGCAACTTTAGTGAGTGAAGATTTTGGAAATATAGAACATGATATGATTTCATATATAAGATGGAAATTTAAACGTGTAGCAAAAAATAAAGGAAAAGCAAATGATACTTATATAAAGCTTTATGGTCAATATAAGAATCGTAAGCAATACTTTATTGGAGGCATAGCAATGTATCCAATATCTGGCGTTAGATTTTCAAAACCAATCATCTTCAATCATAAGATATGTAGCTACACAACAGAAGGCAGAAAGCTTATACATGCAAAGTTAGAAAGTGTAAATTCATATGTGATTAGCACAATAATGAACAATCCAGTACCTAAACGCTCAGTAGAATATAATGATAATAGACTATCACTATTTTGTGCTCAAAGTGGTAGATGTGCAATAACAGGTCTAAACCTAGAACTAAATAATATGCATTGTCATCATAAAATACCAAGGTCACAAGGTGGAACTGATAAATATGATAATTTAGTATTTTTGTTAGAAGAGATACACTTATTAATACACACCAACAAATCAGAAACACAGAGAAGAATATTGAAAAAATATAATGTTAATACAAAAATGTTAAATAAGATAAATAAATTACGCAAGTTAGTCGGAAATTATAACATTACAGTTTGCAAATTAGTCTCATAAAAGAAATGAAATGTAAATACCAATTTAATCGATGGAACGCCGTATGAGACGAAAGCCTCACGTACGGTGTGGAGTGGGGGAAAAGATAGAGATAACTTCAAAGTCTTACCTATCACTATTCAAGAGCAGGTTCACAGGTACCATTTAGCTCAATAAATTTAGGAATACCTAAAAACAAAGATGCAGCACTACTTTGTGAAATATTTTTATTAGAGTATGAAAAAGGACTTGGAAAAGGAGAACAACCTATTTTCCCTAATATAATATTTAGAGTTAAATCTGGTGTAAATAGAGAAGAGGCTGCACCATACAATTATTTATATAAATTAGCATGTAGAGTTGCAGCAAAGAGAATGAACCCAACATTTATGAATATAGATGCTGATTTTAATAAAGAATATTATGATAAAGGATATATGCCTGCTACCATGGGATGTAGAACTTATCTTATGAAAAATATAAATGGAGAACCAGGCTGTAAGGGAAGAGGAAATATAGCTCCTGTAACAATAAATCTTCCTAGAATAGGAATACAATCAAAGGAAAATATAGAATTATTTTTTAAGCTATTTGAAGAAAAAATTCATTTAGCAAAGGAATCTTTGCTTCATAGATATAGTGTATTAAAGAATTTAAGAGTTAAGGATTTACCTTTTGTTGTTGGGCAACATTTAATGAAAGGGGCAGAAAATCTAGGTCAAGAAGATTCTATAGAGCCAATTTTGAAACAAGGTACTTGGGGAATAGGATTTATTGGTCTTGCAGAAACTTTAGTTGCTTTAACAGGAAAGCATCATGGAGAAAGTGAAGAATCAAGAGAATTAGGTTTAAGAATAATTACATATTTAAGAGAAAAGGTTGATGAATTTACAGAGGAAACTCACTTAAATTGGAGTGCCTATGCAACACCAGCAGAAGGACTTTCAGGTAAATTTATAAAAAAAGACCAAAAAACCTTTGGAATTATAAAGGGAGTTACTGATAAGGAATATTATACAAATAGTTATCATGTTCCAGTAGGATATCCTATATCAATAAAGAGGAAAATAGATATAGAAGCTCCATATCATAAGTTATGCAATGGAGGACATATAAGTTATATAGAAGTTGATGATAATCCAACAGCAGATATTATAAAAGACATAATAGACTATGCTTTTACAAATACCAATATAGGATATATGGGTGTTAACTTCCATATAAGATATTGTAAAAATTGTGGAGAAAGTCTTCATGGTAGTGAAATAAAATGTCCTAAGTGTGGTGGTATGGATATACAAGGAATATCAAGAGTAACTGGATATTTAAGTTTAGATGAAAGATTTGGACCAGGAAAGTATAATGAAAGAAAAGATAGAATAACTCACACAAACAGCCATAAAAATACTTATAAATAATTAGGGGAAAAGAAGCTAGCATAAACTTATATTTATGAAATAGCTTCTTTATTTTATAAATAATAGGATTTTTATATAGTTAAAAAAACAACCTTAATTTTAACCAAATATAAATTAAATAGAGTATATAATGTTAAAAAGCTAAGTGGATTTAAAATAAATTGTTTAATGTAAAAAAATGTGATAAAATATTGAAAGTGTTTAAGTTTTAAGGAGGATGAATATATGGTTAAATTATATAAAAATGGTGCTTATCTTTTAAATGGTACTGAAATAGTAGAAGATGGAAATGAACAATCTGCTATATTAGCAAGTAAATTAGGTGATAAGTATCCAAGTAAGGAAGAGGCAGCTAAAAATACTATGGCTTATAGTATTTTAAGTGCACATAACACTTCTGATAATATGGAAAAATTAAAAATTAAATTTGATAAATTAACTTCACATGATATAACATTTGTAGGAATTATACAAACAGCAAGAGCTTCAGGATTAGAAAAATTCCCAGTTCCTTATGTATTAACAAACTGTCATAATAGTCTTTGTGCTGTTGGTGGTACAATTAATGAAGATGACCATATGTTTGGACTTTCTTGTGCAAAAAAATATGGTGGAATTTATGTTCCTCCTCATCAAGCAGTTATTCACCAATTTGCAAGAGAAATGCTTGCAGGTTGTGGAAAAATGATATTAGGTTCTGATAGCCATACTCGTTATGGTGCTTTAGGTACTATGGCAATTGGTGAAGGTGGTCCAGAAATAGTTAAGCAATTATTAAATAAAACATATGATATAAACATGCCAGAAGTAGTTGGGGTTTATTTAACTGGAAAACCTCAAAAGGGTGTTGGACCTCAAGACGTTGCTTTAGCAATAATAGGAGCTGTTTTTGCTAATGGATATGTTAACAATAAAGTAATGGAATTCGTTGGAGATGGTGTTTCTAATTTAAGTGCAGATTTCAGAATTGGAATAGATGTTATGACAACAGAAACTACTTGTTTATCTTCAATTTGGAGAACTGATAATACAATAAAAGATTTCTTTGATATTCATGGAAGAGTAGAAGAATATAAAGAATTAAATCCAGGAAATGTAGCATACTATAATGGAATGATTTATGTTGATTTATCTAAAGTTAAACCAATGATAGCTATGCCATTCCATCCAAGTAATGTTTATACAATAGAAGAATTAAATGCAAATCTTTTAGATATATTAGATGATGTTGAAAAGAAAGCATTAGTAAGTCTTGATAATAACAAAGTTAAGTTCACATTAAAAGATAAAGTACATAATGGAAGATTATATGTTGAACAAGGTGTAATTGCAGGATGTGCTGGTGGTGGATTTGAAAATATTTGTGATGCAACAGATATATTAAGAGGAAAATCAATTGGTGCAGATGAATTCTCATTAAGCATTTATCCAGCATCTCAACCAATATTTATGGAACTTGTTAAAAATGGTAGAATTGCAGACCTTATGGAAACTGGAGCTACAATTCGTACAGCATTCTGTGGACCATGCTTTGGTGCAGGAGATGTTCCAGCAAATAATGGATTAAGTATTCGTCACTCTACAAGAAACTTCCCAAATAGAGAAGGTTCTAAGGTAACAAATGGACAAATTGCATCAGTTGCTTTAATGGATGCTCGTTCAATTGCAGCTACAGCAGCAAACCAAGGTTACTTAACAGCAGCAACAGATATAGATGTTGACTTTACTAAGCCAAAATATTTCTTTGATAAAGCAATTTATGAAAAGCGTGTTTATAATGGAATAGGAAAGGCAGACCCTTCAGTAGATATAAAATTTGGACCAAACATAGTTGACTGGCCAAAAATGTCACCATTAACTGACAACTTAGTTTTAAAAGTAGTTTCAGTTATTCATGACCCAGTAACTACTACAGATGAATTAATACCATCAGGAGAAACTTCATCATATCGTTCAAATCCATTAGGACTTGCAGAATTTACTTTATCACGTAAAGACCCAGCATATGTTGGACGTGCAAAAGAAATTCAAAAAGCTGAAAAAGCTAGAATAGCAGGAGAATGTCCTTGTGAAGCAGTTGAAGAATTAAAGCCAATATTAGAAAAGGTAAAAGAAAATTTTGCAGATGTTAATAAAGAAAATACAGGCTTTGGTAGCACAATATATGCAGTTAAGCCAGGAGATGGTTCTGCTCGTGAACAAGCAGCTTCATGTCAAAAAGTTTTAGGTGGTTGGGCAAATATAGCAAAAGAATATGCTACAAAGAGATACCGTTCAAACCTTATAAACTGGGGTATGCTTCCATTCTTGTATAAAGAAGATATATGCTTTGATAATGGAGATTATTTATTCATACCAAACATTGCAGAGGCAGTTGCAAACAAAGTTGATACAATAAAAGCTTACGTTGTAAATAAAGACATGAAAGAATTTGAATTAAAATTAGGTGAACTTACTGATGATGAAAGAGAAATCATATTAAAGGGTTGCTTAATTAATTACTATAAAGGTTAATAAATTATAAAATAAAGGGAAGAGGCTAATTATTTAATAGTCTCTTTCTTTTTATGTATTTAAGAAAGCATAAAAGTTTTTAAGTAAAAATAAAAGTAGATGTATTTTTCAAACTAATTAAAAATTTTAATTAGTTTGTAGTATAATAGAAACATAACAATTTATTATAAATGGGGGCTTTTAGAATGAAGAGACAGGAAGAGATAAAGTTAAATTTAGATTCCCTATGTTTATATAAAGGGATATTTGAAGAAGGTGTTGGAGGAAAATTTTCAACTCTTATAAAAAAGATATCAAAGGATAAATCAATAGGTGAATGTATAAAAGCATATAACGAATTTACATATGAATTATTCTCTAAAAGCAAAAATCTTTCTTTTAAAGAAGCAATTGTTGAAGAAATATTACTAGCACATAATCCTTTTAGTGTTGGACTTGAAGTAAATGGTGAAATCCCTGACTTTACTATATTAGGAATAAAGAATGAATTAAAAGCTTTAGGCGAAATTGTATCATTAAATAGTAAGGATATAAAGAAGATTTTAGTTGATAATTATAAAGAAAGTGAAGATGTAAAAAATAGAATAAATTCTTTAATTGATTGGGCAGTAGATGAAAAGAAATATTTAGCAAAAACAACAATGCCTTTTGAAAAGACTAAAGAATCTTTAATGAATAGTAATGATTGGTCATTATGTGCAGAAAACTTAATAGATTATCATAAAAATAATGGAACAGGAAGAGCACCTGCTTATAGTGCTTTTGTATGGGAAAGATTTGAAAATGATGATGAAGGTCATTTAAGAGAAGTAAAAAACCCTGACCCAATAAAACTTTCAGATTTAATTGGATATGAAATGCAAAAGGAAGAAATATTAGATAATACAAAGCACTTTTTACAAGGACTACCAGCAAACAATCTTTTATTATATGGAGCAAGAGGAACTGGTAAGTCATCTACAGTAAAAGCTATTTTAAATGAATATTATGAACAAGGATTAAGACTTATAGAAGTTGATAAGGAACAATTAAGTGACTTTACAAGAATTATAAGACTTTTAAGACATAAAAAACAAAAGTTTATAATATTTGTTGATGATTTAGTATTCCAAGAAAACGAAGCAAGTTATTCAGCATTAAAAACAATATTAGAAGGAAGAGTAGAAAATAGACCAGATAATATATTAATATATGCTACAACTAATAGAAGACATTTAATTCAAGAAAAATTCTCTAATGAAGATGAAATTCACTCAAAGGATACAAGAGAAGAACAATTATCATTAGCAGATAGATTTGGTATAACAATAAGTTTCTTTACTCCAAATCAAAATGAATTCTTAAAGATTGTAGATGGAATTGTTGAAGGTAAAGGCTTAGAAGTTGATAAAGAATATTTACATAGTGAAGCTTTAAAATGGGAAAAGTGGCATAATGGACGTTCTCCAAGATCAGCTAAACAATTTATTAACTGGTTAGAAGCAACTTTAAAATCTCAAAAATAATTTTTAACTAAATGTAATAAATTCAAAGTTTAAAGATAATGGAGCTAGCAAGTTAAATAATATTTTTTTGCTGTAGCTCCATTTTATTATGTTTAAAAAAGCTATTAAGTTTAGGAGTGAAAAGTTATGAATAAAAACATAAGACTTTCTGGCATTGCATATGAAAGCTTAGTTAATGGACCAGGCATGAGAAGAGTATTTTTTTCTCAAGGATGCAAACACAATTGCAAGGGATGTTTTAATCCAGAAACCCATGATTTTAATGGTGGAGAAGAAAAAAATATGGATGAGTTAATAAAAGATGTTTTAGAAGAACCTTTTTTAAAAGGTGTAACCTTTAGTGGAGGAGATCCCTTTGAGCAAGCAGATAAGTTTGCATATATGGCAAAAAAATTTAAAGAAAATGGATTAAATGTTTGGAGCTATACTGGATATACTTATGAATATATTTTAGAACATAAAGATGAACATAAAGGATGGAGTGAATTAATAAAGTATTTAGATGTATTAGTTGATGGAAAATTTGAAGAAGATAAAAAAGAAGAAGGTTTAAAATTTAGAGGTTCTTCTAATCAGAGAATAATTGATGTAACTAATAGCTTAAAAAAGAATAAAATAGTACTATGGGATGAATAGTTAATTCATAAATATTTTGTTAAGATTTATAGATAGAATTATATTTGTATTGAAAATTTAGTGAAAATATTGTATTATGGTGCTAAGAAGTTTGTGTGAAATTAACAATGGGGTTATGTTTTTATTTATGAATAAAAATGTAGCCCTAATTTTTTCATAAAATTTAATAAGGAGGTATAATTATGGGATGATAAATTTGTTAATTTTAGTTGGAGTAATTTTAATAATGTGTGTAGCAACAAGTAAGTTGTTATATAAGGTAGGAATTCCCATACTTTTAATATTTATATTATTTGGTATGTTGTTTGGTTCTGATGGTATTGGAGGAATTTATTTCGACAATTATGAGCTAACAAAGGAATTATGTTCTTTTGGACTTATCTTTATTATGTTCTATGGTGGCTTTAGTACAAACTGGAAAATGGCTAAACCAGTAGCACCACAAGCAATTTTAATGTCAACTGTAGGTGTAGTTGCTACAGCAGGTCTTACAGGTTTATTTTGTCACTTTGTTCTTGGATTGCATATTTTAGAATCTTTTCTTATAGGTTCAGTTGTTTCTTCAACTGATGCAGCTTCAGTGTTTAATATTTTAAGAGCTCAAAAGTTAAATTTAAAAGGAGGATTAGCTTCTTTATTAGAAATTGAAAGTGGTAGTAATGACCCCTTTGCATATATGTTAACCCTTACAGTAATAACTTTTATGAATAAAAATAACAATATAAATATTGCTTTATTTCTTATAATGCAAGTAATTTTGGGAATAGTAGTAGGAGTTATTTTAGCAAAATTAATGGTATTATTTTTAAGATATATGAATTTTGAAATAGAAGGATTTTATCCAATATGCATTACAGCAGTAGCAGTACTATCTTATTCATTAAGTGAATTTGTAGGTGGTAATGGATATTTAAGTGTTTATATTGCAGGAATAATTCTTGGAAATAGCAGAATACCTCATAAAAAGAGTTTGGTTCAATATCTAGATGGAATATCATGGCTTATGCAAATAATGCTTTTCTTTATATTAGGATTATTATCATTTCCTTCTAAATTACCATCAGTAATGTTCTATGGAGTATCTATTTCTATTTTTATGATTCTTGTAGCAAGACCTATAGCAACATTTATGATAATGAAATTTTTTAAGGCATCTTTAAAAGAAATTTTATTTATATCTTGGGTAGGTCTTAGAGGGGCAGCTTCAATAGTTTTTGCAATTTTTGCAGTTACTCAAGGAATAACTTTTGAAAATGATATATATCATATTATTTTTTTAATTGCATTAATTTCAGTATCATTACAAGGAACTCTTATTCCATTTTTAGCTAAAAAATTAGATTTAGTAGATAACAATGTATCTGTATTAAGAACCTTTAATGACTATAAAGAGGAAAAGAGCACTCAATTAATTGAAATGACTATACCTAAAGGTGATAGTTTAGAAGGAAAATCTATAATGGATGCTAATATACCAGAAGAAATTTTAATAGTTATGATAAAAAGAAAAGATGAAGTTTTAGTTCCTAAAGGTTCAACAGTAATAGAAGAGGGGGATACTTTAGTTCTTAGTGGAAATAATATTAAAGAAGTTTTAAAGAAAAAAAGTGAAGAAGAAGAAATTAAAAATAAGAAATTGTTAATGAAACAATCTAATTAAAAAATTTTAATAAAAAAACAAGCTATGAACATGAGGAAATGTTGATAGTTTGTTTTTTATGTAAGTAATTTAATTGTGTATAAGGATTAAAAATATGAAATTAGAATTTATGATTTTATTATAGCACGAAGTTAGAATAATGCAATAGTTTTTTTGAAAAAAATTAAATAAAATTTTATTTATTAAAAAAATATAAATAAGGTATAATGCTTTTGAAATAATAAAGTTAAAAATTGGATAATACTATGAGAAAAATATTAACTAACAAATAATAAAATTAAACATTAATTTAATATAATTTTAAAGAAAAAGGGATAAACTAAAATTAATAAATAGTTAATTGGAGTGATAATTATGATTAAAAAGATAGGAAAAATTCTTTTATGCATAACATTAGTATTATTAATTGCAATTAATATGAATATTTCATTAGCTAAAAATAAAAACTTTGTTTCTATAAATAAGAAATATATTACCACAGAACCTAAAAATGTAGATATTTATATTAATACTCAAAATGCAAAAAAGTCATTAAGTATAGGAGTAGTTTCAATATTTACAATATGCAGTATAGGTATTGGTAGTTTTGTGTTAAAGAAAAAATAAAAAGGTTATGGCATAAAATTTATTATTGTGCCATAACCTAATATTTTATCTATATTAAAAATCAGCTTGACCTGTTGTTCTAGGGAATGGTATAACGTCTCTTATGTTACCCATACCTGTAATATACATAATAAGTCTTTCAAAACCTAAACCAAATCCAGCATGTTTAGTTTCTCCATACTTTCTAAGTTCTAGATACCACCAATAATCTTCTTCTTTAAGATTTAATTCTGCCATTCTTTTCTTTAATACATCAAGTCTTTCTTCTCTTTGGCTTCCACCAATAATTTCACCAATTCCAGGAACTAAGCAATCTGCTGCAGCAACAGTTTTATTATCATCATTTAATCTCATATAGAAAGCTTTAATTTCCTTTGGATAATCTGTAACAAAGACTGGCTTTTTGAAGTGTTCTTCTGTTAAGTATCTTTCATGTTCTGTTTGAAGGTCTATACCCCATTCAACAGGATAATCAAAAGTTCTTCCACAGTTCTTTAATATTTCAACTGCTTCTGTATATGTTACTTTTCCAAAATCTGAAGACACAACATGATTTAATCTATCTAGTAGTCCCTTATCTACAAATTGATTAAAGAATGCCATTTCTTCTGGACACTCAGTCATAACATAGTTTATAACATACTTAAGCATATTTTCTGCAAGTTCCATATTATCAGTAAGGTCTGCAAAAGCTATTTCAGGTTCTACCATCCAGAATTCAGCAGCATGTCTTGTTGTATTTGAGTTCTCTGCTCTAAATGTAGGCCCAAATGTATAAATATTTCTAAAAGCTAAAGCAAAAGATTCACCATTAAGTTGTCCTGAAACAGTTAAATTAGTTTCTTTTCCAAAGAAGTCCTTTTTATAATCAATCTTTCCATCTTCAGTTTTAGGTAGGTTTTCTAAATCTAAAGTTGTAACTTTAAACATTTCTCCTGCACCTTCACAATCACTTCCTGTTAAAATAGGAGTGTTTGTATATACAAAACCTTGGTCTTGGAAGAACTTGTGAATTGCATATGCTGCTACAGAACGTACTCTAAAAACTGCTGAAAAAGCATTACTTCTTGGTCTTAAGTGAGCAATAGTTCTTAAATATTCAAAAGTATGTCTTTTCTTTTGTAGAGGATAGTCTGAATCAGACATTCCCTCAACGATAACTTCTTTAGCTTGAATTTCAAAAGGTTGTTTTGCTTCTGGAGTTTCAACAAGAGTACCAATTACAGTAATTGATGAACTTATTGGAAGCTTTGAAATTTCTTTAAAGTTATCTAATTTGTTATCAAAAACTACTTGAACATTTTTAAAGAAAGAACCATCATTTACTTCAATGAAACCAAAAGCATTTGAAGCTCTTAAAGTTCTAATCCATCCAGAGATTCTAACATCTTTAGATACATATTCATTAGTTTTTCTATAAAGTGATTTAACTAATATTGATTTATTCAAAAAAATCTCCTCCTAATTAAATTTTATAATGAGTATTTTGGATTTGTTATAGAAATAAAAAACATTCATTCTAAAAAATCACAAAGAATGAATGTGTAAAAGATAACACTTAAATTTTACAATACTTTATTTATAAATGCAACTTGAACACAAAAAACTTTAAATTTATTCCATTCCATCTTTAAAACTTTGAATTAAATGGGAAGGAAATTTAAGCATTTCCATATCTTTTATAATTTTATGAACTTCATAGGAAGCATATTTAATTTCTGCTTTTGCCACTCCATTTTTATTTATTTCTAAAAGGCAATATGTAGAGTTAGGAACTCCTATCTTGGGTTTTCCAACACTTCCACAGTTTATAAATAATTTATCATTAAAGCTTTTAACTGATGGTATATGGGTATGAGCACAAACTAAAATGTCCTCTTCTAAATTCATCATTATATTTTTTGTATTTTCTTCATTTTCAAATAGATATTCATTGATTTTATTAGGACTTCCATGAACAAATTTAATTTTTTTGTTATTAAATTCCATAGTTATTGATAAAGGAAGGTTATCTAAAAAATATTTATTTTCTGCTCTTAATTCTTTTACAGCCCAAGGTAAAGAAAAAGAATTTGTTTCAGTTTCTCTTATGTATGTATAACTTCCATCAACAACAGAAGCATCATAATTACCTTTTATACAAAGAATATTTTTTCTTTTTATAAAAGATACAACTTCATTGGGATGAGGTCCATATCCAACTAAATCTCCAAGACAAATTATAAAATCTACTTTTTCATCATCTATTTTATCAATTATATTTCTTAATGCATATATATTTCCATGTATATCTGAAATTATTGCTATTTTCATAATCTTTTCCTCCTAAGTATGATGTTTAAAACTTGTACAACACATAATTATACTCTTAAAATCTAATATGATAAATTAAAATGTATTACAATTTTTTTAGAAAATTATGCAATTATTTTTGTGATATAATGAAATAGATTAAATTTAAAAGAGGTTTTTATAGATGGAAAATATGATAATATCATTTAATGTGGTTGTGCCATTATTTTTGAATATTTTACTAGGATATATATTAAAGATTACAAAGCTATGGGATGAACATACATTAAAAGTAATGAATAAAGCAGTATTTAAATCCTTTTTACCAATATTGTTATTTTACAATGTATATAATACAGATTTAAAATCAGGATTAAATCCTAAACTTATGATATTTGCATCCTCTTGTGTTTTTATTATGTTCTTATTGTTATGTTTACTGGTTCCTTTATTTGAAAAAGAAAATAAAAGAAGAGGAGTTATAATTCAAGGAATTTTTAGAAGTAATTTTGTACTTTTTGGACTTCCTGTAGCAATTTCCTTATTTGGAGAAGAAAACATAGGAATTCCATCAATTTTAATAGCAACAATAGTTCCTACATATAATTTTTTAGCAGTAATAACACTAGAAATATTTAGGGGAGGAAAAATAAATATTAAAAAAATTATAAAAGGAATAATAACAAATCCTCTTATAATTTCATCCCTTGCAGGAATATTAATGATAGTTTTAGACATAAAACTTCCTTATATATTAGATAAGACAGCTAGTGATTTATCTAAAGTTGCAACCCCTTTAGCTCTTGCTATATTAGGTGGAAGCTTTGAATTTAAATCTATATCAGCACATGCTAAGCAACTTATATTTACTGTCTTTGGAAAGCTTATACTAGCACCTGCAATATTTTTACCTATTGCAGTAGCTTTAGGATTTAGAGGAATAGAATTAGGAACTTTAATTACAATGCTTGCAGCACCTGGTGCAGTATCATCCTTTACTATGGCAGAACAAATGGGAGCAGATGGAGATTTAGCAGGTCAAATAGTAGTATTTACTTCATTATTTTCTATAATAACAATGTTTTTCTGGATATTTATAAACAAACAACTTGGATACATATAAAAGAACTTGATAAGCTAAAATATCAAGCTCTTTTTTATTAATGATAAAAAGAATATTTTTGTAGTGTTAAATTTCCTTTATTAACAGTTTCATAAATTTTATAAAATCATTTTTAACTTTATTTGAAGCTTCAATAACATCTTCATGATTTAATGGTTGTTCTAATATACCTGCAGCCATATTAGTCATACAGGATATTCCAATAACTTTAATTTTGCAATGGTTTGCAACAATTACTTCAGGAACTGTGGACATACCAACCGCATCTCCTCCTAAAATTCCTATCATTTTTATTTCAGCAGGAGTTTCATAGGAGGGTCCACTCATCATAGTATAAACTCCTTCTTTAATATTAAGATTTATAGAATTTGCAACTTTTTTAGCTAAATTTCTAAGTTCTTTATCATAGGCATTTGACATATCAGGAAATCTTAATCCAAATAAATCTAAGTTTTTTCCTATAAGAGGATTATTTCCTGAAAGATTAATATGGTCTGTTATTATCATTAAATCCCCAGGTGTAAATGAGGTATTAACTGCTCCTGCTGCATTAGTTACTATTAAAGTTTTTACACCAAGCAATTTCATTACTCTAATAGGAAAAGTTACTTCATTCATTTTATACCCTTCATAATAATGAAATCTTCCTTCCATAGCTATAACAGTTTTTCCTTGAAGAGTTCCTAAAACAAGACGTCCTTTATGTCCCTCTACAGTGGAAATTGGAAAGTTTGGTAATTCACTATAAGAATAATATTCTGGATTTTCTATTAAATCTGCTAATGAGCCTAGTCCAGAGCCTAAAATAAGTCCTATTTGTGGTTTGTATTTGCTTCTTTGTAAAATATAATCTGAAGCTTCTTTAATATTTTTTAATAAATCCATAAAAATCACTCCTAATTTATACTTTGTCAAAATTCAATAAAATATTAAAAAACTTAAAAATAAAAAAGTTTTAATTATTATTTTGCTTTTTCCGTCAACCAGCTCCAAGTAAACACAAAACAATAGTTAAAACCTTCCAATTAAATGAAAGGAAATTCTTAAATTTATTTCTTTTACTAAGCTTTGTTATTAACTTGGCAAGTTATCCACAACTTTCAAAATATATAATTTCCTATAAAAAAATAAAAAAAGCTCTTTAAAAACAGAAAAATATAGAATATTATTAACAAAAAGTTATACTGTATTCTAAGTTTTATCTGTTAATTAAAGAGCAAGAAGGCTTTTATTTTGATAGATATTTTTCTCCTACAAGAACAACATCACCTGCGCCAACTGTTAATACAACATCACCAGATTTAGCATGCTCTTTTATATAAGCAGCAGCTTCATCATGAGAATGAACATTTGTACATTTTAATCCAGTTTTTCTTATAGCATCTCCTAATTCATCAGAAGAAACAAGACCAGTGTCTTTTTCTCTAGCAGCATATATATCCATTAAAATTAATTCATCAGCATCATTAAAGGCTGTTGTAAATTCATTAAATAATGTTTTTGTTCTTGTATAAGTGTGAGGTTGGAATACACAATAAATTTTATTGTGAGGAATTTTTTTTGCAGTGTTTAAAGTTGCTTTAATTTCTGTTGGGTGATGAGCATAATCATCTATTACAGTAACTCCATTAACTTCACCTTTATATTCAAATCTTTTATGAGCACCAAGACATTTTTCAAGGCCAGAAATAATAGCTTCATTAGAAACATTAAATATTAAACTTGTAGCAATCGCAGCTAATGCATTTAAAATGTTGTGTTTTCCAGGATTATTTAAAGTTACAGTAAATAAATCTGTTCCATTTTCACATACAGTAAATGTTGCACAACCTTTTTTATTAAAAGAAATGTTTTTAGCAGTAAGATTTTCATTATCAAAACCATAAGTAATTGTATTGCAATCAGCTTTTGATAATATTTTAGAAACTCTTTCATCTCCACCATAACCTATAAGATATCCATCTTTAGGAACAAGCTTTGAGAATTTTTCAAAGGTTTCAGTTATATGATTTATATCTCTATAATAATCTAAGTGGTCTGCATCAATATTTAAAATAATTCCTACATAAGGGAAGAACTTTAAAAATGAGGCTTTATATTCACAAGCTTCAGTAATAAAGTATTCACTTTTCCCTATTCTATAATTACCACCAATAGCATCTAATTCTCCACCAACAAGTATTGTAGGGTCAAGATTAGCCTCTAAAGTTATATAAGAAAGCATAGATGTACATGTTGTTTTTCCATGAGTTCCTGAAACAGCAACATTAAATTTATGACCTTTCATTATAGAACCTAAAAATTCAGCTCTATCCATTAAAGGAATATTTTCCTCTTTAGCTTTTACTAATTCAGGATTATTTTCAGGAATAGCAGCAGTATAAACTACTAAATCAACATCAACTAAGTTATCAGCACTATGTCCTATGTAAATAGAAGCACCTTTTTCTTTTAAACTTTCAGTTATTTTAGATTCTTTTGCATCAGAGCCTGAAACTCTATAGCCATTATTTAATAGTACAGCAGCAAGTCCGCTCATACTTATTCCACCAATACCTATAAAGTGTATTTTCATATGTTTATCTTTTATAAAATCAAATGACAAAATATCATCCCCTTTAATTATTATATTTATAATTATATACAAATTTAAGAATTTGAACACATATAAATAAATTTTAATAAAAAAAACAAAAATCAAATATATTGCCAATATAACTGATATAGAATAGAATATGAATATTAATAAGTTTTTTTGCAATATAATTCGTATTTTAGTATAGAGAAGGTGGAGTTTTTTTGGAAAAGTTAAGTAGAAATAGCAGAGTTGTAGCTATTACAAAGATTTTAATGGAAAATCCTAACAAGATAATAGGTTTAAATAAATTTTCTGAACTTCTAAATGCAGCAAAATCTACAATAAGTGAAGATATTGTTATAATTAGAGAAGTTTTAAGTAAACTTGACATGGGGGAAATTGAAACAATTTCAGGAGCAGCAGGTGGAATAAGGTTTGTATCAACAATAGGTAACAATAGAGCTAAAAAATTTGCAATGGAGTTATGTGATTTATTAAAAGATGATGAGAGAGTTATTGCTGGTAATTTTATATATATGACAGACCTTATGTGTAATCCTACTATAATAGGAAAAGCAGGAGTAATTTTATCATCATGTTTTAAAAATATGGATATAGATTATGTAATAACTGTAGAAACAAAGGGTATTCCATTAGCCTATGAAGTTGCAAGAAATTTAGGGGTTCAACTTATAATAGCAAGAAGAGATACTCAAGTTACAGAAGGACCTACTGTTACTATTAATTATGTATCAGGTACTAGTGGAAGACTTCAACAAATGTCTTTATCTAAAAAATCAATGAAACCTGGGAGTAAAAGTATATTTATAGATGATTTTATGAAAGGTGGAGGAACTGCACAGGGTATAAAAGATTTACTTAAAGAATTTGATAATGAGTTAGTTGGAATTGGAGTTTTAGTAGATAATAAAGAAGTTGAAAAGAAGCTTGTAGATGAGTATGTATCTATAGTTGAGTTAAAAGCTGTTGATAAGTCATCTATTATAGATATACATCCATCTCCAAGATTTAGTGAAAAATAATAATAAATTCTTAAAAACCTAAATTTTCTAACTATTTTCTTAAAAAAAGAGGAATTTACAAAGATTTGTAGAAATATATACCTTATTAAAGCAACTGGAGGTGTAGTGAAGTGGAAATCACAGACGTTAGAATTAGAAAAATATCAACTGATGGAAAAATGAAAGCTATAGTATCAGTAACCTTTGACAATGAATTTGTTGTACATGATATAAAGGTTATAGAAGGTCAAAACGGATTATTTATTGCTATGCCAAGTAGAAAAACACCAGATGGTGAATTTAAGGATATAGCTCATCCTATAAACACAACAACTAGAGAAAAAATTCAAACATCAATTTTAAATGCATATGAAGTAGCATTAAAAGAAGAAACAGTAGAAAACAGTGAAGAATAGTTTTTTATTGGAAGTAAAAGAGGGTTTTTTACCTTCTTTTATTTTTTTTGATGAATAAAACCCATTAGAAAGGTTGAAATAAGAAATTCTTTCAAATATAATAATAAGGTATGATAATTAAGAAAAAACGTAGATATAGATTATTTAAAGATATATCGGAGGGTTTAATATGTATAGATGTGCAGTTATATTAGCAGCAGGACAAGGAACAAGAATAAAATCTAATATTCCTAAAGTGCTACATAAAGTATGTGGAAAAGAAATGGTAAATCATGTTATAGATAATATGAGAGAAGCAGGAATAGAAGATGTAAATGTAATTATAGGTAATGGTTCTGAATTAGTAAAGGAAAGCACAAAAGACAGAAATGTATCTTATTCTTTGCAAGAAGAACAATTAGGAACAGGCCATGCTGTTAAATGTGCTAAAGAATTTTTACAAGGCAAAGATGGAGTTGTGGCTGTATTTACAGGAGATGCTCCATTAACAAGAGTTGAAACTATAGAAAAATTAATTAAAGAACATATAGAAAAAGGAAATAAAGCAACTTTATTATCAGCTTATGTAGATGATCCTACTGGTTATGGAAGAATAATAAGAGATGATAACAAAGAAGTTCTTAAAATTGTGGAACATAAAGATTGTAATGAAGAAGAATTAAAGGTAAATGAAATGAATGCAGGAATGTATTGTTTTGATATAAAATCTTTATTATCTTCATTAGAAGAATTAAATAATAACAATGTTCAAGGAGAATATTACTTAACAGATGTTATAGGAATATTAAAAGACAAAAAAGAAAAAGTTGGAGCACTTGTAACTGATTATGAAGATACATTAGGGGTTAATTCAAGAGCACAACTTGCTGAAGTTGAAAAAGTATTAAGAAAAAGAATAAACAAGTTCCATTTAGATAATGGAGTTACTTTAATAGATCCAGATACAACTTATATTGGAGTAGATGTTATAATAGGTAAAGATACTGTTATATATCCTAATAATATTTTAGAAGGTTATACAAAGATAGGAGAAAGTTGCACAATTCTACAGAATTCTAGAATAAAAGATAGTATAATAGAAGATGAAGTTGAAGTTCAAGCCTCTGTTATATTAAATAGTAGAATAGGGAAAAATACCACAGTAGGTCCTTTTGCCTATATAAGACCAGAAAGTACAATTGGAGAAGGAGTAAGAATTGGTGACTTTGTAGAAGTTAAAAAATCTTCAATTGGAAATGGAACTAAGGTATCTCATTTAACTTATATAGGAGATGCAGAAGTTGGTTCAGGTTGTAATTTTGGATGTGGTACTGTTGTAGTTAACTATGATGGTAAAACAAAGAATAAGACAATTATAGGAGACCATAGTTTTATAGGATGTAATACTAATTTAATTTCTCCTGTAGAAGTTCAAGACAATACTTATATAGCAGCTGGTTCAACAATCACCTCAACTGTTGAAGAAGGAGATTTAGCAGTAGCTAGAGCTAAGCAAAGAAATATAAAAGGTTGGGTTAAGAAAAAGGGTTTAATGAAATAATCAATAATATAAATTATGCCAATAGTTTTAAATTTTAAGGAGGTCTTTATAAAGATGATATCCCATGATAGAAATATTAAAATCTTTACTGGAAATTCAAATCCTGAATTAGCTAATGAAATAGCAGAGATTCTAGGAATACCAATGGGAGATGCTGAAGTTTCAACATTT
Source organism: uncultured Clostridium sp. (assembly GCA_900539375.1). GTDB lineage: Bacteria > Bacillota > Clostridia > Clostridiales > Clostridiaceae > Clostridium. Next base: position 26,999 of record UQBY01000004.1, on the reverse strand, counting down.
AGCGATGGAGAAATAGCAGTAAATATTAAAGAAACTGTTAGAGGTGCTGAGGTATTTATAATTCAATCAACAAGCTCACCAGTTAATAACAACTTAATGGAATTATTAATAATGATAGATGCATTTAAGAGAGCATCAGCAGGTATAATAAATGCGGTAATTCCATATTACGGGTATGCAAGACAAGACAGAAAAGCTAAGTCAAGAGATCCAATAACTGCAAAATTAGTTGCTGATCTTTTAACAGCAGCTGGAGCTGACAGAGTATTAACTATGGATTTACATGCAGCTCAAATTCAAGGATATTTTGATATCCCTGTTGACCATTTATTAGGCTCACCAATATTAGCTCAACACTTTATAGAAAAAGGGTTAGCTGACCAAGATGATGTTGTTGTTGTATCACCAGACTTAGGAAGTGTTACAAGAGCTAGAAAGTTTGCTGATAGAATAAATGCACCAATAGCTATAATTGATAAGAGAAGACCTAAGCCAAATGTATCAGAAATAATGAATATAATTGGAGAAGTTGAAGGCAAGAGATGTATATTAATAGATGATATGATAGACACTGCTGGAACTATAACTAATGCAGCAAATGCATTAAAGAAATTAGGAGCTACTGCAGTTTATGCTGGATGTACTCATGGAGTTCTTTCAGGTCCTGCATTTGATAGAATAAACTCTTCAGCTATAGAAGAATTGGCCATGCTAAATACAATTCCATTACCAAAGGATGCAGATACACACAAAGTAACTACAATTTCTGTTGCACCATTAATAGCAGAAGCAATTAAGAGAATTTATGATGATGAACCAATAAGTAAGTTATTTGAAAACTAATATACATATAGTAAAATAACAAAAAAAGTGTTTCTAATATAGGGACACTTTTTTTAATCTAAAAAATCTTTATTGAAAGGTGAAAAACTTATGAATATTAGAAAAAATGTTTTTATAATAGATAGAAGCAATAATGAATTAAATAAAATGTTAAATAGTTTAGGATATAATACTATTAATTATTATAATTTAAAAAATATAATTAATGAAATAAAAAAATATAATCCAGATTTAATATTATTTGATTTTATGATATTTGGAAATGCCCTACTAACAATAATAAAAGAAATAAGAAACATAAGTTGTGTTCCTATAATAGTAATTACTAATAATAATGAAAAGATTAATAAAATAATGGCTTTAGAATTAGGAGCAGATGATTATGTTTTAAAACCTTTTGATTTAGGTGAATTATCAGCAAGAATTAAAGCCATAAATAGAAGGTATACAAAAAATATTAAAGAATTAAATAAAAACATTAAGGAAATTAGTAATATAGAATTTAATTCATATGAAAATAAAATAAAATATAAAAATAAAGAAATTTCTATGACACCAAAAGAATATGAATTATTTTATTATTTAGTGTTAAGAATTAATAAGGTAGTTACAAGAGAAAATATATTAAATAAAGTATGGAATGAGGATATAAATTCAAGTTCTCGTACTGTTGATGTTCATATAACAAGATTAAGAGAAAAGCTTAAATGTTTTAATGATTTAGAAATATTAACAATATGGGGAAAGGGTTATAAATTTATAATAAATCATTAATTCAAAATTAAATTTATGATATACTAGAAAATAAAGTCTTTATATAAATACCAAAAATAAAGGAGAGATTAATAAGATGTTTCTTATAGTTGGATTAGGAAATCCAGGAAGAGAATATGAAAATACAAGACATAACATAGGCTTTGCAGCAATAGATATAATTGCTGAAAAGTATAATATAGATGTAAATAGGACAAAATTTAAAGGGGAATATGGTGAAGGTTTTATTAATGGAAATAAAGTTATACTATTAAAGCCATATACTTTTATGAATTTAAGTGGAGAAAGTGTTAGAGAAGCAATAGATTTTTATAAATTAACAGAAGAAGAAGTCTTAATTATATATGATGATATAAGTCTAGAAGTTGGTAGATTAAGAATAAGAGAAAAAGGAAGTGCTGGAGGGCACAATGGAATAAAAAGTATAATAAATCACATTGGAACAGATGTATTTACAAGAATTAAGATTGGAGTAGGTGCACCAAAGGGTGACTTAGTAAATCACGTTCTTGGAAAATTCTCAAAGGAAGAAGTTAATATACTTAAACAAACATTAGATGTAGTAGCAAAGGCAACAGAAGATATTATTGCAAATGGAGCAAAGGATGCAATGAATAAATTTAATGGATTTTCTCCAAATAAGTAAAGTGAGGAGGATATAATATGAGGTTAGAGGGGTTAATGAAACCCTTTATAAATAGTGAAGATTTTTTTAATATAAAAAAATGGTTAGAAGGAAATAATCATCCTATTGAAATTGATGGCTTATCAAGTTCAAGTAAAGCATATTTTTATAATGCTATATATGAAGGGTTAGGAAAATCAGTTGTGGTAATAACCCATAGTGACTTAGAAGCAAAAAATGTCTATGAAGATTTAAATTTATATTTAAATAATGTATATTATTTTCCAGCTAAAGAAATTGTATTTTATAATATAGATGCAATTTCAGGAGATTTAAGATGGGCAAGATTAAATGTCATAAAGGAAATACTTTCTAAGAAGAAGAATATTGTTGTTACATCCATTGAAGCATTTACAAATGAATATACTCCAAAAAAATTATTCTTAGAACATAGCATTAATTTAAAAATAGGAAAACAAATAGACTTTAATGAACTTTCTAAATTACTTGTAGAAAGTGGATATGAAAGAGTTGATATGGTAGAGGGAAAAGGAGAATTCTCAATAAGAGGAGGACTTTTAGATTTATTCCCACCAGATTCTATATATCCTTATAGAATAGAATTGTTTGGAGATGAAATTGATTCTATAAGAACATTTAATACAGAATCACAAAGAAGTATTGATAAAGTAAAAACATTAAGTATATTCCCAGCTAAGGAAGTAATAATTAATGAAGAAATAAAAAATTATGCCATTGAAAATATAAGAGAAAATTTAAATGAGGCTTTAAAAAATAATAAAGATGAAAATGTAAGAGAAAAATTAACATCTATTATTAATAAAAATTTAGAAGAATTACAGCAAACAAGTAAGTTTGAAACAATAGATAGTTACATTCCTTTATTTTATAAAGAAACAGAAAGTTTATTTGACTATTTAAATGATTATATATTTATTTTAGATGAAAAAGTAAGGTCTTTAGGTAAATTAGATAGCACATATTTAGAGTTTTTAGAAAACTATTCTATATTTCTTGAAAGAGGAGATATTCTACCAAAGCAAGGAGAATTATTAATAAATAAGGATGAACTAATTGAAAAATTTGAAAAACAAGTTCATATAACATTACAAGAAATTCCTAAAGAAGGAGATTTCTTAAAATCATTTAATAAACTTGATATACAAGCAATTGAATTAACAGGATATCAAGGACAGTTAGATTTATTAATAAATGATATATTAAGCAAGAAAAAAGAAGGTTACAGAACAATAATATTATCTGGTACTAAAGCTAGAGGAGAAAGACTTGTTAGTACATTAAGAGATAGAGGAATTGAAAGTGTATATAAAGACAAGATAGATGAAATAGCTGAAGGAGAAGTTGTAATAACCTATGGGAACTCTCTTAAAGGTTTTGAATGTAAACAATATAAAATATGTATAATATCAGATAAAGAAGTATTTGGAGAGTCAAAAAGAAAGCTTACTAAAAAGAGAAGTAAGAAAAAAGGTGTTTCAAAGATAAAAAGCTTTGCTGAATTAAAGCCAGGGGATTATGTTGTACATGTAAATCATGGAGTTGGTGTATATAAAGGAATAAAACAAATAGAAGTTGGAGGCCATAGAAGAGATTACCTTGATATTGAATATGATAAAGGTGATAAATTATATGTACCTGTTGAACAGCTTGACCTTGTCCAAAAATATATAGGAAGTGAAGGAAAAAATCCTAAAATAAATAAGCTTGGAGGAACTGAGTGGCAAAAAGCTAAAGCTAAAGTTAAAAAATCAATAAATGAAATAGCTCAAGATTTAGTTAAGCTTTATGCAACAAGAACAGCTATTAAAGGTCATAAATTTGCAAAGGATACTCAATGGCAAAGACAATTTGAAGATGAATTCCCATTTCAAGAAACACCAGACCAAATAACATCAATTGAAGAAATAAAAAAAGATATGGAATCAGATAAAGTAATGGATAGACTTTTATGTGGAGATGTAGGTTATGGAAAAACAGAAGTGGCTATGCGTGCAGCCTTTAAATCTGTTATGGATGGAAAGCAAGTAGCATTTCTTGTTCCTACCACAATACTTGCAGAACAACATTACAAAAATATGATAAAAAGATTTTCTGATTTTCCAGTAAAAATAGATATGATAAGTAGATTTAGAACTACTAAAGAACAAAAAGCAACTCTTCAAGCTGTAAAAGAAGGAAATGTAGATATTTTAATAGGAACTCACAGATTAGTTTCTAAGGATATTGAATTTAAAGATTTAGGGTTACTTATTGTTGATGAAGAGCAAAGATTTGGTGTTACTCAAAAAGAAAAAATAAAAAATCTTAAGAAAAATATAGATGTTTTAACATTAAGTGCTACACCCATTCCAAGAACTCTTCATATGTCATTAACAGGGGCAAGAGATATTTCAGTAATAGAAACTCCTCCAGAAGAAAGATATCCTATTCAAACTTATGTTGTTGAAGAAAATGACCAACTTATAAGAGATGCTATAATGAGAGAAATAGGAAGAGGAGGACAGGTTTATTTTGTTTATAATAGAGTTGAAGATATAAACAGAATTGCAAATTATGTAAAAGGTTTAGTTCCTGAAAGTAAAGTTGCTGTTGTTCATGGTCAAATGACAGAAAGAGAATTAGAAAAAGAAATGATGAGCTTTATGGCAAAGGAATATGATGTATTAGTATGTACAACTATTATAGAAACAGGTATTGACATTCCAAATGTAAATACTATCATAGTTTATAATTCAGATAAAATGGGATTATCTCAATTATATCAATTAAGAGGAAGAGTAGGACGTTCTAATAAAATAGCATATGCTTATTTGTTATATACAAAGGACAAAGTATTAACAGAAGTAGCTGAAAAAAGATTAAAAGCTCTTAAAGATTTTACTGAATTAGGTTCAGGCTTTAAAATAGCTATGAGAGATTTAGAAATAAGAGGAGCAGGAAATATGATGGGTTCTGCTCAACATGGTCATATGGCTACTGTAGGATATGATTTATATTGTAGAATGTTAGAAGATACTATTAAATTAATTAAAGGTGAGATAGATAAAGAGCCTATAGAAACTACTATTGATTTAAGAATAGATGCTTATATACCATCTTCTTATATTGAAGATGAAATACAAAAGATAGAAGTATATAAGAAGATAGCTGCAATAGAAAATATTAATGAATATAATGATGTAAAAGAAGAACTTATAGACAGATATTCAGATATTCCAGATAGTGTAAATAATCTTATGGATATAGCTTATATAAAAAGTAGGGCAAATACTATTTCAATAGAGGAAATAAAAGAAATAAAGGATGAAGTTGTATTTAAATTTGCTAAAGACTATGAGGATTATAAAAAAATATTCCTTAAATTACTTTCAGACTACAAAGAAAATGTATTATTAAAATTTGGAGATAAACCTGAATTTAGATTTAATACAAGAGAAGTTAAAAGAGAAGACCTATTAGAAATATTTAAAACTATGTTTGATAAATTACTAGGAAAATAAATAATATAGCAGAAGGTAAAAATGGCTAAGCCTTCTGCTAAAAAATGAAAAAAATTAATAAAAAAGTAAAAAATACCAAAGGAAACGATAATTTAATAAAAAAGAAATAATTTAAAAGGCATAATAAAATTGAAGAATAGGAGAATTACTGTTATACTATATAATATCATAATATTACATAACAATATAATAAATAGAAGTGAGGGAAAATACCGTGAAAAAAGTGAAAACGTATATATCAATGGCTTTAATAGGAGCAATGGCTTTATCATTTACTGGATGTAACATGATAAAAAGAACAGCAGCATCAATAGGAAAAACTGTATTAGCAGAAGTTGATGGTACAAAAATAACAAGAGCTGATGTAGATGCAGAATTAAAATCAACTTTATCACAATATAAAGAACAATATGGTGATGATTTTGAAGAAAATTCAGATCTTAAAGATAAATTAAAAAGCACAAGAGAAAATGTAGTAGATAGTCTAGTAGAAAAAGAAGTTCTTTTAAAGATGGCTAAAAAGCTTGATTTAGTTCCAGAAGAAGATGAAATAAACAAATATGCTGAAGAACAAGTTCAAAAATATAGAGACCAAGTAGCTTCTTCAAGTACAGCTACAGAAACTTCAACAGCAACAGTAGAAGAAGAATTTAATAAATTCTTAGATACTTATGGATACACATTAGAAACTTTTACTCAATACTTTAAGGATACTTATGTAATAAACAAAGTTATTGAAGATATGGTTAAAGATGTAACTGTTTCAGATGACGAAATTCAATCTTATTATGATGAAAATACAGATAGTTATAAGAGAGAAGCTGGAGCAGATGCTTATAACATATTAGTAGATTCTGAAGAAAAAGCTAAAGAAATGAAATCTCAAATAAAGAGTTTAGATGACTTTAAGAAATTTGCAGATGAAAACAATACAGATTCAACTAAAGGTAAGGGTGGATATTTAGGATATGTAACTTATGAAAATAGTGGAATGGTAGAAGAATTCACTAATGCATTTAAGAAATTAAAGAGTGGTGAAGTATCAGACCCTGTAAAGAGTGATTATGGATGGCACTTAATAATGGCAGAAAATGTTCATGCAGAAGCATATACAGCAACTGTTGACGAAGCTAAAGCTGAAATTGAATCTACACTATTAAATAATAAAAAGCAACAAGCTTATAATGACAAGTTAGACCAATACAAAGAAGAAGTTGGAGTAAAAGAACATAAAGATAGACTATAATATTTAAATTTTAGAAGTCCTTTTTAGGGCTTCTTTTTTTATATTAAAGTAAAAAAATATATTTCTAATATAATATTACCTAAATGTGTATAAAATTTCTTATAAAACAAATACTAATGTTGAAAAACTTAATTTTGATTTTTTAAGGAGGATTATTTAAATGAAAGCAACAGGAATAGTAAGACGTATTGATGATTTAGGGAGAGTAGTTATACCAAAAGAAATAAGAAGAACTTTAAGAATAAGAGAAGGAGACCCATTAGAAATATTTACAGATAGAGAAGGGGGAATTATATTAAAAAAATATTCTCCAATTAATGAATTAACAGACTTTTCAAGAGAATATGCTGAAAGTCTTCAAGATGTAATAGGACATATAATTTTAATATCAGATAAAGATGCCTTTATATCTGTTAGTGGAACAAGTAAAGAAGATTATGAAGATAGAAAAGTAAGCTCAAGATTAGACGAAGTAATGGAAGGAAGAAAAAGTGTTTTACTAGGTCTTAGTGATAAAATAATTCCATTACATAAAGATGATTCAATGGATGAATATAAATATGAAATTATAGCTCCAATAATGGCTCAAGGTGATGCTATAGGTTCAGTTATAATATTATCAAAAGATGAAGCAATAGGAGAATTAGAATTAAAGCTAGCAGAAACAGCAGCAGCCTTTTTAGGAAAGCAAATGGAGCAATAATTTAAAATATCATGAATAATAACTCCAAACTTGAAATAAAAATAATTAGAACTAAGTAGGGTTTGGAGGATTTTTATGAAAAAACAATCCTTAATAAAAGGAAGTTTAATATTAGGTATAGCAGGAATATTAACTAGATTTTTAGGAATATTCTTTAGATGGCCATTATTTATGTTAATAGGGGATGAAGGTGTAGGCTATTATCAAATGGCATATCCTTTATATATGTTTTTTATAGCAATGGCATCTGGAATTCCAATAGCAATGTCAAAGATGATATCAGAAAGTAATGCCATAAATGATATAAAAACCAGTTTTCAAGTGGTAAAAGAATCTGCTATACTTACAATTTTTATAGGGACAGGCACATCTTTAATATTATTTTTATTTTCTAAACAAATAATAAATTTTTTGAATTGGGATTATAAAGCATACTATTCTTTAATAGGAATCTCTTTTGCACCTATGGTAATATCTTTTGTAACTATTTTTAGAGGATTTTTTCAAGGATTTCAAAATATGACTCCCTCTGCAATATCACAAATATTAGAACAAATAGGAAGAGTAGTTTTTGGGGTTGGGTTAGCATATATTTTACTTCCAAAAGGAATTGAATTTTCTGCAGGAGCAGCTTCTTTTGGAGCAACAGCAGGAGGAGTACTTGCAGGAGGATTTTTATATTTTAAGTATAGAAAAACAAAAAAAGCTTTTAAAGTATCAAAAATAAAATCAAATCCAGATATATTAACTAAAATACTAAAAATATCTATACCAATATCATTAGGAGCAACTGTTGGAACAATAATGAGTTTAATAGATTCAATATTAGTACCTCAAAAATTATTACAAGCAGGTTTTCATAAAACCAAAGCAACAATACTATATGCTCAACTTACAGGAAAAGCATCAGTTATAGTTAACATTCCATTAACTTTATCTATGGCATTATGTACATCATTAATACCTATAATAGCAGAGTGCTATATATTAAAGAAAAAAGAAGAAATAAAAAATAAGGTAAATTTATCAATGAAAATCTCCTTAGTAATTGCAATACCATGTATGTTTGGACTATTTTTTATGGCAGAACCAATAATGAGACTTATCCTTCCAGGTAGGTCTGAAGGAGGAAACATTTTAAAATATTTATCTTTATCAATTCCATTTATAATAATAACTCAAACTACTACTTCAATACTTCAAAGTGTAGGTTCTTATATAGTTCCTATTATAAATTTATTAATTGGATGTATTTTTAAAATTATTATAACTATAGGTTTAGTTCCAATAAACAATATAAATATATATGGAGCTGTTATAGCATCAATATCAGCGTATATTATTGTTTCTATATTAAACATAATTGTTATGAAAAAAAAGTTAGGTTTTAAATTAAATATTTATGATAATTTTATAAAACCTTCTTATGCATCAATATTTATGATTATTGGAGTTTTATTAAGTTATAGTTATTTATTTAAAAATGCTACAAGTAATAGTCTATCTTGCTTACTATCTATTTTATTAGGTGTTATAATATATATAATAGGGATAGTTGTTTTTAAAGTCTTTACTATTAAAGATGTAAAAAGCAAAATTTACAAAGAACATTAAATTAAAAGGAGAGCATTTCATGATTAAAATAATAGGTTTAGGACCTGGAGACCCACAATCTTTAACAGTTGGAGCTATTGAACAATTAAAAAAATGCAATAATATATATTTTAGAACAGAAATACACCCAATAGTTGATTATATAAAAAAAATAGGAATTAAATTTGAAACATATGACCATTATTATGAAACTTCAACAAGCTTTGATGAAGTATATAAAAATATTGCAGAGGATTTAATTAAGGTTTATAAAGAAAAAGGGGATTTGGTTTATGCAGTTCCAGGTCATCCATTAGTAGCAGAAAGGTCTGTATATAATTTAATTGATTTATGTAAAGAAAATAAAATAGAGTATAAAATAATACCAGCTGTAAGTTTTATTGATGCAATGATGGATAGATTACAAATAGACCCAGTAAATGGACTAAAGGTAATAGATGCTTTTGATATTAAAAATCAAATATTAGATAAGAGAATAGGAACAATAATAACACAAGTATATAATCCACTTATAGCTTCAGAAGTAAAACTTAGTTTATGTGAATATTATAATGATGAAACCGAAATAATATATTGCAGGGCAGTTGGTATAGAAGGGGAAGAAAGTATAAGAAAAATTCCTTTATATGAACTTGATATGCAAGAAGATATAGATTATTTAACATATATATATATACCTAAAAACTTAAAAAATAAAAAAGATATATATGATTTAGTAGAAATTGTTGACATATTAAGAGGAGAAAATGGTTGCCCTTGGGATAGAGAACAAACACATGAATCAATAAAAAATGCCATTATAGAAGAAAGTTATGAAGTAGCAGATGCTATTGAAAAGGAAGATGATAATGGAGTTATAGAAGAATTAGGAGATGTTTTATTTCAAGTTATATTTCATGCAGCTATAGGTAAAGAAGATGGATATTATAATCTTAGTGATATAATTGAAGGAATATGTAATAAAATGATATATAGACATCCTCATGTATTTGGAAATGCAGATGTAAATACAACAGAAGAAGTATTAGCAAATTGGGATGAATTAAAGAAAAAAGAAAAACATTTTAATACAATGACAGATGAACTTAATGGAGTAGCTAAAGCATTACCAGCTTTAATAAGAGCAGCTAAGGTTCAAAAGAAAGCTAAAAAAGTAGGTTTTGATTTTGAAAATGTTGATAAAACATTAGAAAAAATAAAAGAAGAAATAAATGAATTAGAAGAGGTATACAAAACAGATAATGTGGATAGAATAACAGAAGAATTAGGTGATTTACTTTTTTCTTGTGTTAATACAGCTAGATTTTTAAATGTAGATAGTGAAGAAGCATTAAATAAATGTATAAATAAATTTATAGAAAGATTTAGTTATATAGAAAATACTGCAATAAGTTTAGGATTAAATTTAAAAGAAATGTCATTAAAAGAAATGGATGAACTGTGGGAAAAAACAAAAAAAGTAGAAAAATAATCTCATGTAGAAGGATTTTCCTTAGTTATGGAGAATAATAAGAGTAATGTATTCATATCTGTTAGATTTGAGGCTAATAATATAAGTGAAAGTATAAAAATGTATAGACTATCTAACAAAGAGGTTATATAATAATAAAATGTAGGTATGGTACATAAAAACAGTATTATATCAAAATAATAACTGGATTTTAAGGAGGATGTAATTGTGAATAAATCAGAATTAATTACAAGCATGGCAGAAAAGGCTAAAATGACAAAGAAGGATGCTGAAATAGCATTAAAAGCATTTACAGAAAGTGTTGAAGAAGCATTAGAAAAAGGTGAAAAAGTTCAACTAGTTGGATTTGGAACATTTGAAACAAGAGAAAGAGCAGCTAGAGAAGGAAGAAATCCAAGAACTAAAGAACCAATAACAATACCAGCATCAACAGTTCCAGTTTTTAAGGCAGGAAAAGAACTAAAGGAAAAAGTTAATAAATAGTAAAAGAACCCGAGATAACTCGGGTTTTTTTATAAATCATATATTTTTTAAGGAGAAAAAAATTGAGACTAGACAAATATCTTAAAGTATCAAGAATAATAAAAAGAAGAACTGTAGCAAAGGAAGCTTGTGAAAGTGGAAGAGTTTCTATTAATGGAAAAGTTGCTAAACCATCAAATGATATAAAAGAAGGAGATATTATAGAAATAATCTTTGCAAATAGAAAATTAAAAGCAAAGATTATTAATATATCAGAACATGTAAAAAAAGATGATGCCAAGGATATGTATATAATCCTTGAAGGCGAAGAAGACAAAGAATAGATACTTTGAATAAACAAAATTTTTCTTACATATAATCTATTGTATAACTCATAAGGAGAATATTATGGAACAGTGTAAGAGTAGTAGTTTATCATTAGAAAATAGAAAAAAGCTTTTATTATCTGGAGTAGAGGAAATAGTTAGCTTTCAAGATGAAAAAATTTCTTTAAATACAGTATTAGGAAACCTTACAATAAAGGGAAGTAATCTAAAAATGAGCAAATTAGATGTTCAAAGTGGTGAAGTTATTGTATCTGGTGTAATTTCATCTATGATATACAATGAAAAAAATATTAAAGTAACAAAAGAAAGCATAGTTAAGAAGTTATTTAAGTAATATGCCATTAGAAATTAGTGTTCAATTAAATATAATTTTCTATAGCTTTCTTTCAGGGATTATTACAGGAATACTATTTGATGAATATAGGATAATAAGAGGAAGTAATGGTATTAAAATTATATTTATAATTGAAGATATTTTATTTTGGACTTTGACAGCAATTATTATATTTATTTTTCTTTTATATAATAGTTATGCATTTTTAGGAATGTATGTATATTTATTTATTATTATATCATTAGGTGTATATTTTAAGTTTATTAGCAAACATATAATAATAGTTGAAAAATTTATTGGAAAAGTTGTAATTAGAAGTTTAAGAGTCATATTTAAGCATTTAATATACCCAATAAAAATATTTATGTTAAAAATGGGTAATAAAAGTAATTAACTATTGAAAAATTACTTGAATTAAGTAAATATAGTGATTACAATATATTTATAGAATTTGAATAGAGGTGCTAGATATGAAAGGAAAGTTTAGGTTTAGAAATTTAATTATCATAGTACTGTGTACGATTTTTGTTTGTGGATTCATTAAGCAACAAAGTGCTATGAATAGAATTAAAAAAGAAACACAAGAAAAAACAGCAGAGCTTCAAAAAGTAAAAGAAACAAATGAAAAGATTACTGAAGAAATTAATATGTCACAAACTGATGAGTACAATGAAAAGTTAGCAAGAGAAAAGCTAAATATGATAAAAGATGGTGAAAAGTCTGTAGAAAAGGAATCTTCTGGTGCTTCATTAATAGATGAAACTTCAAAACAAAGTTCAGAAGAATCTTCAACTGAAGAAGATAATTCAACTGAAGAAGACAATTCAAATTCTAATAATGAATAGGTTATAAAAATAATAACATATATTTAAATTCAAGGAGGAATTTTTTTAACATGACCCTAATGGCAGGAAACATAGTGGAAGGAACAGTAGTAAACATTACAAATTTTGGTGCCTTTGTAGAGGTAGAAGGAAAAACAGGATTAGTTCATATTTCAGAAGTTGCAGATTCATTTGTAAAAGATATAAGACAACATTTGAAAGAACAAGACAAAGTAAAAGTAAAAGTGCTTTCAATTGACGATAACGGGAAGATAAGCTTATCAATTAAACAAGCAAATGTTCCTAAGAAGTCAGTTAAACCTGTTGAATTAGATTGGAATAGTGAAAAAACAACAAAAGCAAGTTCAACAAACTTTGAGGACAAGATTTCTAAATTTTTAAAAGATAGTGAAGAAAAACTTCAAGATGTGAAGAAACATCAAGAATTTAAAGGAAAGAATTCAAAAGGAAGAGCATAATATAAAAAATAAGAGTCATACATATTGTATACTCTTATTTTTATTATATAGAAAATTATAAAATATGTTAGATAGACAACTTAATTATTCATTTTACTTTTATTATTAAATATAAATAAAATAGAATAATTAAAAAAATTTTTAGATAAAAAATAAAAAAATATAAAAAATATATTGACAGTATTTAAATCATACATTATAATTAATTTTGTTGTCGCAAGTCGTGACAATAAGAAAGTAGTGCATGCCGAAGTGGCGGAACTGGCAGACGCACAGGACTTAAAATCCTGCGGTGGTTAAACACCGTACCGGTTCGATTCCGGTCTTCGGCACCAAAGACTTAAGAGTTTTCTTAAGTCTTTTTTGTTTGCCCAAATTAAATTATTTCTTAAATGGTAAAAAATTTTAATTAAGTTAAGGATAATGTCTTAAAATAACTATCCTATCTAATTATCTTCTATGAGAAGTATTATAAATAATGTATAATAAAATTATTATGTAATTAAAATGGAGGAACAGACCTATGGAAATAATAAAAAAGATATTATTAATAGCATTAATTATAATATTTTTTCTGCCATTTATAATGGTGCCAATATCATTACTTTATAATTATAAAATTAATAGACTTCAAAAAAAGATAAGAGAAGAAGTTAATGAAAGAAATGTTCAAACTTTTACTGCTTGGTTTATCTTTGGACCTTTATTTAAGTCAGAAGATATTTGGAATAGATTAATAGAAACTTTTAATATAATAAATGATAATCCTAATATAAGAGATGAATCTAAAGAAAAATTATATAATGCATATAAAAACAGAGGATGCAATCCGGGAAAATTAAAAAATAAAAAATACATAAAAAAAACAAATAAAAAGAAATAAGTTAATAAATAAGTGTAAATTTTTATTTTATGTTGATTTGTAATTTATCAATATAAGAATTAATAATTTACACTTTTTTGTTTTACATAAAAGTGTAGTAAATAATAACTTTTTACTTAAAAAGTATTGAATAAATTTAAATAAAAGACTTTCTATTGAAATAAAAAAGAGTTCCTTAGAAAAAAATAAGAAATATGATATTAGTTGTCTTACGAAAAAATAAATAATAACTTTAAAATGACATAAATTAACAAAAGCAAGTGTTATAATTACTATACAAAATATGGTAATTAGGAGGGCGCTTATGCAATATGGAATAGATATGGAATCCTACAAAAGGGTAGGTCAAGAGAAAAAGAAGAAATTTAAAGTAAAAGAAGAACCTCTTATTATGTTAAGTGTATTTTTGTGTGGATTATTAGTTAGTAGAGTATTAATACTTATAGAAAATAATAATTTTAATATAATAGCACCATTTGGAATAGCATATATTATGGCAATTAGTGCTAAGGGTAATGAAAAAAGAGTTATTATGGGAAGTGTAGGAGTATTACTAGGTTATTTAAGTATTCTTAACAAAATAGAAAATAATTATATTAATATAATTATTTTATTAATAATAAGTGGATATTCTTTATTAATAAAAAAATCCAATAAAAAAATAAAAGATATAAGCTTTTTTGCAATAACAGTTATAGCATATTTAATATATGGAGCTTTAGTAAAAAGTTATGATTTAAATATTAATATATTGGTGTCTTTAGTTAACATAATTATTACTATTCCTATTTATTATGTAATTAAGTATGGAATAAATTGTTTAAAGGAAATAGATAGTAATTACTTTTTTTCTACAGAAGAAATAATTAGTATAGGAATATTAATATCCTTAGCTGTAGCTGGAATTGGAGGTATAAGTCTTTTTGGAGTATCTATAAGAGCTATATTTGCTTATGCAGTTATATTAGTTATAGCATTTATAGGTGGTGGAGCTTATGGTGCAGCTATTGGAGTATCTATGGGGATAGTAATTGGTATTAGTTCTGGCAATATGATGGAAAGCATTGCTTTTTATGGCCTTGCAGGTCTTATTTCTGGAATATTTAAAGATACAGGAAAAATATTTGGATTTTTAGCTTATATAATAATGTATGTAGCTTTAGCTCTGAGTTCAGCGGGCTTAGAGCCTGTTAATATAATTCCTATAGGTATAGCTGGTATATTATTTTTTTTAATACCTAAAAGTATATTATCAAAATTAGAAATTGAAATAGATACAGATAAAAAAAGAAACAAAATAAATGAAGTAGAGCTTTTAGAAATAAAAAAAGAATTTACAAATAAGGTTCAAGAATTAGGAGAAGCTTTAGCAACTGTATCAAATGTATTAAAAAATTTAAGTGACAATGAAAATCTTAGATTTAAAAATGCTAGTACAGCATTAATAGAAAATTTAGCAGATAGAGTTTGTTCTGGATGTAATAAGTGTAATAATTGTTGGAATAGAGATTTTAATATAACTTATAATGCTTTTCAAAATATTATAAAGGGCAGTGAAAGAGGAAGATTAATTTTCCCAGCTGAATTAGAAAAGACTTGCTTAAATAAATTAGATTTAATAAAAAATACAGATAAAGTTATAAAACAATATAGAAATAATCAGGCAATAAAAGAAAGACTTGAAGAAGGGCGTGATATAGTAGCAAATCATATTTCTGGAATAGCAGAAACCTTAGATGAAATGCTAAATGGTTTTACTCAGGAAGTATCATTATGTCCTGAGTTAGAAAAGGCTATAAGAAAGGGATTAAATAAAAGTGCTATATCATATAAAAATGTATTTTCATATAGGGATATTAATGGCAGAGTAAAAGTAAAAATTACCCTTAAAAATTGTGGGGGAGCAAGAAAGTGCTATAAAGAAATTATTCCTATCATAAACAGTATAACCAACACTCCTATGTATATAGGAGATGAGGGATGCAATATAGACCCTGTAAGTAAAGATTGTAGTATAGTTTTTGAGGAGACTCCTAAATATAATATTGTTTCATATGGAGCTATAGCACCTAAAAGGGGAGAAAAATATATTGGTGATACCTATAGCTTTGGAAAAACTAAAGATGGTTCTTATATGACAATAATAAGTGATGGTATTGGCTCTGGAGCAGAGGCTGGAAGGGAAAGTAAAGCAACTATAGAATTAATAGAAAAATTTATTGAAGAAGGTTTTGGAAAAGAAGTTACTGTTGATATGGTAAATTCTATAATGGCTATGAGGTTTGAGGAGGAGGAGAAATATTCTACTTTAGATTTTAATAAAATTGATATGTATTCAGGAGAGGCTTCTTTTCTAAAAATAGGAGGTGTTGCAAGTTTTATAAAGAGAGGAAAGAAGGTGACAGTTATTGAATCAAAACTCCCACCACTTGGAATAGTAGATAAAATAGAACTTGATGAAATAAAATTTAATGTAAAAGGTGGAGATTTAATTGTTATGGTAAGTGATGGAGTAATTGATGTGGATAAGAGCATGGTGGGAGATTTTAATTGGTTAGAAGATTTTTTACAAAATGCATCTAAAGACCCTAAAACATTGGCAGGTGATATTTTAGATAAGGCAAAGGAATTAAGTGGAGGAATTGTTAGAGATGATATGACAGTAGTTGTCTCTAGAGTTTATCCAGTATATTAAAAATAGAAAAAAATAGTCGGCTAATATACAGTCGGCTATTTTAATTTTAATAATATAAGGTTAAAATAGTAATGGAATAATATGAATTGAGGAATATATTATGAATTACGATATTAAAAAAAGATTTTTAAAATTTATAAAAGAAAAGAATATAGTAAAAAGTGGTGATAAAATTTTAGTTGGACTATCTGGAGGACCAGATTCTGTTTGTATGTTAAGCCTTTTATGCAGCATTAGAGAAGAAGAAAAAATAGAAGTTGCTGCAGCTCATATAAATCATATGTTAAGAGGGGAAGAGGCAAATAAAGATGAAGAATATTCAAAAAGGTTATGTGAGGAATTAGGTGTAAGATTTTTTTCTAGAAGAATAGATATAAACAAGTATGCTTTAGAAACAGGAAAATCATCAGAACTTGCAGGAAGAGAAGCAAGATATAATTTTTTTAATGAAATAATAAATAAAATTAATTTTAATAAAATTGCAACAGCACATAATGCAAACGACCAAGCAGAAACTATTTTAATGAGAATAATGAGGGGTACAGGGCTAGAAGGTTTAGGTGGAATTCCTGTAGAAAGAGAAGGAAAATATATAAGACCAATATTGTTTATGAAGAGAGAAGAAGTAGAACAATATTGTAAGGAAAATAATCTTACTCCACATATAGATGCAACTAATTTAGAGAGGATATATAGTAGAAATAAAGTAAGATTAGATATACTTCCATATATGAAAAATAATTTTAACCCAAATGTAGTAGAAACCATAAATAGAATGGCATTACTTCTTCAAGAAGACAATAATTTTATTGAAGAAGAGGTTAATAAAGTATATAAAAATAATTGCACAGAAAAAGATAATAGTATAGTTATAAATAAAATATTATTTGAAAAACATAATTCAATAGTTACAAGGGTTATAAGAAAAGCATTATTTACAATAAATAAAAGCAATTATGATATGGAAATGAAGAATATTGAAGATATAATAGAATTGAGAAATTTAGGAACAAATAAAAAAGTAGATTTGCCTAAAGGGATATATGCAGAAAATGTTTATGGAGATATAATTATAAAGAAAAGGGAGGTTGTAGAAAATAGAGTATCAAATGAATTAATTTTAGATAAAAAGGATATATTACATAATGAAGTTATATTTGATGAATATATTATAAATTTTCATGTAAATAATAATAAAGATATTAAACAAGAAAATAATGAATTAATAAAAAGTTTTGATTATGATAAGATAAATAGTGTTACTATAAGGTTTAGAAAAGATGGTGACAGAATAACTCCTTTAGGAATGAAAGGAAGTAAAAAGCTTAAAGATATATTTATAGATATGAAAATACCTCAAGAAAAAAGAAACAAAATCCCATTAATTCAATTTGATGATGATATTTCCTGGATAATTGGAGTAAAAATGTCTGATAAATTTAAAATCACAAAGGAAACAAAAAAGATATTAAGAATTAGTGTAAAAAGAAAGGAATTATAAAAAATGAAAAACGATATAAAAGAAGTACTTATTAGTGAAGAAGAAATTTTAAATAAGGTAAAAGAAATTGGAGAGAAAGTAAGCAAAGATTATGCAGGAAAACCACTTTTATTAGTTGGTGTATTAAAAGGTTCTGTAGTGTTTATTTCAGACCTTATGAAAAATATATCTATAAAGTGTGAAGTGGATTTTATGGCTGTTTCAAGTTATGGAAATTCAACAGAATCATCAGGAGTGGTTAGAATATTAAAAGATTTAGATAGCAGTATAGAAGGAAAGAATTTATTAATTGTAGAAGATATTATAGATAGCGGAGTAACATTAGATTATCTTTCAAAATATTTTAGAGAAAGAGGAGCTAAAAGTGTTGCAATAGCAACATTATTAAACAAACCTGCTAGAAGAAAAGTAGACCTTAAAGTTGATTATATTGGCTTTGAAGTTCCAGATGAATTTATAGTTGGATATGGAATTGATTATGCAGAAAACTATAGAAACCTACCATTTATAGGAACATTAAAACCAGAAGTGTATGAAAAATAAGATGTAACTTTATTGTATTGATAAAATTCTTATGGTAAAATTTTATAATAATTATAGAGAGGGGGGCATTGAATGAAAAGAAATTCAGGCTCAGCTGTGTGGTTGGTAGCTTTATTATTAATAATTTGTGTATCTGCTTTTGCAAAGCCTGGGAGAAGCAGTACAAACGACATACCATACAGTACATTTAAACAAAATTGGGAAAGTGACAAAATAGAAAGTATAATCATACAAGAAGATAAGATGTTAATAGAAGGAAAAACTAAGGATGGAAAGGCTTTTTCAACCTATTCTTCAAGTGAAATGATGGTATCTTTAATGGAGGAACATCCAAATGATAGTGTTGTAATAACTTTTAAAGCACCATCAAATAGTGGAGTTTGGTTAAGTGTTATTCCTATGATAATTCTTATTGTTATCTTATTAGTATTTATGTTTATGATTACTCAACAATCTCAAAACAGCGGAAGTGGAAGAAATGTTATGAACTTTGGTAAAAGTAGAGCTAAAAGAGCACTTCCAAATTCTCAAAAGGTTACATTTAAGGATGTAGCTGGCGCTGATGAAGAAAAGGCAGAATTAGAAGAAATAGTAGATTTTTTAAAGCAACCTTCTAAATATATAGAAATGGGTGCAAGAATACCCAAAGGAGTTCTTTTAGTTGGCCCTCCTGGTACAGGAAAAACATTACTAGCAAAAGCAATTTCAGGAGAAGCTGGAGTACCGTTTTTTAGCATATCTGGATCAGACTTTGTAGAAATGTTTGTTGGTGTTGGTGCATCAAGAGTAAGAGATTTATTTGAAGAAGCTAAAAGAAATGCACCTTGTATTGTGTTTATAGATGAAATTGATGCAGTAGGAAGACAAAGAGGAGCTGGTCTTGGTGGTGGTCATGATGAAAGAGAACAAACATTAAATCAACTATTAGTTGAAATGGATGGTTTTGGAGTAAATGAAGGAATAATAATGATAGCTGCAACAAACAGACCCGACATATTAGATCCAGCTTTATTAAGACCAGGAAGATTTGATAGACAAATTACAGTAGGAGCTCCTGATGTAAAAGGTAGAGAGGAAATACTAAAGGTTCATACAAGAAAGAAACCTTTAGCTCCAGATGTGGATTTAAAAGTTTTAGCAAAAAGAACACCAGGTTTTTGTGGAGCAGACCTTGAAAACTTAGCAAATGAAGCTGCTTTATTAGCAGTTAGAAGAGAAAAGAAACTTATATCTATGGGAGAAATGGAAGAAGCAATAACAAGAGTAATTGCAGGACCAGAAAAGAAGAGTAGAGTTATAAGCGAACATGATAGAAGACTTACAGCTTATCATGAAGCAGGTCATGCAGTAGTAATGAAGTTACTTCCAAATTCAGATCCAGTACATGAAATATCAATCATTCCAAGAGGGAGAGCAGGAGGATATACTATGCATCTTCCAGAAGAAGATACAGCGTATACATCTAAATCTAAATTAAAAGATGAAATGGTTGGACTTCTTGGAGGAAGAGTAGCAGAACAATTAATAATAGGAGACATAAGCACTGGTGCTAAAAACGATATAGACAGAGCAAGTGCAATAGCTAGAGCTATGGTTATGGAATATGGAATGAGTGAAAAAGTTGGAGCTATTTCATATGGAAATGACCATAATGAAGTTTTTCTAGGAAGAGATTTAGGAAATGGAAGAAACTTTAGTGAAGAAATAGGAGCATTATTAGATAGCGAAATTAAAGCTCTTATAGATAATGCATATAAAAATGCCGAACAATTATTAAAAGATAATATAAATAAACTTCATGCAGTTGCAAAAGCATTACTTGAAAAAGAAAAGCTTGAAGGGGCTGAATTTGCTGAGATATTTGAAAATGCATAAAATGATATGATAAAGGAACTTTAATTGGTTCCTTTATTTTTTTATTTTTACGAACTTTATTAATTTTAAATTAATAAATATTCGATTTTTTATTTTAAATAACTATTAAAAATGATATAATCAATAAAGTATTTATTTTCAACACTAAAAAACTAAAGGAGTGTTTATTAATATGAAAAGTGATATTCAAATAGCACAAGAAGCTAAAATGGAACCAATTGTTAAAATAGCTGAAAAAATCAATTTAACAGAAGATGATATAGAATTATATGGTAAATATAAATGTAAAATATCATTAGATGTTCTAAAAAAGAACAAAGATAAAAAAGATGGAAAGTTAATATTGGTTACAGCAATAAATCCTACACCAGCTGGAGAAGGAAAATCAACAGTTACAGTTGGATTAGGACAAGCTTTCTGTAAAAAGGGGAAAAATGCAGTAATAGCATTAAGAGAACCTTCTTTAGGACCTGTATTTGGGGTTAAGGGAGGAGCAGCAGGTGGCGGATATGCACAAGTTGTTCCAATGGATGATATAAACTTGCATTTTACTGGAGATATGCATGCTATAACTTCTGCAAATAACCTTTTATGTGCAGCTATAGATAACCATATACATCAAGGAAATGCTTTAAGAATTGATTCAAGAAGAATTACTTTTAAAAGAGTAATGGATATGAATGATAGAGCTTTAAGAAATATAGTAGTTGGTATGGGTGGAAAAGCTAATGGATTTGTTAGAGAAGATGGATTCATGATAACTGTAGCATCTGAAATAATGGCTATATTATGTTTAGCTACAAGTCTTGATGACTTAAAGAAGAGAATGGGTGAAATAGTAGTAGCTTATGATTTAGATGGAAATCCTGTATATGCTAAACAACTAGAAGTTGAAGGAGCTATGGGGTTATTAATGAAAGATGCTGTAAAACCTAACTTAGTTCAAACTTTAGAAAATACTCCAGCTATAATTCATGGAGGACCTTTTGCAAATATTGCTCATGGATGTAACTCAATATTAGCAACAAAAATGGCATTAAAACTTGGGGATATAGCTATAACTGAAGCAGGATTTGGAGCAGACTTAGGTGCAGAAAAGTTCTTAGATATAAAATGTAGATATGGTGGATTAAAGCCAAATTGTGTAGTTGTTGTTGCTACAATAAGAGCATTAAAGCATCATGGTGGAGTTAGTAAAGAAGATTTAAACACTCCAAATGTTGAAGCACTTGCAAAGGGTATAGTAAACTTAGAAAAGCAAGTTGAAAATATAAAGAAATTTAATGTTCCAGTAGTTGTTGCAATAAATAAATTTGTATCAGATAGTGAAGAAGAAGTTAAGTACATAAAAGAATTCTGTAATAAGATAGGAGTTAAAGTTGCACTTTCTGATGTATGGGCTAAAGGTGGCGAAGGTGGCCTTGAATTAGCTGATATAGTAGAAGATGTTATGGATAATGAAGAATCTAATTTTGCTCCAATATATTCAGCAGAAGATACAATAGAAAATAAAGTATTAAAGATTGCACAAGAAATATATGGTGCAAAGGGTGTTACATATACTCCAGCTGCAATGAAGCAAATAAGAGAACTTGAAAAGTTTGGATTAGATAAGTTACCAATATGTATGGCAAAAACTCAATATTCATTATCAGATAATCCATCATTACTTGGAAGACCAGAAGGATTTAATATAACAGTTAAAGAAGTTAGAGTATCTAATGGAGCAGGTTTTGTAGTTGTATTAACAGGTAATGTTATGACTATGCCAGGACTTCCAAAGGTACCAGCAGCAAATAAGATGGATATTTTAGAAAGTGGAGAAATTGTAGGGTTATTCTAATTTAGAACTTAAAATTCTTGACAAATAATATTAAATTGCTAAAATAAAGTTGTTAAAAATAAGTTATACTAAAAAGGCAGCTGTAAGGCTGCTTTTAGTATGTATTGAAGGGGTGCTCTTATGATTTTACTTGTGGATGTAGGAAACACTAATATTGTATTAGGAGTTCAAAAGGATGATAGTTATATAGCAAGTTGGCGTATTTCAACAGATGCTAAAAAAACATCAGATGAATATGCAATTCAAGTTATGCAACTTTTTGAACAAAATGATTTAGACCCTAAAGGTGTTAAAGGAGTAATAATATCTTCTGTAGTTCCTAATATAATGCATTCATTAGAAAATATGGTTAGAAAATGTTTTGGAATAGAACCTGTAGTTGTTGGTCCAGGAATAAAAACAGGTATAAATATTAAGTATGATAATCCTAAAGAGGTTGGAGCAGATAGAATAGTTAATGCTGTAGCTGCATATGAAATATATAAAAGGGCTATGATAATAATAGATTTTGGAACTGCTACAACATTTTGCGCTATAACTGCTTCTGGAGATTATTTAGGTGGTTGCATAATTCCAGGAGTTAAAATTTCATCTGATGCATTATTTGAAAGAACAGCAAAACTTCCAAGAGTAGAATTAGAGATGCCTGATAATATTATATGTAAAAATACAATTACAAGTATACAGGCTGGACTTATTTATGGATATGTTGGTCAAGTAGAATACATAGTTAAAAAGATGAAAGCTGAAATGACTAGAAATAATAAATGTGAAGAGCCTTTTGTAATAGCAACTGGAGGATTAGGTAAGTTAATAGCTAAAAATACTAAAGTTATTGATGAACTAGCTCCAGACTTAACATTAGAAGGATTAAAAATATTGTATAAGAAAAACAAGGAGTAATTTCAATGAAAATAGGAAATCTGGTATTTGAAAATGAAGTGTTTTTAGCACCTATGGCTGGAGTTACTGATATATCATTTAGAGGTCTTTGTAAAGAGATGGGATGTGGATTAGTTTATACTGAAATGGTAAGTTCAAAAGCTTTATACTATGGAAGTGGAAATACTCAAAGCCTTTTGAGAATAGCAGATGAGGAAAGACCTGTAGCAGCACAAATTTTTGGAAGAGAACCTAAGGTTATGGCAGAAGTTTGTGAAAAATATTTTAATGATAGAAAAGATATTTGCATAATAGATATAAATATGGGATGTCCAGTTAAGAAAATTGTTAATAATGGTGAAGGGTCAGCCTTAATGAAAGAGCCTGGACTTGCGGCAGAAATAGTAAGGGAACTAAAAAAGGTTTCTATAAAGCCTGTTACTGTTAAGTTTAGAAAGGGATTTGATGAAAATAATATAAATGCAGTAGAATTTGCTAAAAGAATGGAAGAGGCAGGAGCAGATGCAATAGCTGTACATGGAAGAACTAGAAAACAAATGTATGAAGGAAAGGCAGATTGGGATATAATAAAAAAGGTAAAAGAAGCAGTTTCAATACCTGTTATAGGAAATGGAGATGTCTTTTCTCCTGAAGATGCATTAAAATTAAAAGAAATATCAAACTGTGATGGCATAATGGTAGCTAGAGGAAGTATGGGAAACCCATGGATATTTAGAAATATACAAAGAGTACTTAATGGAAAAGAACCTATGGAAATTACAGCAGAAGAAAAAATTAATATGTGTATTAGACATTATAAGTTATCAATAAAATATGATGGTGAATATAAGGCTGTAAGAGAAATGAGAAAACATGCTTCATGGTATATTAAAGGTCTTCCAAGATGTACAGATATAAAAAATGTAATGAATTCACTAAATGACAGTAATGAGGTTATTAAATTGCTTGAGACATATAAAGAAGAGCTTAAGTAGTGTGTTTATAAAACAAATTTTCAATTATTGACATATCATAACCTCTGATTTATAATTATAAAAATGATTTTAGGAAATAAAAAATTTATAAATAAAATTAAATTAATTTTTGAAGGGGTTTACTATTATGAGTGAAACAAAAAAATATGTTATGACCTATGAAGGTGTTAAAAAATTAGAAGAAGAATTAGAATATTTAAAAACAGTAAAAAGAAAAGAAATTACTGAAAAGATAAAAGTAGCTTTAGGATATGGAGATTTAAGTGAAAACTCTGAATATGATGAAGCTAAAAATGATCAGGCTTTTACAGAAGGAAGAATTCTTCAAATAGAAAATATGCTTAAAAACGCAGAAGTTGTAGATGAAGCAGAAATTCCAAAAGATACTGTATCAGTAGGGTCAACTGTTAAAGTTAAAGATTATGAGTTTGATGAAGAAGTTGAATATACAATAGTTGGTTCAGCAGAAGCAGATCCAATGAACTTTAAAATATCAAATGAATCTCCAGTAGGAAGAGGCCTTGTAGGAAGAAAACTTGGCGAAGTAGTAGAAATAGCACTACCTGATGGAGAAACAAATAAATTTGAAATATTAGAAATTAAGAGAGCATAAATGGAGGGATATTAATGTCAACTGAGGAAATGAACATGGAAGAACTAGAGTCTCAGTTTAGTGAACAAGAGAGATTAAGAAGGGAAAAGCTAGCTGAATTACAAGCAGCAGGAAAAGATCCTTTTGATGTGTATACTATAGATAGAACACATACATCTTCACAAGTAAAAAATGCTTATGAAGAATTAGAAGGAAAAATAGTAACTGTAGCTGGAAGAATAATGTCTAAAAGAGGGCAAGGAAAAGTTGTATTCTCAGATATTCAAGATATGGATGGAAGAATACAATTATTCATAAAGATTGATGAAGTTGGAGAAGAAAAGCTAAAAGAATATAAAGGCTTTGATATTGGTGATATAGTTGCAGCTAC
Source organism: uncultured Clostridium sp. (assembly GCA_900539375.1). Taxonomy (GTDB): domain Bacteria; phylum Bacillota; class Clostridia; order Clostridiales; family Clostridiaceae; genus Clostridium. The sequence goes on along the minus strand of UQBY01000004.1, from coordinate 1,535 downwards.
AGGAGAAGTTTTCAAAACTAGAACTGAAGAAATAACTATAAAAGTTAAAGACTTCCAATTAGTTTGTAAATCTTTAAGACCATTACCAGAAAAGTGGCATGGATTAAAGGACCCAGATTTAAGATACAGACAAAGAGAAGTAGATATAATAACAAATCCAGAAGTTAAGAGCACTTTCATAAAGAGAAGTCAAATAATAAAGGGTATAAGAGAATTCTTAGATAATAGAGGATTCTTAGAAGTTGAAACTCCAATTCTTGGTGCAATAGCTGGTGGAGCTGCTGCAAGACCATTTATAACACACCACAATTCATTAAATATAGATATGTATTTAAGAATTGCAACAGAATTATATCTAAAGAGACTTATAGTTGGTGGATTTGAAAAAGTATATGAAATGGGTAGAAACTTCAGAAATGAAGGTATGGATGTAAGACATAATCCAGAATTTACAGCTATCGAATTATATCAAGCTTATGCAGATTACAATGATATGATGGAAATTACAGAAAACATGGTAGCTTATGTTTGTGAAAAGGTAAATGGAACAACTAAAATAAATTACCAAGGAACAGAAATAGAATTTAGACCTCCTTGGAGAAGAATAACAATGGTTGATGCTGTTAAAGAACATGGTGGAATTGATTTTAATGAAGTAAAATCAGATGAAGAAGCACAAGCTATAGCTAAAGAAAAGCATTTAGAATTCCCTAAGCCATTAAATACTGTAACAAAGGGAGAAGTATTAAATGCAATGTTTGAAGAATTCTGTGAAGAAAAAATGATTCAACCAACTTTCATAATAGATTATCCAGTTGAAAATTCACCTCTTACTAAGAAGAAGAGAGGAAATGAAATGTTCACTGAAAGATTTGAAGGATTTGTTTATGGAAGAGAATTATGTAATGCATATTCAGAATTAAACGACCCAATAGTTCAAAGAGAAAGATTTGAACAACAAGCTAAGTCAAGAGACCTTGGTGATGATGAAGCTTATGTAATAGATGAAGAATTTATGGGTGCATTAGAAACAGGTATGCCTCCAACAGGTGGACTTGGAATAGGAATAGATAGACTTATAATGTTCTTAACAGATTCAGCATCTATAAGAGACGTTATTTTATTCCCAACAATGAAACCACAATCAAATAATTAATTTATAAATATCTTGAAGTTAATTTTATTAATAAAATAATAAGATTAACTTCATTTTATTATACATAAAACTTAACAATATAAGTTAAATTTGAATTTTGAAAAAAATACAATATTTTTTCCACAAAAGGTATTGCAATTTTTTTATAAGCTGATATAATAGTCATTGTGCTTAGCATTAATTGCTTTTAAAGAAATTATAAAGTATTCCGCGGTAGCTCAATGGTGGAGCACTCGGCTGTTAACCGATAGGTTGGAGGTTCGAGCCCTCTCCGCGGAGCCAATAAAATCTTTTAAGTGATAAGCTAAAAACATTATTCCGCGATAGCTCAATGGTGGAGCACTCGGCTGTTAACCGATAGGTTGGAGGTTCGAGCCCT